>NZ_JBVJKE010000058.1:0-1097 GCF_055585405.1 Streptomyces sp. NPDC053426 | reverse complement strand
GAACGCGGGGAAGTGAAACATCTCAGTACCCGCAGGAAGAGAAAACAACCGTGATTCCGGGAGTAGTGGCGAGCGAAACCGGATGAGGCCAAACCTACGACGTGTGAGACCCGGCAGGGGTTGCGTCGTGGGGGTTGTGGGATCTCTCTTTCATGGTCTGCCGGCCATGAGACGAGTCAGAAACCGTTGATGTAGGCGAAGGACATGCGAAAGGTCCGGCGTAGAGGGTAAGACCCCCGTAGTCGAAACGTCAGCGGCTCGTTGGAGAGACACCCAAGTAGCACGGGGCCCGAGAAATCCCGTGTGAATCTGGCGGGACCACCCGCTAAGCCTAAATATTCCCTGGTGACCGATAGCGGATAGTACCGTGAGGGAATGGTGAAAAGTACCGCGGGAGCGGAGTGAAATAGTACCTGAAACCGTGTGCCTACAAGCCGTGGGAGCGTCGGACGGAGAGCTTGCTCTTCGTCTCGTGACTGCGTGCCTTTTGAAGAATGAGCCTGCGAGTTTGCGGTGTGTTGCGAGGTTAACCCGGGTGGGGAAGCCGTAGCGAAAGCGAGTCCGAACAGGGCGTTTCAGTAGCACGCTCAAGACCCGAAGCGGAGTGATCTAGCCATGGGCAGGTTGAAGCGGAGGTAAGACTTCGTGGAGGACCGAACCCACCAGGGTTGAAAACCTGGGGGATGACCTGTGGTTAGGGGTGAAAGGCCAATCAAACTCCGTGATAGCTGGTTCTCCCCGAAATGCATTTAGGTGCAGCGTCGTGTGTTTCTTGCCGGAGGTAGAGCACTGGATAGGCGATGGGCCCTACCGGGTTACTGACCTTAGCCAAACTCCGAATGCCGGTAAGTGAGAGCGCGGCAGTGAGACTGTGGGGGATAAGCTCCATGGTCGAGAGGGAAACAGCCCAGAGCATCGACTAAGGCCCCTAAGCGTACGCTAAGTGGGAAAGGATGTGGAGTCGCAGAGACAACCAGGAGGTTGGCTTAGAAGCAGCCACCCTTGAAAGAGTGCGTAATAGCTCACTGGTCTAGTGATTCCGCGCCGACAATGTAGCGGGGCTCAAGCGTACCGCCGAAGTCGTGTCATTCACACAA
>NZ_JBVJKE010000056.1:0-1210 GCF_055585405.1 Streptomyces sp. NPDC053426 | reverse complement strand
GTGCCGAGCAGCAGTCCGCGCAGGGTCTCGATGGCGGGTGTGAAGGGCTGGTACTCGGCGATCGGCTGGAACCAGCCCGGCATCCCCTCGACCGGGACGAAGGCGCTGGACAGCAGCGGCAGCAGGATCAGCGGCATCGCGTTGTTGCTGGCGGCCTCGGCGTTCGGGCTGATCAGGCCCATGCCGACGGCGATCCAGGTGAGCGCCAGGGCGAACAGGACGAGCAGCCCGAGCGCCGCCAGCCACTCCAGGGCGGTGGCGTCCGTGGAGCGGAAGCCGATGGCCACGCCGACGGCGCCGACGAGGACCACGCTGGCGACCGACTGCAGCACGCTGCCGACGACGTGCCCGATGAGCACGGAGCCGCGGTGGATGGCCATGGTGCGGAAGCGGGCGATGATGCCCTCGGTCATGTCGTTGGAGACGGACACGGCGGTGCCGATCGTGGTGGAGCCGATGGTCATCAGCAGCAGGCCCGGCACGATATAGGCGATGTACGCGGACCGGTCCGCCCCGCCGCCGTCCCCGAGGCCGGCGCTCATCGCGTCGCCGAAGATGTAGACGAAGAGCAGCAGCAGCATGATCGGCGTGAGCAGCAGGTTCAGGGTGAGCGACGGGTAGCGCCGGGCGTGCAGGAGGTTGCGGCGCAGCATCGTGGACGAGTCGCGCACGGCGAGGGCGAGGTTGCTCATCGGGCGGTCTCCTTGGGCTGGTTGGGGACGTTGGCCGGGCCGGTCAGGGCGAAGAAGACGTCGTCGAGGTCGGGGGTGTGCACGGTCAGTTCGTCCGCCTCGACGCCGGCGGAGTCGAGCCAGTCGAGGACGGAGCGCAGTTCGCGCTGGCTGCCGTCGCTGGGGATCTGGAGGGTGAGGGATTCGTCGTCCCCGGTCGCTTCGCGCAGGGCGGAGGCGGCGGACCGGTAGGCGTCCGGGTCGGTGAAGCGGAGCCGGACGTGTCCGCCGGGGACGATCCGCTTGAGTTCGTCGGCGGTGCCCTCGGCGGCGATCCTGCCGTCGTTGAGCACGGCGATGCGGTCGGCGAGTTCGTCGGCCTCCTCCAGGTACTGGGTGGTGAGGAAGACGGTGACGCCGTCGGCGACCAGCCCGCGGATGATCTGCCACATGGTGTGGCGGGAGCGGGGGTCGAGTCCGGTGGTCGGTTCGTCGAGGAAGATGATCCGCGGGTCGCCGACCAGGGTCATGGCGATGTC
>NZ_JBVJKE010000055.1:0-1396 GCF_055585405.1 Streptomyces sp. NPDC053426 | reverse complement strand
CACCACCTTTTCAATCATGTCGACGAGGGGACCAAGTCATACCGGGCCAGGAGACCGGAGCCCCGATAGCGGAGCCACGGAAAAGGTAACGGGGACCTGACAGGTCCGAATCCTGTTGACAGGGGTAAATACGGCTCGAAGATCCACCTGATCACCGACCGGAATGGTCTGCCCTTGTCTGTCGGAATCTCCGGTGCCAACGTCCACGACAGCCAGGCCCTGGTCCCGCTCGTGCAGGGCATCCCGCCGATCCGCTCCCGCCGCGGGCCTCGGCGGCGCAGGCCCGCAAAACTGCACGCCGACAAGGGCTACGACTACGCCCACCTGCGTCGATGGTTATCGGGACGGGGCATCCGGCACCGGATCGCCCGCAAAGGAACGGACAGTTCCCAGCGGTTGGGCCGCCACCGTTGGGTCGTTGAACGGACCGTCTCCTGGCTGGCCGGCTGCCGCCGCCTTCATCGCCGATACGAACGCAAGGACGAACACTTCCTCGCCTTCACGAGCATCACCAGCACCCTCATCTGCCTGCGCCGCCTGACCCGCTGATGTGCCGCTCCAACAGCTTGACTGCCAGGTCATGGCCGTAGTGGACGGCGAGGTCCATGGGCGTTCGCCCGTCCGGCCCCGGGAGCAGTGGGCCAGCGCCGAAGGCCAGGAGTACTGCGGTGGTATGCACGGTCAGCGGACAGCCGCTCTGCAAGGCGCCATCGCCTTCCGCGTCAATGGCGTGCGTCAGGAGCGTCATGCTGCCGCATACCTCATCGGGGTCGACGCCCTTGGCCAGCAGCTGCGCCAGAGCCTCTGCGTCCTCGTCCTCCACCGCCTGGTGTGCCGGTGTCCAGATGTTCTCCACGGCGGCATTCAACCGTTGCTGCACCAGCCCGGCCAGCACCTTTCCCAGCCTATGATCGCCAATTGAGATGGGCTGTTAGCTTACGTGACCCGCAAGCATCAACCCGCCGGCAAGAGCTACGACCACCGTAGTGGCCATGGGGGGCAACCATGGCTTCGTGTGCCGACAGGAATCTTGTGGGGATTGCTCTTCTTCATTCGTCTCCACGCGGTCGGATCCGAGTGCGGCCCTGAACTCAGCGCGTCCGCCTGCCCGGATGCCCGGTGCGGGTTCATCGTCTCGAAATCTATGCGGAGTCAGCGATGGATACCACTGCGGATGCAGAGGACCTCGGACCGATGGAGGCAGTACCGCGCAGAGCCTCTACCAGCAGCGCCACGAGCCAGCCGGTGACTTGACCCGGCGACAGCATCCCGTCGGGTCCAGGGACCGGGCAGGGGTAGTAAGAGGTCCTAACAAAGGCGTTGGACGTGGCGGTGGGTGATGAGGCAGGTGGCGAGGCCGAGGAAGGCTTCGTGGATGTCGTCTCGTCGTTCCCAG
>NZ_JBVJKE010000054.1:0-1422 GCF_055585405.1 Streptomyces sp. NPDC053426 | reverse complement strand
GCTCCTAGTAGTGCTTCGTTAGGTTCTGGCTCTGGTTCTGCTGCTGGTGAGGGGTCGGCCGCAGGTGGTGCAGGTGCCGGTCCAGCACCTCAGCAGGTCCTGGAGTGCTTCCAGGACCTGGTAGAGAGTCAGGCCGGCATCCGGGCTTTTGGGTCGAGCCGCCGCAGGGTGAGGAATGCCTGGGCGGCGGTCACGAGGGTGACGTGGTGGTGCCAGCCGCGCCAGGTGCGGCCCTCGAAGTGGTCCAGTCCCAGGCCGTGCTTGAGCTCGCGGTAATCGTGCTCGATCCGCCAGCGCATCTTCGCCCACCGCACCAGGTCGGCGATCGGTGTGGTGGCGGGCAGGTTCGATATCCAGTAGCCGGTCGGAGCCGCCTGGCCGTCCGGCCACTCGACCAGGAGCGTCCGGGCGGGCAGAACACCGTCCCACCGGTTGCGCCCGCCGCCCGCCTCCTGGGCTGCGGCCAGGGACTGCTTGCCCGCCGGCCGCACTGTTAGGACCGCGAACCGTGAGGTCATCGCGCCCTTGCTGCCGCGGCGCCAGGTTACCTCGGTGAACCGGCCGGCACCGGCCTCCACCGCGAGGACGGCGACGGCTCGCGGCGGGGTGCGATAGCGGGGCAGCGTCGGCGGACCGAGCCCGCCATAAGCGGGCCGGTGCGGCTCGGCCTCCTCCGGGTGGGCGACCTCCTTCCCGGTCAGGGCGAGAACATAGGCCAGCCCGCGCTCCTCGAGGCCGGTCCGGAACGGAGTGCTGACGCCGTAACCGGCATCAGCGACCACCACCGGCGCCTTCAACCGCCACTCGGCGAGCGTGTCGAGCAGGCCGAGCGCCAGCCGCCACTTCTCCTGGTGGCCGGTGCCGTCGGGGACTCCTGCCCGGCGGCACCGGTCCGGCTCGTCCGTCCACTCATGCGGCAGATACAACTGCCATTCCAGCGGGCAGGATGCGGTGTCGGTGGCGGCGTGGACACTGACCGCGACCTGGCAGTTCGCCCGCTTGCCGACCGCTCCGCAGTACTGCCGGGCCACCCCCACCGACGCGGTGCCGCACTTGGGAAACGACACGTCGTCGACCACCCACACCTCGGGCCGGACCGTCTCGGACAGCCGCTGGGCGATCCGCCGCCGGACCGGCAGCGGATCCCACGGCGACTGGTTCACGAACTGCTGCAGGGCCTGCATGTTCCCGTCCGGCAGACGGGCGGCCATCGGCTGGATCGACTTGCGCCGGCCGTCCAGCATCAGACCCCGCAGATAACACGCACCCCACCGCCGCTGATCCCGCCGCGGCAACGACCCGAACACATCGGCAACGAACTCCGATAACTCACCCCGGAGCCGTTCCACCTCCCCCAACCTCATACCGGAGAGGATGCCCACCACCAGCAGAGATCACCCAACGTAACGAAGCACTACTAGG
>NZ_JBVJKE010000053.1:0-1465 GCF_055585405.1 Streptomyces sp. NPDC053426 | reverse complement strand
AAAAGGTGCCCCTATGGTTTTCGTCAAGCGGTGGCCGGAGTAGGTGGCTGGTAGAAAGTGCCGTCTCGGAGCATGGCGAAGAGGACGTCGATGCGGCGTCGGGCCAGGCAGACGATGGCTGCGACGTGGTGTTTTCCCTCGTGTCGTTTCCTGTCGTAGTAGGCACGTGAGTCCGGCTGGGACAGTGAGGCGAAGGCGGCGAGGTAGAAGGCCCGCTTGAGCTGTTTATTGCCTCGTCGGGAGGGCTGTTCGCCGCGGATGGAGGAGCCGGATCTGCGCGTGGCGGGTGCCAGGCCGGCGTAGGCGGCCAGGTGCCCTGCGGTGGCGAAGCCGCTTCCGTCACCGACGTCGATAAGGATCCGAGCTGCGGTCCTGACCCCAATGCCGGGCATCGAGGTCAGGACCTGCGAAAGAGGGTGTTCCTCCAGCAGTTCCTCGATCCTTGCGGCAAGGACTTTGCGCTGGTCAAGTACCGCGGAGAGCGAGGCAGCCAGACTTGGGACGATCAGCACGGAGGCCTCGGTGCCCGGAACGACGACAGTCTGTTCGTCGAGTGCGTCGAAGATGTCCGCAACGAGCCGTTCTGCCATGCGTGGCGCCTTGGGCCGCAGCAGGGTCACCAGCCGTCGCCTGCCGGCTTTCCGTAACTGAGCTGGTGAGCCGTGTCGTTCGAGAAGGACCAGCACCGCCGGGTGGTCCAGTCGAGGGCCCAGGACCCGCTCGAGCGAGGGATGGATCTGGGTCAGCAGTCCGCGCAGACGGTTCTTGATGCGGGTGACCTCGCCGGCCAGGTCGTCGTCGAAGCCCACGAGCATGTTCAGCTCGGCGACGGTCTCGTCGTCCGGGGCCAGGTCGCGGAGGGTGTGGGGCATGGTGCGGGCGGCATCGGCGATGATCGCTGCATCGCGGGCATCGGTCTTCGACTCGCCCGGGTAGAGGTCGGCGATGCGCCGCATCGTCAGCCCTGGCAGATAGGCGACCCGGCAGCCCGTATCGCGGGCCACTGCCAGTGGGAGAGCACCCATCGAGGCCGGCTGGTCCACCACGACCAGCACGTTGCCGTGCTTGGCCTGCAGCTTCTCGAACAGATCACGCAGCCGCGATTCACTGTTTGGCATCGGCTTGTCGAACACCCTCTTGCCCGCCGGAGTCAGCGCAGTGCCGTGATGTTCACCCTTGCCGACGTCCAGACCGAGGTAGATGTCGATCTCACCGTCGTGGTTCATGTCCCTCCCCAACAGCCTCTTCCCGGTCTCGCGCGCGGCATCAGCGTGCCGGCATCCACGTTACGAAGGCCTGCTCATCCACGGTGCGGATGTGAGCGGTCATGCCCCTGATCAGCGGTCTGCCGATGCCTCCCGGCCCGGTGACACCACCTTTTCAATCATGTCGACGAGGGGACCAAGTCATACCGGGCCAGGAGACCGGAGCCCCGATAGCGGAGCCACGGAAAAGGTAACGGGGA
>NZ_JBVJKE010000052.1:0-1609 GCF_055585405.1 Streptomyces sp. NPDC053426 | reverse complement strand
AAACGCCGGGCCGCGGCCTTGTCCCGCCGGTTCTGCACGAGGATGTCAAGGACGGCGCCGTCGGCGTCGACGGCCCGCCACAGGTACTTCGACTCGCCGTTGATCCTCACGAAGACCTCGTCCAGGTGCCACTTGTCGCCCGGCCGGGGCCGCCGGCGGCGCAGGCCGTTCGCGTAGATCTGCCCGAACTTCGCGCACCGGCGCCGGACCGTCTCGTGGGAGACGAGCACACGGCGCTCGAGCATCAGCTCCTCGACCTCGCGGAAGCTGAGCGGGAAACGGAAGTACAGCCACACGCAGTGCGCGATCACCTCGACCGGGTACCGGTGCCGCTTGTACGACGGCGACGCGGACGACACGAGCGAACCCCTCCCCGGCACAACCAACTCCAAGATCATCCCAGGCCGGTTAGCCAACGTGACAACGCCCGCTGCGGGTGTGCGATGTGGCGGTGTGGATGGGGCACCGGGTGGAGGGGCACGCCTGTCCTCGTTGGCTTCGGCAGCGAAATTGCTCCTGCGGCGTTCTGGCGTGTGAGGGTGACGGACTTTACCAACTGTCGCTGGGGTGTGTATGGGACGTTCGTGTGGAGTGCTCCGGGGACGTGGGGGGAGGGGTGTGGACTCGTGGCCAGGGTGCCGCTGGCTTCGTTCATCTCCAGGAACAGCGTTTGTCGATAGGTTGCAGAGGCAGTTGGCGATCAATCGGCTCGGGAATGTCGACGAGAGATGACGGCACGTGTCCGGCCCCGGTGAAGGCTGGTCGATCTCGCGGAGCTGGCGATCGGTAGGTTGTGTCGTCGAACGTTGAGTCGCCTGTTCGAAGGGGTGGGGCCGGGGTGGAAGAGCCAGAGATCACGATCAAGCTCACCCGCGACGAAGCGACGATCCTGTCGGACTGGTTGGAACGGTTGCAGATGACCGATCTCAGCAACACGGTTGACGATCCGGCGGCATGGGCACCGATCCATCGGATCGCTGGCCAGTTGGACAAGATGCTGCCCGCGCTGTTCTTTCCCGACTATGACGTGCGGCTGGAGGAGGCCCGGCGCCGCCTGCGTCCGCTCGATGACGACAGCCAAGACTGAGCCGATCGAATCTCGCGACAGAGCAGGACTGCCCGCGAATGCGGGCCGGCCCGCCGCCCGTCAGGGCGGCAGGCCGTCGAATCAGGCAGCAGCGGATGTCAGCCGGCCTTGGCGGGTTCCTCAGCTCGAGCTCGGGTGCTGGCGAGGCGATAGGAGTCGGTGCCGGTCTCGATGATGGTGCCGTTGAACGTGAGCCGGTCGACGACGGCCGCGCAGAGGCGGGGGTCGGTGAAGGTCTTGGTCCAGCGTGCGCCGTGAGGCGCTTCGTTGTATCCCCGACGCAGTCGGGACGAACTTGGAGGGAGGTTCTTGGGTCGCCGGGCTTACTTGAGCGCGAAAGCGTGAGGGGACAACAGCATGCTCGGAAAGTGGTGTCCGTCTGGAGGCGTCCAGGGCGGGGTGCCGCAAGACCCACGCGATATGGCTAAGAGGTCCTAACAGAAGTTGTTGATCAAATAACCATCGGCCTGTCTGCTCGTTGGTTGGGTCGTGGGGAAACGTCAGTCGCGGCCGTGGATCGTG
>NZ_JBVJKE010000051.1:0-1729 GCF_055585405.1 Streptomyces sp. NPDC053426 | reverse complement strand
CGCCGTTGTCGGCGGTGGTGCTCAAGGCCGACCGGTCGTTGGGGCGTTCTCCGTCCAGGCCGTCGGTGTCGGTGATGCCTCCCGCGGCCGGTGCGACCGGTGACGTGGAGGTCTCCGCGGATGTGGACGGCGGCCGGCTGAACCGGGTCGTCTTCGCCGCGCAGGTCGGCAACGGGCCGTGGCGGACGCTCGGTTCGGCCGATCACGCGCCCTACAAGGTGACCCAGCATCTGCCCGACACGGTGCGTTCCGGAACGCCCTTGCGTTACAAGGCGGTCGTGGTCGACAGCGCCGGTCGTACCGCGAGCGACACCGGCACCACCACCGCCGGACAACCGCCGAGCAAGCCCAGGCCGAGCGCGGTGGACCGCCCCTACGCCGTGGTGCACTACCAGCGGACGGACGGCGATTACGACGGCTGGCAGCTCAAGTCATCGGCGGGCACGGCGGATTTCACCGGCCGTGACGCCTACGGCGCCTTCGCCTGGGTCGAGTTGGAGGACGACGCGGGTGACGTGACCTACACCGTCGAGAAGGCCGGCGTCGCGGACGGTCCGCAGCGTACGCTCGAGACGGACAGGACGGGCGAGGTCTGGATCGAACAGGGTGGTGACGGGCAGAGGTCCACGGCGCCCGAGGGTGCCTACCCGCCGCAGGACCAGAAGAAGGCCGTACTGCACTACCACCGGCCCGACGGCGACTACGACGGCTGGGGCCTGCACACCTGGACCGGTGCCGCGAACCCCACCGACTGGACCAAGCCGCTGCAACCGGTCGGCAGGGACAGCTTCGGTGTGACCTTCGAAGTACCCCTCGCAGACGGCGCCACCTCCTTGAGCTACATCGTCCACAAGGGCGACGAGAAGGACATCCCCAGCGACCGGTCCCTGGACTTCGCCACCTACGGCAAGGACGTCTGGCTCACCGGCGGCACCGCCGACTACCTGTTGCCGACCGTCGGCTCCGCCCCCGACCTCGACCTCGGCGCCTCGAAGGCTCAGTGGATCGACGCGAAGACGGTGGTGTGGAAGGTCAAGGCCACCGACGCCACCAGTCAGCAACTCGTGTACGCGCCCAGGGGCGACATCACCGTCGAGGACGGCGCCCTCTCCCACGAGGGGCACTGGCTCCGCATGGTGCCGACGGCCCTCACCGACGCCCAGAAGGCGAGGTTCCCGCACCTGAAGGATCATCCGGCCTTCACGATCGACCCGCGCGACCGCGACCGCATCCGTACCGCGCTGCGCGGTCAGGTCGTCGCCACCCAGCGTGCCGCCAATGGTGCCGTGCTCGCGGCGACCGGTGTGCAGATCGCGGGCGTGCTCGACGACCTCTACGCGGACGGTGCGACGAAGGCGGAGCTCGGTCCGGTGTTCCGCCACGGCCGGCCCACCCTGTCGGTGTGGGCGCCGACCGCGCAGGACGTCTCTTTGGAGGTCGGCGAGCGCACCGTCCGGATGCGGCGCGACGACGGCACCGGTGTCTGGTCCGTCACCGGCCCGCGTTCCTGGAAGGGCGAGGAGTACCGGTACAAGGTGAGGGTGTGGGCGCCCGGGGCCGGTGGGATCGTCACCAACGAGGTCACCGACCCCTACTCGGTGGCCCTGACCACCGATTCCGAGCGCAGCCTGGTGGTCGACCTCGGCGACCGGTCCCTGAAGCCGCGGGAGTGGTCGACGTACGACAAGCCGAAGGCCGTGCCGCTGAAGGACGCGCAGATCCAGGAGCT
>NZ_JBVJKE010000050.1:0-1739 GCF_055585405.1 Streptomyces sp. NPDC053426 | reverse complement strand
AGGGCCAACGCCTGTGTGGATGGGTAGGGGAGCGTCGTGTGCCGGGTGAAGCAGCGCCGGAAGGCAGTTGTGGACGGTTCACGAGTGAGAATGCAGGCATGAGTAGCGATTCACACGTGAGAAACGTGTGCGCCGATTGACTAAGGGTTCCTGGGTCAAGCTGATCTGCCCAGGGTAAGTCGGGACCTAAGGCGAGGCCGACAGGCGTAGTCGATGGATAACCGGTTGATATTCCGGTACCCGCTGTGAAGCGTCAAACATCGAGCATCGTGATGCTAAGGCCGTGAAACCGCCGGGTGCGTCTTCGGACAATCTCGGAGTGGTGGAGCCGCCGGCCCAAGCGGTTAGTAGGTGAGTGATGGGGTGACGCAGGAAGGTAGTCCATCCCGGGCGGTGGTTGTCCCGGGGTAAGGGTGTAGGACGTCAGGTAGGCAAATCCGCCTGGCACATAGTCTGAGACCTGATGCCGAGCCGATTGTGGTGAAGTGGATGATCCTATGCTGTCGAGAAAAGCCTCTAGCGAGTTTCATGGCGGCCCGTACCCTAAACCGACTCAGGTGGTCAGGTAGAGAATACCGAGGCGTTCGGGTGAACTATGGTTAAGGAACTCGGCAAAATGCCCCCGTAACTTCGGGAGAAGGGGGGCCACAACCGGTGATGAGCTTCGCGCTCTGAGCTGGGGGTGGCCGCAGAGACCAGCGAGAAGCGACTGTTTACTAAAAACACAGGTCCGTGCGAAGCCGTAAGGCGATGTATACGGACTGACGCCTGCCCGGTGCTGGAACGTTAAGGGGACCGGTTAGTCACTCTTCGGGGTGGCGAAGCTGAGAACTTAAGCGCCAGTAAACGGCGGTGGTAACTATAACCATCCTAAGGTAGCGAAATTCCTTGTCGGGTAAGTTCCGACCTGCACGAATGGCGTAACGACTTCTCGACTGTCTCAACCATAGGCCCGGTGAAATTGCACTACGAGTAAAGATGCTCGTTTCGCGCAGCAGGACGGAAAGACCCCGGGACCTTTACTACAGTTTGATATTGGTGTTCGGTTCGGCTTGTGTAGGATAGCTGGGAGACTGTGAAAGCCATACGCCAGTATGGTGGGAGTCGTCGTTGAAATACCAGTCTGGTCGTGCTGGATGTCTAACCTGGGTCCGTGATCCGGATCAGGGACAGTGTCTGATGGGTAGTTTAACTGGGGCGGTTGCCTCCTAAAGAGTAACGGAGGCGCCCAAAGGTTCCCTCAGCCTGGTTGGCAATCAGGTGTTGAGTGTAAGTGCACAAGGGAGCTTGACTGTGAGACCGACGGGTCGAGCAGGGACGAAAGTCGGGACTAGTGATCCGGCGGTGGCTTGTGGAAGCGCCGTCGCTCAACGGATAAAAGGTACCCCGGGGATAACAGGCTGATCTTCCCCAAGAGTCCATATCGACGGGATGGTTTGGCACCTCGATGTCGGCTCGTCGCATCCTGGGGCTGGAGTCGGTCCCAAGGGTTGGGCTGTTCGCCCATTAAAGCGGTACGCGAGCTGGGTTTAGAACGTCGTGAGACAGTTCGGTCCCTATCCGCTGTGCGCGTAGGAGTCTTGAGAAGGGCTGTCCCTAGTACGAGAGGACCGGGACGGACGAACCTCTGGTGTGCCAGTTGTTCTGCCAAGGGCATGGCTGGTTGGCTACGTTCGGGAGGGATAACCGCTGAAAGCATCTAAGCGGGAAGCCTGCTTCGAGATGAGGACTCCCACCTC
>NZ_JBVJKE010000049.1:0-2510 GCF_055585405.1 Streptomyces sp. NPDC053426 | reverse complement strand
GCTCGTGCGCGAACCGGTCACGCCGCAGCAACTCGGCGTCGCTCGCACCCGGGTTGTCCTGGCTGACGAAACTCCCGATGCGGCCCATGTCGTGGTTGCCGAGGAAGGTGACCTGCTCGTAGGCGTTGGCCTTGTCGGTGGTGTAGCGGTAGTCCTGGGCCAGGACACCGGAGAGGGTGCTCGCCGCTTTGTCCTGTGAGGCGTAGCCGCGGATGGCGTTCTGCAGCGGGAAGTCGAGGGTGGCGTCGAGCCGGCCCTCGGTCACGTAGGGCGCCGTGACGGACGGGTCGGAGGAGAGCGTCTCACCGAAGATGAAGAAGTCCTCGCGCCCTCTCTTCGCCGCGTAGGCGTCGAGCGCGGTGGCCCACTGCGTCCAGAACGGCATGTCGACGTTGCGGACCGTGTCGACGCGGAAGCCGTCCACGTCGAAGTCCCTGACCCACCGCTGGTAGATCTTCTCCAGGCCCTCGACGACCTCCGGCCGCTCGGTCCACAGGTCGTCGAGCCCGGTGTGGTCGCCGTACAGGCCGCTCTCACCGGCGAAGGTGGAGTCGCCACGGTTGTGGTACATCGTGGGATCGTTCAGCCACGCCGGGACTTTCACGCCGGCCTCGTCCTCGTTCACCACGGGGGTGTACGGGAAGCTGTCCCGGTCGACCTTGCCCATACGGGAGCTGTCGTCGAAGGGACGGCCCTGGGTGTCGAGGTAGGGGTAGGCGCCCTTGGAGCGGTAACCGTACTTCTGCTCGGTGTTCGTGACGGTGTCGGCGGTGTGGTTGGTGATGACGTCGAAGAAGACCTTCATCCCCTTGGCGTGTGCCTTGTCGATGAGCTCCGCGAGCTCGGCGTTGGTGCCGAAGTGCGGGTCGACCTGGGTGAAGTCGGTGATCCAGTAGCCGTGGTACCCGGCGGACTCGCCGCCGCCCTGCACCGGTTTGTTCTTGAAGATCGGCGCCATCCAGATGGCGGTGGTGCCGAGCCCCTTGATGTAGTCCAGCTTCTTGATCAGTCCTCTCAGATCACCGCCCTGGTAGAAACCCTTGTCCGTCGGGTCGAAGCCCGTCCGGGTCCGGTCGCCGCCGAGCCCTCCGCGGTCGTTGGCCGTGGAACCGTTGGCGAACCGGTCGGGCAGCAGGAAGTAGGACTGCTCCCTGGTCAGGTCGTGGCGGGCCGGTTCGGCCGCCAGCCGGGCGTCGGACGGCGGGCGGGGCGGGCGAGGCTTCGCGGCCGCCTGCGGTGTGCTCAGCGCCGTGGCGAGCAGCGCGCCCGCGACGACCGCGGCGGCCACGGAGGCGGGACCTCTCACCGCGACCGCCCCGGTCGTGGCGCGTGGCCCGGTTCCGCCTTCTGCGGTGCCCCTGCGTCTTCTGCGGCCTGTTGGGCCCCTTCGGTTCGAAAGTGAGCCGATCACTTGCTCGTTCCTTCCGGTCGGTTGCCTTCGATGCGCACGCCGGTGGCGCCCAGCAGGGCCCCGCTGTCGGCGCGTTGGGTGGCGATCAGCCGGGCCTCGAGCGCCTGCCCGACGCGGTCGCGGTCCCGCGGATCCACGCGGAACGCCGAGTACTCCGTGTACTGGGGGAAGCGGGACCTCTGTGCCTCGGTCAGCTCGGCCGGTACGAGCCGCAGCCACTGCCCCTCGTCGGACAGCGCGCCGTCGTCGATCGTGAGGTCGCCCTCGGTGGCGTACACCAGTTGCTGACTGGCGACGCCGCTGCCGTCGCCCGCCCACACGACGGTGTCGTCGCCGATCCAGGTGGCCTCCGTCGTGCTGAGGTCGAGGGCGAAAGCGCCGCCGGGGGAGGGCGTCAGATAGGCGGGGTCACCCGCCACGCGCCAGACCTCGTGCCCGTACAGGGAGAAGTCGAGGGCCTCGTCGTCGGGGACGTCCTTCTCCTCCTTCTTGTGCAGGATGTAGCTGAGGGACGCGGCCCCTTCGCTCAGCGGGACTTCGAAGACCAGCCCGAAGGAGTCCTCGCGCACCGGCGGGACGGGGTCGTTCCACTCCGGTGGGTCGGCGGACCCCGTCCAGGTGTGCAGGCCCCAGCCGTCGTAGTCGCCGTCGGGCCGGTGGTAGTGCAGTACGGCCTTCTCCTGGTCCTGCGGCGGGTACGCGGACGTGGGCCTGGCCTTCCGGACGGTCGCGCTGTTCTCCTCGGTCCACACCTCACCGGTCGTGGCCAGGTCGAAGACACGCTCCGGTCCGTCGGCGACTCCGTCCTTCTCGATGGTGAAGCGGATTTCGCCGGTGCCGGCGCCGGGGGTGATCCACGCGAAGGCCCCGTAGGCGTCCCGGCCGGCGAAACGGGCCGTCGTACCGTCGGCCGTCCGCAGCAGCAGACCGTCGTAGTCGCCGTCGGCGCGCCGGTGGTGGACGACGGCGTGGTGTCGCTTCGCGGTCGGCTTCTCGGGAACGGCCGGTTGTCCGGCGGTGGTGGTGCCGGTGTCGCTCGCGGTACGACCGGCGCTGTCGACCACGACCGCCTTGTAACGCAAGGGCGTTCCGGAACGCA
>NZ_JBVJKE010000048.1:0-3024 GCF_055585405.1 Streptomyces sp. NPDC053426 | reverse complement strand
GGGTTGGAGGACGGCAGCTCGGTGTAGGAGCCGAGGCCGAACGCCGGGTTCTGCTTGCGGATCTCGATCATCCGGCGGGTCCAGTGCAGCAGCGACGACGGGGAGGCCATGGAGGCCTCGACGTTGGTGACCTGGTAGCCGTAGACCGGGTCCATGATGGTCGGCAGGAACAGCCGGCCGGGGTCGGACGAGGAGAAACCGGCGTTGCGGTCGGGCGTCCACTGCATCGGCGTGCGGACGGCGTCGCGGTCGCCGAGCCAGATGTTGTCGCCCATGCCGATCTCGTCGCCGTAGTAGATGATCGGCGAGCCGGGGAGCGACAGCAGCAGGGCGGTGAAGAGTTCGATCTGGTTGCGGTCGTTGTCCAGCAGTGGGGCGAGCCGGCGGCGGATGCCGATGTTGGCGCGCATGCGGGGGTCCTTGGCGTACTCCGCCCACATGTAGTCGCGTTCCTCGTCGGTGACCATCTCCAGGGTCAGCTCGTCGTGGTTGCGCAGGAAGATGCCCCACTGGCAGCCGGACGGGATGGCGGGGGTCTTGGCGAGGATCTCGGAGACCGGGTAGCGGGACTCGCGGCGGACGGCCATGAAGATGCGGGGCATGACCGGGAAGTGGAAGGCCATGTGGCACTCGTCGCCCCCGGCGGCGTAGTCGCCGAAGTAGTCGACGACGTCCTCCGGCCACTGGTTGGCCTCGGCCAGCAGCACCGTGTCCGGGTACTGGGTGTCGATCTCCTTGCGCACCCGCTTCAGGAAGGCGTGGGTCTCCGGGAGGTTCTCGCAGTTCGTCCCCTCCTGCTGGTACAGGTACGGCACCGCGTCGAGGCGGAAGCCGTCGATCCCCAGGTCCAGCCAGAACTTCAGCGCGGAGATCATCTCCTCCTGGACCGCCGGGTTCTCGTAGTTCAGGTCCGGCTGGTGGGAGAAGAAGCGGTGCCAGTAGTACTGCTTGCGCACCGGGTCGTACGTCCAGTTGGAGGCCTCGGTGTCGACGAAGATGATCCGGGCGTCCTGGAACTGCTTGTCGTCGTCCGCCCACACGTAGTAGTCGCCGTACGGGCCGTCGGGGTCCTTCCTCGACTCCTGGAACCACGGGTGCTGGTCGCTGGTGTGGTTCATGACGAAGTCGATGATCACGCGCATCCCGCGCTGGTGCGCCGCGTCGACGAACTCCACGAAGTCGGCGAGGTCGCCGAAGTCGGGGAGGACGGCGGTGTAGTCGGCCACGTCGTAACCGCCGTCGCGCAGCGGCGACTTGAAGAAGGGCGGCAGCCAGAGGCAGTCGACGCCCAGCCATTGCAGGTAGTCCAGTTTGGCGGTCAGACCCTTCAGGTCGCCGATGCCGTCACCGTTGCTGTCCTGGAAGGAGCGGACCAGGACCTCGTAGAAGACGGCTCGTTTGAACCAGTCCGGGTCCCGGTCCTTGGCGGGAGTGTCCTCGAAGGTGTCCGGGACGGGTTCGTTGACGATCATGTTGTGGGTGACCCTCCGATCGACGGGCTGGACGGTCGCAGAACACGGCTGTGCTCACCCGGCGGCTCACTCCCGGATGCCCGGCCGACGACAAGCACATGCGCTCCCCCCGGCTCCAGGCGCACATAGTTGGCCCTGCCCCATTGATAGGTCTCGCCGGTGAGCTCGTCGCGCACCGGTACCGACTCGTGCCAGTCCAGGCCGAGTTGCGGCATGTCCAACGAGACCGTGGCCTCCTGGGTGTGGTGGGGGTCGAGGTTGACGACCACCAGAACCGTGTTCGAACCCCGCCGCTTCGAGTATGCGATGACCTCCTCCTTGTCGGCGTGGTGGAAGTGGAGGTCGCGCAGTTGCCGCAGGGCCGGGTTCTCGCGCCGGATGGTGTTGAGCCGGGTGATGAGGGGGGTGATGGTGCGGCCCTCGCGTTCGGCGGTTTCCCAGTCGCGGTGTTTGAGCTGGTACTTCTCGGAGTCGAGGTATTCCTCGCTGCCCTCGCGCAGGGGGGTGTTCTCGCACAGTTCGTAGCCGCTGTAGATGCCCCAGGTGGGGGAGAGGGTGGCGGCCAGGACGGCGCGGGCCTCGAAGGCGGGCCGTCCGCCGTGCTGGAGGTAGGCGTGCAGGATGTCGGGGGTGTTGGCGAAGAGGTTGGGCCGCATGTAGGAGGCGGCCTCCCCCGACAGTTCGGTCAGGTAGTCGGTCAGTTCCTGCTTGCCGGTGCGCCAGGTGAAGTAGGTGTAGGACTGCTGGAAGCCGATCTGGGCCAGGGTGTGCATCATCGCCGGGCGGGTGAACGCCTCGGCCAGGAAGATCACGTCCGGGTCGGCGCGGTTGATCTCACCGATCACCCGCTCCCAGAAGACGACCGGTTTGGTGTGCGGGTTGTCGACGCGGAAGATCCGCACCCCGGTGTTCATCCAGTGCCGCAGCACCCGGACCGTCTCGGCGACCAGGCCGTCCAGGTCGGCGTCGAAGGCGATGGGGTAGATGTCCTGGTACTTCTTCGGCGGGTTCTCCGCGTAGGCGATCGAGCCGTCGGGGCGGTGGTGGAACCACTGCGGGTGCTTGTGCACCCAGGGATGGTCCGGGGAGCACTGCAGCGCGAAGTCCAGCGCCACCTCCAGCCCCAGCTCGCCGGCCCGGGCGACGAACCGGGCGAAGTCCTCCAGGGTGCCCAGGTGCGGGTGGACGGCGTCGTGGCCGCCCTCCGGGGAGCCGATCGCCCACGGCACGCCGACGTCGTCCGGGCCGGCGTTGAGCGTGTTGTTGGGGCCCTTGCGGTAGGTGGTGCCGATCGGGTGGATGGGCGGGAGGTAGACGACGTCGAAGCCCATGGCGGCGATCGCGGGCAGTCGGCGGGCGGCGGTGTCGAAGGTGCCGTGCGGCTGTCGCGGGGTGCCCTCGGAGCGGGGGAAGAACTCGTACCAGGATCCGTACAGGGCCCGCTCGCGTTCCACCAGCAGCGGCAGCGGGTCGCTGCTGGTGACCAGCTCCCGCAGCGGGTGCCGGGCCAGCACCGCGTCCACCTCCGGCGTCAACGCCGCCGCCAGCCGGG
>NZ_JBVJKE010000047.1:0-3465 GCF_055585405.1 Streptomyces sp. NPDC053426 | reverse complement strand
ACGGCCCCAGGCGGGCATGGACGGCGAACTGGCGGAGGCGCTGGTGCGCAGCCGCCGCTACTTCAGCAGAGCCGAGGTCTCCGAGGACCTGCGCTCGCTGCACCGCAAGGGCGGCCGCCGGGCGGATGAGTTCTACCGGGACCGCTGGTCGCACGACAAGGTGGTGCGCTCCACCCACGGCGTGAACTGCACCGGCTCCTGCTCGTGGAAGGTGTACGTCAAGGACGGCATCATCACCTGGGAGGCCCAGCAGACGGACTACCCGTCCGTCGGCCCGGACAGCCCCGAGTACGAGCCGCGCGGCTGCCCCCGGGGCGCCGCCTTCTCCTGGTACACCTATTCACCCACCCGGGTCCGCTACCCGTATGTGCGCGGCGTGCTGCTGGGGATGTACCGCGAGGCCAAGGCCCGGCTCGGCGATCCGGTGGCGGCCTGGGCGGACATCGTCTCCGACCCCGAGCGCTCCCGCCGCTACAAGCGGGCCCGCGGCAAGGGCGGTCTGGTGCGGGCGACCTGGGCCGAGGCGGCGGAGATGGCCGCCGCCGCGCATGTGCACACCATCAAGGAGTACGGTCCGGACCGGCTGGCCGGGTTCTCCCCGATTCCCGCCATGTCGATGGTCTCCCACGCCGCCGGGGCCCGCTTCTACTCCCTGCTCGGCGGGGTGATGCTCTCCTTCTACGACTGGTACGCGGACCTGCCCGTCGCCTCGCCGCAGGTGTTCGGCGACCAGACCGACGTACCGGAGTCCGGGGACTGGTGGGACGCCGGGTATCTGATCATGTGGGGCTCCAACCTGCCGGTGACCCGCACCCCGGACGCCCACTGGATGGCCGAGGCCCGCTACCGGGGCCAGAAGGTCGTCGCCGTGTCGCCGGACTACGCGGACAACGTGAAGTTCGCCGACGAGTGGCTGCCCGCGCAGCCCGGCACGGACGGCGCGCTGGCGATGGCCATGGGGCACGTCGTCCTCAAGGAGTTCTTCGCCGACCGGGAGACCCCGTACTTCACCGACTACGTACGGCGGTTCACCGACCTGCCGTTCCTCGTCACGCTCGACGAGAGCGAGGACGAACCGGGCACGTACACGCCCGGCAAGTTCCTCACCGCCTCCGACCTCGGCGGAGAGGAGGCCCGCGCCGAGAACGCCGAGTTCAAGACGGTGCTGCTGGACGCCGCGACCGGCCTGCCCGTGGTGCCGAACGGCACCCTCGGCGACCGCTTCGGCGAGTCCGGCGCCGGAAAATGGAACCTCGACCTCGGTGACACCCTCCCCCTGCTGTCCGCCGAGGGCGGCGACGAGGCGGCGGCCGTCGTCGAACTGCCCCGCTTCGACGCCCCGGACGGCGGCGCCGCACGGCTGAGGCGCGGAGTACCGGTGCGCCGGATCGCGGGGCGGCTGGTCACCACGGTGTACGACCTGCTGCTGGCCCAGTACGGGGTGGCCCGCGAGGGGCTGCCCGGGAGCTGGCCCGCCGGCTACGACGACGCGAGCGAGCCGTACACCCCGGCCTGGCAGGCGGCGATCACCGGCGTGGACGCGGGCAGGGCGGCGCGGATCGCCCGGGAGTTCGCCGCCAACGCGGAGGAGTCCCGCGGCCGTTCGATGATCGTCATGGGGGCGGGCACCAACCACTGGTTCCACTCCGACACCATCTACCGGGCGTTTTTGACCCTGACCACCCTCACCGGCTGCCAGGGCGTCAACGGCGGCGGCTGGGCGCACTACGTCGGTCAGGAGAAGGTCCGCCCGATCACCGGCTACTCGGTGATCGCCACGGCCTCCGACTGGAACCGGCCGGCCCGCCAGATGATCCAGACCGCCTACTGGTACCTGCACGGCGATCAGTTCCGCTACGACCCGTTCTCCGCGGACACCCTCGCCGCGGCGGGCGGCGGCGGGCCGTTCGCCGGGAGGACCACGGCGGACGTGATCGCGCAGTCGGCGCGGCTCGGCTGGATGCCGTCGTACCCGACCTTCGACCGCAACCCGCTGGACCTGGCCGACGAGGCCGACGCCGCGGGGCGCCCGGCCGGCGACCACGTGGTGGAGGAACTCAAGGCCGGGCGGCTGAAGTTCGCCGGCGAGGACCCGGACGCGCCCGAGAACTTCCCCCGGGTGCTCACCGTGTGGCGGGCCAATCTGCTGGGGTCGTCGGCCAAGGGCAACGAGTACTTCCTCAAGCATCTGCTGGGCACCGACTCCTCGGTGCGCGCCGCCGAGGCGCCGCCCGAGGCCCGCCCCCGGGACGTGGTGTGGCGGGAGGAGGCGCCCGAGGGCAAGCTCGACCTGCTGCTCACCCTCGACTTCCGCATGACCAGCACCACCGTCTTCTCCGACATCGTGCTGCCCGCGGCGACCTGGTACGAGAAGTACGACCTGTCCAGCACGGACATGCACCCCTTCGTGCACTCCTTCAACCCGGCGATCGCCCCGCCCTGGCAGACCCGTACCGACTTCGACATCTTCCATACCCTGGCCGAGGAGTTCAGCCGTCAGGCCGCCGACCACCTCGGCGTGCGCAAGGACCTGGTGGCCGCCCCGCTGCTGCACGACACCCCCGACGCGCTGGCCACCCCGCACGGCAGGGTGCGGGACTGGAAGGCGGGGGAGTGCGAGCCGGTGCCCGGCCGCACCATGCCGAAGCTGATCACCGTCGAGCGCGACTACGGCGCGGTCGCCGACAAGATGGGCGCCCTCGGCCCGCTGCTGGACTCGCTGGGCGCCACCACCAAGGGCGTCACCTTCAAGGTCGACAGCGAACTCGACTATCTGCGGCACAAGAACGGCACCGTACGCGGGGGAGTGGCCGACGGCCGCCCCTCGATCGCCCGTGACTCCCAGGCCTGCGAGGCGATCCTCGCCCTGTCCGGCACCACCAACGGCCACCTCGCCACGCAGGGCTTCCACACCCTTCAGGCCCGCACCGGCACCCGGCTCGCCGACCTCGCCGCCGAGCACGAGGGCAAGCGGATCACTTTCGCCGACACCCAGACCGCCCCCGTCCCGGTCATCACCTCACCGGAGTGGTCCGGTTCGGAGACCGGCGGGCGGCGCTACTCCCCGTTCACCGTCAACGTCGAGCGGCTCAAGCCCTGGCACACCCTCACCGGCCGCCAGCACTTCTACCTCGACCACGACTGGATGACCGCCCTCGGCGAACAACTCCCCGTGTACCGGCCACCGTTGAACATGCACGCGCTCTTCGGCGAGCCCCGCCTCGGTGAGACGGGCGAACTCGGCGTCACGGTCCGCTACCTGACCCCGCACAACAAGTGGTCCATCCACTCCGAGTACCAGGACAACCTCTTCATGCTGTCCCTGTCCCGGGGCGGCCCGTCCATCTGGATGAGCACCCAGGACGCGGCGAAGATCGGCGTACGGGACAACGACTGGATCGAGGCCGTCAACCGCAACGGCGTCGTCGCCGCCCGCGCGATCGTCTCGCACCGCATGCCCGAGGG
>NZ_JBVJKE010000046.1:0-8612 GCF_055585405.1 Streptomyces sp. NPDC053426 | reverse complement strand
TGCTGAGGTGCTGGACCGGCACCTGCACCACCTGCGGCCGACCCCTCACCAGCAGCAGAACCAGAGCCAGAACCTAACGAAGCACTACTAGGAGCTGTCCGGGCGATCATGTGACCGCTCTGTGCCTGGGTCGTTGTTGCGGGCATGGGGCGGGGCGATCTGACGGATGCGGAGTGGGAACGGCTGCGGCCGTTCCTGCCGGTGAGCAATGGACGTTGTGGCCGGTGGCGGGATCACCGACAGGTGATCGACGGGATTCTGCACCGGGTGCGGACCGGGGTGCAGTGGCGGAATCTTCCCGAGCGGTTTGGCCCCTGGAAGACCGTCTATGAACGCCACCGGCTGTGGTCGGCCGACGGCACGTGGGAGCGTCTGCTGCAGCAGGTCCAGGCCGCCGCCGACATCGCGGGCGAGATCGACTGGGACATCTCGGTGGACTCCACCATCGTGCGCGCCCATCAACACGCGGCCGGTGCCCGGACCGACCCGCCGCCGGCACCCGCGTCAAAGGGGGCCGAAGCGGCAGAACAGCAGGGCGAAACACCGTGGCAAAGCCTGCTCGCCCGGCTGGTGGAGGTGGTGCAGGAGGCGAGGGCCTGGGCTGCTCGCGGGGCGGGTTCACCAGCAAACTCCACCTGAGCGCCGACGGCCGCTGCCGCCCGCTGTCCCTGGTCATCACCGGCGGACAGCGGGCGGACTGCACCCAGTTCCAGACGGTGCTGGCAAAGATCCGGGTTCCGCGAGTCGGTCCGGGCCGGCTCCGCACGAAGCCCGACAGCCTCGCGGCCGACAAGGGATACAGCAACGGCCCGTGCCGCGAGTACCTGCGGCACCGAGGCATCCGGCACACGATCCCAGAGAAGACCGACAGCCAGGCCGCCCGCCTACGCAAAGGCTCACGCGGCGGACGGCCGCCTGGCTTCGACGAAGAGCGGTACAAGAAGCGCAACACCGTCGAACGAGCGATCAACAGGCTGAAGCAGTCCCGGGCCGTGGCCACCCGCTATGACAAGCGCGGCTACGTCTTCCTCGGCACCGCAACCACCGCAGCTCTACTCATCTGGCTTCGGGGCTGAGTCCCGACCTCACAAAGCGATCGGCCGGTACGCCAGGGCCTGATCGACTACCTCGTCAGCCGAAAGCTCCCGCTCCGGCGGCCAGAAGATCAAGTCGCTGACATAACCGGACGGGCATGCCAGGGCTCTGTCGAGCCTGTCCAGCCAGCCGTCCACCTCGTCGTCAAAGGCGTAGTCCGCTTCCATGATCCGCTGCACGAGCGCGACCGCCTCCGCGCGAGTCATCTCCACAGCACCCATCACGTCCCTCCGCCGACTCACCCTAACGGGACGCGTGATCGCCCGGACAGCTCCTAGACGATCAAGTCCTATGTCTGGCTGGCCCGTCTGGCGAGATCCTGTTTGTAAGCGGTGCACTCATCCCGGACGACTCTGGTGGGTGACGTGCGTCGCCATCCATCGGGCACCTCTAGGACAGGGATTGACCTAGAGCGGAACTAGCGTCATCACCACGTTGAGGCGCTCGCCCCCAGGAGGCAGTCAGATGTCCGTCAAGCCGGTTCCCCAGGGCTATAACACTGTGACGCCGTGGATCATCTCGCGCGACACAGTGCAGCTCATCGACTTCATGAAGAGGGCATTCGACGCGGAGGAACTCGCGTGCCTGGCCGGCAAGGACGGAAGCATCGAGCATGCTGAGGTGCGGATCGGCGACTCGGTGGTGATGATGTTCGACGCGCGGCCGGAGTGGCCGCCGACCCCCGGCTTCCTCCGCCTCTACGTCGAGGACGCCGATGCCGTGCATCGGCAGGCCGTTGCGGCCGGCGGCACCTCGGTCACTGAGGTCACCCACCTGTTCTTCGGCGACCGGGTCGGGCGGGTGCGCGACCCGCTGGGCAACCTGTACTGGATCCAGACCCGCGTGGAAGACCTGAGCCCGCAGGAGATGGAACGCCGCCTCGGCGAACCCAAGTTCACCAAAGCGATGGAGTACGTCCAAAGCGCCGATTTCTTCCCAGACCGAGCCTTTGACCTCGGCTGAGTAGCCAGCGTCCTGCCTGCCGCCACGGGGTGAGAAGAGGGTGCCCAAGATCGTTGTGTGACGAATGAGAACCTGGGCACCCTGCTGACTGCACTGTACGTGAAGATCGATGACGGGCTGGAGACCCTCCGCTGGATGGGCCGGCCACCGCGGCTCAGCGACTCCGAGCTGGTCACCCTCGCGGTCGCGCAGGCTCTGCTCGGCTTCCACTCCGAGACACGCTGGCTGCGTTACGCGAAGGTGCACCTGGTGTCGATGTCCCCGTATCTGCCGCAGCAGTCTGGGTACAACAAGCGCCTCAAAGCGGCATCGCCGCTGGTGAAGAAGGCGATACGGATGCTCGCGGCGGACACGGACTTCTGGTTCGACATCCACTGGATCGTCGACTCCACACCGGTGCCGTGCGGCATGTCCCGCCCGACGGTGAAGCGGTCGGACCTGGCCGGCCGGGCCGGATACGGGTACTGCGCCTCGTACTCTCGATTCTTCTGGGGCCTGCGCCTGTACTTGGTGTGCACCCCCACGGGGATGCCCGTCCTGTGGGCGCTGGCCAACCCGAAACTGGACGAGCGCGAAGTGCTGCAGGCCATGCTCGACCTCGACGCCGGCCTGGTAGCCGTCCGGCCCGGGCTGCTGCTGATCGCCGACAAGGGCTTTGCCTCCAGGGAGTTCGAGAACGACCTTGCCATGCGCGAGATCGAGCTGCTGCGGCCCTCGTTCAAGCGCGAGAACAAACACCGGGGAGCGTGGCTGCTGAAGTCGGTGCGGCAGCTGATCGAATCTGTGAATGACACTCTCAAGGGCCAGCTCGAT
The DNA here is from genome assembly GCF_055585405.1 of Streptomyces sp. NPDC053426. Lineage (NCBI taxonomy): Bacteria > Bacillati > Actinomycetota > Actinomycetes > Kitasatosporales > Streptomycetaceae > Streptomyces > Streptomyces sp. NPDC053426. The sequence continues at coordinate 5,741 of NZ_JBVJKE010000046.1, read as the reverse complement.
CTGGAACAGCACGGCGGCCGCACCGCTGAGGGCGTCGCGGTCCGCGTCGCCCAGCGTGTCCTCGCCCTGGCCGCAGCCATCTGGCGTAATCACAAGACCGGCCAGCCTGTCATGCGGTCTCTGATCACATTCGATCACTGAACACACCGGACTTACTCGTCTAGTAGTGCTTCGTTAGGTTCTGGGCTGTCTGCGGCTTCTCCGAGGGCTGGGCAGGGGTCGTCCGCAGGTGGCGCAGGTACCGGTCCAGCACCTCAGCAGGTCCTGAAGAACGTCGAGGACCTGGTAGAGAGTCAGGCCGGTGTGCGGACTTTTGGATCGTGCCGCCTGAGGGTGAGGAATGCCTGGGCGGCGGTGACGAGGGTGACGTGGTGATGCCAGCCGCGCCAGGTGCGGCCCTCGAAGTGGTCCAGTCCGAGGCCGTGCTTGAGCTCGCGGTAATCGTGCTCGATCCGCCAGCGCATCTTGGCCCACCGCACCAGGTCGGCGACTGGTGTGGTGGCGGGCAGGTTCGATATCCAGTAGTCCGTCGGGGTGTCCTGGCCGTCCGGCCATTCGATGAGGAGCGTCTGGACGGGCAGGACGCCGTCCCACCGGTTGCGGCCGCCGCCGGCCTCCTGAGCTGCGGCCAGGGACTGCTTGCCTGCGGGCCGCACTGTCAGCACCGCGAACCGTGAGGTCATCGTGCCTTTGCTGCCCTGCCTCCAGGTCACCTCGGTGAACCGCTCCGCACCCGCCTGCGCGGCGAGGACGCAGACGGCTCGCGGTGGGGTGCGGTAACGGGGAAGGGTGGGTGGCCCGAGCCCGCCATAAGCAGGCTGGTGCGGCTCGGCATCCCCGGGGTGGGCGACTTCCTTCCCGTTCAGGGCCAGGACATAGCACAGCCCTCGCGCCTGGAGGCCGAGCCGGAACGGGGTGCTGACGCCGTAGCCGGCGTCAGCGACCACGACCGGAGCCTTCAACTGCCACTGGGCGAGCCTGTCCAGGAGGCCGAGCACCAGACGCCACTTCTCCCGGTGCACCACGTCGTCGGGGACTCCTGCCCTGCGGCGCCGGTCCGGCTCGTCCGTCCACTCACGCGGCAGATACAACTGCCACTCCAACGGGCACGAGGCGGTATCGGTGGCGGCATGGACACTGACCGCGACCTGGCAGTTCGCCCGTTTGCCGACCGCTCCGCAGTACTGCCGGGCCACCCCCACCGACGCCTTGCCGCACTTGGGGAACGACACGTCGTCGATCACCCACACCTCAGGGCGGATGGCTTCGCACAACCGCTCGGCGATCCGCCGCCTGACCGGTAACGGATCCCACGGCGACTGGTTCACGAACTACTGCAGGGCCTGCATGTTCCCGTCCGGCAGACGCTCAGCCATCGGCTGGATGGACTTGCGCCGGCCGTCGAGCATCAAGCCTCGCAGATAGCACTCGCCCCGGAGCCGTTCCACTTCCCCCAACCTCACTCCAGGAAGCTACCCACGATCAGCCGAGATCACTCAACGTAACGAAGCACTACTAGGGCAGGCTGGAGGATGCGCAAGCACAGTACGAACATCTCCTGCTCGTCACGCCGGTTCGAGACGATCTCCCCGCCCTTGCCGTAGGCGATCACGGAGTTGGCGCCGTTAAAGGACTCCATGACGTTCAGGCCCTCCTCGATCTCCCGCTGAAGATCCCGAAGCCGCAGGTAGCGGGCCACGAAGATGGTCTTCTGAGCGCGGCCGACTTCCAGCATCGCCGCGTAGGTGGGGTGGGCGGTCTTGCACAGGACGTTCTTCGGGAAGCGGGCTGCGGCGTCCTGGACGATGGCGCGGTTGTAGGCGAGGTAGTGTCCGCGGCGTTGGGTGGTGCGGGCGAGCATGGCCAGGGTGGTGGTCTTGCCGGTGTCCGCACCGGCCTGCACAGCCAGATGGCCGCCGGCCGCGAAGGCGTCGGCTGCGGTGGTCTGCTCGCCGGTCGGGTTCATGGCGTGGGTTCTTGGGTGCCTTGGATGAGCGCGTGCCCCATGGCGGCCAGGAGGTGGGCGGGGACGGTGTGGGCGAGAAGCCGGCGCACTTCGTGCTCGAGGCGTTTCACTTCCTGGTCGGTGTGCTCGGCGAGGGCCTGGTGGACGGCTCGTTCCAGGAGGCGCTCGGGTTTCTGTCCTGTGCAAAGAGCCGTCGTCTGAAGGGCTGCGTGTGCGGCAGGTGGGAGAACGACGTTGAGCAGCACGTGTCCACTCGTGTCCGGGTAGTGCGTGGTGATCACGTCGATGGGGAGCCGGTCTTTGAGGCGTCGGTGCAGCCGGTGGGCGGCCCTGTGAGGGTTCTTGGCGGGTACGAGCGCCATGAGGCGGGTGGTGTCGTGGCTGGCGGCGAGCGGCATTCTGCGGCAGGCCTCGTCGAACTCGGCCGGGTTCAGAGGGCGGGTGAGGATGATCTCCAGGGCGTGGTGCGGCATCCTTCACCGCCGGTGGGGCTGGTGCGGCGCGGGGTGCGGCAGCCGGGCGTGGAGGTGGGCGGCGTGCAGGAGCGGGTCGAGGGGCTGCCAGTCGGCCAGGGCCAGGTCGGCAGCGGCGGGGACGGCAGCGTGGGTGATGCAGCGTTGGGCGCGCCAGCGCTGTTGCTCGGAGTGGGGCAGGTGGTTGAGGTCGTAAACGGCCATGCTTCCGCCCGGTTGGGCGATTGGGCCGTGGTGGGGCTGGATGGGCAGCAGCACCCAGCGCCCGGCCGGGTGAGCCGTGGCGAGGATGGACTGAGTGCAGCGGTGGCGCTGGCGGGTCTGGGCGATGCAGCGGATGTCTTCGACGGGGCTTTCGCCGAGGTAATGGGTGAGGAGGATCCGCACGACAGGTCGAACCGGCCGGTCACGGTCAGTTCCCAAGGGCGTAGTGGCGGGCGAGGCAGGCACGGGGGTGAAGGCGCCAGTGTCGATCAGGCGGCGAGAACAGACGGCGAGCTGACGGCGCAGCGCTACGAGGGCAGGACCGGTGGCGTGGGGGTGTGTGGCGGGCCGGGGGCAGAGGACGGCGTGCGGGATGCGGCACCAGCCGCTGCCGTCGTCGTGGGGGTGGGCGATGCCGCCGCTGAGGTGCCAGCGGCAGGCTTCGGGGATGTCGGTGGTGGCGACTTCCGCCGGGTGCAGGGCGATGGGCCGGTGGTCGGTGCGCTGGTACCAGTCGATGCGGTTGCCGCAGTTGCGGCAGCGTCCGGTCTGGCCGGCGCGCAGCAGGCGGCTGGGGCTGTGGGCGGCGACCTGCAGAGACCGGCGGGGATGGCGGAGGCGAGGGCTGCCGTCCCAGTGGCGGCGAGGGGTGGAGTTGGGGCGCATGGCGGGCAAAGTGCCAGGTGGCACGCGGTAATGGGTGGTGCTGCGGCGGGGATGTCCCCCGGCTGGCCCAGCGCGCCCGAACAGATCAGCCAGTACACGATCAGGCGTTCGGCGCCTGATCGTCGGTTCGGGTGATTTCTTGCGCTCCGCATTCATAGGGAGCGGGTGGCGTCAGGGAGTGCGGGTGCCGGGCGGGGTGTGGTCGGAGCACAGGGTGCCCAGCAGGTGCTCGATCGGCACGTCGAAGGCATGAGCGAGGGCGTGCCAGGTGGTGACGTTGCCGGCGGCGCGGCCGTGTTCGAGGTCGATGAGAGTGCGCCGGGCCAGGCCGGTACGGCTGGCGAGTTCGTCGAAGCTCCAGCCGCGCTCGACCCGTAGGCGCGCCAACTGGAGGCGCAGTGCGGTGGTGTCGGGGTCGGGCGGCAAGATCGTCACCCCACCATCCGATGGTTCGGACATCCGCCCTGTCAGTGCAGATTTCTGCACTATTTGCCGGAAGGGGGGTGGCTCGCGGTATAAGGAACCGCACTACCGTGCGTCCGCCTCCGGCCTTCCGGTACCGGGGCACCGGCCATCGCAGTACGGACAAGTTGGGAGGACCATCAGCCGATGAGGCTTGCCGGCGCGCATACCGCAGTACGGCGTATCTGGACAGTGGAGCTGCGTCCGCGAGCGGGCGGCCTGACGCTCGTCTGCCCCTCCTGCGCTACTCCCACCGCTCCCCTTGAAGCACCCTCCGCACGAGCCGCCGCCCTGACGCATCTGGCCCGCCATGCCCGCGCCAATGCATTGCCGACGCACCTGCGCAGCTGCCAGTGCCGGATGCAGGGCTGCTTGTGGCATCCGCGTCACCGCGGGTGTTCCGGGCCGGTACTGCTCGCCCTCACCCGCGACCGCAGCGGCCGCACCTGGCGACTGGCCGACACCTGCGCGGCCTGCGCGGCAGCAACCAGCCGTACCGCCGCCGTGCCCGACACACTGTTCAACTGTCCCCGGCCGCACCCCTCCCCCAGTCGGCCGCCTTCCGCATGCCACAGGTTCCGTCCAGGGCCCAAGGAGCAGGTACGCGTGCGGGAGATGCTCACCTACCTGGGCGCCGCACTGCCCCGGTTCACCTCCCCCGCCGCCCGGCTCCTGGCCCTGCAGTGCGCCCTGCGCGCCGACATCCACGCACGGGTCCGACTTCCTGTGGGCTTGCTGCGCGGCATGCGTCTGCGCGGGTATCGCGAGTTGTGGCACGAACTTGCCCACGTCGGCTGGCTGGAGCTGCCGAACTTCAGGTCGGCACCCGTGCAGCTGCGGCTGCTCGATGCCGCGGCCCTGGACCAGGTACCCGGTTGCCGCGCCCGGCGCCGCGCCGCCCACTGGGCACTGCACCCCGCGCCCTTGCCCCTGCCGGCCGCGCCGCCCGCACTGCGGCTGACCGCCCTGGTGCTGGCCACACACACCTCCTCCCATACCGAACACAGCATCGACATGGGCACCCTCGCCCGGCTGTGCGGACACTCCCCCCAGCAGACCGGAGAACTCCTCGACCGGCTGGTGACCGTCCGCACCCTGCCGGCTTGGCATCACAAGCGGGAAACCGACGAAGTACTCTGGCGATTGCCCACGCACCGAGAGCAGACCCCCTCAGTAGTACAGCCGCTTACGGAGCCAGCAGACTCCATGGCCTTGAGCAGTGGACTGGCTCATGATCCGTTTTCAACCTTCGTTTGAGCAAGTCAGGCCGAGGGCGAAGATGAATCGACGAGTTAAGACGTTAAACGTCGCCCTCAACGCCCCGGAAGGCTCCTGCCTCGTTCATCTGCAGCCACCCTCAGGCGATTGGCAGACTTACATTGCAGGGTTTCGTAGTCAAAGGCTCCGGTTTCGAGTATCAATCTCGACGTCGCACGGGGGTAGCCAGAGCGCCTCCGGCCATCCCAATCAGAGCTGACACGATCAACGCCCCTTACAAGCCATCTCAAATTGGCTGGGTAGGCTGCCGGTCGTGGTGGGGATCGTTGAACGGCTGGTGCCGGACGAGTTGTGGGAATTGTTCCAGCGGGTGGTGCCGGAGGCACCGACTCGGCCTCAAGGCGGCGGCCGGCGTCGGCACGGTGATCGTGAAGTGCTGGCTGCGATTGTGTTTGTGGCGACTTCGGGCTGCACCTGGCAGCAGCTCCCAACCGCCTCGTTCGGGCCGTCGGGAGCAACGGCTCACCGCCGGTTTACCGAGTGGGGCAAGGCCAGGGTCTGGGCCAAGCTGCACCGGCTGGTCCTCGACGAACTTGGCTCCCGTGGCGAGCTGGACTGGTCCCGCTGCGCGATCGATTCGGTCAACATGCGGGCCCTGAAAAGGTGCCCCTATGGTTTTCGTCAAGCGGTGGCCGGAGTAGGTGGCTGGTAGAAAGTGCCGTCTCGGAGCATGGCGAAGAGGACGTCGATGC
>NZ_JBVJKE010000045.1:0-15521 GCF_055585405.1 Streptomyces sp. NPDC053426 | reverse complement strand
CCGGTCGAGGGGATGCCGGGCTGGTTCCAGCCGATCGCCGAGTACCAGCCCTTCACACCCGCCATCGAGACCCTGCGCGGACTGCTGCTCGGCACGGAGATCGGCCACAACGGATGGCTGGCCGTGGCCTGGTGCCTGGGCCTGGCGGTGCTCGGCTACTTCTGGTCGGCCGCCAAGTTCGACCAGGACCCGAAGTAGCCCCATGAGGGGACGAACCATGTCCCGCGCCTCGGTTCCAGGGGCGGCGTACTCCGACACCGCGTCGGTGCACGCCGCCCCTCGGCGTGTGAGTACGCGGACGCATCCCGCTGAGTACCCGCGCCGGTGCGCCGGTCACCGCCCGGCCGCTTCACTGGCCGTATGAGCCACCACAACGCCGCCGTCCCCGTCCCGTCCGCCTGGCAGTACCGGGCCGAGCGGGACCCCCGCGCCTGGGTGGCGCCCACCGTCGCGACCGTGCTCGGGGCGCTGCTGGCGCCCGTGGCGTTCCTGTTCGGCGGGCTGTCCGTCATGGCGACCGACAGCTGCGGACCCGACGACTGCTCACAGGCGCTGACGACCACCCTGAACGTGATCTTCGGGACCCTGTTCTTCGGCGGCGTCCTCGCGGGCGGCGCCTGGCTGGCCTCCTGGCTGCTGCCCTGGACCCGCCGCTGGTCGGCGCCGCGGGTCTGGCTGGCGGGCCTGTCGCTGCTGCCCTGGCTGTTCGTCCTGGTGCTGGTGTTCAACCTGCCCGAGGGGTGACCGGTCAGCCGTCGGCGAGGAGCTCGTCCGCGTCCATGATCCGGTACGCGTATCCCTGCTCCGCCAGGAACCGCTGGCGGTGCGCCGCGAAGTCCTGGTCGATGGTGTCCCGGGCGACCACGGAGTAGAAGTGGGCCTGGTGCCCGTCCGCCTTGGGCCGCAGCACCCGGCCGAGCCGCTGCGCCTCCTCCTGCCGCGACCCGAAGGTGCCCGACACCTGGATGGCGACCGTCGCCTCCGGCAGGTCGATCGAGAAGTTCGCGACCTTGGACACCACCAGGACGTTGATCTCGCCCTCCCGGAACGCGTCGAACAGCTTCTCCCGCTGGGCGTTCGACGTCTCGCCCTTGATCACCGGTGCGTTCAGGTGCTCGCCCAGCTCGTCGAGCTGGTCGATGTACTGCCCGATGACGAGGATCTGCTGCCCCGCGAACCGCCGGACGATCGCCTCCGTCACCTTCTGCTTGGTGGCCGTCGTCGAGCAGAAGCGGTACTTCTCCTCCTGCTCCGCCGTCGCGTACGCCAGCCGCTCGGAGTCGGTGAGGTTGACCCGGACCTCCACGCAGTCGGCCGGGGCGATGTAGCCCTGCGCCTCGATCTCCTTCCACGGCGCGTCGAACCGCTTCGGGCCGATCAGCGAGAACACGTCCGACTCGCGGCCGTCCTCGCGCACCAGGGTCGCGGTCAGGCCGAGCCGCCGCCGGGCCTGGAGATCGGCGGTGAACTTGAAGACCGGCGCGGGCAGCAGGTGCACCTCGTCGTAGAGGATCAGGCCCCAGTCACGGGAGTCGAACAGCTCCAGGTGGGGGTAGACGCCCTTCCGCTTCGTCGTCAGCACCTGGTAGGTGGCGATGGTGACGGGGCGGATCTCCTTCCGCGTCCCGCTGTACTCGCCGATCTCGTCCTCCGTCAGCGAGGTCCGCCGCACCAGTTCGTGCTTCCACTGCCGGGCCGAGACGGTGTTGGTGACCAGGATCAGCGTGGTCGACTTCGCCTGCGCCATCGAACCCGCGCCGACCAGCGTCTTGCCGGCGCCGCAGGGCAGGACGACCACACCGGAGCCGCCGTGCCAGAAGTTCTCCACGGCCTGCTTCTGGTACGGGCGCAGCGCCCACCCGTCCTCGACCAGCTCGATGGGGTGCGCCTCGCCGTCCACGTACCCGGCGAGGTCCTCGGCCGGCCAGCCCAGCTTCAGCAGCGTCTGCTTGATCTGCCCGCGCTCCGAGGGGTGCACGACCACCGTGTCGGGGTCGATGCGGGCACCGACGAGCGGCGCGATCCGCTTGGAGCGCAGCACCTCCTCCAGCACGGGCCGGTCGGTGCTGGTGAGGACGAGGCCGTGCGCCGGGTGCTTGTGCAGGCTGAGCCGGCCGTAGCGGTCCATGGTGTCGGCGATGTCGACGAGCAGCGCGTGCGGCACCGGGTAGCGGCTGTACTGCACCAGCGCGTCCACGACCTGCTCGGCGTCGTGCCCGGCCGCCCGCGCGTTCCACAGGCCGAGCGGGGTCACCCGGTAGGTGTGGATGTGCTCGGGCGCCCGCTCCAGCTCGGCGAACGGCGCGATGACACGGCGGCAGTCGTCGGCCTGCTCGTGGTCGACTTCGAGGAGCAGGGTTTTGTCGGACTGGACGATGAGCGGACCATTCACGCGCGGCTGCCTTTCTGCGACGGGCTCGGCACGGGCACTGCGGCCAAACCTCCAGTCTGCCCGATCGCGCGCGCTCGCGGTCCTGAGCGGACCGGGCTACCTCGGCGCGGGCAGCGTGAGGTTGTTCACCAGCGGCCCCTCGACGAGCACCCCCTCGCCGAGGAGCGGATCCCCTCCGGCGGCCGGAAGCGGAATCGGCAGCGGCAGCGCGGCGGCGGCCGGGGTGAGCACCGCGACGAGCGCGAGAGCGGAGAGACAGACGGCCACCGCACGGAACAAGGAAGGCACGGGACACCCTTCATTCTCTTCGAACTTCTTCGGACTGCTTCGGAATCCTTCGGACTGCTTCGGACGACGGGAACGGGCCGGCCCCGGGGACGAGGGACCGGCCCGCCGCGAACGAGAAACGGAACGGATCAGAACACGAGACGAGTCAGGACACGGAACGTGTCAGGACATGGGACGTGTCAGAAGGTCACACCCCCACCGAGGTCGATCCCGACCGCGGCGGCCTCGGCGGCGAACGCTCCGAGCAGCACGGCCGTGGAGGTCAGTACGGCGGCGACGCGACGAACGGCACGCATGGGACTTCCTTTCTGTTGCGTGCGAACGGACCGCGATGGCTTCCGGGCCCGTTCAGGACATCCGGTGGCTGCCCAACGGCCCGCCGCGGGATGCGCGACGCCCCACAACCTCGCTCATCAGGGGGAACGTCCCGGCGCGGCGTGCATGAAGTCCGTCGTACACCCGAACGGCTCAGCGCTCGTCGTCCGCCAGCTCCGCGACCCCCGTGATCCTGTGCAGCGGATACGTACGGACCTCGTCCGCGGTGTGGTCGTACGCCGTGACGAAGCCGCCCTCGACCCGGACCGGGGCGATGACGCGCTGGCTGGCGCCGCCCTCGGCGTTGACGTAGCCGATCCACAGCGCCTCGCCGGTGAGGACGGCGGCCTGCACGGTGGCGAGGGTCTCGGCGGCGGTCGTACGGGGCGGATCCCCGTGGCCCGGCTCGCTCCCGGCGGCCGGTTTGCGCGGGGTGGTGGAGGCGAGGTCGCCGGCGCGGACGGCGCGGATCGCCGCCGCGAGCAGGGTGTCGTCGGGGACCGGCGGTCCGTCCGGGACCGGCGCGGGAGGGGTGCGCGGCGGGGTGCGGTGGGCGTCGGCGCGGGCGATCACCACATCGCCCTCCGCCGACTCCGCGGCCGGCGCGAACCCCATCGCGCGCAGCCCCTCCAGCAGGCCGGCCGGACCGGCCTGCGCTGCCAGCACGGTCGGGGCCAGCCGGCGCAGGCCCAGCCCCGCGGCCCGCTTGTCGGCGAGGATCTCGCTGAGCACGGCGTCGTCGTCGCAGCGGACGTACGCCGAGGCGGCGCCCACCCGCAGGTGCCCGTGCCTGCGGGCCACGTCGTCGATGAGGTACGCCAGCGGCTGCGGCACCGGCGTACGGGAGTGCGCCGCGAGGAAGGCGTGCAGGTCGGAGGCGGTCTGCCCGGCGTCGAGTGCGCGCCGTACCGAGCCGGGCGTGAACCGGTAGACGGTCGCGCCACCCTTCGACTCCACGTCCGCGAGGACCCCCAGCATGTCGGCGAGCGGCCGCTCCAGCGGGCCCGGCGCCACCGCCGTCAGATCGGCCTGGAGGAGCACGTGGTCCAGCGGTTCGGGCAGCAGCGGCGCGAGCAGGCGGGCGGCGGCAGCGGCGGCCGCGGCCTGCTCGGCGGGGGAGAGCGGCACCGGTACCGGGGCGGGCCGGTGGTGCACGGGCAGCTTGTCACCCGGCCCCTCGGGCTCCGCCTCCGCCCGCCTGGCCGCGGGCGCGCCGATCAGCGCGCGCCCGTGCGCGGACAGCGCGCCGCGCCCGGTGACCCCGAGCATCTCCGCCTCGGAGAGCGTCCACCGCGCGACCCGCGCCCGCAGATCCTCACCGTCCCCCGCCCCCGGGGCCCCCTCCGCCCCGCGAACACCTCCGGCGACGGAGCCGTGCACACCACGAGCACCCCCTGCTCCCGTCCCACGAGCACCCTCCGCCGAGGAACCCTCCGCCCCGCGAACGCCCTCCGCCGCGGGAAAAGGCGTACCGGCGGAACCCCGCCCGCCTCCGCGCGGCGGGCGTTCCCAGCGCAGGCGTGCCAGGACCGACTCCGGGGCCGGCGCGGTTCCCTCCGGGAGACCGGACAGCAGGGTCAGGACCCTGTGCCGTACCTCCGGGGCCGCCGAGCGGTCCAGGCCCGGACCCAGGGCCGACAGCGTGCGGTCCTTCGCGTCCCGCCCGCCGACCAGCCCCGCCGTCCGGGTCGCCGCCAGCCACGCCGTGACCAGGCGCGCCCACCGCTCCGCGTCCGGCCGCTCGCGCCACTCGTCGTACGCCGGGGTCGCCGCGTACCGCTCGTCGGCCTCCCCGTCGGAGGCCAGCAGCCCGGCGGCGTAGGCGAGTTCCACCCAGAACGCGGCCACCGGCTCGGGCACGTCCAGGGCGGCGGCGGTCCGCTTCAGGTCCCGCACGCTCAGCCCGCCGGCCCGCAGCACCGCCGGGCCGCCCTCGTGCCAGTCCTTCAGCAGCTCCTCGACCGTCGCCAGCGCCGTGTACGCCTGTCCGGCCGCCGTCGCGTCCACCACCTGCGGACGGTGCGTGGCGGCGGCCTCGACGGGCGGCGGCGACGGCTCCACCGTCAGGTGCGCCCGCCCCGCCCGCAGCCGCAGCGCCACCTCGCGCGGCAGGACGACCGTCCCGGGCGCCGTCGGCAGCAGCAGTCCCCGGTCGAGCAGCCAGCGCAGTCGGGGCGCGGGATCGGCGGTGACCTGCCCGTACGGCGGCCCCCAGACCAGCCGCTCCAGCACCTCCACGGACTCGGCCGGCGCCTCGTCGAGCAGTGCGGACATCCGCGCCGGGTCGTCGAACAGGGCGGTCAGAGCGGCCACGGCGGACACCGAGTCGTGCGTGGAGGGCAGTCCCGCCGTGGCCACGATCTCCTGGATCCGCCCCGGCGACATCCCGGCGGTGGCCTCCCGCACGGTCGGCCCGAGCCCGGTCGGCGAGGGGTGCTGCGGCGACGGCGCCAGCAGCTCACGGGCGGTGCGCACCAGCCGCAGCCGGTCGTCACCGCCCCACACCAGCGCCTGCTCGCGCAAGCCGCCGAGCGCGTGCGGCAGCGCGGCGGAGACCGCCGGGTCGCGGTCGTCGCCCGCCATCAGCCCGAGCAGTTCGTCGTACGACGCCGGATCCGCCGCCACGGCCAGCGCCTGCGCCGTCTGCAGCGTGAACCGGTCCAGCCGTTCCAGCGCCCGTACGACCGAGGCGCGGGTGCCGGCGCGGGTGGCGAGCTGGGTGAGGTCGGTGGGCACGGGCGTGATGAGGTCCGGCCGGCCGCGCAGCAGCGCGGCCAGCGCCACGTCGTCCCGCCCCCGGAGGGCCTCAGCGAGGGAACGGGGGGCCGCCGCGGGCTTCTCCTCGGTGCTCATCCGCCTCACGTTAGCGGGTGGGTACGCCGGTGGCGTGCCGGGAGTTGGGTCGGCCGGCCCCACTCGCGGTACCGTCGGGCGACGGTGTCCCGACGCATCCGTCCCGGAGGGGACTTCGTGGGTATCGAGAGCGACCAGGTCGTCTACGAGTATCTGAGCCGCGTCGGCGACGTGGCGCAGCAGCGGCAGCTGCCGTCGGCGGCCCGCATGCGGCTGGTCGCCGAACTGCGCGACGAGATCGACCGGCGTCGGGCGAAGGCCGTGGTCGATTCGCCCGCGGCGGTCCGCCGCATCATCTCCCGCATCGGCACGCCGACCGAGGTCGTCACCGCGGCCGAGGACACCTCTGCCGCTGCCTCTGCCGCTCCGAGCGCCGCCGCCGCTGCGCCGCCTGCCGCTGTGCCGGTGCAGCGGGAGCGGGAGGGCGGTGCGGGGGCCCGCGGCGATGCTCGCGAGGACGCCCGTGACAGCGCCCGCGCCGACCGCCCCAAGGGTGTCCTGCGCCGGATCGTCCCCCGTCCCCGTCCCGCCGGTGCGCCGGACGGCGCTCCCGCCCCTGCCGACGTACCGTCACCGCCGCACCGGGCCGGTACGGACGAACTCGGCGACAGCGCCACCCAGCCCGACTGGTGGCGGGTGGACAACAGCGCGTTCGGCATCGGCGACGAGGTGCCGGGTTTCGTCGGCGGGGTCGAGATCCCCGAACTCCTCAAGCCGCCCCCGGCGAAGGAGAAGGAGGAAACGCCGGCCGAGTCGGCCGCCGCGCCCGAGGCCGAGGAGGAGCCCGCCGCTTCCCGTCGCCGTCTCCGTCGCCTCCTTCCGCGTCTGCCGTCGGGTCGCTGGAGCAACCCCCTGCTCCTGCTCGCCGCCGGGCTGCTGGTCGCGGGGACCGTGATCGGTGACTGGCGCGCCCTGATCCTGGGCTGGCTCATCGCCTACGCCTCCCGCCGCCTGACCCAGGCGGAGATCAAATGGGCGGTGGTCATCCTTCCCGGCCTCGCGCTCGCGGGCGGTGTGGTGTGGCTCTGGGGGAGGACGGCGGGGCGCTGGGGCACGCCCATCGCCGAGGGGCACATGAACGCCGCGATCTCCGAGACGTGGCCGTGGGTCGTCCGGGCTGCGGCCCTCACCACGGCGCTGTTCCTGGTCTGGCGCTCACAGCGCCAGAAGGGCTGATCCCAGCCCCCTCCGGCTGCACTCAGCCCTTCTGGCTCAACCCAGCCCGTCCGGCACCATTCAGCCCCTCCGGCGTTTGAGGAGCGGGGGTCCGGGGGCAGCGCCCCCGGGGACGGGAACGGGAAGGGGCGGCGGGGGTGATCCAACCCGGGCGTCCGCTGCGCTCACGGCGCTTGCCAGGTGCCGCTGCGCCCACCCGTGCCGCCCCAGCGGCACGACTGCCCGCAGCTGCGAAGGTCGCGGCACGACTGCCCGCGGCTGCGAAGGCCGCGGTGCGGCTGCCCGCGGCTAATGGGGTGGGACGGCACGCCTGCCTACGGCTGCGGCGGCACGACTGCCCGCGGCTGCGAAGGTCGCGGTGCGGCTGTCCGCGGCTGCGAAGGTCGCGGTGTTGGGACAATGGTGCGCATGGCCATCACCACCCTCCCGCCCACCGTCGGCTTCGATCTCGACATGACGCTCATCGACTCCCGCCCCGGCATCCGCGCCTGCTACCTCGCGCTGTCCGAGCGGACCGGGACGTACATCGACGCCGACCTCGCGGTCACCCGCCTCGGTCCGCCGCTGGTGGACGAGTTGCTCAACTGGTTCCCGGCCGAGCGGGTCGAGGAGATGGCGGACCTCTACCGGGCGATGTACCCGACGTACGCCATCACCGCCACGCCCGCCCTCCCCGGCGCCCGTGAGGCGATAGCCGCCGTACGGGAGGCGGGCGGTCGGGCGATCGTCGTCACCGCCAAGTACGAGCCCAACGCCAAGCTGCACCTGGCCCACCTCGGCATCGAGCCGGACGCCGTGATCGGCGACCTGTGGGCCGAGCAGAAGGCGCTCGCGCTGCGCGAGCACGAGGCCGCCGTCTACGTCGGCGACCACGTGGGCGACGTGCGCGGCGCGCGGACCGCCGGCGCGCTGTCCGTCGCCGTCGCCAGCGGTCCCTGCGACGCCACGGAGCTGCGCGAGGCCGGCGCGGACGTCGTCCTCACCGGTCTGCCGGAATTCCCGCGGTGGTTTTCGGACCACTGCTCGGGCCGCTGACCGGAAACCGGTCAGGAAGCCGACCCGGAAACCGGACCGGAAACCTGTCCGGTAACCTGCCCCGCCCGCGCCCGGCGGCGCCCCGCCGCGGCCGAACGCAGTACGCCCGCGCCGGCCATCAGGAATCCGACGGCCATGAACATGCTCAGTCCGAACATGTACGTCGGAAAGGGCGTCGTCCCGAGGAACAACGGGGCCACGGTGACCAGAGTGGCCACGGCACCGACGAAGAAGACGATGGCACCGGCACGGACCAGACCGTCACCGGGCGCGGGGGAATTCGCTTGGGTTTTGTCACGCACCGGACCAGGGTAGTTCCCAGCGCGAAGGAACAACCGGGTGACGTCTTGTCACCGGCCTGAAGACCATTAGCCTTGGTACCGGCGGGTCATCGGGCCCGCCCGAGTGCTATCAAGAGCCGTTTTCCGAAGCAGTTTTCCCGACGAGTACGAGGACGAGGACAGACGTGCCCACCGGCAAGGTCAAGTGGTTCAACAGTGAGAAGGGCTTCGGCTTTCTCTCCCGTGACGACGGCGGAGACGTCTTCGTGCATTCCTCGGTCCTCCCCGCCGGAGTCGAGGCCCTCAAGCCGGGCCAGCGCGTCGAGTTCGGTGTGGTCGCCGGACAGCGCGGCGACCAGGCCCTCTCCCTGACCGTCCTGGACCCGGCCCCGTCGGTCGCGGCGGCCCAGCGCAAGAAGCCCGACGAGCTGGCCTCCATCGTCCAGGACCTGACGACCCTGCTGGAGGCCACCACGGAGTCGCTGGAGCGGGGCCGCTACCCCGACCGCGCGGCCGGCAAGAAGATCGCCGGCCTGCTCCGCGCGGTCGCCGACCAGCTGGACGTCTAGAGCCGGCTCAGGGGAACCGCAGCGCGTCCGGGCCGAGGGGCGGTACCAGTCCCTCGGCCGCCGCACGCGTGAGCAGCCCCCGTACGGCCGCGTAGCCGTCCTCGCCGAGACCGGCGGTGAAGTCGTTGACGTACAGCCCGATGTGCTGGTCGGCGACGGCCGGGTCCATCTCCTGGGCGTGCTCCATGACGTACGGACGCGACACCTCGGGCTCGTCCCAGGCCATCCGCACCGACGTGCGGATGGACTCGGCGAGCCGTGTCAGCGTCTCCTCGCCCAGCGACCGCTTCGCGATGATCGCGCCCAGCGGGATCGGCAGCCCGGTGGTCCGCTCCCAGTGCTCGCCCATGTCGGCGAGCCGGTGCAGCCCGTAGTCCTGGTACGTGAAGCGGGCCTCGTGGATGACGAGTCCCGCGTCGACCTTCCCGTCCCGTACGGCGGGCATGATCTCGTGGAACGGCATCACCACGATCTCCCCGACCCCGCCCGGCACGACATCCGCCGCCCACAGCCGGAACAGCAGGTACGCCGTCGACCGCTCGCTCGGCACGGCGACCGTACGGCCGGTCAGGTCCACCCCGGCCTCCCTGGTCAGCACCAGCGGCCCGCAGCCCCGCCCCAGCGCACCCCCGCAGGGCAGCAGGGCGTACTCGTCGAGGACGTACGGCAGCACCGCGTACGACACCTTCAGCACGTCCAGCTCACCGCGCTCGGCCATGCCGTTGGTGAGGTCGATGTCGGCGAACGTCACGTCGACGGCGGGCGCGCCGGGGACACGGCCGTGGGCGAGGGCGTCGAAGACGAACGTGTCGTTCGGGCAGGGCGAGTAGGCGATCCGCAGCCGCTGCTGCTCAGGGGTGGTCATGCTGGTCATGCTGAATCCAACTCTCCAGGACGGGCGCGAGCTTCCCGAAGCCCTCGGTGAGGGCCGTCAGGGCGTCGCCGATGCGCCAGGCGGCGCGGTCGCGCGGGCCGACGGGGTTCGACACCGCCCGTACCTCCAGCACGGGCCGCCCCTGTGCGACGGCCGCCTCGGCCACGCCGAAGCCCTCCATGCCCTCGGCGAGGGCGTCCGGGTGCCGGGCGCGCAGTTCGGCGGCACGGTCGGCGGTGCCGGTGACGGTGGAGACGGTGAGGACGGTGCCGGGGCGGGCGCCCGTCACCCGGACGGCCTCCCGCACGAGTGACCTCGGGGAGTGATGCGCGACGCGCCCGAAGCCCAGTTCGGTGACGGGGAGGAAGCCGTCCGCGGTCTCGGCGCCGAGATCGGCCACGGCGATCGTGCGGGAGACGACGAGCGAGCCGACCGGCGCCTCGGGCTGGAAACCCCCGCCGATACCGGCGCAGACGACGAGACCGTAGGGGGCGCCGTCGAGCGCGGCGGCGGTGAGCGCGGCGGCGGTGGAGGCGGCGGCCGAGGCGGGTCCGACACCGGTGGCCACCAGATCGCACCCGCCACCCGTCCGGACCAGGCTCACCCCGGGAAGGCGCACCTGCTCCACGTCCCCGGGGAACGCCTGGGCCACCGCGTCCCGCTCGACGGGGACCGCGGTGGCCACGAGGACGCGTGAGGACGACGTGATCAGACTGATCAGTCTTCCTTCTTCTTCAGCCGGAAGGACCACAGGCCCGTGGTCTTCCCCTCGCCCTCCGCGATCGACACCAGGGTCGAGTCGCCCTGGGCGCCGTACTGGGCGTTGAAGAACACGCTGCCCGGGATGACCTGGTAGGTCTTCTTGCTGGGGTCGACCAGCGGCTGACCGTTCATCAGGATGGTCCAGCCGTTGTCGGCGATCTCCGGGTCGACGCCGAAGCGCACTTCCTTGGTGGGGTCGACGTCGATCTCGTCGATGCCCTTGTCCTGCAGGCACTTGTTGAGCGTCTCGGTGCTCAGGGCCTCGCCCTCGCCACCGCAGGTGGCCTCCGAGCTCACCGAGTCGCTGCCCACCGTGATGGTGGCCATCGACGTCGGCTTGTCACAGGCGGCCAGGACGAGCAGTCCGGCGGATACGGCGCCGACGGCGGCGACGGCACGGCGGCGTCGCACGGCGCGGTGACTCAGAGCGGCTGCGCCGCGGGGCAACGTGGTCATGGGGCGAAGGCTATCTGGCGCGTCCGCCACACTTCCCATGCGGGGGTGCGGCGTGGCCGCGCCGTTACGCCACTCGCGCCCGCCCCGCGTTCCCCTGCCGGGCCGAACGGATCAGCCCGCGGACCGTGGTCAGCCAGCCCGCGGCGACGATCGTCGCCCCCACCGCCAGCCCCAGCGCGCCGATCAGCGGCATCGCGATGCCGATCGCGCCGCCCAGCACCCACGACATCTGCAGCAGCGTCTCCGAGCGCGCGAACGCCGACGTCCGCACCAGCTCGGGCACGTCCCGCTGGATCAGCGCGTCCAGCGACAGCTTGGCCAGCGCCTGCGCGAACCCGGCGACCGCGGCGAGACACGCCACCAGGACCGCGCTGAAGAACGCCGCGGACAGGATCGCCGCACTCACCACACACGCCACCACCGTCACGATGATGATCTCCGGGGCGCGCGACCGCAGCCACGCCCCGACCGCCGTACCGAGCGCGTTGCCCGTCCCCGCCGCCACCCCCACTATGCCGAGGGACACGGCGGCGCTCTGCCCCGTCATCGGGTGCTCGCGCAGCAGGAAGGCGAGGAAGAAGATCAGGAAGCCGGTGAGGCAGCGGATGGAGGCGTTGGCGCCGAGCGCGTGGGTGACGGCCGGGCCGACCGTCCGCAGGCCGGGACGTTTCTCCGTCTTCCGGTGGGGGCCGTGCAGATGCCGCTCGTCGGCGGCGAGCAGCGCCACGTCCTCGCCCTTCGCGGAGTCCACCTTCGGCGGCAGCCGGAAGGACAGGAACATCCCCGTCACGAAGATCGCGAACGCCCCGTACAGCGGCCAGCGCGGCCCGACCTGTTGCAGGCCCGCGCCGATCGGCGCGGCGATCCCGGTCGCGAGGAGCCCGCCGAGGGTGACCCGCGAGTTCGCCTTCACCAGGGAGAAGGCGGGCGGCAGCAGCCGCGGCACGACCGCGCTCCTGACCACCCCGTACGCCTTGGACGCCACCAGTACGCCCAGCGCCGCCGGGTACAGCTCCAGCCCGCCGGTGATCACCGCGCCGGACAGGACCAGCGCGAGCAGCGCGCGGGCGAGCATCGCGCCGGCCATGGCGGCGCGGCGGCCGTGCGGGAGGCGGTCGAGGAGCGGGCCGATCACCGGGGCGAGGAGGGTGAACGGTGCCATGGTGATGGCGAGGTAGAGGGCGACGCGTCCGCGCGCCTCGTCGGTCGGCACGGAGAAGAACACGGTGGACGCCAGCGCGACCGTGATCATGACATCGCCGGCGCCGTTCACGCCGTGCAGCTCGATCAGCTTGCCGAGCCCGGACTCCCCGGCGCCGTGCGCGTGGGTCGCCCGGCGGATCCCCCGCGCGGTTCTGGTCACCGGGAAGTGCAGGGCGCGCCCGAACGCGCGAAGACGGCCGCCCGCCCGGCTCGTCCCGGAGCGTCGGCCGCTGCCCCTGACCCCTTTCGGCCCACCGGTCCCGGTGGCGCCCTGGGGTGTCCTCGCGGTAGCCACGACGCCATAGTGCCCCGAGAAGGCCGTGTGTAATGCCGTATCGCCGTGGACGCCGCCGTGGTGCGGCTGTACGGCCGAATGCCGGAGGCCGACGGAAACACGCCGTCAGGGGTGGCCGGACGCCCCCCGGAAACCGGCGCGCGGGACTCCGTAACAACCGTCGGTGTAGGCCCAGCGCACGCGAGAAGGTAGCGTGCGTATCTCAGCCATCCCGCAGAATGGATGGAGGCGCGCCCGAGCACGTTGTTGCGCGGACGTCGACGCGGTCCCACTGTCCGCTCCGTCCGCCCCCCGTGTCCGGGAGTGGCGCACTCGTGAGACGGCGTAGGAGAGAAGCGATACCTGTGAGCGCAGCGACAACGCGAAGCCGCACCCCCGACCGTCTGTGCGCCGAGGCCGTCGACCTCGCCCGCGCCGCAGCCGAGGAGGCCGCCGCGCCCGGGGTCGTGGGCGAACACGAGGGCCTGATCTCCGAGGGCGACCGCGTCGTCACCCACTTCTTCGGGTGCCACGAGCCCGGCTACCGCGGCTGGCGCTGGGCCGTCACCGTGGCCCGCGCCTCCCGCGCCAAGATCGTCACGGTCGACGAGGCGGTGCTGCTGCCCGGCCCCGACGCGGTCCTCGCCCCGGAGTGGGTGCCGTGGAGCGAGCGGCTGCGCCCCGGCGACATGGGCCCCGGCGACCTCCTCCCCACCGAGGCCGAGGACCTGCGCCTGGAGCCCGGTTTCTCCGGCGAGGAGGAGCCGCCGCCGAGCTCCGCGGTCTCCCACGAGATGGCCGACCTGGTGGAGGCGGAGGACGCCGAGGTCACGGCCGGCGCCCCGGCCAACCTGCCCGTCACCCCGTCCCGCGGCTCGATCGCGGCGGTCGCCGAGGAACTCGGCATGCGCCGCGCCCGGGTCCTGTCCCGCTACGGCCTGCACAGCGCCGCCGACCGCTGGGAGGAGTCGTTCGGAGCGAAGACCCCGATGGCGCAGGCGGCCCCCGCCTCCTGCGTGTCGTGCGGCTTCCTCACCCCGATCGGCGGCTCGCTGGGCCAGGCGTTCGGCGTGTGCGCCAACGAGTTCTCCCCGGCCGACGGCCACGTCGTCTCCCTGGCCTACGGCTGCGGCGGCCACTCCGAGGCCGCGGTCATGCCGAAGCCCCCGCAGCCCGCCCCGCCGGTCATCGACGAGACCCGCGTCGACCCGTTCCCCCTCCGCCCGGCCCCCGACTCCGGCTCGGTCCCGGCGACGGAGGACACGTCGTCGGCGGAGCTGGGACACTCGTAGCGCAGGAGTCGCACAGTGGTACGAGACCCGTACGACGTCCGCCCGCTGCCCGCCGAGGACCCTCAGGTCACGCCCCTGACCGACGAGGAGGAGCAGCGCTTCCGGGCGATCCTGTTCAGCGGACTCGGCAACGGGATCGCGGACCGGGGCCGGGCACGCTTCCCGGCGTACGCGCCGCAGGACCGCCGTCGCCCGGTCGACGTCGCGGACCGTCTCACCGCTCACCGGGGCAGGCGGGTGCTGGTGGAGGCCGAGGACGAGTGCCGTCTCCGGCTCCGGCTCGCCGACCACGCGACGGGTGCGGCGGCCCGTCACGGCGCGACGGATCCCGTCGCGCCGTGACGGACGGGGCGGGGCTCAGCGCTGTTCTTCGATGTCCTCGATCGAGGTCGGGCCCATCTGGCTGGCGCTGGCGTACTCGGGCATCGTCATGGGCTTGTCGAAGAGGAAGAACGACTGGTTCGTCCCCACGGTGAACTCCATGTACGCGCCGGTCGTGGCGTCGAAACCGTAGTACGCGTGACACATGGAGCCCGCCGAGTACGTGCCGTCCATGCCGGGCTGCGGCAGGACCGCCACGCCGTTGGACGTGCTTTCCATCCGCTCCGTCGGAGTGAGCATCTTGCAGCGTGGAACCGGCAGGCCCTTCATGACGAAGTACCCGTACTCGCCCTTGGCGTTCTGGATGTAGACGTACGAGAGCTTGCCCCGCTTGCCCCAGGTCTCGACCCACTGGTTGATCGCCTCACGGGTCGGCGAGTACTCCATGCGGCCCGCGGGCTGCCGTGCCACGAGCCGGTCGTAGCCGTCCTGCTTGGCCTTGTTCTCCTTGTCCTGGCTGGAGTCGTCGGTGCAGGAGGTCAGCCCGAGGCCCAGAGCGAGCACCGAGACGGCTGTCAGGGCGATGCGTGCGATCCTGCGCATGGTCGGTCGTCCCCTTCCCGGGATCAGTCGGTGCAGGTCGTCTTCTCGGCGGTGGCGTCGAGCCGGTACGGCAGGTCCTTGTCACGGAACGGCGCGCGGTGCTCCTGGGCGGCCTTGGTGTTGTAGTCGTTGACGGACTCGATCCGCGTCGCTCTCAGCGCGGTGATCGACTGGTCGATCTGGGTCTTGCGTGCGTCCGATGCCGACCCCCGCTCCTGCTGGAGCACGCGGATCGTCCCTTCGGCGTTCTGTACGGCCTCGCACAGGTCGAAGAACTCCTCGTAGGTGGTCAGGCGGAACGCGCCGGACCCGACGGTCCTCTCCCGCTCCTCGACCTCGCCCCGGAACGGCGCGGTGATCCACCCGGCGCCCCCGAAGGCGAACACACCGACCACGTAGAGGACCGCCAGACCGACGATCCCGCAGACGATCCACGTACCTGTCCGTGCTCCTTCTCGCAGCTCCCCCATGACATCTCCCTCTCTCCGGTCGTCTACCGGAGGCGTGGAACCATCACTCGTCAACGCACCTTCTCCGTAGGATTGTTGAACGATCCTCCCAGAGGGGCAACCCGTCGCGCGACCTGATTTCCCGTCAACTTCATGTTGCCGAGGGAGGGATGGCCGGAGGCCGACCCGGTCCGAAGCGCGAAGCGACCCCGAGGAGCGGCGCGGGGCCGTCCTCGGGGTCGCTCGGGTGTTGTCGCGTGCCCTGGGTCAGAGCGTGACGCCGTTGGAGCGGAGGAACTTCGCCGGGTCGATGGCGGAGCCGTAGTTCGGGGTGGTGCGGATCTCGAAGTGCAGGTGCGGGCCGCTGGAGTTGCCGGT
>NZ_JBVJKE010000044.1:0-18752 GCF_055585405.1 Streptomyces sp. NPDC053426 | reverse complement strand
CCTGAACAACCGGGCCGAGAACAGCCACCAGCCCACCCGGCAGCGCGAACGCGCCATGAAAGGCTTCCGCAGCGTCGACGGAACCCAGCGGTTCCCGGCCGCGTTCAGCGGCACCTCACCCCACTTCCGGCCCCGCCGCCACCTGATGACCGCCCCCGGCTACCGAGTCGAGACGACCATCCGCTTCGCCATCCGGGACCAGACCACCCGCGCCGCCGGCCAGCCCGCCAAGGCCTGAGCACCGGCCCGGAACCCGGCCCCTCCCCACGCCCCGACGCGCCGCCAGAAACCCACGCACCCAATAATGTGACAGCGCCGATCGGGCCCGTCAGCTCGCCAGGAGCACGTGGCAGCGGAGCAGGTCGAGGCGGGACTTGATCCGCTTCGACGGACGTCTGAAAGCCCATCTGCAACACGTGTTCACGGCCGTCGCTGTGAACATCGAGCGTCTTGGTGGCCGGCCAGCGGCCGAGGAAGTTCCCTCTCCCTGGCCGCCAACCGTTTTCAAATCTTCCTGCACCAACGCGGGATCCCCGTCGGAAGTCCCGGCGAACCCTCGGACGCTAACCTCGATCGCCCTAAGGCCCTCGACAGAGTCGTGCTATGTAACGGGCGAGAAAGCTACCGATCGATCCTCTCGTACCGAAAACCGCTCATCCCAGGTTCAACCTAGGGAGCTTTTGAGGGTTCCCGTACGTGAGGACGCGGTGGAGTCCTACCCGCAACTTGTTGAGGTTGACCTCTGAAGCAATCCCCAACGGGATGAGGTTGGAAGGCAGACCCAACACTTCAGCGGCCTCATCATTAAATCTCAGAGTCAGGAGATCAGGCAACAGGGATACCCCTTCGAGGCCGCCGTAGTGAACGCCTCCACTCTCGTTTACAACACAGTAGCTATCCGTTCCATTCCTTACGTTCTGCTCATCCGGTTGGTCATTCAGGAAACGCTGGAGGTCAAAGTAATACCCGTTCGCCACCGCATCGTCTCCGTCACCGATGAAGACGGAGAAAGTGACACCAGGGACTTCCTCTCCGACCACCAGCGTCGCAACCTCCCAATAAGGGGACAAGTCAGTCATCCACCCCAACTCCATTCCTTATCGCCATGCTTGTACACGAAGGTTACCCCCAGCTCTTTTGCCGCTTTCTCCATCCGACCCTGGCAGGGGGTGCAAGGAGGGTTTAGCCCGTGGATAGTAACCGTGTCGCCCTGCTTGACAGGTGCCAGATTTGAGTAGGGATCACCGTTAATATCCATACTAGTGGTCCCGGACATCCGGATGACTCGTGCTTCGGTGTGACTCGAAGACTGGCTCTCCTTAGAAGTCATACTGCCGCTTCTGACTGTGTAGGTGAGGACCATTTGCCCGTCGCGAGTCACCTCAGCCCTCGCCCAGTGGGTCCTCGTGGTGGTTCTGCCGGTGAGGGAACCTGCGCGGCCACTCGCGCCCCGATCGCCGTAAGTCGGCTTACCCGATTTAGTGCTGGGCTTCACACCGAAGACGGCTGCCAGTGCACCGGGCACCAGATAGGCGTCACCAGCAGTGTCGACCCCTTGTTCGGCTGCCCACGCGTCGTAAGACTCGCCGTAGTCGCAATCAGGGTTGTCTACACCACCACCCGAACGGCAATCACTGTCCCAGAGTGCCCCCAAGTAGTCGACCGCATACGCAGCGTTGCGCGCGAGACCGGCAACTGCATCCGTGACTGGATCCGGGCCCTCGTTGAAGGATCCTATGCAGCGACCGTAAGCGCAGGAAAGCGACTCTCCAGTGCTCGGGTTGTACATCGACGTGCCACTGACTACTACTGCTTCCCAGCCTGAAGCTCCAGAGCCTCCGGAACCTGAAACATGAACCTCAGAAGCGTTTCCCTTGGGGTATCCGGTGCCGTTTGGGGCGTCGTCGTAATCGCCGAGCTCCCCACCATAGGGGCGCTTGCTACCTGAATTTCCCGGAGTTCCAGGATTGCCTCCTCCTACACCGGCCAGTCCTGTCGGGTCGGAGATTGTGACGGGCGAGTTGCTGGCGTAGCTGTATCCGTTGAGGGACTGCGGCTGGGTCAGGTCCAGGATGGGGTCGACGCTGATGAACTGGCCGATTCCGGGATCGTATTCACGGGCACCGATGTGAGTGAGGCCGGTGTTCGCGTCGCGGGTTTTCCCGAGGAAACCCTTGTCGTCGGGCCAGGGACCATAGGTGGGCTTGCCCCGGTCGGCACCGAAGGGGGTGGTGTAGCGCTTGGTGAAGGTCTGGTCGCTCCGGTCGATGGCAAGATGAGCTGTGCCATGGTGGTCGCTGATGAGGAAGGTGACCTTGTCACTGCCGGACTGGTTGGTCCGCATAGCTGCGGTGATGCCTTCGGCGGCGTAGGAGCGTTGGGCCCAGGTGGTGCCGTCGACGCGCAGGTGGAGTTCTGTGGCGCCGGCATAAAGAATGCGTTCGCCGTTTTCGGTGGTGCGAATGAGCAGGGTGCCGTCGGTGGAGTACAGGTAGTCGGTGGACTGTTCGTTCTCGGTGAGGCGGGTGAGTTTGCCTTCTTCTGACCAGGTCAGGTCCTGCGGGGCCGCCTGTCCAGGGCGTTGGGTGGTGTTTCCGGTGGTGTCGTAGGTATAGGTGCGCTCTGGGTTGGCACAGTCGCCCTTGGTGGTGGTGCCGGAGAGCGTGTGGGGCTGGTCGGTGCTGGTGTAGCAGTAGGTGGTCTTGGTGGTGGCGTTGGCGGTGTGCTGGGTTTCGGTGGTGCGCTGGCCAGCGGTGTTGTAGGTGTAGCTGGTCCAGTAGGGGGCCGGGCCCGACAGGGTGCTGGCGTTGGGTGCGTCGGTGCACTTGTCGGAGGCAGGGGTCCAGGCTTCGGTCAGGCGGCGGTGGCCGTCGTAGGCGAAGCACTGGGTGTCAGCAGCGCCGCTAGTGCCACCTGAGGTGGTGAGGTCGCTGATGGAGGTGACGTTGCCAGCCTGGTCGTAGGTGTAGTTAAGGTTTTGCAGTTGGTCTGAGTGGGTTTCGTCCTGGACGTAGCTGCGGGTCAGGCGGCCGGTGCCCGCTTCGAAGTCGTTGTGAATGTAGGTGTGTTTGTCGGTGCCGAGCGTGAGTTGGGACGGCTGGGCCAGGGCGGAGTAGTCGATGTCGGTCAGGTAGACACCGATCGCGGTCAGGTTGCCCAGACCGTTGTATTTGTAGTCGGTGTTCTCGTCTTCAAGGCCGCCGAGCGCCGGGTCCTTGGTCCGCTTTACCGTGCCGTCGGTGTTGTAATGCGTCTCGAACGGCAGGATGGCGGGCTCGCCTGCCTTGACGAATGGGTCGCTGTCCGGCAGCCGGAGCTCGCTGTGGGTGGCGCGGCTCATGCTGTCGTAGTCGGTGACGGCCTGGGTGTAGGCGGAACCGGTCGTGCCGCCGATGTAGCGGGTGGAGGTGGCGGGCAGGCCCTTGAGGACGGTGTCGTAGGTGTGGCCGGTCAATTGGTTCGCGTCGGTCTTTGAGCCTGCCCAGGTGGCGGTGGGGCGGCCGAGTTCGTCGTAGGCGCTGAGGATGGACTTGCCGCGTGAGTTGGTGGTCTTGATGATCAGGTCGAGGGCGTTGTACTCGGTGGTCGCCTTGCCCTTGTCCGGGTCGTCGGCGCTGGTCTGGCGGCCAAACAGGTCATAGCCGTAGGACCATGTGGCGCCGTCTGGACCAGTGATCGTCTTTTGTCGGCCGTCCAGGCCAAAGGTGAACTTCGTGGAGGTGTACTTCTCACCGGGGCCGGTGCCGAAGTCGGCGTCAGCCGGGCTCACCCCAGCGTAGTTACGGGTTTCGACGGTGCGGCCACGAACGTCGGTGATGGCGCGCTGCGCCTCGCCACCTTGGACGGCAGCGGTGGCAATGGAGTCACCGGTATAGCTGCTGGTGGTTGCCCATTTTTTGACACCGTTGACGTAGAAAGTGCTGGTGACTGGTCGGGCGGCTCCGTCGAAAACGGTTTCCGTCTGCACCGGGGCATGGCCGTATTCGGCTCGGGTGTAGGTGCCGTTAGGGGCGCTAGAGCCGTCGAAGATGTCCGCGAACGTCTCGTATGCCAGGCCACGCGTGTCGTAGCGGGTGTCGGTCAGCAGGCGCCCGCCGTCCGGGGTAGGTGACTGACTCTGCAGCGGCCGGAGCAGGGAGTCGTAGAGGGTGTAGCTGGTGTTGTAGGTGTCCGAGTTGGTCAGGATGGAGGTGGACACCCAGGACGGCGTGGTGTTGTCGAGGTGGTAGGCGAACTTGGTGTTCGGGCTCTGGCTGTTGGATCGGTTGGGCAGCCATACGCCGGTGAGGCGGCCGAGCGCGTCGTATTTTTGTTCGGTCCTCTTGATGTTGATGTCGAGGTTGCGCAGTACCTGGCCGCGGCGGGGGTCGAGGTATGTGGCCGAGCGGTAGCCCTTGGGATCAGTCGACAGTGTTCTGGTGAGAGGGCCGGCGTCTGCGGGGGTGTAGGCGGTGGATGTGGTGTGGCCCGCAGTATTGGTAACGGCTAGCGGACGGCCCAGGGCGTCGTAAGTGGTGGTGGCGATCGTCTGCCAGCCGGAGGGCAGGCGCTGGCCGTCAGTACCGGCGGTGCTGGGGTAGCCGGTGGCCCGTCCGGTCCAGGTGGCTTCGCCCTTGGTGGGCTTCTGCGTGGCCAGCCAGGTGGTGGCATCGGCTTTGTCGTAGACCGTTGCGGTGTCGGCAAGGACGTCGCCAGAGGTGCTGCTGGTGGCGGGCAGGCTCAGGCTAACGTCGGTGACTGAGCACTCGCTGGCGACCGTGCGGACGCGAGAGACCAGGCTCGTGATGCCGAGATCGAGGTTGCGGGCATACCAGGTGCGGGTGCAGGTTTCGTCGCCGCCCAGGCCCTTCTGGCCGTAGTCGTCAACGGCGTTCACCATGCCGAGGTCGTCGTAGCGCTTGGTGGCGACGTGGGTGCGCCAACTGCTGGAGGCGGTGAGGTAGGTGCTCCCGTACGTCGTGGAGTTGCGGACCCACAAGGCGGTGTGGTCGGCGGCGTCCGGGACGGTCTGGCTGGCGGTGTTCTTGTAGATGTAGTTGTGGAGGGTGCTGCTGATGGGCTGGCTGCCGTTATAGGTGATCTGCTGGCGCAGCTTGCCTTTGTAGCGGTCGCTGTCGGTTACGGAGGGGAAGTCGACGTCCGTGTCGAGCAGTGGGGGGATGGTTACGGACTTGGTGGTGCCGTCCTTGTTCTTGTCGCCGTGCATGCCCTGCATGAAGAGCGAGACTTTCTTGGAGCGGGTCTCGCCGACTGCGCCGGTGTGAGCGGTGACCTGGCGGTAGCCCCTCCAGTCGGACCAGGTCCGCTCGTCCTTGGGTGTGAAGGGGTCGTCGTTGTGGTGCCAGGCCGCGCCACTGTAGTCGTAGGCGTACTCCACGGCCGGATTGTCAGCAGCAGTGTCGTACAGGCCCACGGCCACGGCCCGGTACTTGTGGAACCAGTCGATGGAGGCGTTCTCGGCGCCGTTGATGTTCCAGTACTGCGGGTAGCAGGAGCGGGTGTTGGAATCCGGTGCCGCGTCCTGAACCTCGCTGCGGATGCACTCCGGAGACGACAGGGTGACCTGGGTGATCGCGCCGGTCTCGGAGGTGATGGTGGAGATACGTGGCCGGGTCAACGGCAGGATGTCGTCGGTGGCATCCACGCGGTTGGGCCGCATCTGGTAAGTGAAAGAGATTGGATCAACAGTGAGGGGCGTGTCGCCGGCCTTGCCGGTGCGCTTGAGCGACTTCAGTGTCAGGACCTGGTCGGAGCTGTCGCCGATGTCCCCGCCGTCCAGGTATTGCCCGGTCAGGGCCCAAGAGTCCACCGGGTCGTAGGCGGTGGTGGTGGCGTTGTAGGAGAAGGTGTCGATGCCGGTCAGCCGCTTGCGGGTGAAGAAGGACGGGCCGGCTGCGTTGCACTCGTCGTCGTCCTTCGAGCAGATCGCGTCGAAGGGTACGTCGGGCCAGTTCTCGGCAGTGTCCTCGGTGAGGCTGGAGCAGTCGGAGGCGGTACAGCGTTCGGCGTGGGAGAAGGTGACCTTGGCGTCTGCCTTGTCGGTGAACAGGGCGTTCTTGCGCAGTCCGTACTCGATGCGGTTCAGGTAACCGCCGCGGGTGTAGGAGGCGCTGGCCTTGGTGGCCTTGTTCTTCTTGTAGTAGTTCGATTCCTTGGTGTACCAGTACGTGGCCGCGTTGCCGTGGGTGTCCTCGATGTAGTCGAGGTTCCACCGCCAGGCTTGTGTCAGCGCGCGGTCGGCGAACGCGTCACCGCTGGAGTAGCCAGGTTCGCCGGAGTCGTCGCCGAAGACCGGAACGGTCCAAGTGGAGTTGGTGCGCTGGTCGCCCGCGCCATCGAGCTTGTTCAGGCCGAAGACGTACTTGGTGCCGTCGCCGGTGACGATCGTCCAGTACTCACCGTCGTTGTCGCCGTTGTCCGCGCCCGTGGACCGCGTCACCTTTGAGGCGTCGTCGTGTTCCAGACGCCACTGGCCGCTGTCGTCGTCCTTGATCAGCCTGGTCGACGTGCCGTTGAGGACCATGACGGCGTTGTCGTACTTCCAGCACTGGTCGAAGACGTCGTCGTGGCCGTCGTCGTCGCATCTGCCGTAGCCGCGGGTGATGTAGGACTCGGTGAGGGTGAAGCCCTCGCCCACGATGGTGGTCTGGTTGTTCGTGGTTGCCGTGCGGCCGTCGACGCTGCCCGAGTCGTAGGACAGGGACAGCGACGGTACCGGGCCCGCTGCTGCGGGCGGCATGGTGAAGTCGTGGGACCAGGTGAAGGAGCCAGAGCTGTTGCCCGCCTGCCAGGACGACGACGCCGACAGTTTCGTCGCCGAATAGTCACCTGAGCCCTTGGGTGACTGGCCCGAGCCTGCGGAGGCGGCCGTGACGGCCAAGACGGTTGCGCTAGGGGTGTCGCTGGTCGTCTCCCCTATGAGCTGCGTGGACGCGCCTTCCTGAGGGGACTGACCGAGGTGTGCCTTCGCCGTGACGGTCTCGTTCTTGAGGTCGTTCTCCGAGGGCAGCGGTGTCTGCTTACGGCACTCTTGCTTGTCCGGGGTCGTCAGCGCGCACGCCGGCAGTTGCACCAGGCGCAGCCGCTGAGACCAGCCGCCGCCGATGGCCGAGGCGAAGCTGGAGTAGTCGACGCTGACGCTTGCCGCGCCTGGTGTGTTCGCCGTGGCTGTCAGGAGGATGCCGGTGACGCCTGCCTTACGGGCTGTCTTCTGGTCCAGGACGGTGACTTGCGCTTCGCCGGCCGCCGCGGCAGAGGCCGCTGAGGTGTGCGGTTTGGAGGGGGGTGCGGGTTTGAGTGCGACGGGGACTCCGCCCGGTTCCGCGGTGCGGTCCGTACCGTGCTTGAGGGCGAGCGATGCGGTGCCGCGCTTGGGCCAGTTGGCTCTCTGTTCCTCGGTGGCCTGCTTGGCCTGGGCGGCGTTGGCTTTGCGTTCCTTGGCGACCTTGGCCCGTGCCTTCTTCGCACCGGGCCCGTCGAAGGCTTTCACCTTGGTCACCGGCGACTTGGGTGCCTCGGGGCGTCCCAGACCACCGGGTTCTGCCGCCTGGGCGACCTGAGCCAGCCCGGTGGGCACGATCAGAGCCATGGCCAACGACTGTCCCAGCAGACGGCTCGTGCGGCGCCGGACTTCCTTACCCAATCGTCTTGAGGTGCCTATGCCAAAGGCCATCGTTCTCGTTCCCGCCCAGTCTCTCGGTGATGAAGTTCCGCACGTCGTTCGCAGACTCGCCAATGCGTCTGCCGTCGTTCCGGCGCGGTGAGGACAGGCACGGTGCCGGCTGTCCTCACCGCCGGCTGCTTCAGTCGCCCACGGTTTCGCTCACCTGCTCAGAGGTGGCCATCGCACCGGCCCACATCCGTACCTCGACCATGCTGGCGGGCAGATAGTGCTGCCACGCTCCGTCGGTGAATCCCTTGCCGACGGCGAAGTCGCCCGAGCCGGCCTTCGCCGTGAACGCCTTGGGATCGCCGTTGCGGATGCTGCTCAGGTAGAGGCTGACCGTGCCCTCTGAGGAGTTGTAGACACCGGTGAGGCGGACCGTACCGTCCAGCGCGGCGCTCTCCTCGGAGGCCACCGCGCTGAAGGTGCCGTCGGCATTGAGTCGGCCGAAGCGCCAGAAGCCCTCCGGAACGGTTTTCTCCTCGAAGGTCTCCTCGTCGTACACGATCGTGCTGCCGGTGCGCTCGTACCAGATGCCCCAGGCCGAGCCGTCCGCCGTGCGCTGGCCCACCACCTGTCCGGTGTAGCCGACCGGCTTGGAGGCGATCTTGTCCGTGTCCAGGGCCGCCAAAGTGGTGACCGTAAACGAGCCGGTGTCGTCGACCAGCGGGCCGGACACTGTGGCCGCGTCGTCCGTGCCGTCGAGCACGATCGCCTCGCCCTCCAGCGCCGCCCCGCCGGTCAGGGCCAGTGAGCGGCCGTAGCCGGAGGTGGTGTCCTGGATGGTGCTGCCGCTGCCGCGGTCGGCCGACCAGTCCGCGACCAACTCCACCGCCGCATGGTTCGGCGAGTTCATCAACTGCGTCTCATCCGCGATCAGATCGCTGGTCAGAGCCTGCTGCCAGATGGTGACCTCGTCGATGGAACCGGCGAAGTAGTCGGTGTAGGTGTCCGACCACAGGGTGCGGCCGATCTGCAGTGGTCCGGTCGCCGCCCACGCCGTCGTATACGGCGTACTGCCCTGCAACTTGCCGTTGACGTACAGACGTATTTCCCGGGCCCCGGCGTCGTAGACACCGGCCAGGTGAGTCCAGGCACCCACGGTCGGCGGGGCGGTCGCCGCCACCTTCTGGTACGACCAGGACCCACCCACCGGGGCGTCCTGATCCACTGCTCGCAGCGTCCAGGCGTTGGCCGCGCGTTCGTAACCGAGATAGAAGGCGCTGCGATGGGCGCCGTTCTGGCTGAGGACGGTGAGATTGCGTGTCGGTGCCTGGGCCAGGCGCACCCAGGCGGACACCGTGTAGGACGCTCTGGTTTCCAGGACCTGGCCCACCGTGCTGGCGTATCCCGTGCTGCCGTCCAGGGCCAGGCCCTTGTCTGTGACGGGTGTCTCCAGCGGGGTGTCCTCGGTGTCGTGGGTGAGGACGCCGCGCCGGCCGCGGTCGTCGCGTACCGCTGCTCCGGCCAGGGTCGCGTTATCGGAGCCGTCGTCGGTTGCGGAGTCGGTGGCCGCTCCGGACGCCTCGTTGAAGTGCCACTGCCCGACCGGTCCGTCGCCGGCATCGACCAGGAAGTCGGTCACGGACTGCTCGCCCCAGCCAAGGCTGTCCCTGGCCCTCACGTACAAGCGGTACAGGCCTCCGCGGGTGGGCGTGATGTCGGCCGTAGCCGTCGCGCCCTTCAGTTCAGGCGACCACGCGGCCTCCGAGGACAGCTTGTACTGGTAGGCCGCATTGCTGTCGCCGGCCGCCGGGGCAAAGGTGAACGTTGCCTTCACTCCGGGACCACCGCCCGCCTGGCAGCCGTTGACGGTACAGGTCTGGTAGGGGGATCCCACGGTGACGGTCGGTGCCTTCGGAGGCGCGGAGTCCACCTTGAAATAGCACCAGCCGGTCGTGGATGCGTTGGACGGGCCGGCCAGATAGTCCTTGACGTTGTTGTAATAGGAGCGCACCCAGGCCCGGTACCGGTACAAGGTGTTGTCCGTCAGTGTCGACCAGTTCAAGACCAGATCGGTGTTGTCAGTCGCGTAGCTGGTCGACGGACGTAGATCACCGTTGCCGGCCGTTACGTCTTGCCAGGTGCTGCCGTTCTTCTTGTCGACGTCGAAGTAGACCCTCAGCTGGGCGTCCTTCTCGCCGCCCGGCTTGGTCTGGGCGGTGGCCGCGAGTGCGGGTGTCGGGTCCGACACCACCGCCGGGTCACTCTCGCTCTTCTCGCATACCACTCCCGAACCCGCGACCAGGCCGACGTCGCTCGGCTTGTCCGGCAGTCCGACGAAGTCCACGTCGAGCACCGCGTCGTTCTTGAACCGTTTCCAGGCCGAGGTGTCCGACTCGTCGTGGGCCTTGAGCATCAGCGTCAGCCGGGGAAACTTGCCCGCCGCGAAGTTTTTGACCGTGGAGGTGAGGTTCTCGTTCGTCTCTTCCGGGTTGTCGTTGAACTCGATCGGCGCGTCAGGGGAGTCGGGGTCGCACAGCGACCCGCGGCCGGCCGACACGTGACGGTCGACCATGGTGTCCCACCCGCCCTGCGGACGCGTGGCCCAGGTCGTGGCGGAGGAGATGTTGTCCGGGGTGCGGACCAGGTCCACCCACCGCGGGTCACACTGGAACGCCCACGGCTCGGTAATGCGGAAGGTGGCGTCGAGCACCTGCTTGCCCTTCAGGCTGGAGGCAGAGAACTCGAAGTAGAGCCGCTGCACATACCCGGGACCGCAGTAGTAATTGCTCCACGTGCCGCACTCCCCTACCCCCTTGCCGAGGCCGTCGTCGCCGTTGCCCCAGCCGTAGGACTCGTAGCCGTCGCTGCGCAGCAGGGTGCGCTCCGACTCACCCCAGGTCACCTCCGGGTCGATGAACACCGGGAATGCCGACTCATCGGTGGAGGCGAGCATGTCCGCGTCCGGGATCACCGACAGCGAGTCCTTGCCGACCTCGACATCGATACGCTTCACCGTGTCGCCCTGTCCCGGTTCCAGGCCGGAACCGGACGGCGCCGTCTCAGCCGGGTCCGACGGCTCACGCGTCTGGACACCGTCCTCGCCAGCGGCGGCTGTGACGGTCACCAGTTGCGGCTGTGCCCCACTGGGCCCGTCCTGACCTGCCGAATCCCACATCTGAGCCGGCGGTGCCCTGAACACGGTGGCGCCGTTACCGTCGACCGCGCTCAGATTACCGGCCGCGCCTTCCTCGACCGTGAGGTTCTCGGCCTTGAAGCCGAAGGTGAGCTTCTTCAACTCCTCGCTTGCCGCTGCTTCAGGCGTCTTGACCACCAGAATGTGCTGAAAGCTTTCCGGTGTGGCCGTCACCTTGAGATCCACGTCCGGCAGGACCTCGGGATACACAGCGCTGGATCCGTCCAGCCGCGGGGAAGGCAACGTGCCCGGCCAGTTCAGCGCCAGCGACCGGCCCTCGTCCTCGATCCGTGCCAGCGGATCGTCGTTGCCACCGCCGGAGAACGCCATCTGCACCGCGGCGCCCTTCGGACCGACCGTGCCATCCGGCCTTGTCTCCAGCGTCGCATCCGGCTTCTGCCAGCCCCCGGAGCCGGTCACACGGACGGGAACGGACGACTCCTCAAGGGTGAAGGTGTAACCGTCCGGGTTGGCGAAGACCGTGGTGCGCTCCGTGCGCTCCCCCATCACTTCCACCCGCTGCCCGGACTCCTGTGCCTCCTGCAGCGCCTTTTGCCCTTCCGACAACGGCGCCGCGTCCGGCGTTGTGTCGTCCGCGAAGGCCACCGGGCCCGGCACCAAGACAGCGACCACCGCAGCGCAGACCGCCGCAGTCACCCCCGCCGTCACACCTCGGCCACGCCCGCCCTCCGGCCGGGCGGCACGACCGCCCCGCCCGGACACGACAGATCTCCCGCCCCGCAACCGGGTCCACACAGCCGCCACACCCCACCCACAACGATCACACAAATGCCTTCAGTAACTAACGCCATGACAGAGAGTCAGGTCAACGGCCAGAAAACGGACATCACCGCGCCAAGCCCCAGAACGCCCTGTGATGATCACGACGTTTACCGACGGCCGTACGAGGCAAGATCACTTTCTCGTATCACTACTAATGCGATAAGTCCAACTACTTGCTGCGATGAACACCGCTCCTGAGCAGGACGTTGCAGCCTGTACGGAACTCACTCCGCAGACCAGATGGATCGTGATGCGATACCTGCGTCACGCCGTCGAGCAGGGCAAGCCCAAGGAGCCGGGCCCGGGCTGTCACGGGCTGATCGCCGACCACGGTGAGCGTCGGACTCTGTGTGCCGTCGTTACCCATCGGCCGTCACTTCGGATCGCCGACAGCCGTACCGCCGCCCCAGCGGAAGGGCACACAGAACCCTTGGCCGTGGATATTCTTCGGCGATGTCGAATCAGTCTGTGGCGGCGGGAGTCGGTCTCGCTGGTGTGATGGCGCACTGCGGCGGAAGCCTGGCCGGCGCCGTGGAGCTGCTGGTGGGGGCGATAGCCTCGGCACCGGCAGCTCCGGAGCCCTATGCGGCGCTCGCTGAGTTGTGGCGGGACCGGCGCCCGGAACTGCGGGAGAGCCTCGAAGAGGACGGCTCCTTGAGCGCTGTGCTGTCACAGGCGTACTTTCTGTTCCTCGAAGGGGACATGGACGACGCGGTGATGGCCCTCGGTTCGGTCACGGGCACGCGGCCCGAGGTGGCATGGGGTGCCGCTCCCTGGTTCGGTGATGCGCGTTTTCTCGGTGCGGTGAGTGCCGAGGCGCTGGCCGAGGCGTGTCTGCGGACGCTGGACTACGGCCACGACCTGGACACCGACGAGATGCGTGAGCGGTTCGCGCCCTGGTTCCACGCCCTCGAGGTGGTGTCCGCGCGCAGTCCCGTCCCGGAGTCGCTGGCCGCCATGGCCCGGCTGCCCCGGGCCTGCGGATGCTACGAGCTGGCTTTCGCGCTGTGCGACCGCGCCGATGCCGTCGAACAGGTCATGTGGACCGCGGTCGCACGAGCGACCACCTGGCGCGTGATGGGCGACCTGGACCAGGCTGCGGCAGCCTTCGAAGACGCCTTGCGCTTGGACCCCGCCAACTGGTCCCTCCACCTGGACCTGGCGGACGTACGCGCCGAACAGGGCGACTTCGCCGCAGCCGCACGCCTCGCCGCGCAGGGCCTGGAACACGAACCTCACGAAGTCCTGCTGCGCGCGGCGGCCGCCGCCTACCGCACCCGCCTCTCCGGCTCGTCCAACGACCTGAAGACCCTGATCGCCCTGGCACCGGAACTCACGAACACCACCTACCGGAACCTGCTGATCGACTACGCATGCGCAGGCCCGAGACTGCCCCGCAGACTTGTGGCCAAGGCCCACCGCGTCCGCAACAACTGAAAGCACCCCGCCCTGGAGACCAGGCACGAGGTACACAAGACTGGAAGCGGCGGGCGGCGTCCCACTCGTGGACCGGGTGGGACGCCGCCGTGCAGTGGTGGTGGCTGCTGGGTCAGCCGTGGTAGGTGATGTAGCCGTTGCTGTCGCGGTCGTTGGCCGTCTTGGTGTAGGAGTGCACGTCCGCGCGGGCGCCGGAGGGCTTGTAGAAGTAGATGGTGTCCTTGTCGTTGTTCCAGATGAAGTTGCAGTTCTGCCGGTAGACGACGTTGCCCGCATCCGAGTCGGTGCCGCGGCCGCCGCGCAGCTTGATGTAGTCGCCGGGCTGCAGGATGTGGCTCTTGGTGAAGGTGAACGTGTTGCCGGCGGCGTCCTTGACCTTGTAGCCCTTCAGGTTCACGTTCGCCGTCTTCGAGTAGTTCTTGATCGTCAGGTACTCGTCCTTGGTGTTCCCGCCGGAGCACTTGTTGGAGTCCCGGCCCGGGGCGTCGTACTGGACACCCTTGATCTTCAACGCCGAGGAGTACTCAGCAGCCTGGGCCGGCGCGGCGGTGAGGCTGAGCACGCCGACGGCGGCCACGGCCGCGGCGACGGGCAGGATACGGCTGATATGCATGCGGGTTCCCCCCTGATGGTGCCTATGGAGCATCCGGGAGCATACCGAAACCGTGACCACCACATGGTCAAACAGTGAAGCAAATGTGAAGGCGGGGCAGTGTGGGCTGGTCGTTGAGGGGAGCGGGGCCTGATGCAGAACCAGGTGCGGCTGAGCTGAGGGTCTGCCCGGCGGACGGACTTCCAATCGCGGGACCACCGGGTATGCGCTGCACTCCCCCAGGGAGATTGCCACGGCCCGCCGGACGCTCAACCACACCCCGGCCGAGTTGAAGCGGGCCGTTGATACCTATGCCGTCGTAGAGGCGGCCTACCTGTATGCGCTGGCCTGGCGGCAAGCCGCAGGAGCCCTGCCCAACTGCCCTGGATAGCCGACGGGCTATGGGGCCGGCTCGTAGGTCACGGTCTGGTCGGGGCAGCTGGCCGCCACATCATTCAGGGCTGTCACTTCGGTTTCGTCGGCCGCGAGGCTCCAGCGGAGCTTGGTGGCGACCCACTCGGCGACGTACCGGCAGTGCACCCCGGCCGCCGGCGGCAGCCACTCGGCAGGATCCTGGTCAGCCTTGGACCGGTTCGAGCGCGCGGTCACGGCCACCAGACTCGTGGATACGCCCTGGTCGTTGGCGTACGCCTCACGGCGTTGCGCCGTCCACGCCGACGCCCCACTGTCCCAGCTCTCCGCAAGCGGCACCATGTGGTCGATGTCCAGACCGGAGGCCGACGTCACCCACACCTGGTCGTAGTACGACCACCAGCGCCCGCCCGTCAGCTGGCAGCCAGGTCCGACCACAGGGGGTTCGACGGCCTCATCAAGCAGGACCTCGGCTCGGGTGTTGCAGCCGTCGGACGGATTGTCCCCGGTGTTCCAGTGGCGGAAGGCGTCCCGGCTGTAGCCGTCGCGGGACTCGGTGTCCACCGGCAGACGGGTGACGGCCTCGGCCAGTGGCAGCGTCTCCGCGGCGTGGGCGGGCGCGGAGATCGTGAGGGGCAGGACGGCGAGGGCGGCGGCGGCCAGGCCACGCAGCACAGATTTGAGCATGAGCCGTTGATAACGGTCCCCGAGGGGGCGCTGTCAGGCGTTCCTCGAGTGCGCCGCCCGTATGGGTGCATTGGTCATACAGCAACAGGCACGGCCCAGCCCTCCTGCAGCACGTCACACTCAAGCGCCTCGGTTGGCCAGCGGCCCGGAGAGGAGCGGGCTGATCAGGCCTCGTCCAGCCACATGTTCGGCAGTAGTCGGCCCCACTCCCCGTACCGGCGCTTACATCACCAGGTCTGTCCTCTGTACGTAGCCGTTGCCGATCCTGTACGGAACCTCGGGCTGGAAGCTGAGCCGTGGCCGATCCCAGTGCGGTGCAGTTCGGCGGCTGTTGAGGTAATTGTCAGGCTGTCTGTTCGTCGGTGCAGCCGTGGGGAAGCGGCGGCTGCGGCCGTGGGTTGTCACGGACGGGCTGTGGTCGCTGATCGAGCCGTTGCTGCCGGGCCGGGCCCGAGGCTCGTGTCCGGTCGGGCCGTGGCGGAGCCAGCGTTTCGGCGATTTCCTGCCGTTGCCGCGCCGACATGCGCCGTTACGTGGGAACCGGCCCCTTCCCCGCGTACCGGGGAAGGGGCCGGTTCCCGGCAGGTGTCAGCCCGAGCGTGGTACGGCAATCCTGGCCGCGAGGGTGAAGCCCGAGGCGGCCAGTGTCACGGTCGTTCCCAGAGCCTCAAGGTGACCGGGCATCAGCAGTAGCACGGCGATGGCTCCCAGGAGAACGGCGACGGCGATGACCACGGCAGCCACGGCATTGGCCACGGGCAGCCGGGGCACGGTGACGGGGTGCTGCTGGCGTTCCGGATCAGGTCCGGGGCCTCGTTCTTTGGGCAGGCGGGTTTTCATGTTGGCGGTGTCCTCTCGTATCAGCCCAGGTGGATCAGCGGAACGAAACGGAACCGGTGCGGTAGCAGCCGCACCTGGGTGTTCCGTGTTCCGAGAGATGCCCTTCTGGCGGCACGTCAGAACGCAGGCGCAGCACAGGAGATGTAAATGCGGCAGATGCGGCAGGCGCACCTGCCGCATCTGCCGTGCGTTGCCTACGCCTGCAGCCCTGCCGGGTTCAGGCCCGGCAGGGCTGACACAGGTTTGAGGGGCCTGCTGCTACAGGCCCCTTGTGCGGCCCGCTGCTACAGGCCGTCTGCCTCTGTTCCACCTGGGCTGACAGGAGAACCGAGAGAACCAACTCTGACCAACTTAACCAAGTTGGCAACCAACTTATATAGTCATTGTGCCCATACCACCGGGATCCATAAACATGCCCCGCGCCGCGGACCCAGGGAGCGGGCCCGTCGAGGACGACGCCGCATCCCGGCCCCGGCCACCGGACTCGTCAATGCGCCGAGAGTCGCCAGCGGTGAAAACCTGTCCGCCACCCCAGCATGTCCCTCTCGACCTGCACAAAGGGCGGGCGCCGGCGACGAACCGCCGCACCGATGACACAAAGCGGAGCGCCATGACGCCTCTTCTGTCACCCGCCGGCGCGTGCAGACATCCGGCTGCCACACGTCCTTCACCCACTATCCCACGCCCCTATCACCAGCCGGCGCAGCCCGCACCTCCCCAACCCGGCGCGTCCTCCGACCACGTACCGCCAACATCGGGAACATGGCAGCCATCTGGCATCACCGTGCGGCGGATCAACGCACCGGCCGTTCCCGTCCCGTTGGCGCAGCAACTACCCGTACGGCTCCGCGCAGGCCGTACGGTCCGCACCAGCCCTCAAGACATCGGCGTGCGGGCGCTCCAGAAGGGAGCCGTGCCGTTCCACAAAGCCGTTGGACCGCGGAGCGCGCCCCGGTGCGAACAGCCGCCATGTCACGCAGGCACCGCTCACTCGCCGACTTACTGACCGTTTCAGAATGAGCTGAACGTGGGATGCGACATCACTCCTGCTCGTAAGAGCAGTCACAGGACTTCATCCCATACGTCGCCGCCGTCAGCCCAGGTCGACAGCCATTTCCGTAGCGAGGCGGTCGCATGGCGAAGGCCGTCGTGAGGGCCCTCCCCGAAGGTGTAGCCGTCGGCGTCGTAGAGAAGCACTGGGTTGTCGACTGCGCTCAATGAGACATGCCATTCCATCGTGCAGCCGCCGTAGGTGAGGAATAGCCACGATGATGGCATGCCCTCTGACAGGTTGCGTTCGTGGACGCTGGCCGCGCACGGCCAGTCGCGCACGTGCCCTGGAGCCCGGTTACCGTCGGTCAGGGAGGCAAGCCCGCCATCGGGTCCGAATCCTCCGTTGGCGACCTCCGTGTAGAGGCGCCGAAGCAGTCCAGGAAGACGGCGTCCGATTCTCCGCTCTGCCGTCTCGACCTCTGACATGGAGATCGGAGGGAACAACGGCCCGCGAGGGGCGTCGGCGTAGTAGTCGGTCACTTCCTCGGTCTCGGCCTTGAGCTCAACCGTCCCATCACTGCCATACGAAACTATGTCGTCACGTATCCGCTCCAACCGGGGCTTGCCATAACGCTTGACGATCCACGCGACAGGGACGTCCGCGCGGTCGAATCGCAGACCCGGATCCCATGCGCGAGCCTGCAGAGCTTTGATCAACGCGTCGTCGTCCGCCTCTTGCCTGGTCTCCGGGCCGGGCTCATGGCGGAGTGGCGCAGGTACGCCGTGGGGAGAAGAGGTCACGCGTCAGGAGCCTACTGCTGCGCTTCGACTGCCCTCAGAAGCCGTCGGAGGCAGATGATTCCGCAGGCGAGTTCGAGCATGCAGTCTCATATGCCTTCGCCGCCTTCGAACATCCTTCTGAGAGATCAGCAAGGCGCGACATGTCGAAGGCGGTGGCAGGGCGGCAAAGTCGGTTCCTGCCCTTGGCAGGCTGAACTCAGGGGAGGTCGGAGGTGATGTTCACCGAACCGTCCTCGTCCGGTGCCTCCGTGAGAGTGAGAGTTCCATCCTCTTCCTCGAAGACTCTCGCCAAGACCCCGCCGTTGTCCTCGTCGGCAAACACAACGGAGAAGTGGGGGTCCATCTCCATGAGGAAGTCCCACCCCTCGCGCTGGGTCGTGTCGAGAGCATTGGCATGCCGACCGGTTGCCCGCCACGTGCCGACCGCGTCGACAGTGACGGTGATGTCGATGTCGTACTTCTCAAGGCATGTCGCGTGATTGGCCCACCATTCGAGGCGGGCTTGTCCCACGAATCGGTCCATGAGCACACTATGCACGGTGCCCAGGCCGGACGGGCGGTCCGTGAGACGGAGCCGCAAGGGGCAGGCTGGACAGGTCCTCGCCTCAACCGGCTGCACCGCGTATGCCCTCGCTGCCT
This sequence comes from Streptomyces sp. NPDC053426, assembly GCF_055585405.1. Taxonomy (NCBI): domain Bacteria; kingdom Bacillati; phylum Actinomycetota; class Actinomycetes; order Kitasatosporales; family Streptomycetaceae; genus Streptomyces; species Streptomyces sp. NPDC053426. The sequence continues at coordinate 806 of NZ_JBVJKE010000044.1, read as the reverse complement.
CCAGATCTCTTTTGAAACGATCAGTTATCCACAGGCGCGCACGGGAGTTGCCGACGAGGCGTACGGCGCTGCCTGGTTGATCACGAGTACGGGGGTTGTGCCATATGTCCTGCAGGGTGGACTTGGCGTTCCGGGTCGAAGAGGCACTCGAGGAGCTGCCGGAGGACGGTCGCCGGGAGGTGATGGAGACAATCGCCGCCGCCGTCGTGCGGCGGGAGGCATGGCCGGCTCCGGGTGGCTGGGACGGGACACTGATGTTCGGACCGCGGTCATGGGTGGCGTTCACCGCCTACCTCGACGGCATCGAGGTCTACGACGTCGGATGGACGGGATGAGGTGCCCCTTTCCGTACGCGGGCATGCTTGTACGAAGGACCGCGGTGCGGTGTGTTCCCGGGGCTCACGCCTTGCCGGGGCGGAAGTTCCAGTCCGGGAAGACAAGAGTCCCGTGTGTACCGTGACGGAAGCTGTAGCGCGGTCAAAGGGCCAGTTCGTACGTCATGCTCTGCAGCAGGCAGGTACCTGCCAGGCCGTGTAGGACGGCACTTCGCTCGATCGTCCCTGCAGGCAATAGGTGAGGCTCTGGGACACTGTCCCCTCCACAATCATGCTCCTTTCGACCGTCGCGCTCGACAAATGTTCCCGGGCAGGAGTCTCGTTTTGTGAGGACGGTCCTGACAGGTCGGGATGGGCGTGGGTCCAAGACAGGCCTCCTAGTAGTGCTTCGTTACGTTGGGTGATCTCTGCTGGTGGTGGGCATCCTCTCCGGTATGAGGTTGGGGGAGGTGGAACGGCTCCGGGGTGAGT
>NZ_JBVJKE010000043.1:0-19454 GCF_055585405.1 Streptomyces sp. NPDC053426 | reverse complement strand
TGCCACATGGTGTGGCGGGAGCGGGGGTCGAGTCCGGTGGTCGGTTCGTCGAGGAAGATGATCCGCGGGTCGCCGACCAGGGTCATGGCGATGTCCAGGCGGCGCTTCATGCCGCCGGAGTAGGTGGAGGCGGGCTTCTTCGCGGCCTCGACCAGGTCGAAGCGCTCCAGCAGTTCGGCGGCCACCCGCCGCCCCTCGCGCTTGGACAGGTGGTGCAGGTCGGCCATGAGGAGCATGTTCTCCTCGCCGGTGATCAGGCCGTCGACGGCGGAGAACTGCCCGGTGACACCGATCGCGGCCCGCACGGCCTGGGGGTCGGTGGCGATGTCATGGCCGGCGACTTGGACCTGACCGCTGTCGGCGGAGACGAGCGTGGACAGGATCTTGACCACCGTGGTCTTGCCGGCGCCGTTCGGCCCGAGCAGCGCGAACACGGACCCGGCCGGGATGTGCAGGTCGACGCCGTCCAGGACGGTCTTCCCGCCGTACGACTTGCGCAGACCGACGGCCGAGACGGCGGCCGGCGACGGCTGACCGCCGCCCCGCTCAGGCAGCGGTGTGGACATGGGCATGACAGATGAAGGCATGGAGCCCTCCCGTTCGAAGGGTGGAGTCACCGAGGTGGGTCGGTGGGTTCGCGGACGCGGTTGCTCAGGCCCTGGCGCGGCGGATGTCGATGTTGCCGTACCGGGTGCGGGCGTGGACCTTGACGGTGTCCTCGGTCTCCTGCGGGGTCCCGGACGCGGTGAGCGTGTTGCGTACCTGGCCGGAGCCCGAACTGACGTCGAGCCAGGCGGCCGTGCCCTCGCGGACGCCGACCTCGATGGCGCCGTAGCTGGTCTCCAACCGGACCGTTCCGCGCGCCACTTCGCCGACCCGCAGGGTGCCGTGGGCGGTGGTGGCGGTGACCGAGTCCTCGGCGCGCGCGATGTCGATGTCGCCGTTGGCGCCGCTCACCCGCAGCTCGCCGGTCGCGGCGCCGATGGTCGTGGTGCCGTGCGAGTTCTTCAGGACGGCGGGGCCGTCGACGAGGCCGACGCGCAGGCTGCCGGAGCTGGTGGTGATCTCGGCCGCGCCGTCGACCCGGTCCACGGTGATCGAGCCGTGCGACGCGGTCAGGTTCAGCGGGCCGGTCGCATCGAGGCGGACATCGCCGGACGAGGTCTTCACGCGGACCTCGCCGAGCCGGCCGTCGCCGAGCACCTGGGCCCAGGCGCCGGTCATGTCGACGCGCGAGCCCGTGGGCAGTTCGACCGCCACGTCGACCGTGCCGGTGCGGCCCATGCCGAGCAGACCGGGCTTGGGCGTCCTGACCGTCAGGGTGCCGCCCGCGTACGTGACCTCGGTCTGGTCGGCCGCCCGCACGTCCAGCTCCTTCTTCGGGTCGCGGGGCCGCACCTCGACGATCGTGTCGGGACGGTCGCCGGCGGTGAACTGGATGGAACCGGCCTCCACGCGCGCCGTGACCGAGATCGCTTCGGGAGTGTCGAAAGAAGGCATGGCTGTCCCGTCCTCTTGAGTGCTCAGGGCGTCCCCGCTGGTGGGACGTGGTGTGGATGAAGCGGTGCGGGCGGGAGCGCGGTCAGCGCACCCAGCCGGTGAAGCTCTGTCCGACGGTGTGGGTCTTCTCCGGCGTGCGCGGCCGGCCGCTGCCGTCGACCGCGGCCGACACCGCCCGCACCAGCCACGCGTTGACCGACAGGCCCTCACGGCTCGCGGCCTCCTCGGCGCGCGCCTTCAGATGGGCCGGCAGCCGCAGGTTGACACGGGCGGTGCCGCCCTCGTCGGCGTCGGCCGGGGCGTGGAGCGGTCCGGCGGACACGGAGGCCGGCTCCGCGGAGGAGTCGCCGTCGGTGGGCGGTGGTGTCACCACGAAGTCGGGATCCAGCCCGCGCAGTCGCACGTCGACCGAACCGGGGGCGAGTTCACGGGTGACCTCGTCCATCGCGGCGGAAAGCACGCTGAGCATGGTCAGCCGGGCAGCCGACTCCAGGGGGGCGGTGAGCCTCGCGGCCAGCTCGCGGGCTTCGTCGCCGCCGGCCTCGGCGGCCACCGCGAGTTCGCGGCGGAGGGTGTCGACATACGGGGTGAGGTCCATGACGCCATGATGGCACCACTTTGGCATCGCGTGCAAGCGTTCATGGCGTCTGGCGCGTAGGAGGCAAAGGATTCCGGCTCTGATCTGCCAAGAAGCCGAGAGATGTCGCCCGGGCGGCGATGGTGTCAGCGTGTCGAGGTGCTCTCGGTGGCATGGAGTGGCACCGGTTGGCGCCGACTGGCGGCCATGGGCCGGTCGCCAGGGGGGTCGAAGAGATCATCGCCTCGCGGAGCGCGGAGGCCGGGCGGAGGGGCGGGCTGCTCGACGAGGGCCGGCCGCCCCGTCGTGCTCCTTCTCCTCGCTCGGCCCGCCGCTCGTCGCCGTTCGCGAACCCGCCGACGGTGGCCGTGCGTGGATGCTCCGCCGCCGTCCGGCAGTCGGTTCGGATCACCCATGGCCATATACCCCTGGGGGGTATATGGTTCCGGGTGTGGGGCCGCCCGGGGCCTCACGGCACGTCGATTGGGGATGAAGGTCATGGACCACAGCACGCACCACTCCGGTACCGCGCACGACCACACCGCCCACACCCACACCGCCCACACGGGTGGCCACGCCCACGGCGGTCACGCGCACGGCGCGACCTGGGGCACGGCCGTGAAGGCGACGCTGCACTGCCTCACCGGGTGCGCCATCGGCGAGATCCTCGGCATGGTCATCGGCACCGCCCTGATGTGGGGCAACGTGCCGACCATGGCCCTCGCGATCACCCTGGCCTTCGTCTTCGGCTACTCCTTCACCCTCTTCGCGGTGGTGCGCGCCGGGGTGTCCCTGAAGGCCGCGGTCAAGGTCGCGCTGGCCGCCGACACCGTCTCGATCGCGGTGATGGAACTGGTCGACAACGGCATCATCGCGCTGACGCCGGGAGCGATGGACGCGCACCTGTCGGACGGACTGTTCTGGTCGGCGCTGCTCGGCGGCTTCGCCGTGGCGTTCGTGATCACCACGCCGGTCAACAAGTGGATGATCGGCCGCGGCAAGGGCCACGCCGTCGTCCACGCCTACCACTGACCCGCACCACCACGGCGCCGGGTGGCCCCTGGAAGCTCCAGGGGCCACCCGGCGTCGCCGCTGTCGGCGAGCGCCGGTCTTCCTGTACATACGGGGTCGGTCCCGCGGTGCGGGCGATCGCCTCCGGATGCGCGGCTTCTCCGCCCCGTGCGCGACGTGTCGGCTCCCTGAGCCGATGGATCCCGTACCGTCCTCTCGCCTCCCATGTGCTTGCGCGCCATGACGGCTCCTGTCGTCATCGGCCGGGGTCCGGACCGGCGGTGGTCCCGGTGGGCGACGGGCGACCGTCGTCGACGCGTCACTCACATCTCAGCCGCACATATGGCCTCGCGACATGTGCGCCGAAGAGCCGCCGGGAAGCCCGACGTCTGGAACGGTCGTTTCCCGGCCGGCCGCGTGTCATGGTGGTGGTCATGGCGGCTGAAGTGGATGTGGCCGTGCTGGTCGGACTGCAGGCTTCCGGAAAGTCCACGTTCTACGCACGGTGTCTGGCCGACCGGTACGCGCTGGTGAGCAAGGACCTCTTTCCGCGGGGAGCCAGGCACAAGCAGCAGCGGCAGATGCGGCTGCTGGCGGAGCACCTCGCGGCCGGGAGGCCGGTGGTGGTGGACAACACCAATCCGTCACCCCGGGAGTGGCATCCGCTGGTGGAAGCGGCTCACTCGTTCGGTGCCACGGTCACGGCCTACTGGTTCCCTCCCGACGTGGCCGGCTCGCTGCGCCGCAATTCCGCCCGCGCGGACCGCGAGCGCGTTCCGGACATCGGAGTCCTGGCCACGATGAAACGCCTGCGCAGACCGTCACCGGAGGACGGGTTCGACGAGGTGCGCGAGGTGCGGTTCGACGGCCGCGGCGGCTTCGAGGTGCACGGGTGAACGGCGCGAGGCCGCGGCCCGGAGAGGGATGACAGCCTCGGCGCCGACCGCACCACCCGCGCCTACACCGGACGGAAGGGGAAACCGGGGTAGACATAGCCCGCCCCCCAGAACGGCGGATAGCCGTAGAAGCCGTACACGCTGGTGTAGTAGTCGGGCTCGTCGGTGAGTGCGGGGTCGTAAACGGGAGCTTCGGCCACGCGCTCGCGCGACTGGTCGATGAACACCCGGTCCTCGGTGACGCGCGTGACGGCGTCCACGGGAACGAAGGACTTGGTTTCGCCGAAGCCGAGGAACCCGCCGTGGGCCACCAGCAGAAAACGGACCTTGCGCTCGGGAGCGTCGATCAGGAGGTCGTCCACCTTGCCGATCTCGTTGCCGTCGCTGTCCGCCACCTTGCGGCCCCGCACATCCTCCTCGGGAGTTTCCACCGTCTGCTCGGAATCGCTGAGCTTCTCCAGAATCGGAGTGCCGCTGTCCGCCATGTGCGCTCTCCATTTCCTCAAGTGACGTCGAACAATCCGGTGCGTGCGACCCGCTCCGCGTACCCGGTGGCCCGTCGGGCATTCGGAGCCACCGCGGACCGGCCGGCCACGGCTCCTCCCGCACCGAGGTCAGGGGTCACCGACTGTGGCCGGAAAGCCGAAGGGGGCACGACGCGTGTGAGCCGCCCCTTCCGTGGTACTTCGCCGGGTATGGCCGGTATCGAACTCGGCAGTTCCGCGTTCAGCGATCACACGATGATCCCCCGCCATTACGCCAAGGACGGTGACAACGTCTCCCCGCCGTTGACCTGGTCCGGGGTACCCGACGAGGCGGTGGAACTCGCACTGCTGTGCGAGGATCCGGACGCCCCGTCGGGGACCTTCGTGCACTGGCTGGTCACGGGCATCGACCCGCACCGCGGTGGACTGGACACCGACGAGACGCATCCGGGCAGCCACCCGCACCGGAACGGCTACGGCGAACAGGGCTGGGGCGGACCCCAGCCGCCGGTGGGAGACGAAGCACACCGCTACTTCTTCCGCCTCTACGCCCTCCCTGCCCCCGTGTCCGTACCGGACGACGCCACGGCCGACGACGTCCACGGCGTCCTGGACGAGCAGCAGATCGCCAGCGGCACCCTGGTCGGCCTGTACCGACGCTGACGACGCCGTCGTCCCGTCGACGCGTGCCGAGTCGTCCGTCCGGGTACCCGCTCGCCGTCACAGGACCGCGGGAACCGGTCCTGTCCGTGTACGACAACGGCAGCTCGCGTCTCGGTCCCCGATCCCGACCGTGAGGCCGCACAACGGCTTTCGACGCTCCGCCGGAGCCGCCGCCGACCGGTTCGTGAGCACCGGAGTGATGAGCACCGGAGTGAGGGGAGCGGACGATGAGCGTGCCGGCTGGAAGCACGGCGGACCCGGACGAACAGCGGGCCGTCCGCGAGGAGGCCGTGGAGCTGACCGGTCCGGAATCCCTCGGCCCGTTGACGGAGAGGATCGGTGACGCCCGGTACGTCCTGCTGGGGGAGGCGTCACACGGCACCGCCGAGTTCTACCGGTGGCGGGCCGTGCTGACGCGGCGGTTGGTCGAGGAGAAGGGTTTCTCCTTCGTGGCCGTGGAGGGGGACTGGCCGGACTGCCTGGCGGTGCACTGCTCGGTGACCGGGGCGCCCGGCGCACCCGGTGACCCGCGGGAGGTGCTGGAGGGGTTCGTCCGCTGGCCGCGGTGGATGTGGGCGAACACCGAGGTGGCGGACTTCACCCGTTGGCTGCGGCGGCACAACGACCGCCTTCCGGCGGACGGCCGCGTCGGCTTCTTCGGCCTCGACGTCTACAGCCTGTGGGATTCCCTGCACGCCGTCCTGGACCATGTGCGCACGCATGACGCCCAGCAGGTCGACAGGGCCCTGGAGGCGTACCAGTGCTTCGAACCGTACGCCGAGGATCCGCAGGAGTACGCCCGGGCGACCCGGCTGGTCCCCTCCGGTTGCGAGCCGGAGGTGCTGTCCCTGCTGACCGGGATGCGCCGCGGGGCCGAGGCGGCCGGCACGCCGGACGGCCTGGCGGGGTTCGCGGCCCGGCAGAACGCCGAAGTGCTGGCCGGCGCCGAGGCGTACTACCGTGCGATGGTGCGTGGCGGCCCGGAGTCGTGGAACATCCGCGACCACCACATGGCCGACACCCTCGACCGCCTCATGGAGCACTACGGCCCCGGAGCCAGGGCGGTGGTGTGGGAGCACAACACCCACGTCGGAGACGCGAGGGCCACCGACATGGCCGACGCCGGCATGGTCAACGTCGGCCAGCTGGTCCGCGAACGCCATGGGGCCGGCGACGTGGTCCTCGTGGGATTCGGTTCCTACGAGGGAGAGGTCGTCGCGGCGGACTTCTGGGGAGCCCGCCCCCGTGTCCTGAGCGTGCCGCCCGCACGGGAGGGAAGCCTGGAGCACCGCCTGCACCAGGCGCTGCCCGGACGGCAGGCGCTCTTCCTCCTCGGCCCCGGCCGTCGTGCCGGGGCCGCGAGCGAGGGTGCGCACTGGTCCGCGTACGAACGCGACCACCGCGCCATCGGCGTCGTCTACCGCCCGAGCCGCGAGCGCTGGGGGAACTACGTCGCCACCCGCCTCGCCGACCGGTACGACGCCTTCTGCCACCTGGACCGGACCACCGCGCTCACCCCACTGCACGGCGAACGGACGGACACGGCCGAGGAGGAGACCTGGCCGACGGGCCTGTGACCGCGAGGGCGCCGTCGTTTCGCTCATGAAGGCCGTCGTCCACGAAGGCCGTCGTCCGGCACGGAGCCGGGGACGTCGGTCTCCAGGACGTGCCCGGACCGGAGACCGAGGATCCGTACGACGCGATCGTGCGGATCACGTCCCTGGTCGCGACCGCGGGCGTGTGCGAAGCGTGCCAGCCCCTCGGAGAGGCCGATCAGCGGTTCGGGGTAGTCGAGGCGGGCGCGTCGGTCCTCCGGGAGCCGCCAGGGCTCGTGCACGAAACGGTCTTCCACGTCGCGCAGTTCGGGCACCCAGCGGCGTACGTAGGCTCCTCGCGGATCGAAGCGCCTGCCCTGGACGACCGGGTTGAGGACGCGGTGCGGGCGGGTGTCCGTGCCGGTGCCCGCGGCCCACTGCCAGTTGAGCTGGTTGTTGACGACGTCGCCGTCGACGAGGAGGCCGAGGAAGTGCCGGGCGCCGATCCGCCAGTCCACGTACAGCGTCTTGGTCAGGAAGCTCGCCACCAGCAGACGTGCCCGGTTGTGCATCCAGCCCTCGTGGCGCAGCTGGCGCATCGCGGCGTCGACGACCGGATAGCCGGTACGGCCCTCCCGCCAGGCGGCGATGTCCTCGGCGGCCTCCGCCTCGCCCCGCCACCGGTCGTGCCGGGTGCGGTAGTCGCGGGTGGACGCCTCGGGGCGCGCCGCCAGCACCTGGTGGTGGAAGTCCCGCCAGCACAGCTGCCGTACGAACGCCTCCGCGCCGGGGCCGCCGTGCGCGCGGGCCCGCCGCACGAGCTCCGTCGCGGACAGGGCGCCGAAGTGCAGGAACGGCGACAGCCGTGACGTCGCGTCGCCGGCCAGGTCGTCGTGCCGTTCCTCGTACGCGGGCATCCCCGACCGTACCCACCGGGAGAACCGCTCCCGGCCTGCCTTCTCCCCTCCCGCGGGAAGGCCCGGGGAGAGGTCGGAGAGAGCGTCGCGGGACGGCAGCGGCTCACCCCGCACCCCGTCCGGCACGCGCACGGTGCGCGGAGCCGGGCAGACCTCCCGCAGGGGTTCGGCGGACCAGCGGCGGAAGTAGGGGGTGAACACCGCGTAGTGGTCGGAGCCGGACGGCGTCACCCGCCCGGGTTCGACGGCGGTGACCACGGCGTCGTGCACGTGGAGGGCCACACCGTGGGCGTCGAGCCGGCCGCGCAGCCGCTCCTCCCTGCGGTGGCCGTAGCCGGTCACCGCCGCGGCCATGTGGACCTCCGTGGCGTCGCACTCGGCCGCGACCGCGCCGACCTCCCGGGCGACCGGGCCGCTGCGCACGATCAGCCGGCCGCCGCGCCGGCGCAGCGAGGCGTCCAGATCCGCCAGGCAGTCGGCGAGGAAGGCGCTGCGGTTGGGGGCGTCGAAGCCCGCGGCGCACACGCCGGGGTCGCGGACGAACAGCGGCACCACCTCGTCGGCCGCCGCGAGCGCGGCGCGCAGCGGCGGATGGTCGTGCAGACGAAGATCCGAGGTGAACAGGACGACCGCGCGGGTCATGTCGTCGCTCCCGGTGGGCCGGGGCGGTGTCGTGGGAACCGGTGACGGAGGCCCTTCGCCGGGCGGGCGCGTCCGGTGCGTCCGGTGCGCCGCGCCCGTCCGTGCGCGCTCATGCCCTTGGCGGCGGCCTGCGCGATGTTGCGGGCCATGCCGCCGAAGACGACGGAGTGGAACGGCGAGACGCTCCACCAGTAGACGTGGCCCAGCAGTCCGCGCGGATGGAACAGGGCGCGCTGGCGGTACCGCGTGCGGCCGTCGGTGTCCGTTTCGGCGTACATCTCCAGCCAGGCGAGTCCGGGCAGCCGCATCTCGGCACGCAGCCGCAGCAGACGGCCCGGCTCGATCTCCTCGACGCGCCAGAAGTCCAGCGAGTCGCCGACCCGCAGGCGCTCGGCGTCCCGCCGTCCGCGGCGCAGGCCGACCCCGCCGACGAACCGGTCCAGCCAGCCCCGTACCGCCCAGGCGAGCGGGAAGGAGTACCAGCCGTTGTCGCCGCCGATGCCCTCGACGACCTTCCACAGCGAGGCGCGGGACGCGTCGACGGGCAGTTCCCGTTCGTCCTGGTAGAGGCTGCCGCCGGCCCAGTCAGGGTCGGTGGGCAGCGGGTCGCTGGGGGCGCCGGGCACGGCCGCGGACGACCAGCGGGTGGCCACCTGGGCGTCCCGTACCTTGCGCAGCGCCAGGGCCAGCGCCTCGTCGAAGGGCAGCGGCCGGCCCGGAGGGTCGGGCACGTACCGGGCGATGTCGTGTTCCCGGCAGACGACCTCGTGGCGCAGCGACTCGGTCAGCGGCCGGGCGATGGCGGCGGGCACCGGGGTGACCAGGCCCACCCAGTGGCTCGAGAGCCCCGGGGTGAGGACCGGCACCGGCACGACGATCCGCCGCCGCAGCCCGGCGACCTCGGCGTAACGGCGCATCATCTCCCGGTAGGTCAGCACGTCCGGCCCGCCGATGTCGAAGGCCCGGTCGACGTCGGACGGCATGGCGGCCGAGCCGACGAGGTAGCGCAGCACGTCGCGGATCCCGATCGGCTGGATGCGGGTGTGCACCCAGCTCGGGGTCACCATCACGGGCAGGCGCTCGGTCAGGTAGCGCAGCATCTCGAACGAGGCCGACCCCGAGCCGATGACGACCGCCGCCCGGAGCACCGTGGCGGGCACCGGGGCGTCCAGGAAGACGCGCCCGACCTCGGCCCTGGAACGCAGGTGCGGGGAGAGGGAACGCTCGGGTACGCCCGCCGGGGTGAGTCCGCCGAGGTAGACGATCCGCCGTACCCCGGCGGCGTGCGCCCGCTCGGCGAAGATCCGGGCGGCGCGGCGGTCGGTGTCCTCGAAACCGGAGCCGGTCCCCAGGGCGTGCACCAGGTAGTAGGCGACGTCGATCCCGCGCATGGCCTCGGCGACGGAGGCGGCGTCCGTGACATCGCCGCGGACGGTCTCGGCGTCCCGGGCCCAGGGGTGGTCGCGGAGCTTGCCGGGGGAGCGGGCCAGGCACCGGACCCGGTGACCGGCCTCCAGCAGTTCGGGCACCAGACGTCCGCCGACGTATCCGGAGGCCCCGGTGACCAGGCAGCGCAGCCGTTCGCCGTTCCGCTGTCCGTACGTGTCCGCCACGAGTGCTCCTCTCAGGTGTGCGGTACGACTTCCCTCTCAGGTCCGATCATGGGTGCGGCGGTCATGACGCGCATGGGCGTCTCCCGCCGAGGGCGCCGGACGGTGCCGGCCGCCCGCACGACCACTTCACCCGCCACCGGCCCCGTGGACGCACTCCGGCATGCCGCGAACGGCGTCCGGCAGGCAGCGCGGCCTGCCGGACGCCGCCTCGGTCACCGCCGCGGTCCGTACGCCGACGGCTTCGGCTCCTCGGCGGGCGCGGCGTTCTCGCGTGCCAGGGCGCTGGGCCACCACGCGCGGGGGCCGATGTCGATCACGAGCGCGGGCACCAGCAGCGAGCGGACCACGAGCGTGTCGAGCAGCACGCCGAAGGCCACGATGAAGGCGATCTGCACGAGGAACGCCAGCGGGATGACCGTCAGGGCCGCGAACGTGGCGGCCAGCACCACACCCGCCGAGGTGATCACGCCGCCGGTCGTGGTCAGTCCGCGCAGCACCCCCTGCCGCGAGCCGAGCGCGAGCGCCTCCTCGCGCACCCGGGACATCAGGAAGATGTTGTAGTCGACGCCGAGGGCCACCAGGAACACGAACCCGTAGAGCGGAACGGACGCGTCCGTCCCGCTGAAGCCGAGGAGGTGCTCGAAGACGAGGGCGGAGACCCCCAGTGTCGCCAGGAAGTTGAGCGCGACGGTCGCCACCAGCAGCACCGGTACGAGCAGCGAGCGCAGCAGCAGGACGAGGATCAGCAGGATGATGCCGAGCACGACGGGGACGATCACCGTGCGGTCGTGCGCGGCGGTCTGCTGGGTGTCGTACTGCTGTGCCGTGTACCCGCCGACCAGGGCGTCGGCCCCGGGGACGGCGTGCACGTTGTCGCGCAGCCGCGCGATGGTCTCCTTGGCCGCGTCGCTGTCCGCCGTCGCCTCCAGAGTGGCGTCGATGCGGACCCGTCCGTCCACGACCTGCGGCTCACCGGCACCGGGCCGCCCAGAGGCGGAGACCGCGCCCGCCGACGCCACGCCCGCGGTGTCCTTCGCGGCGGCCGTCACCGCATCGGCGCGGTCGGCGTCGGCGATGATCACGGCCGGGTTGCCCGAGCCGCCGGGGAAGTGCTCGCCGAGCGTCTCCTGGGCGGCGACGGAGGGGGTGTCGTTCACGAAGATCTCGTCGAGCGGCACGCCCTTCGCGGACAGCGTGGGCGAGAAGGCCGCCAGGGCGGCGAGGACGAGCCCGGTCACGACCCAGGTGAGACGCGGCCGCGCGTCCACCCGCGCGGCGACCCGGCGCCATACCGCGTGGCCCTCCGCGGACGCGTCCGACGCCTTCGGGCGGGACGGCCAGTAGGCGGTGCGGCCGAGCAGGGCCAGCACGGCCGGCAGGAAGGTGAGCGTGGTGAGCACGGCGCACACGATGCCGATGGCGCCGACCGGTCCGAGGGCGCGGTTGTTGGTGAGGTCGCTGGCGAGCAGGGCCAGCAGCCCGAGCGCCACGGTGGCGGCGCTCGCGGTGATCGCGCCGAACGAGCGCCGCACCGCCGCCAGGGCGGCCGCGGCCCGGTCCCCGCGCACGGCGAGTTCCTCGCGGAAGCGCGCGGCCAGCAGCAGGGCGTAGTCGGTGGCGGCACCGATCACCAGGATGGACAGGATGCCCTGCACCTGTCCGTCGACGCGGACCACGTCCCGCTCCGCCAGCGCGTAGACCACGGCACAGGCCAGTCCCAGGGCGAAGACGGAACCGAGGATGATCAGGAACGGCAGCAGGACGCTGCGGTAGACGAGCAGGAGGATCACCAGCACGGCGGCGAGCGCCACGCCCAGCAGCAGCCCGTCGATGCCCGCGAACGCGTCCGACAGGTCGGCCTGGCTCGCGGCCGGGCCGGCGATCCGCGCCTCGGTGCCCGGCACCTCCCGCGCCGCCGCGCGCACCTCGTCGAGGACCGTGGGCAGCTCCTCGCCCAGCTCGGGCTCGAGCTGAACGACGGCCTGGAGGGCCTGGCCGTCCTCGGAGGGCAGGGCCGGGGACGGCCGGCCGACGATCCCGGTGCTTCCGGCGAGCGCGCCGACGGAGTCGGTGGCGGCTGCCCGCTGCGCCTCGGTGACCCGGTCCCCGTCCGCCGTCCAGACCACGATGGCCGGCAGGGTCTCGGACTGGTCGAACGCCTCGCGCTCCTCGAGGACCTTGGTGGACTCGGCGCTCCGCGGCAGGAAGGAGGCCTGGTCGTTGGTGGCCACCTCGCCCAGCTTGCCCGCGTACGGCCCGAGCGTTCCGCCCACGCCCAGCCAGACCAGCAGGAGAACGAGGGGCACGGTCCACCGGGCCCAGCGCGGTGTGGTTCTCATGAACATCCTCAGCAGTGGGGAGAAGTGTGTCGATGAATGAGTATCTCAATGATTGAGTGATCCTATACTGGGGTCATGAGTGGACCGGATACCCCCTCGACACCTCTTCCGGTGGACGACCCGACGGGGTTGCAGTCGTTCGCCGTGCTGTTGCGTCGGATGAACAACGAGTTCAACCGTGTCGCTCAGGAGTTCGCCCACGCGCACGGCCTGCACCTCACCGACGTACAGGCCCTGATCGCGATCCTGGACGCCGATCCGGACGGTGTGGGCGAGCCCATGACGCCCGGCCGGCTGCGCAGGCAGCTCAACCTCACGTCCGGCGCGGTCACCGCGTGCGTCGACCGGCTGGAGCGGGCGGGGCACATCCACCGGGTCAGGGCCGCCGACGACCGTCGCGTGGTCCACCTGCACTTCGCGGAGGCGGCCAGAGGACTGGCCAGGGAGTACTTCCGGCCGCTCGCGCGGAGCACCGACACCGCGCGGGGCCGTTTCACGCCCGACGAGCTCGCGGTCATCGTCCGGTTCCTCGGCGAGATGAACCGCGAACTCGTCCTGCTGCGCCGCGACTGAGCGGCTTCGGCACCCCGCGCGGGCGGCTCAGTCGCCGGAGTGGCAGCAGGAGTCCCGGTGGAGGGCGTGGGCGACCTCGAGCCAGGTGGTGTCCCGGGGAGCGGGAGCGGCGGCCTGCCGGTGCGTGGCGGTGAGGTCGGCCCGGCGGTGGGGGACGCCGTCGCGCAGGACCAGGGGGATGTCGACGAGCGCGGCGAAGTCGGTGAAGGGGTCGCCGTCGACGACCGTGAGGTCGGCGATCCTGCCCGGTTCGACGGTGCCCAGGTCGGCGTCGAGACCGAAGAGCCGGGCGGGAGTGGTGGTGACGGTGCGCAGGGCCTGGACGGGGGTGAAGCCGTGGGCGACGAGGGCGCGCAGGGCCAGGTGCAGGGACAGGCCGACGGGCACCAGGGGGGAGTCGGTGCCCAGGGCGAGGGTGGCGCCGTGCGCGGCCAGCCGCCGGTAGTTGCCCATCTCGACGGCCAGGGCGCGCAGCTGCTCGGCCGTGGGCCCGGTCTTGGCGCGTTCCTGGACGGCGGCGACGTCCCAGGGAGGCAGGAGGGCGAGGACGCGGGGGTCGTCGGCCAGGGCGGGGTCGGCGCCCAGCAGGGCCTGGGCGGTGAACGGGGTGGCGATCAGCGCGAAGGAGCCGTCGGCGTACTGCTCGAGGAGATCCTGGTGGAGGTGGCCGGTGGGGGTGGTGGCATGGCCGTACGCCAGGCGCTGGGTGGCCTGCAGATGGGTGGTCAGGTCCTGGCCGACGGCCCGCCCCGGGGAGCACAGGTGGCTGCCGCAGGGAACGCCGAGGCGGTGGGCGGCCTCGGCGGCCTCGGCCATGGCCCGGCCCGGAGCGCGCACATAGGTCTTGACGAAGTCGGCTTCGAGCGCGGTGACGCGCTCCAGGGTGCGCCGCAGGCCGGCGTGGGTGCGGTGGGCGCGGCCCTTGGCGTAGGCGGTGCGGGGGCCGTCGATGAGCTCCGCGCAGGCCAGCATGCGCGGCCCCGTGCTGTGGCCGGCGGCGAGGGATTCGCGCAGCCGGACCGCCTCGTACAGGGCTGCGCCCATGCAGGCGGTGGTGGTGATGCCGTAGGCGAGCGCCGCGAGGTGCTGCCGGGCACCGTAGGTGGCGGTGTAGGGATGGGTGTGGCTGTCGAACAGGCCGGGGACGACGGTGTGGTCCGAGGCGTCGAGGGTGCGGTGGCCAGGGCGGCGCGCCCGGTGGGGTTCGACGGCGGTGATCCGGCCGCCCTCGACGAGGATGTCGACGTCCTGGCGCACGGTGGTGCCGGTGCCGTCCCACAGCCGGCCCGCGCGGACGCGCAGCGGCTCGTGGCGCGGGCGCTGTCCGGTGGTCAGCCGGACGGGGAGCGTACGGGTGCGGGACGGAACCCGTTCCCCGTCGAGGGAGAGCAGGCGCAGCCGGCCCGAGGAGAGGTAGAGCAGGGTGGCGGAGTCGCCGGCCCAGCAGGCGTGGTCGGCCGGCTCGTCGGTCAGCCGGCGCACCGGGCCGGCCGGGGTGCCGTCGGCGGTGACGGGCAGCAGGTGCAGGGCCGATTCGGCGATCAGGGCCATCCAGCGGCCGTCGGGGGACCAGACGGGGCCCGCGGCGGCACGGTCGGCCAGCGACTGGTGGTCGGCCGGCAGATGGCGCCGTTCGGCGCCGGTGCGGGTGTCGACGACGCGGATGAGGTGGTAACCCTCGCGGAAGCGGTGGTTGAGCCGGTTGCGGTCGCAGAAGGCCACGTACCGGCCGTCGGGTGACCACGTGGGGGCGCCGGGCGGCCCGTCGGTGGCCATGGGCCGGGCCAGCACCCGCTCGGCGCCGGTGGCCAGGGTGTGCAGCAGCAGGTTTCCGGTGACGTCCTGGCAGGCCAGGAGGGTGCCGTCCGGGGACGGCGCGGGACACAGGCGGCCCTGGCCGGTGACCGGTTCGTCGCGCCCGTCGTCCGGACGCAGACGGCGTACGGCCGTCAGCCCGTCCCGGTCGGTGCAGTACAGCAGGGTGCGCCCGTCCGGGGCCCACACGGGCATCTGCAGATGGTGGACGGGGGAGGCCTGGACGAGCTTGCGGGGCGCGCCGCCGGCCTCCATCAGCCACAGCGCGTTCAACGCCACGAACGCCACGCTGCCCCCGTCGGGGGAGAGGGCGGGCAGATGGATCCCGCGCACCGGGACGGACCGGGCCGGGTCCCAGTTCCGCGGTCCGGCCCGTCGGCGCGGCCGGGGCATCGGCATCCGGGCGGTGAAGGCGACCTCCTCCACCGGCGCGGACGAGTCCGGCGTACGGATGCGGATGCGGCCGTCGGCCACGTACAGCAGCCGGTCCTCGCCCAGCCAGCACGGTGGTGCCGCCGCCAGGTCCTCGTCGTCCGTGACGGCCCGGCCGTCGACCATCAGCACCGCCTCGGCGGCCGGCAGGGACGGCGAGGAACCGGTTCCGGACAGATGCAGGCAGGCGATCCGGCCCGCCGGGGAGACGGACGGGCACAGCAGCCGGCCCGAACCGACGCTGTGCACCACCCGCGCCTCGCCGCCCGCGACCGGTACACGCACGAGGGTCCGGCCGCCGTCGCTCGCGCCGTCCGGGGTGTGGGCGGCGCGGACGCACACCACCGAGCGCCCGTCCGGATCCCACGCGGCGTCGAGATCCTCGAAGTCCCCGCCGGTCAGCCGCCGCACGCGGCCGTCGCGCACGTCGAGGACCCACAGGCCGAACGCGCTGCCGGCCACCGCGTCGCCGCCGCGCTCGGAGGAGAACACCAGCCGGGTGCCGTCGGGGGACCAGGCCGGCCCGCGATCGTCCCAGGGTCCGTCGGTGAGCCGGCGCAGCCCGCTGCCGTCGGCCCCCACCGTCCACAGGTGGAAGGTGCCGTCCCGGTAGCCGCACAGCGCCACCGTCCCGCCGTCGGGCGACAGGGCCGGAGCGGTCGCCTCCAGCTCCCAGTCCGTCAGCCGCGTCGCCGCGCCGCCCTCGCGGGGGACCCGCCACAGCACGCCCTGCACCTCGGCGATCAGGAGCTTCCCGTCGCGGGAGGCGGTGACCGACCCACCGGTCATCTCCTCATAGCGCAAGACCTGGTCCTCCCCGGCGGCGGAAGCGGCCTCGGCCCGGGTCGCCACCGGGGAGAGAGCCCCGGTCAGCCCCGCCGCGGAGGCCCCCAGAAAGCCGCGTCGGCTGACGGAACCGGAACTCATCTCGGTCTGCCTCCTGATCGGTCCACCAGCTGAAAACCCGGTGGGAGGACACGCCGGGAACGCGGACCCGCGCCCGGGACCCGCTCGACGGCCCGTCACCCCGACGCCGGCCCCCGGCACCTCGCCGCCCGCGAGCCGCGCCCGGCGCCCCGTGAGCCGGGGCCGACGTACGACGCGGCGACGCACGCCGCCCCGTACGGAGCCGCGCCCCGTGCACACATCGTGCCGACCGGCGGGAAAGTCCCGGCCCGCCACGCCGGACGGCGCCAGTAGTCATACCGGCTGCGGCAAGCATCAGGGGCCGTGCCGCACGCCGTCATCCGGCGGGAGTACCGAGCCGCGGTCCGCCGTGCGGCGGCATGCCCGCTCGGGCATGCTCATCGCGAGGCATACCCATACATTCCGACCCGTCGGACGGAGGCGTCCTTGAAGACGACCCTGCGCATAGCCCTGGCCACCGCACTGTTCACCGGTGCCCTGTCGGCCGTGGCACCGGTCACGGCCGCGTCGACCGCGGCCGAACCCCCGCGGTACGTCGCGCTCGGCGATTCCTACGCGGCCGCACCGCTGGTGCCACCACCCGATCCGGCCGACCCGATGTGCCTGCGTTCCCTGGCCGGCTATCCGCACGTCGCGGCCGAGGCCCTCGGCGCGCACCTCACCGACGTCACCTGTTCCGCCGCCACCACCGACCACCTGAGCACGTCCCAGTACCCGGGCACCGCCCCCCAGTACGACGCGCTCACACCCGACGCCGACATCGTCAGCATCACCATCGGCGGCAACGACGCCGACGTCTTCGGCGAAGCGCTGGCCTGCGTCAACATCCTGCCCCCGCCCTACGGCACCAGCTGCGCGGAGGAGAACACCGCGGGCGGTACCGACAGGATCAGGGCCCGCATCGACGCCTGGGCACCGGACTTCGGTGACGCCCTGGACGAGATCACCCGGCGCGCGCCGAACGCCGAGGTCTTCGTCGTCGGCTACGGCAACTACCTCCGCCCCGACGGCTGCCACCCCACCCAGCCCTTCTGGAAGCAGGACGCCAACTACATCCAGGGCGTGGTCGACCACCTCGGCGCCGTACTGAGACGAACGGCCGAAGAGCACGGCGCGGCCTTCGTCGACACCTACACCCTGGGGATCGGACACGACATCTGCGCCGCCCCCGCCGACCGCTACATCGAGGGCCTGGTCCCCACCCGCCCGGCCGCACCCCTGCACCCCAACGCCGAGGGGGCCCGGGCCATCGGAGACGCCCTGGCCACGGCCGTACGCGGGACGGACACCGCACTCTCGAAAGCCTCGTAGTCCCCGTGACGGCCGGGCCGTTCTCCGGGGGGAGCGGGACCGTCGGCCCTCATCTTCCGGCCGTGCCCGGCCCAAGGTGGAGGGAGACAGGACCGCCGCACCGGACGATGGGCGAAGGAGGGCCGGCGATGTACCCCAATGACGGTTTCCGCGAACTCGGGCGGCAGGAGTGCCTGGAGCTGATGGCCGGGGTGCCCGTCGGCCGCATCGTCTTCACCCGCCGGGCCCTGCCCGCCGTGCTGCCCGTCAACTTCCGCCTGGCGGCCGACGGCGCGGTCCTGCTGCGTACCGCCGCCGGTTCGGAACTGGTCCGCGCGGTCGACGGCGCGGTGGTCGCCTTCGAGGCCGACGACGTCGACGCCGCCCGGCAGTCCGGCTGGAGCGTCGTCGTCACGGGCCCGGCCAGGGTGGTGACCGACCCCGTCGAACACCGGCGCCTGGCCCGCACCGGCCCGGTCTCCTGGGCGCCCTCGGCCCGGGAGGTCTTCGTCCGCGTCGAGGCCGAGCTGGTCACCGGGCGCGAACTCGTCGGCGGACGCTCCCTGTACGGAGTGCCCCTGGCGGTCGCGGACGGGTGACGACCGCCGACGGGCCCGGCGCGGGGACGGGCTCCGCCCACCGGCGGAGACGCCCCCGCGCTCCCGCCCGCGCGAGTGGGGCCGATCGGCCCTGGCCTCACGGCCCGGGATTGCGCAAGATGTGAGGGCCGGGCGTTTTCGGACGGCGTGGACGATCACACAGCGTGCAACGAGGAGCAATCGATGGCGGACGGCGAGCAGCCCGGACCCGACAGCCCGATCCGGGTCTTCCTGCTGGACGACCACGAGGTGGTCCGGCGAGGGGTGCACGACCTGCTGAACGACGAACCGGACATCACCGTGGTCGGCGAGGCCGCCACCGCGGAGCAGGCCCTGGTCCGCGTCCCCGCCCTGCGACCCCAGGTCGCGGTCCTGGACGTACGGCTGCCGGACGGGGACGGGGTGAGCGTGTGCCGCGAGCTGCGCTCGGCCATGCCCGACCTGGCCTGTCTGATGCTGACCTCGTTCGACGACGAGGAGGCCCTGCTCGACTCGATCATGGCCGGCGCCTCCGGATACGTGCTGAAGCAGATCCGCGGCTCCGACCTGGTGACCGCCGTCCGCACGGTGGCCCGCGGCCAGTCGCTGCTCGACCCGAGCGCCACCACCCGGCTGATGGCCCGGCTGCGCGGCGGGCAGCAGAAGGAGGAGGAGCAGCCGGACGCGCTGCCCGGGCTGACCGAGCGGGAGCGCGAGATCCTGGCCCTGATCGGTGAGGGACTGACCAACCGCCAGATCGGCCAGCGGCTGTACCTGGCCGAGAAGACGGTCAAGAACCACATCTCCCGGCTGCTGGCCAAGCTCGGTGTGGAGCGCCGCATCCAGGCCGCCGTCATCGCCACCCAGGTCCAGGACCGGCTGCGGCAGGAGGGCCGCTGACGGCACGCGGCGGGCCGCGCCGGCCGTCCGCCGCGGCTCACTGCCCTGCCGTGGCCCCCCTGAGCTCGCGTCCGGTGACCATCTCGGCCTCGATGCGCACGAACACCGTCTCCCGCAGCGGCATCCACGAGGCCGGACCGGTCCGTACGAGCCGTTCGTGCTCGGCCGGATCGGTCACCACGGTGGCCCGTCCGGTGACGATCACGCTCCAGCCGGAGCGGGTCTCCGCCCGGAACTCGTCCGCCTCGAAGGCGACCACGGTGCCGTCGACGGCGCGTACGAGGTCCGAGCCCGGGGAGGTGGCCAGGAGCACGGAGGCGTCCGTGTCCAGGGAGAAGTTGACGGGCAGGACCGCGGGCAGGGCCTGCCGGGTGTAGATCACACGGCCGACCGGCACCCCGGCCAGCAGGCGGAGGCACTCCTGCCGGCCGAGCGCGCGAAAGGCATCGTTCCGGGACATCGCTCCATCGTCGCCGCGAGCCCGGCCGGGTGGTAGGGCCGACCGGCCCTACCACCCGACCGGCCCCCTTTCCGCGTCCGTGGTGTGGCTGTTGACCTTTCGGGGGACACGGGTCATAGAGTCGTGTGCGGTGTAACCGATCACGAATCGAACGGGCAGGCATGCCCGGAGCGGAGTGGCACGGTGAGTACGCGGACCGGCACGGCACGGCCCCAGGCGGGCATGGACGGCGAACTGGCGGAGGCGCTGGTGCGCAGCCGCCGCTACTTCACCAGAGCCGAGGTCTCCGAGGACCTGCGCT
>NZ_JBVJKE010000042.1:0-25965 GCF_055585405.1 Streptomyces sp. NPDC053426 | reverse complement strand
GCATCAAGAGGGGCTGAGAGCGCTGGAGAGCCGTGATCGTGAGCAGGGGGAGGTGGGACGGCTCCCCCCCCCCCCCCCCCCCCCCCCCTCCCCCCCCCCCCCCCCCCCCCCCCCCCCCCCCCCCCCTTCTCCCTCCCCCCCCCCCCCCCCCCCCCCCCCCCCCCCCCCCCCCCCCGCGACCGTACCGGTGGGGCTACTGCTTCACGACCGCGTCGATGCGGGCCAGCTCGTCCTCGGTGAAGTCGAGGTTCCGGGTGGCCGCGACGCTGTCCTCGAGCTGCTGCGGGCTGCTCGCGCCGACCAGGGCGGAGGTGAGGCGGCCGCCGCGCAGCACCCAGGACAGCGCCATCTGCGCCAGGGTCTGGCCGCGCGAGGAGGCGATCTCGTCGAGCGCGCGCAGCCGGCCCACCAGCTCCCCGGTGACGGCGTCGGTGTTCAGGAAGGGACTGTCGCTCGCGGCCCGGGAGTCCTCGGGGATGCCGTCGAGGTAGCGGGCGGTCAGCAGGCCCTGCTCCAGCGGGGAGTAGGCGATGGAGCCGACCTGGAGCTCGTCCAGGGCGTCCATCAGGCCCTCGTCCTCCGGGCGGCGGTCGAGCATCGAGTAGCGGGGCTGGTTGATCAGCAGCGGGGTGCCCAGCTCACCGAGGATGCGGGCGGCCTCGCGGGTCTGCTCCGCGGAGTAGTTGGACACACCGACGTACAGCGCCTTGCCCTGCTGGACCGCCGAGTGCAGCGCGCCCATCGTCTCCTCCAGCGGAGTCTGGGGGTCGAAGCGGTGCGAGTAGAAGATGTCGACGTGGTCCAGACCCATCCGGCTCAGGCTCTGGTCCAGCGAGGAGAGCAGGTACTTGCGCGAGCCCCATTCGCCGTACGGGCCGGGCCACATCAGGTAGCCGGCCTTGGTGGAGATCACCAGTTCGTCGCGGTACGGCGCGAAGTCCGCCTTCAGCGCCTCGCCGAGGGCGGACTCGGCCGCGCCCGGCGGGGGCCCGTAGTTGTTGGCGAGGTCGAAGTGGGTGACGCCCAGGTCGAAGGCGCGGCGCAGGATGGCTCGCTGGGTCTCGGCCGCACGGTCGGGACCGAAGTTGTGCCACAGGCCGAGCGAGAGCGCGGGGAGCTTCAGACCGCTGCGTCCGGTGCGCCGGTAGGGCATGTCCGCGTATCGGTCGGGGTGTGCGGTGTACAACACGACTCCAGAGGGGTTGGCACACGTCTCGGCGGTTCCGTCGAACCGCCCGTCCACTCTGTCGTGACCTGCGGGCAGTGGTCCAACAGAAGAATCCGATGGGATTCAGCGGATACGCTTCTCAATCATGGAACTGCGTCACCTCCAGCATTTCGTCGCCGTGGCCGAGGACCAGCACTTCACCCGCGCGGCGGAGCGGCTGATGGTCTCCCAGTCGGGCCTGTCCGCGTCCATCCGCGCCCTGGAACGCGAACTGCAGACACCGCTCTTCGTACGGACGACCCGCAGGGTGACGCTCACCGAGGCGGGCCGGGCGCTGCTGGCGGAGGCCGAACGGATCCTGGCGCAGGTGCGGGCGGCGCACGAGGCGGTGGCCGCGGTGCAGGGCGTGCTGCGCGGCACCCTCGCGCTGGGCGCCGAGCAGTGCATCGCCGGGGTGAACGTGGCGGAGCTGCTCGCCACGTTCCGGCGGCTCCACCCGGACGTGGAGATCCGGCTGCGCCAGTGGGGCTCGGCCGCGCTGGCGGAGGAGGTCGCGGCGGGGCGGCTGGACCTGGCCTTCGCCTACCGGACGGAGGCGGACCCGGAGCAGCTGCGGTCGGTGCCGCTGACCAGTGAGCCGATGACCGTGCTGTGCCACCCGGACCACCGGCTCGCACGGGCGGGGGCACCGCTGACCCCGCACGACCTGGCCGACGAGGTCTTCGTCGACTTCCACCCGGACTGGGGTCCGCGCCGCGCCACCGACGCCGCCTTCGCCGCCGCGGGCGTACGGCGCACGGTGGCGCTGGAGGTGAACGACGTGCACAGCCTGCTCGACCTGGTCGACGAGAACCTGGGCGTCGCCGTCGTGCCGCGGCACTTCCGGCACAAGCGGGAGGCCCTCACCGCGCTCCCGCTGAAGGACACCGGGGAGGCGGTGTACGAGACGGTCGCCCTGGTGCCGTCACCGCGGGCGACGAGCCCGGCGGCGCGGGCGCTGATGGCCCTGTTGGACGACGGGGGCGCGTGAGGCGCGCGGATGCGCGAGGGTGGAGGCATGCATGCCAAGGACATCCTCATCGACGGCTTCGGCCGCATCCGGGAAGAAGTCCACGCCGCCGTCGAGGGCCTCGGCCCCGACGCGCTCAACGCCCGGCCCGGCCCCGACGCGAACTCCGTCACCTGGCTGGTCTGGCACCTCACCCGGGTCCAGGACGACCACGTCGCCGACGCCTTCGGACTCGACCAGGTGTGGCTCTCCCAGGGCTGGGAGAAACGCCTGGACCTCGGCCTGCCCCGCCGCGACACGGGGTACGGCCACACCTCGGCGAAGGTCGCCGAGGTACGGGTCGACGACGGCGGTCTGCTGACCGGCTACCACGACGCGGTGCACGAGCAGACCCTCGGCGCGCTGCGCACGGTGGCCGCCAAGGACCTGGAACGGGTGGTCGACGAGGGCTGGGATCCCCCGGTGACCCTGGGCGTACGGCTGGTCAGCGTCCTGTCCGACGATCTTCAGCACGTCGGACAGGCCGCGTACGTACGGGGGCTGGTTCAGAGCACCCCGTCATAGCCGGGCAGGACCACGTCCCGGATGAGCGCGTTCCGCTCGTCGAACGGCAGGAACGCGCTCTTCACGGCGTTCACCGTGACCGTGCGCAGGTCCTCGGCCGTCCAGCCGGCCTGCTCGACCAGCAGGGACATCTCCCGCGTCATGGTGGTGCCCGAGACCAGACGGTTGTCGGTGTTGAGGGTGACGCGGAAGCCGAGGTCCTTCAGCGCGGTGACCGGGTGCTCGGCGATCGACGTCGCGGCGCCGGTCTGGAGGTTGGAGGTGGGGCACATCTCCAGCGCGATCCGGCGGTCGCGGACCCAGCCGGCGAGACGGCCGAGCTTGCCCTCCACGATGTCCTCGGTGATCCGCACCCCGTGCCCGATGCGCTGGGCGCCGCACACCTGGAGCGCCTGGTGGATGCTGGGCAGGCCGTGGGCCTCACCGGCGTGGATGGTGAAGGGCACGTTCTCGCGGCGCAGGTGCGCGAAGGCGTCGAGGTGGTCGGCGGGCGGGAAGCCGTCCTCGGCGCCCGCGATATCAAAGCCGACGACCCCGGCGTCCCGGAAGGCGACGGCCAGGTCGGCGGCCTCGCGGACCCGGTCGAACATCCGCATGCCGCAGAGCAGGGTGCCGACCCGGACGGGCGTCCCGGCGGCGGCCGCCTTGGTCATGCCGGCGGCGAGGCCCTCCTGGACGGTCTCCACGACCTCGCTCATCGTCAGCCCGCCCCTGGTGTTCAGCTCGGGGGCGTAGCGCACCTCGCCGTAGACGACACCGTCGGCGGCCAGGTCGAGCACGTACTCCTCGGCGGTGCGCAGCAGGCCCTCGCGGGTCTGCATGACGGCGAGGGTGTGCTCGAAGGTGGCGATGTAGCGGACCAGGTCGCCGGAGTTCGCGGCCTCGACGTACCAGGCGGCGAGCTCGTCGGGATCGGTGGTGGGCAGGGTGTGGCCGACGGCCTCCGCCAGTTCCACGACGGTCGCGGGGCGCAGACCGCCGTCGAGGTGGTCGTGCAGCACCGCCTTGGGGAGGCGGCGGAGAGTCTCGGAGTCCATGCGCGTAGATGACATGTGCGGTCGTTCCTCAGCGGGTCGTTCGGCAAAAGGGCGGAGCGGATCAGGGGGCGGCCGGCTGGAGCAGGTCCCAGCGGTTGCCGTACAGGTCCTGGAAGACGGCGACCGAGCCGTACGGCTCGTGGCGCGGCTCCTCCAGGAAGGTCACGCCTGCGGCGGTCATACGGGCGTGGTCACGGGCGAAGTCGTCGGTGTGCAGGAAGAAGCCCACCCGCCCGCCGGTCTGGTCGCCGACCCTGGCCCGCTGGCCCTCCCCCTTGGCGCGGGCGAGCAGCAGTCCCGCGCCGGTGTGCCCGGCGTCCGGTTCGACGACGACCCAGCGGCCGCCGTCGGGCCGGGGCGCGTCCTCGGCCAGCCGGAAACCGAGCGCCTCGGTGTAGAAGCGGATCGCCTCGTCGTAGTCGTCGACGACGAGGGTGACCAGGGGGATGCGTCTCATCGTGACCTCTCGAAGGGGATTGACCGGAGAGGTTATACGTAAAACTGCCGAACGCGCCAGTCCCGCTCCGGGACCGGCGGCCCGGAGCGGGACCGGTGGGGCGGCTACGGATACGCGTAGGTGTTGAGGGCGGCGACGGCGGCCGCCGGGTCGCCGAGGTCGTAGCGGTCCACGGCGAGGTAGTTGGGCTTCTTGCGGGCGGCCGGCCCGCAGAACCGGCGGGCGCGGTCGGCGAGCTTGGAGTTGTCCGTGCCGGCGGTGGAGGTGATCGTGGTGTCCCGGAAGTGGTTCATGACGAACAGGGGGCGGAAGCCGGGTTCGGTGCGGGTCAGCGGGATGTTGGTGCCCGCGTCGTACCACCGGCTGTAGCAGGACCAGTCGGAGGTGCCGACGCCCGGGCCCATGGACCAGTGGTTCTCGACGGTCCATTCGCGCTGGTACATCACGCCGAAGGTGTCCCGGGTCGTTCCGGCGGCCCGGTCGGCGGCGCGGCTGTGGTCGGTGAGGATCAGCAGCCGCTGCCCGGCGGCGGTCAGCTCCCCCATGGTCGGCCAGCCGTTCTCCCGGACGCCGGTGCGGTCGGGCCGGTAGAGCACGTCCGACAGCCCCTGGACGCGGGCGAGTTCGGCGCGCAGGACGCCCGGGTCGACGTAGTCCTCCAGGAAGACGGTGACGAACTGGTCGGGGTGGGCGCGCAGGAAGTCGACGATCCGCTGGAGGTCCACCCACAGGGCGACGGGCCTGCTGACCAGGGTGCAGCTGTTGTGGCAGAGGATCGCGCCGTCCGGGGTCTGGTGGATGTCCAGCATGAATCCGCGGACGCCGTCGGCCAGTTGGCGCTCGATGCCCCGGTTCTGGTTGGGGAAGAGGTCGATGAAGGGCGGGGCGAAGCCGCCGTCGACGCCGTTGGCGTAGGCGTTGTGGGCGGTGAGGAAGGTGACCTCGTCCAGGGTGCGCAGGTCCCACGGCGGCAGGGAACGGGTCGCCGGGTCGACCGGGGTCAGGTACCAGGCGGCGAGGTCGCCCGTGCCGCTGCCGACGGCGAGCGGGGCGGGATGGCCGGCACCGGGGGGCTTCGGGGCGACGGTGAGGCGGCGGTCGGTGCCGGGAACGGTGAGCGTGAACCGGTCCGCGCCCACGGGGACGATCTCCCAGCGCGCCTCCGGGCTCGCGCAGGCGACGGTCCGGGCCTGGCCGCCGGTGCGGCCGAGGCAGGTACCGGGGCTGTCGGTGTTCTCCAGGGTGCCGTCGGCTCCCAGGTTCCACTGCTGACGGTCCTCGTCGCCGCGCGGTCTGTGCTGCTCGACCGCCCCGGAGGTGTCGGCGGCGTTCAGTCCGGTCGTCGCGCTCTGGACGTAGTAGGCGCCGGGCGGCGGAACCGACGCGGCGGCGGCAGGTACGGGCGCCACGACCGTCGCGGCCAGCGCGGCGGCCGTGACGGTCGTGGCGAGCAGGGCGTGGGGGGTGCGCATGGCGGCTGCCCTTCGTCCGGGGGACGGCCCGCGCACGTGCGGTGCGCGGGCCGCGGTCCGAGCGTCTTAGGTCAGGTGCATGACACCACGCCGAGCGGTCGGACGTCAGCAGTACAGATTGCCGCCGGGTGACGTTCCGAGGATCTGGGTGAACTGCTGGTACTTGCTCACCCTGCTCTGCACCTGCGCCGGGTTCTTGCCGTCGCACTCCACCCAGCCGTTGATGGCGCGGATCGTGTGGCCGAATCCGGCCTGGTTGACCATGGCACTGTGCGCGGTCATCGTCCCGGGACCCCGCTGGGTGTTCCAGTACCACAGGGCCGTCTTCCAGGCGACGGCGGAGTCGTTCTGCACCAGCCAGGGGTTGTTCAGCAGGTCGATGCCGAGCGCGTCGCCCGCCGCCTTGTAGTTGTAGTTCCAGCTCAGCTGGATCGGGCCGCGCCCGTAGTAGGCGGACTGCCCGGCCGGGCACCCGAAGGGCTGTCCGTAGTCGCAGTAGTGCGGGTAGTTGGCGGTGTTCTGCTCCACGATGTGCACCAGACCGCCGGTCTCGTGGTGGACGTTGGCCAGGAAGGCGGCGGCCTCCTGCTTCTTCACCGCGTCGCCGCCCGTGGTGGCGAAGCCGGGGTAGGCGCTCAGGGCGGCGGTGAGACCGCTGTAGCTGTAGAACGAATTCCGGTTCGGGAACATCTGGTTGAACTGCGCCTCGGTCACGACGAAGTTGCCGACGGGCGTTCCGGGGCCGTTGTCACAGGCGTACGGCTCCCAGTACCAGGTGCTGATGATCGGGTCGTAACCCGGATTGGCGTGCTCGGCGATGTACGCCCGGCCGTCGGTGTAGCGCACGATGTCACCGGCGTTGTACGACCTCCCGGCCACCCAGTTCGGATAACTGGAGCACGTGGCGGCGGAGGCGGAGGCGGCGGGGAGCAGCACCGGCGCGCCGCCGGCGAGGACGAGGGCGGCGGTCACGGCGGCGATGCGTCTTCTCGACAAGGGAACAACTCCTTCGCGGAACGCGGCCGCTCCCGGACGAGGACATGCCCGAGCGGGGCCTCGCCCGCACATGCCGGCGGGGCCGGTCACGGCGGTGGGGGCGGCCGTGGTGGGGGGTGTGAGAGCACACTCAACCGCTTTGGTCTGTACCAGTCAAGGGTTTAGACCAGTCATCTGACGCGGACATGCCGGTAGGTCGGCGGCGGTCGACGCCTGGACGAAGTCGGGCCGGAGCGGAGCCCTCGCGAGCTCTACACATAAAGGGGAAATAAGAGCAGAATGCATTTATGCGGCTTTTACCGCATACCGCACCAGACGCGGTCAGGCCCGCTAGTCGAAGGAGACGACTCATGGCCAACGTCTCACATCCGCGCGGTGACATCACGAGCCACCCCGATGCCCCGGAGATGCGGGCACGGTACGACCGTATGCTCGGGGGTCGCGATGTGGCCCTCGTGGACGGACCGGTGTTCCTGCTCGGTCTCTACTGTGCGGTGTCCCCGTGGATACTCCACTACACGACGAGCCAGCCCGCGCTCGTGGCCCACAACCTGATCGTGGGCATCGCGATCGGCCTGCTCGCCCTGGGGTTCACCGCGGCCCCGGCACGCATGTACGGCCTCAGCGGGGCCATGTGCGCCCTGGGCCTGTGGATGATCATCTCGCCATGGATCGTCGGCACCGACCCCGACGCCGGCGTCATCTGGAACAACGTCGTCATCGGCGCCCTCACCCTGATCCTGGGCACGGCCTGCGCCGCCACGGCCGTCAAGAGCGGCCGCCGGTCGTAGGAGGACCGTGAAAGGAGCCGGACGCCGGCCCGCGTCGACCGCGGGCCGGCGTTTCCGCGTCCGGGCGGGACTGCCCCGGCGGCCTGGGGGCATACGCAGTGCAGCGGAGGTCAGGAGAAGAGGGGCGAGATGGAGATCGACGGCATCATCAGCGCCATCGTCATCGGTATCGTCATCGGCGTCCTGGGCCGGCTCGTGGTCCCGGGCCGCCAGCGCATCGGGATCCTCTGGACGATTCTCGTCGGCATCGCCGCCGCACTGATCGGCTCGGCGGTCGCCGCGGCCTTCGGAGTGGCCGACACCGAGGGCGTCGACTGGGTGGAGTGGCTGGTCCAGATCGGCCTCGCCGCACTGGGAGTGGCCGCGCTGGACCGCGCGAAGGCCGGCCGCTGACGGAATCCGGCGGCCCGCGTCAGCGGCGGGACAACCACTGCTCGTACCAGGTCACCGTGGCGTCCACGGTCTCCTCGATCGGCGTCGGCGTCACGCCGAAGGTCCGCTCGAAGGCCGAGGAGTCCATGATCTGCGGCTCGGTGTACTGGTAGAACATCTCGGCGAGTTCGGCCATGAAAACCTCGTCGAACGGGCCGAAGGGACGCGGCTCCTCCAGGACGACCACGTTCAGGGGCCGGCCGGTCCGCTTCTCGATCATGGTGTGGATCTCGCGGGTGCTGACGGCGGGCGCGGTGGGCAGGTGCCACACCCGCCCGTCGCCCTCGGGCCGCTCGCCGAGGGTGGCCAGGCCGGCCGCCACGTCCATGATGTTGGTGTAACTGTGCGGCAGGTCCAGGTCACCCGCCCCCATCACCTCGCCACCGGTGAGCGCCCCCGGGAACACGGCGCCGCCGAGGGAGGAGTTGAGCACGCCGGGACCGACGAAGTCGGCGGAGCGGCCGAGGACCACCCGGGCGCGGCCCTCCCGGTGCGCGGCGAGATACCGCTCGTCGAGCGTCGCGCGCATCCGGCCCTTGCGGCTGGTCGCCCGCCAGGGGGTGTCCTCGGTCATCACCGCTCCCCCGGTCGGGCCGTACGGGTAGATCGTGTCGAGGACGACGAGCCGGGCTCCGGACTCCTCGACGGCGGCGAGCACCGCTTCCTGGATCCGCGGCATCACCTCGACCTGCAGGTGATAGGCGACGTTGGCGCAGTGGTACACCACGGCGGCGCCGGCTACGGCCGCGCGTGCGCCGTCGACGGTGCCGACGTCGGCGGCATGCCGCCGGACTCCCTCGATCGCGGGTCCGTCCCCCTTCCGGTCGACGAGCCGTACGGCGTGACCGCGCCGGGCGAGCTCCCGGGCGAGGGTGGTTCCGGCGGGGCCGGATCCCAGGACGACGTGCAGGGGGTGGGTTTCGGGGGTGGCGGCGGACATGACGGCCTCCTCGGCAGCGAACAGGAGGGGTCACTTAATGACCCTCACTACTGTTAGAGACTATAACTCTCACGACGCCCCCTAGCAAAGAGCCGCCTGACGGCCCGCCCCCGGCCACCCCAGCTCTCCGCCCTCCGCTCTCCGCCCCCAGCTCTCCTCTCCGCCCCCAGCTCTCCGCCCTCCGCGGGCAGCCGCGTCCCGCGCGCCCCGCTCTCCGCGGGCAGTCGTGCCGCAGGGCGGCACGGGTGGGCGCGACGGCACCCCGCCAGCGCCGGGCTGCGCGACCTCCCCCCGCCCCGCACCGGCACCGCTGACCGGTGCTGGCCGGGTGCAGCTGTACTCACCGGCGCTCGCCGGGTGCCGCTGCGCCCACCCGTGCCGCCCCAGCGGCACGACTGCCCGCAGCTACGGGGGGCGGTGCGGCTGCCCGCGGTTAGTGGTTCGGGTAGACGTACGGTGTGGTCGTCGTCAGAGGGGTGAAGCCGAGGCGTTCCAGGATGGGGCGGCTCTGGCTGGAGGCGTCGACCTGGAGGTAGCGGTAGCCGAGGTCCGCCGCGACCCGGGCCCGGTGGGCGACCAGCGCGCGGTAGACGCCCCGCCCACGCCAGTGCCGTACCGTGCCGCCACCCCACAGCCCGGCGAACGAGGTACCCGGCACCAGCTCCATGCGCGCCGCGCTCACCGGCTCGTCCCCCGCCAGCGCCACGACGGCGACGACGCTGTCGGGGGCGGTGGTGAGCCGGTCGAGCAGATACCGGTGGAACCGTGAGGCATCGGTGCCGAACGCCTTCGCCTGCGCGTCGGCCATCAGGTCGGCACCCGCCCGGTCGGTGACCCGCACGACGCGGACGCCCTCGGGCGGCTCGGTGCCGAGGGCGAGACCGGCGACCTCGGCCACCATGAGCGTCTCGACCGGCTCGGGGGTGAATCCGGCCGCCACGAGCCGCTGTCCGAGGTCCACCGGCAGGTCGTGCCCGTACAGCTTCCACTCGAACTCGCGGCCGATCCCGGTGAAGTACGCGATCTGCTCCGCGATCGCCGCGTCCGCGTCCGCGCCCGCCTCCTCCAGCGCGGACCAGACGACACCGTTCCAGCCGTGCGCGGGGCCCACATGGCGCACCACGGCGCCGACCCGCTCGACCTCCGAACCGGGGCCGTCGGGCCGCACCCCCTCACGCATCTCACGGTCGAACAGGGCGAGTACGGCGGCTTCATCCATGCGGCAGACCCCACCACGGGGCGGTGCCCGGGGCAACGGGATTACCGTTGCTGTCGTTCAAGCGTCGTGAGGAGGCCGGACCATGGTCGTGCGGGATGAGGAACTGCCGTATCTGCGGCGTTGTGTGGAACTGGCGGCCGAGGCGCTGGAGTCCGGCGACGAGCCGTTCGGTTCGGTGCTGGTGGCCGGGGACGGCACCGTGCTCGCCGAGGACCACAACCGCGTGGCCTCCGGCGACCGCACCCGGCACCCCGAGTTCGAGCTGGCGCGCTGGTCGGCGGCGCACATGAGCCCCGCCGAACGGGCCGCGGCCACGGTGTACACCTCCGGTGAGCACTGCCCGATGTGCGCCGCCGCCCACGCCTGGGTGGGCCTCGGACGCATCGTGTACGTCGCCTCCTCCGAGCAGCTGGCGTCCTGGCTCGCCGAGCTGGGGGTGCCCGCCCCGCCGGTGCGGACGCTGCCCGTCGCCGAGGTCGCCCCGGGCGTGACCGTGGCCGGACCCGTCCCCGGACTGGCGGACGAGGTCGAGGAGTTGCACCGGCGGTTCCACCGCGGACGCGGCTGACCCACGGGGGCCGGTCGTTTCTCCGGACGGTTCAGCCGTACGTCCGCAGGCGGGCGCGGCGGTACAGGGCGACTCCGCTCAGGAAGAGCGCGGCGCCGGTGCCGAGGACCGGGAGCGTCCGGTCGGCGCCCGTGTCGGCGAGGGCGGCGGTGTGCGGCGGGGCCGCGTGCGGCGCCGGGTCGGGGAGGGTGCGCGGCGGCGCGGCGGGCTCGGGTCCGTCCGGGCGGTCGGGCCGTTCGCCGGAGGTGTTCGTGGAGGTGTTGCCGACCGACGCGTTGCCGGCGCCGGCCACGTTCACGCTGTTCCCGCTGACGTTGACCGGAAGATCCACCGGCGTCTGCACCCCGTTGCCGGACAGCACGCCCGGCGAGTCCTGCGCCTCGGCCACGGCGGAGGACCCCGCCGCCGAGCCGCCCCGCTCGCCCGTGTCCTCGTTGACGCAGGTGTTGCCCGCGGCGGGGTTGAGCAGGCCCACCACGTTCACCGTGTTCCCGCACACGTTCACCGGGATGTGGACCGGGAGCTGGACGGTGTTCCCGGACCCCACGCCGGGCGAACCGGCCGTGATCCCCTCCGCCCCGGCATCGGCGTACGCCGGTACCGCCACGGCCATCGCGCCCGACGCCGCGGCGACGGCGATCACGCCCTTTCGGGTGACCCGTCTCATCGGTTCCCTGCCTTCCAGAGATGGTCGCGGGCGTTCGCCCGCACCGGATAGAACGCGGCTGCGGCATCCGGGTTATGGCTCATCCGTATGCCGCAGCCGGTTCACCCCATCGGGCGTCCCGCCGCTCGAACGCCGGGCAAAGGCCGTCGAACCCATGGCGGCCGGACACCGGACCGGGGCGCCCGGCCGGCCGCCGCGAGGCCGGCGGGCGGGAGCCCCGGGGCCCGCTTATGGTGGGCGAGGGCGCAGGTCGGGACGTCCCTGGAGGCATCGATGCTGGCCAAGCTCTCCCAGCGACCCTCGGTCCGGCACCGCGCGGTGCGGTCCTCGGTCCCGCGCTGCGCGGCCGCCGGGGCGGTCGGGCTGGCCCTGCTGGGCACGGGGCTGACGGCCACCGGCCGGACGGATCCCGGCCTCGACCGGTTCTACGACCAGAAGGTCACGTGGGCGGCCTGCGAGAGCGCGGACCTGCCGAAGGACATGCAGTGCGGGACGGTCACCGTGCCGCTCGACTACGCGAAGCCCGACGAGGGCACCCTCGAACTGGCCCTCGCCCGCTACCGCGCCTCCGGCGACCCGCGGGGCTCGGTGCTGCTGAACTTCGGCGGACCGGGCGGTTCGGGGGTGATGGGACTCGCCGGCGGCCGCGAGGACTTCCTGGGCCTGACCGAGGACTACGACGTGGTCTCCTTCGACCCGCGCGGCGTCGGCCGTTCCGCACCGGTCAGCTGCGGCGCCGACGCCACCGGTCAGGCGCTGGAGGCCACCGACGGCGAGGAGACGGCGGACCCGCGCGACACGCTCCGCAAGCTGCGCGAGGTGGCCGCCGAGTGCGCCGAGCACTCGGGCCCGGTCCTCGACCACATCGGCACCGTGGACGTCGCGCACGACCTGGACGTGATGCGTCAGGCGCTCGGTGACGAGAAGCTCAACTACCTGGGATTCTCGTACGGGACCCGGCTCGGCGCGGTGTACGCCGCCAAGTTCCCCGACAGGGTCGGCCGCATGGCACTGGACGGCGTGGACACGCTGACCGAGCCGCTGGCCGAGCAGGGGCTGGCCGGTGCCAAGGGGCAGCAGACCGCGCTGGACAACTTCCTCACGTGGTGCACCGAGGAGCTCGCCTGTCCGTTCGGGCAGGACGCGCGCACGGCCCGCACACAGGTCGTGGAGCTGGTCGACTCGCTCGACGAGAACCCGGTGCCGACCGACTTCGGTTACGAGTTCACCGGTCAGGACCTGGCCGGCGCCATCGGGCAGGGCCTCTACACCAAGGAGATGTGGCCGCTGCTGCAGCGGGCGCTCGCCCAGCTCGTGGAGGACGGGGACACCCGCGGGGTGGAGGCCCTCGCGACCGGAGGGATGGCGCCGCCCGTCCCCCAGCGGGGCGACCACCCCCTCGTCGACGAGGAGGACGTGCCCCTGGACAACCTGCCGGCGGCGCTGATGGCGGTGAACTGCGCGGACGACCCCGACCGTCCGGACGCCGAACGGCTGACCCGGGACCTGGCCCGGCTGCGCGGCGCCTACGAGGAGGCCTCCCCGGTCTTCGGGCGGTACCGGCTCGCCCAGGTGGTGCTGTGCTACGGCCGCCCCAAGGGGACCGACTACATCCGCGAGCGGGTCAAGGACCTCGACACGCCGAAGATGCTGCTGGTCGGCACCCGGGGCGACCCGGCCACGCCGTACCGCTGGACGGTGGAGACGGCCGAGCGGCTCGGCTCCTCCGCCGTGGTGCTGGACAACCGGGCCGAGGGGCACACCGGCTACGGGTCGTCCGAGTGCGTCCACCGCAAGATCGACGACTTCCTGCTCTACGGCTCCCTGCCGCGCAGCGGCAGTTCCTGCGGAGCCGAGGACGACGGCCGCCTCTGAACGGCGGCCCGGCCCCGAAGACGCACAGGCCGTTTTGCCCCGAATGCCCTGTCGGGGAATCCGCCCTATGGTGCTGTCATGGAGCACGATCTGAGTCCCGCGACCCTTGCCGAGCTTCGTCGCCCGCGCCCCTACCCCGCGGTGTCCGTGCTGACGCCGACGCACCGGCGCGAGCCCCTCAACACCCAGGACGCCGTCCGGCTGCGCAACGCGGTGGCCGAGGCCAAGAAGAAGCTGGAGGCCGATCCCGCGGTCACCCGGGACCGGCGCAACGATGTGTCCCGGCAGCTCGACCGGGCCCTGACCGAGGTCGATCTGTCGCACTCGGAGGACGGCCTGGTCATCTTCGCCGCCCCCGGCGAGCACCAGGTGTGGTCGCTCGCCCGCGCCGTGCCCGAGCGCATCGTCCTCTCGGACACCTTCCTGACCCGCAACCTCGTCTCCGCCCACACGGCGCAGCGGCCGTTCTGGGTGCTGTCCGTCTCCGCCGACCGGTGCACCCTGTGGAGCGGCGGCGTGGACCGGGTCGTCGAGGAACGCGCCGGGGGCTTCCCGCTGGTCCGGGAGCAGCGGAACTTCGACCCCGAGCGGCAGGAGCAGGTCGGCGACCAGCCGAGCAACTTCCGGGACGAGGACACCCGTCGGTTCCTGCGCGAGGCGGACACCGCGATGGGGAGGCTGCTGCGCGACCACCCGCGACCGCTGTACGTCACCGGTGAGCCCGCCGCCCTGTCCCTGCTGTGCGAGGCCGGCAGCGTGGCCAGGGACGCCGTGCACGTGCCGCACGGCGGGCTGGCGCACGGCACGCACGAGGCGGTCTGGCAAGCCGTGCGGCCGGTGCTGGAGGACGAGGCCCGCAAGAGCACCGAGGACGTGGCCCGGTCGCTGGAGTCGGCCCGGGGGCGCAAGGAGTTCGCGGCCGGCGTCGACGAGCTGTGGCAGAACGCCCGGGAGGGCCGGGTCCGGCTGCTGGCCGTGGAGGAGAACTACCGGATCACGGTGCGCGACGCCGGCGAGCATCTGATCGTCGCCGAGGACGGTGACCTGGACGCCCGCGCGGACATCGTGGACGAGATCGTGGAGCAGTGCCTGGAGACCGGCGCCGAGGTCCGCTTCGTCCCGGACGGGGCGCTCGGGGACGCGGACGGGATGGCGGCGGTGCTGCGCTACTGAGGACGGGGCGACCCACCGGTCACTCGCACCCAAACACTTGTCCGTCGAACGTGTGAATGGGTGGTGACCGGTGACCGACGGAACGTCAGATCACTTGCGTACCATGGGAGTTGAGACGCCGACAGCGCCTCTGACGTATTCCCGCGGGTAACCCGGCGAAGACGGTGGCATATGCCGTGGGCACCGCCTTATCGTGTGTTGCCGAATCCCTTACAGGCCGTCGCGGGCTGTGCGACAGTCGTAACGGCCCCTCCCTCCGCCTGAAGGCCGTACCGTTCCCGCATCGGAGTGCGTCATGCCGTCCCACCTCTCCGCGGACCGTCCAGCCGCCCTGCCGCCAGGACGCGGTCCGGTCGACGCGCTCATCTCGCAGACCCGGCGACTCAAGGGCGAGGTGGACGCCGTACGCCGGGACACCCCGGCCGACACGGAGGACCCGCGGGAGCGCTGGCGGCGCGCGCTGTACGACCTGGCGCTGCACCAGCTCGACGACCTGGACGGGCACCTGGCGCAGCTGCGGGACGACCCGCTCCCCGTGCCGGGCCCGGCGTCGGCGCCGCACGACGCCCTGCTCAGCCGGGTCGGCAGCGCGGAGTGGGACCTGCTCACGGACGAGGTGCGCTGGTCCGGGGAGCTGTACCGGATCCTGGGCCGCGACCCGGCCGCCGCGCCGCTCACCCTCGACGAACTGCCCTCGCTGGTGCTGGAGGAGGACCGGCCCGGACTGACCGCGATGGTCACGGGCTGTCTGGTCGACGCCCGGCCCATCGACGGGGAGTTCCGTGTCGTACGCCCGGACGACGGCGTACGGACCGTGCACATGATGGGCGAACCGGTACTCGGTGCCGACGGCAGCACCGCCTCGATGTGGGCGGTACTGCGCGACGTCAGCGAACTGCGCCGCTGCCGGCTGGCGGTGAGCGAGACCCGTGACTCGCTGCACCGCCGGCGGCACGCCGCCGCGCGGACCGAGCACCGGCTCGCGGTCGAGCTGCAGGAGGCCGTGCTGCCGACGTGGCACGGCCCCCTGCGGCTCCCGCAGGCCGGCCCGGGGACCCTCGGCCTCGCCGCGGCCCACCTGCCGCCGTCGGCGCACGCACGGATCGGCGGGGACTGGTACGACGCCCTGGAACTGCCCGACGGCACGACGCTGCTCAGCGTCGGCGAGCTGACCGGACACGGCGTCGGCGCCGCCTCGGGCATGGCGATGCTGCTCGGCGCCGTGCGCGGCATGGCGATGACCGGCACCGCGCCGGGACCGCTGCTGGCCTGCCTCAACCGGTTGCTGGACACCACCGCGCAGCCGGCCCTGGGCAGCGCCGTCTGTCTGCGCTACCGGCCCGAGACCCGCTCACTGCTGTGGGCGCAGGCCGGGCACCCCGTCCCGCTGCTGTTCCGCGGCGGAACGGGGCGGGCGCTGGACGCGCCGGACGGCGTACTGCTCGGCGCCACCTCGGGCGCCTCCTACGGACAGGCCGAGGAGAGCCTCGAAGCCGGCGACGTGCTGCTGCTGCACACCGACGGGCTGGTGCCCGGGCACGCCGGAGCCACGGCCGTGCACCGTCTGCTCGAACTGGCCCCGCGCTTCGCCGCGGCCCGCACCGCACAGGACTGCGTCCGGGCGGTCGCGGAGGAGTTCGGCGAGCGGGAGCGCGACGACGCCGCCTGTGTGCTCGTCGCCCGGGTCGCCCCGTAGCGGTCCGCGCCGGGCCGGGCCGCCCCCTCACGCCTGGGCGGTGCCGCCCTTGCCCCTGGGCCTGGGCAGCACCAGTTCGATCTCCTCCCTGAGCTCCTGGATCCTCGGGTACGTGGCGTACTCGGCGGTGAGCCGGTACATCTGGCGCAGCCGGTCCCAGGTGCGGCGCGAGGAGTTCTGCCCCATCGACACCAGAGCCAGGCGCGCGAACCGGTCCGCCTGTTCGGGGTCGTCGGCGATGAAGCACGCGGAGGCCATGGACAGGAAGTCGAAGATCTTCGACCGCTGCTGCGCGTCGACCCGCAGCGCCAGCGCCTTGTCCGCGTAGTGCTGGGCGTGCGTGGCTGCGTCCGGCTCGAACTCCGCGAGCGTCCGGTACGCCAGGGCCTGCATGCCGTACAGATCCGCCTCGTTGAACAGTTGCATCCAGTTCGGCGGGGGCACGTCCCCCTTGTCGGAGACGAACAGGTCCTCCGCCTGTCCCAGGGTGCGGCGCATCGCCTGGCCCTTGCCCATGGACGCCTGCGCCCACGCCTCGATGGTGTGGAACATGGCGCGGGTGCGCGGCAGGACCTCCTCGCCCGAGCCGGACTGGGCGAGCTTCATCAGGTCCATCGCCTCGTCGGGCCGGCCCAGGTGCACCATCTGCCGGGCCGCCCGGGACAGGGCCTCACCGGCGCGCGGCCGGTCGCCGCCCTCCCGGGCCGCGTGGGCGGCGATGACGAAGTACTTCTGGGCCGTGGGTTCCATGCCGACGTCGTGCGACATCCAGCCGGCGAGGACGGCGAGGTTGGCGGCGACGCCCCACAGGCGCCGCTGGAGATGGGGTGGGTGGTGGTAGGCGAGCATGCCGCCCACCTCGTTGAGCTGGCCGACCACCGCCTTGCGCTGGAGACCGCCGCCGCGGGCGGCGTCCCAGGCGCGGAACACCTCCACGGAGCGCTCCAGTTCCTCGATCTCCTGCGACCCGATGGGGGCGGCCTCGTACCGGTCGAACCCGGCGGGGTCGGCGCGCAGGGGGTCGTCGAGTCGGGGAGCGTCGGCGGTCAGGGCCGGATCGGTGTGCAGCCAGTCGTGCATGGCGCTGCTGAGTGCGGAGCCCGCGGTGAGCGCGGCACCCGCGCCCACCAAGCCGCGTCGGTTGAGCATGAGGTCCATTCCCGTGAATTCGGTGAGGACCTCGGCTGTCCGCTCGGGCGCCCACGGCACTCCGTCGGGATGTTCCGCACTCCCGGGGCGTGGCCGTTTCCCCGTACGCCCGTGCCGGACCAGACCGAGATCCTCGATGGTCACGACACGGCCGAGACGCTCGGTGAACAGGGCCGCCAGCACCCGCGGTACGGGATCGCGCGGGATCTCTCCCATGTCGATCCACCGCCGAACCCGGGAGGTGTCGGTCGCCAGCTGGGGGTGGCCCATGGCCGCCGCCTGCCGGTTGACCAGCCTCGCGAGTTCGCCCTTGGACCAGCCGGCCAGGCCGAACAGGTCCGAGAGCCGGGTGTTGGGTTGTCCGCTCACGTCAAGCCCCCAGGTTCTCGGCTGAGTTGACAGTAGCCCGGTGCGGGTTGCCGGGCGACTATTCGCCAGGGTTCGCCAGGGTGCGCCAGATGGTGTGCCAGGGGACATCGGGTGTCGAGTAGGAACGCGCCACCACGACCCCGTCGCACAGGGGCATTCCCCCAGGGTGCGCCCGGGCGGCCGGGCCGGGTGGTGCGCTGACGTCGCAGGCACACGAAGGGATCTGTATCACCCATGTACGCAGCATCGTCCTCCGTGTCCGCCCCGCCCCGGCCGCTGCGCCCCCGTCCGTCGGACAGCGGCCCCTACCTCGCCCCCGCGCGCCCGGCGAACCCCGTCCTCGGCGCCGG
The DNA here is from genome assembly GCF_055585405.1 of Streptomyces sp. NPDC053426. Classification (NCBI taxonomy): domain Bacteria; kingdom Bacillati; phylum Actinomycetota; class Actinomycetes; order Kitasatosporales; family Streptomycetaceae; genus Streptomyces; species Streptomyces sp. NPDC053426. The sequence goes on along the minus strand of NZ_JBVJKE010000042.1, from coordinate 8,033 downwards.
CAACGCACGGCGCACCGCGGGACCGGGCACCCAGCCGCTCAGCGGGAGGCTCGATCTGTCCGGCCCGCAGGGCGCCCAGCTGCGCACGGCGATCGCGTCGGTGCACCGCATCTGCCCGGAGTTCGCCCCGGTCCAGGTGCTGCGCCGCACCGGACGGTCCGTCCTGCTGGTCGGCACCACCGGCCGGAGCACCGCGGTCGCCAAGTGCTTAGTGGACCACTCCCCCGCGTGGAGTGAGCGGATCCGCCACGAAATAGCGGCATACCGCTCGTTCGTCCGGCACCGTCCGCCTGTGCGGGCGCCCCGGCTGATCGCGGCGGATCCGGACAACGGCACGCTGGTGATCGAGCGGCTGCCCGGCAGGGTCGCGGCGCTCCAGCGGCACCCGGCAGAGGCACCGCCGCGGGCGGACATCAGGGCGGCACTCGGCGCGGTCTGCCGGCTGAACTCCTGGCGGCCGCCGGCCGGGACGTTCGACGCGCCGCTGGACTACGCGGCCCGTATCTCCCGGTACCACGAACTGGGTCTGCTCACCGACCGGGACCTGGGCGACCTGCAGAAGCTGCTGCACGGCATCGCGCTGGCGACCGGCCGGCAGGGCATGGGCCAGTTCTGCCACGGCGACGCCCTGCTCTCCAACATCCTGATCTCACCGGCCGGTCCGGTGCTGGTGGACTGGGAGCACGCGGGCTGGTACCTGCCGGGGTACGACCTGGCGACGCTGTGGTCGGTCCTCGGGGACGCTCCGGCGGCCCGGCGCCAGATCAGCCAGATCGCCCAGTCGGCGGGACCGGCCTCGCGGGACGCCTTCCTGGTCAACCTGATGCTCGTACTGACCCGGGAGATCCGCACGTACGAGACGGCCGTCCAGCGATCGATGCAGGACACGTCCCCCACGGCCCCGTCCGGCGAGGAACACCGCCTCCTCCTCCGCCGCCTCCACGACGACTGCCAGATGGCCCGCCGAGCGGTACGAGCAGCAGTGGGCACCCGCTGACCACCCCGCCCCGCCAACTGCGGGCAGTCGTGCCGCTGGGGCGATGGGGGCACCTCCCGCTCGAGCGGAGCCGAGAGTGGGGGGAGGTGGGCGCAGCGGCACCCCGTAATCGCCGGGCCGCGCAACACCCCCGCCCCACCACCACTGGCGTACACCACTGACGCACCGCAGGCCCGACACCCACCACCACGAAATCGACGCGCACCCCGATTGACAAGGTAATACGCGCCCCCCTGGGCATGATTGACGGATTATCAGCCGACCGGTACCACTGACGCACCGCTCGGCTCACGTCACACGCCCCACCGTCCCAGGAGGCCGCATTGAGACAACCCGTCCGCATCCTCGCCGCAGCCGCCCTCACCCTCCCCCTGCTCGGTGCCGCCCCCTCCACCGCCCCACCGGGCACCGCCCACCTCCAGCAGGCGTTCGCCACCGCGGCCGCCGAGTACGACGTACCGCAGAGCGTGCTGCTCGGCGTCTCCTACCTCCAGTCCCGCTGGGACGCCCACGCCGGCGCCCCGAGCGTGACCGGCGGCTACGGCCCCATGCACCTCACCGACGCCCGCACCGCCCTCGCCGCCTCCGACCACCACGCCTCGGGCGCGGAGGACCCGCGCGGCGACGAGGCCCGCCCGTCGAAGCGTCCCGAGGCACGAGCGGCACGCGCCGGAGAGCTGCCCGCCCGGCTCACCACCCTGCCGAGAGCCGCCCGCCTGACCGGCCTCAGCCCCGAACGCCTGCGCGAGGACCCGGCGGCGAACGTGGCGGGCGGCGCCGCCCTGCTCGCCGAGGCCCAGCGTCGGCTGGGCGGGCCCGAGAGCGACGACCCCGCCGACTGGTACGCGGCGGTGGCCCTCTTCTCCGGCGCCGACGACACCGCGTCGGCGGTGGCGTACGCGAACGACGTGTACGAGGTGATCCGCGCCGGCGAGGAACGCGTCACCGACGCCGGACAGCAAGTCGCCCTGGCCGCCCGCCCGGGCCTCGCGCCCGACACCGCGGCGCTGGAGCGCGCCGGGCTGCGCACCGCCTCCGCCGCCGGCACGGAGTGCCCGAAGACGGTGTCCTGCGAGTGGATCCCGGCACCGTACGAGGAGTTCGGCGACGGCGACTACGGCAACCACGACCTGGGCGACCGGCCCGCCTCGCAGCGCATCCGGTACATCGTCGTCCATGACACGGAGGGCGCCTGGGAGGGCGTCCTCGACATGGTGCAGGACCCCACCTATGTGTCCTGGCAGTACAGTCTGCGCTCCACGGACGGTCACATCGCCCAGCACGTGAAGGCGAAGGACGTGGCCTGGCACGCGGGCAACTGGTACGTCAACGCGGGGTCGATCGGACTGGAGCACGAGGGTTTCCTGGCGGAACCCGACGCCTGGTACACCGAGGCGATGTACCGCTCCTCGGCCCGGCTGGTGAAGTACCTCGCCGAGAAGTACGACATCCCGCTGGACCGGCAGCACATCCTCGGCCACGACACGGTGCCGGGGACGACCACCGCCACCATCCCCGGCATGCACACCGACCCCGGACCGTACTGGGACTGGCGGCACTACTTCGAACTGCTGGGCAAGCCGCTGAAGGCCACGGCAGGCAAGCACGCGGGCATCGTCACGATCCGGCCCGACTACACCGCCAACCGGCCGGTCTTCACGGGCTGCGAGACCGCGGGCGAGCCGTGCGCCACCCACGGGTCGAGCGCGGTGCGGCTGTACTCCGACCACGACGAGGACTCCCCGCTGATCAGGGACATCGGCCTCGGCTCCGCCCCGACCACCGGGGTGAACGACCTGTCCTCGCGGGTCTCCACGGGCCAGCAGTACGCGGTCGCCGACCGCTGGGGCGACTGGACCGCCATCTGGTACCTCGGCCAGAAGGCCTGGTTCGAGAACCCGAGGAAGCATCCCACCGCGGTGCCCGCGAAGGGCAAGGTCGTCACCCCGAGGAAGGGCCTCGACTCGGTGCCGGTGTACGGAAGGGCGTACCCGGAGAAGGCGGCCTACCCGGAGGGGGTGCCGGCCCAGGCGGTGTCGCCGCTGCCGTACACGGTGCTCAAGGGCCAGAAGTACGTGACCGGGGGCAAGGTGCCCGGCGAGTACTACTACGCGGTGACCTTCGACGAGGCGTCCCATCAGGTGGTGCGGGGCGAGGACCTGTACTACGAGATCCAGTTCGGCCACCGGGTCGGCTTCGTCCGGGCGGCGGACGTGACGGTGACCTCGTCGTAGCGGCGCGAAGGACGTAGCGGGAGGGCCGGGTTCCCACGGAACCCGGCCCTTGTGTCAGCCCTGCTGGAACAGCTCGGCGGGAAGCGGCTTGAGGAGGGCGTACAGGTCGTCGGTGATGGGGCGGTCCCAGGCGGCGATGGTCACCAGGACGTTGTCGCTGCGGTCGAACTGCACGCAGGAGATCCGGCCCTCGGAGAGCTTGACCCGGCGCACGATCAGCAGGTTGTCGCCCTGCATCACCGGCACGTCCTCGGTGCCGACGACGGTGATCTCCTCGTCGTTCTCCAGCGCCAGCAGCAGCTGCCCGACCTCGAAGGGGACCTCGCCCTCCGGGACGTCCCGGGCCGGGGAGCCCTCGGGCAGATTGCCGATGATCATCGCGGGGCCGCGGCCGCCGAACAGGTCGTAACGCAGGAAGACGCCCTGGCAGCTTCCGTCGGGGGCGGGCAGCAGCCCGGCGCCCAGGTTGCCGGGCCAGTCACCCGGGTCCATGGCCAGAACATCGAACTCGGGCCCGGCGGGCGTGGCACTGCGGCGGCGGAGGAACGACATGCCGCCATGGTACGTGCCCGGACCCGCGTATGGACGGTCGGGCGACGCCCGCCTCCGCTACCCGGACCGCCGGTGCCGCTCGTGGTGGCGGGCCACCCGGGCGCGGTTGCCGCAGGAGGGCTTGCACCACTCCTGACGCGGGTGCTCCTTCAGGAAGTAGCGCACGCAGCGGGGGGCGTGGCAGGCGCGGAGGCGTTCGCGGTCGGGTCCGGTGAGGAAGGCGATCGCGGCCTGGGCGAGTACGGCGGTCAGGTCGTGCCCGCCGTCCGGGACGGGCCGTCGGCGGACGACGGGGGCGCGCCCGTCGGACCACTCCAGGACGGGGACGGTGGGGGTGCGGGCGGCGGCGTCGTTCAGCTTGCGCAGGGCCTCGGGGAGGGGCAGGAGGCGGGCCGCGTCCGCGGGGCTCGGTCCGGCCGGGCGGACGGCGTGCGCGAAGAGGGTGCGGACGGCGGCGCGCAGGTCGCGGACACCGGCGAGGTCTTCGGCGTCGGCGACGTAGCGTTCCGCGCCGGCCAGCACCTCCGGGTGCGCCCGCACCCAGCCGGTGAGCCCGCCGGGCTCAGCCAGATCATCGGCGACTCCGCCGTTGCCGTCGTGACGGACGGTGAGGGCGAGGTCCAGGACCAGGTGGGCGTCCGTGATGATCGAGTCCCGCATATCGCTAATGATAAAAGAGTCTGCTGCCATTAGTACCGGGTGCTGCGCTCGGACGGGGACGTCGCACGACTCGGCGCTGCGGGGTGCCTCCCCCACTCTCGGCTTCTCCCCCGCTCTCGGCTTCGCTCGAGCGGGGGGGGGAGGCACGGCTGCCCGCGGCTACGAGGGGGGAGGAACCACCGCGACCGGACTCACCGCGTGGAGCAGCACCGCCTGCGTCACCGACCCCATCATGCGGGCCGGCGCCAGCAGCCGACGCCGATGACGGCCCACGACGACCAGCTCGGCGTCCCGCGACGCGTCGACCAGATGGCCGGCCGCGTCCCCGGGCAGCACGTCGATCCCGGCGGCGACCTCGGGATGCCGCTCCCGGTGCGGAGCGAGGAAGCCGTCGGCGAGAAGACGGGTCTCGTGCTCGACGGCGTCCTGGTCGACCTGCGGCGGAGGCATCTCCCCGGGCAGCATCCAGGTCTGCAGCGGCCACGGATAGGCGGCGAGGACCCGCAGCCGGACACCGCGCAGCGCCGCCTCCGCGAAGGCGAAGGCGAGCGTGGTCTCGTCGGGACTGTCGGCGTTCAGCCCGACCACCACGGGCCGGTCGGCCCCGGCCGACGCCACCTCCTCGTCCCCGCCCCCGCGCCCACGCCCGGGCCGGGGCACGACGACGACCGGGCACTCGGCGTCACGCGCCGCGGCCAGGGAGTTGGACCCGAGCAGCAGACTGGCGAAGCCCCCGCGTCCCCGGGAGCCGAGCACCAGCAGCCGGGCCGTGGCCCCCGCTTCGGGCAGCAGCGCGCCCGGCGCCCCCTCCAGCGCCACGTACTCGGCGGCGGGCAGGCCGCTCCGCTGTGCCAGGTGGCCGCGGACCTGGTCGAGGACCGGGTCCTCGTCGGGGTCGGGCGGCCCGGCCGCCAGGACCTCGGGCTGTGCCCAGGGGGCGTACTGGCGCACGTGCACGATCCGCAGCGGGGCCTCGCGCCGGCGTGCGGCGTCGAGGGCCCACTCCAGGGCGCGCAGGCTGTCGTCCGAACCGTCGACCGCCGCGACGACCGGCTGGGTGTTCATGGTTCCTCGCCTCCGGGATACGACCTTCGGTCCCCGCCCCCGACCAGCCTGACTCAGGCGCGGGCCGGGAACGGCACTTCGGATCGCGTGTCCGGAAAAACGCGCGGAACACCCCCCGCGGCGGCGCCGCTCACGTCAGGTCGAACTCCCCCTCCCGCGCTCCCGACACGAACGCGCCCCACTCGGCGGGGGTGAAGATCAGGGAAGGGCTCTCCGGGCTGCCGCTGTTGCGCATGGCGATGAAGCCCTCCACGAAGGCGATCTGGACATCGCCCAGGCCACGGCTGCTGGACTGCCACTGCGCGTTGCTGAGGTCCAGCTCCGGCTTGTCCCAGCCCGTGAGCGGGCGCTGCTGGGTGGTGCTCTCGGCCACGTCCGTGCTCCTCCCGATTACCGTCGTCCGCGGGCCAGCCTAGCGATCGGTTCCTGCCCCCGACAGGCCGCGAGGAACACCTTTCCGCGAGGACGCCGGGGCGGGCGGAGCAAACGGGGCCGGCGCGCTTTGAACCCACGGCGACGTGCCGACGTACTGGTGTGGGCGGGTCCGCTCACCGGGCCCTGTTCGCCATGCCATCGCAGGACCGCACGGAAGGACCCCCCGGGTGTCGCTCTTCATTCGCCCCCGCCGGCTGCCGGACACCACCGAGGGCGGAGCGGGCCAAGGCGGCGATCCGGCCGCGTCCGCGGAGGGCGTCGGAAGCACACCGCCGGTGGGCACGCCACCGGGCTGGTTCGGCTGGCGGCGCCGGTGGCCTCGTACGGCGCGCGGGGTCACCGTGGGGACGACGGTTCTCGCCGGGGCGCTGGTGCTCTTCGCGTTCCTCATGCCGAACCGGGTGGAGCGCGTCGGCGTCGACGCGTTCGTCCGGCTGCCCGCCGAGGCCGTCCTGCTCGCCGCGCTGCTGCTCGCGCTGCCGTCGAGGTGGCGGCGGACCGGGGCGGCGGTCTCGGGCGTCCTGCTCGGTCTGCTGATCGTCCTGAAGCTCGTGGACATGGGCTTCTACCAGGTGCTGGCCCGGCCGTTCGACCTGGTGCTCGACTGGATCCTGCTGGACGACGCGACGGACTTCGTCCGGGAGTCGTTCGGCCGGGGCGGGCAGGTGCTCGCCGTGGCCGGGGCGATCGTGCTGTTCGTGGCCCTGCTGGTGGTGATGACGCTGGCGACGGTGCGGCTGACCGGTCTGATGGCCCGCCACCGTCCCGTCGCCGTCCGCACGACGCTGGTCCTGGGCGTCGTGTGGATCACCTGTGTCACCCTGGGCGTGCGGGTCACCGGTGTGCCGGTCGCCACCAGGGGCACCTCGGAGATGCTGGGCAACCGGGTGGAGCAGGTGCGGGCGGGGCTGCGTGACGCGCGGGTCTTCGAGAAGGAGGCCGCGGTCGACGCCTTCGCGAAGACGCCGCCCGACCGACTGCTCACCGGGCTGCGCGGCAAGGACGTCCTGTTCACCTTCATCGAGAGCTACGGCCGGGTCGCGATCGACGACCCGGCGATGGCGGGACCGGTCGACGCGGCGCTGAAGGACGGCACCCGGAGGCTCGAGGACGCCGGTTTCGCCTCCCGGAGCGGCTGGCTGAAGTCCCCGGTGACCGGCGCCGGAAGCTGGCTCGCGCACTCCACCTTCCTGTCCGGTCTGTGGATCAAGAACCAGCAGCGCTACCGCAGCCTGACCACCAGCGACCGCATGACCCTCACCAAGTACTTCCGCAAGACCGGCGACTGGCGGACCGTCGGCATCGTGCCCGGGGTGCGGCGGGCCTGGCCGGAGGGCGAGTTCTTCGGCCTGGACCACATCTACGACTCCGAGCACCTCGGCTACCACGGCCCGTACTTCAGCTGGACCCCCGTGCCCGACCAGTTCAGCCTGGAGGCCTTCGAGCGGCTGGAGCACGGCAGGAAGGACCGCGAGCCGATCATGGCGGAGATCATCCTCGCCTCCAGCCACAACCCCTGGTCCCCCATCGCGCACATGATCGACTGGGACGACCTCGGCGACGGCTCGGTGTTCCACGGGATCAAGAAGGAGGGCACGGACCCGAAGGAGGTCTGGAAGGACCCGGAGAAGGTGCGCACCGAGTACCGGAGGGCCATCGAGTACTCGCTGAGCAGCATCACCGAGTGGGTCGAGCGGTACGGCGACGAGAACACGGTCCTGGTCTTCCTCGGCGACCACCAGCCGGTGCCCACCGTCACCGCCGGGAGCACCGACAAGGACGTGCCGGTCACGATCGTCGCCAAGGACCCGAAGGTGCTGGACCGGGTGGCCGGCTGGGGGTGGACCGACGGTCTGAAGCCCGCGCCGGACGCTCCGCGCTGGGGCATGGACAAGTTCCGCGACCGCTTCATGACGGCCTACGGCCCGCGGGGCGAGGGGGTGCGCCGGTGAGGGGTTTCGCCCCCGCCGCCCTTACCCGTCCCATCCCGGGGGCGCTGCCCCCGGACCCCCGCTCCTCAAACGCCGGAGGGGCTGGATGTCAGCCCCTCCGGCGTTTGAGGAGCGGGGTCTGGGGCGGAGCCCCAGGTC
>NZ_JBVJKE010000041.1:0-26728 GCF_055585405.1 Streptomyces sp. NPDC053426 | reverse complement strand
GCCAGGACGAGTTCAGGCTCGAGGAAGAGGCGTCCGTCGACGAGCTCACGCAAGCGTCCAAGGTGGTGTTCTCCTCCTCACTGAAGGAGCCACTGGCGTGGGTCATCTCAAGGTGCGCTCAACGATCAGGTCATGACACTGCCGCGCACGATCGGCCATACCGTCTCCCACGGCAGCCAGCTCTGCCAGATAGGACAGCGCATGGCTGATGTCCTCGTGATCCGGATTCACGAAGAGGAACTCCTCGGTTGCCTCTGACACCCCGCTCTCCGGTTCGAGCAGCACGACGCGGAAAAGGTTCAGGAACCTGGTGACAACGTCGTCCGGCGGGTTCACCGGGGACGCGAACAGCCGACTCCACTGCTCCGCGCATACCTCCGGGCCGCCCCCCTCCACAGTGTCGAGCATGAGTTTCTCGAACATGCTGTAAACATCTTCGGGGTCTGCTTCGACGGCCCGTTTCAGATCCTCGCGTGCCTCTGCGTACCGGCCGGCCTGGCGGTGCGCTTGGCCCCGATCGATGAGCGCCCAGCGGTAGGTGGGCTCGAGTTCGAGTGCGGCGGTGAGGTCGGCGACGGCCTGCTCGTTGTCGCCGGCCTGCTGGTGTGCCTGACCGCGGGAGCCCAGGGCCCACGCGTACGTCGGGTCGAGGTCGAGCGCCGCGGTGAAATCGGCGACGGCCTGCTCGTACTGTCCCCGTTCGCGGTGGGCCTCTCCCCTCTGGGCGAGGGCCCAGGCGTAAGTCGGGTCGAATTGGAGTGCGGCGGTGAAATCCGTGACGGCTTGGTCGTACCGGCCGGCCTGTTGGTGCGCATGACCGCGGGCGCCGAGAGCCCAGGCGTAGGTGGGCTCGAGTTCCAGTGCGGCGGTGAGGTCACTGACGGCCTCATCGTGATCGCCCATCTGGCTGCGGGCTTGACCGCGCGAGGCGAGGGCGTAGGCGTACGCCGGGTTGATGTCGAGCGCCGCGGTGAAATCGGCGACCGCCTCGTCGTACTGCTTCATCTGGCGATGGGTTTCTCCCCGTTCGCCGAGGGCCCAGACGTAGACGGGGTCGAGTTCGAGTGCGGCGGTGAAGTCGGCGATGGCCTGCTCGTTGTCGCCGGCCTGGCGGTGGGTCTGGCCGCGCGAGGCGAGGGCCCAGGCGTACGCCGGGACAATGTCGAGCGCCGCGGTGAAGTCTGCGACCGCCTGGTCGTACCGGCCGGCTTCGCGGTGTGCTTCTCCCCGGTGGGCGAGGGCCCACCCGTAGGCGGGGTCGATGTCCAGTGCGGCGGTGAAGTCCGAGACGGCCAGGTCGTACCGGCCCTCTTCGCGGTGTACCTCTGCCCGGGAGGCGAAGGCCCAGGCGTAGGTGGGGTCGAGTTCGAGTGCGGCGGTGAAGTCGGCGATGGCCTGCTCGTTGTCGCCGGCCAGCCGGTGGGTGTCTCCCCGTTCACCGAGGGCCCAGACGGAGGTGGGGTCGAGTGCGGACGCGGCGGTGAAGTCCGGGACAGCCAGGTCGTACCGGCCCTCTTCGCGGTGTGCCTGACCGCGGGAGCCGAGGGCCCAGGCGAGTGTGGGATCGAGTTCGAGTGCGGCGGTGAGGTCGGCGATGGCCTGCTCGTTGTTGCCGGCCTGCTGGTGTGCCTGACCGCGGGAGCCCAGGGCCCACGCGTCGGTGGGGTCGAGTTCGAGTGCGGCGGTGAGGTCGGCGATGGCCTGCTCGTGATGGCCGAGCCAGCGGCGGGTTTCGCCACGACGGGCCCAGGCCCGGTCGTTGCGGACGTCGTACGCGAGGGCACGGTCGAACTCGGCAAGGGCCTCCTCGTCCCGGTCGGAGAGGTAGAGGCGCTGGCCACGGTAGGTATGGGCCCAGCTCCTGGCCGCCGTACTGAGTTGGCCATTGGCAAGCAGAGCAGCGAGGCAGGCAAGGACAGGCTCGTCGTCGGAGAGAGCGTCCCGGAAGCGTACGGACCAGGCGAGCAGGGCAGTGTCCGTGGTGTCCTGCGCGGCTTGCTCCAGAATCTCGACCCACTGTCGCAGCACCGCCTCGTCCTGGCCCGCGGCATGCACCATCTGCTCAAGAGCGGACGTCAGATGCGTTCCCGGATACGCGCACAGCCGGTGGTACGTCTCCTCCAAGCGATGCCGACGCCATTCCGGGTCCTTCCACCGCTTCGCCTCGGGAAGCCGTTCCTCGACCGCGGCACGCCAGGCGGCATGCGTGTCCGCCAAACGCAGATGCGCCGAAGCCCAGCCTTGAGGGGAGTGGGTGCGCTGCTGGCGGACCATGCTGGCACGGACCACCGCGTGATAGTGCTTGAAGTCGCCGCGGCCGCTGACGAACGGCTGCCCGCACAGCCACTCCCACAACCCCTCCGCCCCGGGCCCGGCCGCGGCAGCGAAGACGTCCTCGTTCAGCTGCAGCGGCAGCGCACACGCCCTGACGGCCTCACGCTGCTCAGGGTCCGTGATCCACTGCACGAACCGCTCCACCGCCACATCCGCGAGGTCTCCGCCCGCGTCCACCTCCTCAACGGTTCGAGGGCGGGCCAGCGCAAGGAGTTCCACGAGCAGAGGCAGCCCCATCGACAGCTGCAGCACCGCTTCCACCACATTCGGATCGGTCACGCCCCGCGAAGTCAGCAGCGCACGCGTCTCCGCCTCCGTGAAGACCTCCAACGGCACGTCCGCGATCTGGTCCCGCAGCGGCGCCCACTCCCGCTCCGCGAGTTCGTCCCGGCCCGCCAGCACGACGATGACGTTCGCCGGCACCGCACCGAACTCCTCGTCCAGCAGACTCAGCAGCCACCCGTCCAGGTACCGGGCAGTCTGTTCCCACGTGTCGAAGAACAGCACCACCCACCGATGACGACGGCACAACCGATCCAGCTCGGCGACGAAAGCCCGGCTCACATCGGCCTCATCACCTCGGGCTCCCCGACGCCGCGCACGAGCCTGGGACGCGGACCGGAGCCGGTCCAGCCCTTGGGCTGCGGCATCCGGATTCGCCATCGCCGTCACGACACCGGCTCCCGGAATCAGCGACGCGGCTCCCAGAGCTGCCTGCGTCACCAACCGGCTCGACATCGACGTCTCGCCTTCCACGGGTGCCGGCTCCGCCTGCGCCGCCTGCTCCCGCCGGAACTGCTCGACTGCCTTGTCGAACTCCTTGCAGGGACCGGCCTGTTCCGCCAACTGCCTGACCAGCTCACCCAGGGCCTGCTGCACCCCGTGGACGTCGCTGTCGTCCACCACCGCCGTCACCGCATCCGTACGCCGGGCCGCCTCCTGCCACTGCCGCAGCAGCGTGGACTTTCCCACCCCACCCACACCACGCACATGAAACAGGAACTCCGCCGGATCCTCCTCGGACTGCGGGTCCTTCGACAAATTGTCCGCGAACAGCGCCAGTTGTGCCCGTCGGCCCACGAACCGCGCCTTCGCACGCTGCCGGATCAGCGCACCCCTCGACAGACCTCGACCGCCCGGCCCCGGCATTGCCGCCCCCCTCACTTCACCCGCCCGAAGCAGGCGCATCGGACGCAGGTCACCAGTGTCCGATCCGGGCCTGCCGTTTGTCAGCCGAGCGCAAGAGACGGCGCCTGCGCAGGCGTTGGCTTCCGGGCGTTACCAGGGACCGGTTCCGACACGGCAGCGTGTGCGCTGCGGTACGGGATGACATCGGACGGCTCGCCGCGTGAAGATGGACGCGTGTTTTCGGATCGCGGTGGTCGATATCTTCAGTCTCTCCAGCGCCAAGCCGCGCACGCGCACAACCATTGCCGGTTCCTGGCCGACCGGATGCGGCTGCTGTCCAGGGGAATCGGCGCCGGGGACAGGGGACTGTGGGAAAGAGCACAGCGCCTTCGGCGCCTCTTCGAGGACGTGGAGGAGCACTACCAGCGGGTGGCGAGGGCGGCGGAGCGGCCGCCGCCGGACGACCGAAGCGCTCGGCGAAGCCAACGGCGGGAGCTCCGGGCGACCGTGGATGAAATGCGCCGCAAGGTAGACGATTTGGACAGGCTGGTCCTCGAGTTGGAGGTCGAGCACAGCCGTCGGGCCGGTGCGAGCGGTCGGCATCAGCCCGAAGCCGACAGCTGAGCGGATGCGGCGCGGCACACGCCCTGCCGTCGTGTGTCTACGCGGTGTCCCCATGGCCTCCTGGCGGCGTCGGCGCCAGGTCCGTCACCACCAGCGCCCGTACGACTGCTCCGGCCGAACGTCTCCTTCAGCGCCCACACGTCCCGCTCACCGATCCCCAGGTGGACCACCGAGCCGCCCGCGGCAACCGTTGGAACCCTGCGGGAACAGCGGACCGCGCCGCGAGGTCACCACGCCGAACGCCCCGTCCGGGAATCCGGTGGCCGAGGGGTCACCCAAGGCGGGCTCGACCAGTCCAGGTCGCACTCTCCGCAAGGCCCTGCTCGTCCCCCGCGTCCGGCAGCGGCTCGGTGTTCCGGCTGCTCAGGCCGTCGAGGGAGATGCGCAGGAGACGGCGCCACTGGCCGGGGCGGTTGCCGCCCGAGGTCTGGACCACCTGGCTGAGTGAGGCGAGGAGCAGGACCAGGTCGGCGCTGGTGACCCCGGGCCGCAGGACGCCGGCGTCGAGGCAGCGGGCGTGCAGTCCGGACATGAAGGAGTCGCAGAGCGAGGCGCACCGGTGGGTGGGGCCGCCGGTGGCGACGTAGGTCTCGACCAGGGCGCGGTTGTGTGCCTGGTGGGTGAGGGTGTGCTCGAAAAAGCTCGTCAGGGCCTGCCAGGGGTCGTCGGTCGCGGAGGCCGCGCGGTGTCCGTCGGCGAACCAGGCCGTGAACTCCGCTTCCATGACCGTGACGAACAGGTCCTCCTTCGTCGGGAAGTGGCGATAGAGCGCCCCCATGCCGACGCCGCCGCGGCGGATCGGAAGCGGCAGGCTTCCACGTCTCACGGCAGTGCCGGTGATCTTCGACGTCACCGCTCGCCCGCGAGGTCGAGATCGTCGCTGCGCGGTTCCGCGGCTGCCTCGGCGAGCCGGGGGCCGCGCCACGGGTGGGCGATCGGGCGGGAGACGGCCCGCCACCACGGTTCCTCGGGCACCTTCCCGGCGGGCTCGAACGGCTCGCCGGGACGGGGGAACGCCACCGCCTGGCCGGCCTCCCCGGCCACGTCCCTCATCCACTCCCCCGGCTCCGCCCACGCGTGCGGCGCCAGATTGAAGGTGCCCCAGTGGATGGGCAGCAGCACGCCGGCCGCCTCGCCGCCCTGCAGGTCGAGATGGGCCCGGACGCCTTCCTCGGGCGTCATGTGGATGTCGGGCCAGAAGTCCGAGTACGCGCCGACCTGGATCATCGTGGCGTCGAACGGGCCGTGGTCGGTGCCGATGTCCTTGAAGCCCTCGAAGTAGCCGGTGTCACCGCTGTGGTAGATCCGGTGCTCCTCGCCCGTGACCGCCCAGGAGGCCCACAGGGTGTGCTGGGTGTTGCGCAGTCCCCGGCCGCAGAAGTGGCGGGCCGGGGTGGCGGTGAGGGCGAGTCCGCCGATCCTCGTCGTCTCGTGCCAGTCCAGCTCGCGCAGCCGTCCGGCGGACACACCCCAGCGCTCCAGGTGCGCGCCGACGCCGAGGGGCACGGCGAACAGGGTGTCCGTGCCGGCCAGCGCCTTGATCGTGGGCAGGTCCAGGTGGTCGTAGTGGTCGTGGGAGATCACGACGACGTCGACCGGGCCGAGCGCGGCCAGCGGCAGCGGGGCGGGGTGCAGCCGCCTGGGTCCGGCGAAGGGGAACGGCGAGCAGCGCTCGCCCCACACGGGGTCGAACAGGACCCGGTGTCCGTCGATCTCCGCGAGCACGCTGGAGTGGCCCATCCAGGTCAGGCGCAGCCCGGTGGCCGGCGGGCGGGAGATGTCGGCCAGGGTGGTCGGGTGCACCGGGACGGTGCCCTTGGGGGCGCGGCGGGTACGGGAGTCCTTGTCGAAGTAGATCTTCGCCAGGTCCCGCGTCGACCCCGACGGGCGGATCCGGGCGGTGCCCCCGGGGTTCTGGAACACGCCGTCCTTGAAGTGCGGGGATCTGCGGATGCGTGCCATGCGCTCGCCACTCGGGTCCGCGCCGAAGGCCACGGGCCGCAGGGCGCGCAGCCCGGAGCTCTGAGAACGGGAACCGGCCACGGTACCTCCAAGTGGAGTCGGTCAGGCATTCCATTATGGGCGGCCGCATCCGGCGGCGTGGTGCCGAATGCGGCCGCCCACGTGAAACGGCTCTCACGCCACCGAGGCGATCCGTTCCTTGATGTCGTCCGGCGACAGCGTCCCCTTGGCGATCACGTGGTCGCCCGACGACTCCCCGCGCAGCCGGCGGCCGATCCACGGCACCAGGTACTCGCGGGCCCAGTGGACGTCGTCCCGCCGGATGTCGAGGGTGCCGCGGGGCGGCAGGGGCGGCCAGGCCTGTTCCGGATCGGCGGGGGTGTCCAGGCCGAGGGCCTGCCCGGCGCGGAGCGCGACGCGGGTGTGCCCCTCCGGCGACAGGTGCAGCCGGTCGGCGTCCCAGGCCCTGCGGTCCTGGACGCTCCTGAGGGACCACAGGTCGAGCACGGGGCAGCCGTAGCGGTCGGCGACGGCCCGCACATGCCCGTTGTACGTCGCGATCTTGCCGCGCAGATGCTTCAGCAGGGGCACGCCACGGGTGTCGAACCCGGTCGTCACCAGCACCGTGCCGGACACGGCGGTGAGCGCGGCGATCGCCCGCTCGAACCGCTCGGCCACCTCGTCCGGGTCGCTGCCGGGGCGGAGGATGTCATTGCCGCCCGCGCAGAACGAGACCAGGTCGGGGGCGAGTTCGACCGCCTTCGGAAGCTGGTCCGCCACGATCTGGTCCAGCAGCTTTCCGCGTACGGCGAGATTGGTGTACGCGAAGTCCCCCTCGGGCCGGAGGTCCGCGAGAAGTACGGCGAACCGGTCGGCCCAGCCGACGAACGCCCCGTCGGGGCCGGGGTCGCCGACGCCTTCGGTGAAGCTGTCCCCCACCGCCACGTACGACCCGATCACTGCTCTGCTGTCACTCTTCGAATCGTCTGCCACAACCGCTCATGATTCACCTTCGAATGTGACCTACGCGACCGTAAGGAAGGGTTGACGTGCGGTGAGATAAGACACTCTCAAAATGTTGGCCAATTCCGGAATACGCCGAAGGCCGGCCCCGGGGATCGGGGTCCGGCCTTCGGCGTGCGTGTCAGGAAGGTCGCCGCGGGGGTCAGCCGATGGAGACGCCCTTGGAGCGGAGGTAGGAGATCGGGTCCACGTCCGAGCCGTAGTCCGGGGTGGTGCGGATCTCGAAGTGCAGGTGCGGGCCGGTCGAGTTGCCGGTCGAACCGGAGAGGCCGACCTGCTGGCCGCCGGTCACGGTCTGGCCGGCCGAGACGGAGAGCGAGGACAGGTGGGCGTACTGGGCGTAGTGGCCGTCCTCGAGCTGGATGACGACCTGGTTGCCGTACGCGCCGGCCCAGCCCGCGGAGACGACGGTGCCCGCGCCGACGGCCTTCAGGGAGGTGCCGGTCGGGACGGCGAAGTCGACGCCGGTGTGGTAGCCGCTGGACCACATGCTGCCGGCCACCTTGTAGGCGGTGCCGAGCCCGGCGCCGGGCACCGGGGAGCTGTAACCGGAGGCGCTCGCGGCCTGGTCGGCGCCCGTGGTCTGGGCGGAGGCGTCCGAGGAGGGCTGCTCGGCGGGCTGCTCCGCCGGCTTCTCGGCCTCCTGCTCCGAGGCCTGCGGGGCCGCCGGGGCGGACGACTTCTCCGGCGCGCTCGTGGCGGCCTCGCCGTCGACGGAGAGCTTCAGGCCGGGGTGGATGAGCGACGGGTCGTCGCCGATGACCTCGCGGTTGTCCGTGTAGAGCTGCTTCCAGCCACCGTCGACGTGCTCCGTCTCGGCGATCTTCGCGAGGTAGTCGCCGGCCTTCACGATGTACGTGCGGCCGTCGTCGCTCTTTTCGGCGGTGGCCTTCTGGCCGGCCACGGAAAGGGACTGGACGGCCTTTTCGGGGGCGGCCCCCGGCGTGGCGGCGTGCGCGCCGGCGGCGCCGAGAAGCGGCAGGGCGAGTGCGGCGCCACCGGTTCCGGCGACGGCGATGGAGCGGGTGAAACGCTGGGCCTTGGTACGGCGGTGCTTACCCTTCGCGGGCATGTCGAATTCCTCTCCGGCGCCTACGAGGTGAGCTGTCGGGTGCGGGCTGGAGATGCCCGGCCGCGTTCTGGCGCGACTTAACCCCAAGCCGTTCCGGGAACCGGAACAGGCAGTGGTACCTGTGGGTCCCCCGCTCCTGCCGTGCACGGGTCAGTGTGGGTACGGGCTCCGGGCGGCGGCAGGATTGGGCGTCCGTCCGGATCGGTGGCGAACGTAAGCGACCCGGACGCGAGGGGACAAGCGCGATGTTCACCGCGAACGCGTTTTTCCGTGATCCAAAGGCGGAATTGACGTCACCGAGCGTCAGCCGGGATTCCTTTTCCCCCGTGAATTCCCTTGTCGTTCCACAGAATTACGTGAGCATGGCGACAACGCATCGTCACGGATATGACGCTGCTCACGCACCCCTTCCCCATCTCCCTTTCTTTCGGGGCACGTTATGGCGAATCCACCTAATCGGACAGAACGCCCTAATCGCCGGATCGCAGGCGCCGCAGCCGCACCACCGCGGCGTCCAGATCTCCCCGCAGACCGGTGCGCAGCCCGTGGTGCAGCAAGAGGGCACCTCGGTACGTTTCGCCGGTTTCGCGGCATTCGTACGACGCCTCCGGGTCGAGGCCGCGCAGCCGGAGGGCCGGAACGGGCTCTCCGTAGTGCTGCGCCTGGAGGCAGGCGAGGACGACGGTCTCGTCGCCGAGGACGTACTGCACCGCGCTCAGTCCGCCCTCCGGAGGGCGCAGCCGGTACAGGTCGCCGCGCTGGACGACGGGCCGGATCTCCTTGTAGAGCGCGACCCACTCCCGCGCCTCGGCGAGTTCCTCCTCGCTCCACCGCGCGAGGTCGCCGCCGACGCCGAGCACCCCGGCCATGGCGCCGACGAACCGGAAGCGCAGCGGACTGACCCGCCCGTTGAGCATCGCGTTCGGGCTGTCGGTGACCCAGGCGGCCATCACCCGGGCCGGGTGGAGCTGGCTGAAGCCGTGCTGAATGGCGAGCCGGTCGAGCGGGTCGGTGTTGTCCGAGGTCCACACCTGGTCGGTACGGGAGAGGACCCCCAGGTCGATCCGCCCGCCGCCGCCCGAGCAGGACTCGAAGGCCACGCCCGGATGGGCCGCCCGCAGCCGGTCCAGCAGGGCGTACAGGCCGCGCACGTGGTCGGTCCACAGCCGCTGCGGGTACGGGTCGTCCGGCCAGCCGGCGTCGGTGGAGCAGCGGTTGAAGTCCCACTTCACATAGTCGACGGGGGTGCCGGAGAGCAGTGCGTCGAGCTGCTCCCAGAGGTACTCCCGCACGTCGTCCCGCGCGAGGTTGAGCACGAGCTGGTTGCGGTACTCCGTGCGCCGGCGGCCCGGCTGGAACTGCACCCAGTCGGGGTGTGCGCGGTAGAGGTCGCTGTCGGGGTTGACCATCTCCGGCTCGACCCAGATGCCGAACTGCATCCCGAGCCCGTGCACATGGTCGGCGAGGGGTTTCAGGCCGCCGGGGAAGCGGTCGGGGTTGGGCGTCCAGTCGCCGAGCCCGGCCCGGTCGCTCGTACGCGCCCCGAACCAGCCGTCGTCGACCACGAACAGTTCGACGCCCATCGCGGCGGCCCGCGCCGCGAGCCCCCGCTGCCGCTCCTCCGAGATGTCGAACCCGGTGGCCTCCCAGGAGTTGAACAGCACGGGCCGGTCCCGGTCCGCGTGCGGGACGACGCAGGTCCGCTGGTAGGCGTGCCAGGCGCGGCTGGCGCCGCCGAAGCCGCCGTCGCTCCACAGACCGGCGAAGACCGGTGTGGCGTACGTCTCCCCCGTGCCCAGCATCAGCAGGCCGGAGTCGTCGTGTCCCGCGCCGCCGGTGATCTGCACGCGCGCGTCGGGGAGTCGGGCGACGCAGACGCGCCAGGAGCCGGACCAGCCGAGGGCGCAGCCGTAGACCTCGCCGCGTTCCTCGGTGGCGTCGGTGTCGAGCGCGACCCAGGGCAGGTGCTGGTGTCCGGTGTGGCCTCGGCGGCTGCCGATGACCTTCTCGCCGTAGGTGAGCGGGGAGCGGGCCAGCCGGGACTCGGCGGCCCAGCGGCCGTGGAGCTGGGACAGCCGCCAGTGCTCGCGCTCGGGCAGGGTCCAGGTGGCGGAGTCGGCGCGCAGGAGCTCGACCGCGGGTCCCCGGTTGTGCAGGGTCACCCAGCGTTCGACCACGTCGTCGCGCATCCGGTAGTGCAGGGTCACGGTCAGCTCGCCGTCGCGGAAGCGGAGGCGGAGTTCGCCGTCTCCGGTTTCGCCGTCGCCGGTTTCGCCGTCGTCCGTCTCGTGGCCGTCGAAGGTCCACTCGGTGCCGCGCCGTCCGTCGGCGGTGCGTACGGACAGGGCGGGCCTCACGAAGCGGGGGCCGCCCTCGACCGGGTACTCCTCGCGCCCGTCCAGACGGGACTCGAACGGCCAGTCGTCCGGCAGCGGGCGCGCGGCGAGGGCCTCCGCGTCGGCCGGCGTGATCCTCGGGCCCCAGTGCAGATGCACCAGCTCGTCGCGGTCCGTGACATGGAGCGCGTAGCTGCTGGCCGGCCCCGACAGGAGCCACGTACGACCGTCTTGGGAGACCTGCGCCACCGAACCTCCAACAGACCCGAACAGATGCGATCAGACACCAACATCATCGGGGGCGTGAGGGCGGCCGGGCAATGCCTGTGGACAACTCATTGCCCCAGGCAGGCATGTCGTATCGTCGACTCGTGCCCGTCGACGAGCCCCGTCGGCGGCGCCGAGTGGGAGGAGTCCTTCGTGACGCAGCAGGTGCCGTCGACCGAACCCGAGCTGGCCGGAGTACGCAACTTCCGCGACGTGGGCGGACTGCCGACCGTCGACGGCAGGCGGGTGCGGCACGGTGTGCTGTTCCGCAGCGGCCATCTCGCCCACGCGACCGCGGAGGACACCGTCTTCCTGTCCTCGCTCGGACTGCACACGGTCTTCGACTTCCGCAACGCGGCCGACCAGAAGCTGGAGGGGCCGGACGTCGCGCTGCCGGGCGTGCGCAATGTGAACCTGCCGCTCAGCGACCCGGCCGACGGCGCCGAGTTCTGGAAGATGGTCCGCGACGGCGATCTGGAGCAGCTTCGCTCGATCCTCGCGGACGGCAAGGGCGCGGACCGGATGATCAGCTCCTACCGGCTGATCATCAAGGAGCGCACCGCCGAGCACTCCCGGGTGCTGCGCTCGCTCGCCGAGGACAGCGTTCCCGCGCTGATGCACTGCGCGGCGGGCAAGGACCGCGCGGGGCTCTCGGTGGCGGTGACGCTGCTCGCGGTGGGCGTCGAGCGCGACGCGATCGTCGACGACTACCTGAAGTCCAACGCCAAGCACCGCCGCTACAAGGTGCAGCGCAGCGGCAGCTCCGCCTCGGCCTACTCCCCCGAGGTCATGGAGCTGCTCAGCCCGCTGTTCGACGCGCGCGCGGAATACCTGTCGGCGGCCTTCGAGACCGTCGAGGAGACCTGGGGCGGTGTGGAGCCGTATCTGGAGCGGGCGCTCGGGCTCACGCCCGAGGACCGGGAGCGGCTGCGTGAGCGCCTGCTCGACTGAGGCGGGCGCCTGCTTCGCGCCTACTTCTTCGGGGCCATCTCGAAGAGGAAGTAGATGAAGGCCGCGAAGAGGTGTCCCACCACCACGTAGATGAACAGCCGCACCCACAGGGCCCGGGGGAGCTTCTCTTCCATGTCTTTGCCGGTCATGTCGCTTCTCCGTGGATCGGGCCCAGGCACAGCGCGGCCGTGGGACTCTGCAGCAGGGTGTGGACGAACAGCAGCTCGACCCCGTCGGGGTCGGCGGCGGCGATGCGGTGCGGGGTCAGCGAGTCGAAGTGCGCGCTGTCGCCCGGGGCGAGCCGGTGCAGGGTGTCCCCGAGGCGCAGCCGCAGCCGCCCCTTGAGGACGTACAGCCATTCCTCGCCGGGGTGGACGCGCACGATGTCGCCCTGGGAGCCGTGCGGCACACGGACCCGCAGGGCCTGCATGCCCCGCCCGGCGGCACCGGCCTGCCAGTACGTCCAGCCGCCCGCCGCCGTGGACTCCATGTCGGCGGCGCGCACCACGGCGTCCCGGTCGGCGGCCGACTCACCGAGCAGCTCGGAGACGGTCGTACCGTAGATGCGGGCGAGGGAGAGCAGCATCGGCAGCGAGGGCTGGCGCTGTCCGGTCTCCAGCCGGGAGAGGTGGGCGGGCGACAGACCCGCGTCGCGGGCGGCGGCCTCCAGCGTGAGGGAGGCCCGTCGCCGCAGGGCGCGCAGCTGCGGCGCGACCACGGGGAGCGCGTCGGCCGGTTCGGCCGGCGGCCCGGTCTCGGAGGAGCTCATGCCTCCATTGAGCCCCGGATTTGCCCCAGGGGCAATTCTCTTGCCCCAGAGGCAAACCCGGCACGAGCACGAGGGTCAGCGGTCGGTCACCGCCTGTTTCACCAGCGTCCTGCCGAACTCCCACACCAGGCCGCCGTCGTGCGCGTCGTCCATCACCGCGGTGAAGGCGTCCACGAACCGGTTGACGTCCTCCTCGTCGATGATCAGCGGCGGGATCAGTTTGATCACCTCCAGGTGGTCGCCGGAGACCTGGGTGAGGATGCGGTGCCGTTGCAGCAGCGGGACGACCACCATCTGCGCGAAGAGTCCCTTGCGGGCGGCCTGGAGCACGGTCCAGCGCGAGCGCAGTCTCAGTGACCGGGGCCGGCCGAACTCGATGCCGATCATCAGTCCCCGGCCCCGGACGTCGGCGAGCAGCTCGTACTTCTCGGTGAGTGCGGCCAGCCGGGTGCGCAGCAGCTCGCCGGTGCCGCGGGCGCGGGCGACGATCCGCTCGTTCTCCATGACCGACAGCACCGCGAGACCCGCCGCCATGGCCTGGGCGTTGGCCCCGAAGCTGGCCGAGTGGACCAGCACCCGGTCCATCGACGAGTAGACCTTCCTGAAGATCCAGTCCTTGCCGATCGTGGCGCCCACCGGTACGTAGCCGCCGGAGAGCGCCTTGGCCACGCACACCAGGTCCGGTTCGACGCCTTCCTCGTGCTGGTGGGCGTAGAAGTCGCCGGTCCTGCCCAGTCCGGTCTGCACCTCGTCGGCGATCAGCAGCGCCTTGTGCCGGTGCAGCAGCTCCTGCGCGGCCCGCAGATAGCCGGGCGGTGCCTCGTGCACGCCCTTGCCCTGGATCGGCTCCACGATCAGGGCGGCCACGTCCCCCCCGCGCAGCTCCCGTTCCAGCGCGTCGAGGTCGCCGAGCGGTACGGCCGTGTCGGGCAGCAGCGGGGCGAAGCCGTCCCGGAAGCCGGACTCGCCGTTGACGGAGAGGGAGCCGGTGGTCAGGCCGTGGAAGGCGTGCTCGCAGTACAGGACGCGCGGTCTGCCGGTGGCGTACCGGGCGAACTTCAGGGCGGTCTCGACCGCCTCCGTGCCGCTGTTGCCGAAGAACACCCGGTCCAGGTGGGGGCTGTGCGCGAGGAGCCTCTCGGCCAGCAGGCCGGGCAGCGGCTGGCAGTCGAAGCGGGTGAGGTCGGCGAGGGAGGCGTCCAGGACGTCGTGCAGCGCCTTGCGGACCACGGGGTGGTGGCGGCCCAGGCCCATCACCCCGAACCCGGCGAGCATGTCCAGGTGGTCGTTGCCGTCGGCGTCCCAGAAGTGGGCGCCCTCGGCACGCTCGTAGACCTTGTCGAAGCCGATGGTGCGCAGCATGCGCGGGAGCTGGTGGTTGAGGTACCGGGTGTGCAGCTCGTAGCGCTCGGCTCCGCGCTCGGCCAGCAGCGCGCCGAGGTCGAACTCCCCGGTCCCCGACGACTCCGCGATGGTCATGCCTGGGGCTCCTGTGGGTCCGGTGACTGGTGTGCCGGCTCTCCCCCGGCGGTGAGGCCCGCGCTGATCCGTCCGGCGATCTCGACCGGGGTGAGGCCGATGTCGGCGAGCACCTCGCCGCGTTTGGCGTGCGCGAGGAACTGCTCCGGGATGCCGAACCGCCGTACGGGCACGTCGCACCCGGCGTCGCCCAGCGCCAGCGCCACCGCCGAACCGACCCCGGCCGCACGGCTGTTGTCCTCCACGACGGCCACCATACGGTGCCCGGCGGCCAGTCGCGGGAGGGCCGGGTCGACGGGTTTGACCCAGCGGGGGTCGACCACGGTGCATCCGATGCCGCGCGCTTCGAGCAGTCCGGCGGCCTTCAGGCAGACGGGCGCCATCACGCCGACGGCCACCAGCAGCACCTCGGGGCCGGACGCCCGGTGGAGTACGTCCATGCCGCCGACGCGGTCCAGCGCGGGGACCGCCGGGCCCACGGACTCCTTGGGGAACCTGAGCAGGGTGGGCGCGTCGTCGACGGCGACCGCCTCGCGCAGCTGGGCGCGCAACTGGTCGGCGTCGCGGGGCGCGGCGATGCGCAGCCCGGGGACGACCTGGAGGACGGACATGTCCCACATGCCGTTGTGCGAGGGCCCGTCGACGCCGGTGACGCCGGCCCGGTCCAGGACGAAGGTCACCCCGCAGCGGTGCAGCGCCACGTCCATCAGGAGCTGGTCGAAGGCGCGGTTGAGGAAGGTGGCGTAGACGGCGACGACCGGGTGCAGGCCGCCGGTGGCCAGGCCCGCCGCGGAGACGGCCGCGTGCTGCTCGGCGATGCCGACGTCCCACACCCGGTCCGGGAACCGCTCGGCGAAGGCGCCGAGGCCGACCGGACGCAGCATGGCGGCGGTGATCGCCACCACGTCCTCGCGCTCCTCGCCGATCCGGACGATCTCCTCACCGAAGACGGAGGTCCAGGACGGTCCGCCGGAGGGGGCCAGCGGCGCGCAGGTGAGCGGGTCCATCACGCCGACGGTGTGGAAGTGGTCCTCCTCGTGGGCGAGGGCGGGTTCGTAGCCGCGGCCCTTCTCGGTGAGGCAGTGGACCAGGACGGGTCCGTGGAAGCGTTTGGCGCGGCGCAGCGCGGACTCCACGGCCTTGATGTCGTGGCCGTCGATGGGGCCGAGGTACTTCAGGCCGAGGTCCTCGAAGAGGCCCTGCGGGGCGAAGGCGTCCTTGAAGCCCTTCTTCGCGCCGTGCAGCGCCTCGTAGACGGTGCGGCCGATCACGGGGGTGCGCTGGAGCACGTCCTTGCCCCAGGCCAGCACGCGTTCGTAGCTGTCGGTGGTGCGCAGGGTCGCGAGGTGGTTGGCGAGTCCGCCGATGGTGGGGGCGTAGGAGCGTTCGTTGTCGTTGACGACGACGATCAGCGGGCGGTCCTTGGCGGCGGCGATGTTGTTGAGCGCCTCCCAGGCCATGCCGCCGGTGAGGGCGCCGTCGCCGATCACCGCGACGACGTGGCCCTTCTCGCCCCGCACCTGGCGGGCCTTGGCGAGTCCGTCGGCCCAGCCGAGGGCCGTGGAGGCGTGGCTGTTCTCGATGACGTCGTGCTCGGACTCCTCGCGGGAGGGGTAGCCGGACAGGCCGCCCTTGCCGCGCAGCTTGGAGAAGTCCTGGCGGCCGGTCAGGAGTTTGTGGACGTAGCTCTGGTGGCCGGTGTCCCACAGGATGCGGTCGACGGGCGACTCGAAGACCCGGTGCAGGGCGACGGTGAGTTCCACCACCCCGAGGTTGGGTCCGAGGTGGCCGCCGGTCCTGGCGACCGCGTGCACCAGGAACTCCCGGATCTCGTGGGACAGTTCGCCGAGTTCCGCCTCGGACAGCGCCTTCAGGTCACGTGGTTGCCGGATGCTCTCCAGGATCGTCACGCTCGGTCCCCCTTCGGTTCCGTGCTGTTCAGTTCACGGTGACGGCCGGCTCCCCCGTCGCGACGCCGTCCTTCTCCATCTGCTCGGCGATCTTCATCGCCTCCTCGATCAGCGTCTGAACGATCTTCGACTCGGGGACGGTCTTGACGACCTCGCCCTTCACGAAGATCTGCCCCTTGCCGTTGCCGGAGGCGACGCCGAGGTCGGCCTCGCGGGCCTCACCGGGGCCGTTGACGACACAGCCCATGACGGCCACCCGCAGCGGCACCTCCATGCCCTCCAGGCCCGCGGTCACCTCGTCGGCGAGCTTGTAGACGTCGACCTGGGCGCGTCCGCAGGAGGGACAGGAGACGATCTCCAGCCGCCGCTCCTTCAGCCCCAGCGACTGGAGGATCTGGATGCCGACCTTGACCTCCTCGGCCGGCGGCGCGGACAGCGACACCCGGATCGTGTCACCGATGCCCTCGCTGAGCAGCGCCCCGAAGGCGACGGCCGACTTGATGGTGCCCTGGAACGCGGGGCCCGCCTCGGTCACACCGAGGTGCAGCGGGTAGTCGCACCGCTCGGCGAGCAGCCGGTAGGCGTTGATCATCACCACCGGGTCGTTGTGCTTCACGGAGATCTTGATGTCCCGGAAACCGTGCTCCTCGAAGAGGGACGCCTCCCACAGTGCGGACTCGACGAGCGCCTCCGGGGTCGCCCTGCCGTGCTTCTGGAGCAGCCGCCGGTCCAGCGAGCCGGCGTTGACGCCGATCCGGATCGGGGTGCCGTGGTCCTGGGCGGCCCGCGCGATCTCCTTCACCCGGTCGTCGAACTGCTTGATGTTGCCCGGGTTCACGCGTACGGCGGCGCAGCCGGCCTCGATGGCCGCGAAGACGTACTTGGGCTGGAAGTGGATGTCGGCGATCACCGGGATCTGCGACTTGCGGGCGATGGTGGCGAGCGCGTCGGCGTCGTCCTGCGTGGGGCAGGCGACCCGGACGATCTGGCAGCCGGAGGCGGTGAGTTCGGCGATCTGCTGGAGGGTGGCGCCGATGTCGGACGTGCGCGTGGTCGTCATCGACTGCACGGACACCGGAGCGCCGCCACCGACCGCCACCGGTCCCACCTGGATCCGCCGCGAGGCGCGCCGTACGGCGAGCGGCGGCAGCGGTACCTCGGGCATCCCGAGGGAGACAGTGGTCATGGCCTCACTCCCTGTTCCCGGAGACCGTCTCGCGCATGGCGCGCAGCGACTCCTTCAGGGAGCCCATGGTGGCGAGGACGGCGGTGGGTTCGTAGCCGCAGTGCGCCATGCAGTTGGCGCAGCGCGGGTCCTTGCCGCGGCCGTACCGGTCCCAGTCGGTGTCCTCGATCAGCTCCCGGTAGGTCGGCACATAGCCGTCGCTCATCAGGTAGCAGGGGCGCTGCCAGCCGAAGAGGGAGTAGTTGGGGATCGCCCACGCGGTGCACGGGAAGTCGACCTTGCCCTCGAGGAAGTCCAGGAACAGCGGGGAGTGGTTCAGCCGCCAGCGGCGCCGGTTGCCGCCCGCGAAGGCCTTCTTGAACAGCTCCCGGGTCTGCTCCACGCCCAGGAAGTGCTCCTGGTCGGGGGCCTTCTCGTAGGCGTAGGCGGGCGAGATCATCATCTCGTCGACCCCCAGGTCGTCGTTGAGGTAGTTGAGGACCTCGACGATGGTCTGCGGGGTGTCGGTGTTGAAGAAGGTCGAGTTGGTGGTGACCCGGAAGCCGCGCCGCTTGGCCTCCTTGATGGCCGCCACGGCCTCGTCGAACACGCCCTCCTTCGCCACCGACTCGTCGTGGCGCTCGCGCAGCCCGTCGATGTGCACGGCGAACGCGAAGTAGGGCGAAGGGGTGAACTTGTCCATCTTCTTGCGCAGCAGCATGGCGTTGGTGCACAGGAAGACGTATTTGCGCCTGGCCACCAGCTGGCGCACGATCTCGTCGATCTGCGGGTGCATCAGGGGTTCGCCGCCGGCGATCGACACCATGGGCGCCCCGGACTCCAGTACCGCGCCGACGGCCTGGGCGACGGGCATCCGCTGCTTGAGCACCCCGGCCGGGTGCTGGATCTTGCCGCACCCCTCGCACTTGAGGTTGCAGGCGAAGAGCGGTTCCAGTTCGACGATCAGCGGGAACTTGTCCCGCCTGCGGAGCTTCTGTTCGGCCAAGTATGTAGCGACCTTGATGGACTGACGCAGCGGCATGGCCATCTGGCTCACCTCCTGGGGAGCAGCAAGGAACGGTGCCATTCTTGGAAAGCCGGGAGTACGGACCGAAGAACACGGAAAGCCGATATTCCACCGCGTACCGTGCCGATCCGGACGAGTTCGTGTTCAGGAGCGTCCACGACCACCCGGACGGCCGCAACCGGGCGCTCGCCCACCCGGACGGCGCTCAGAAGCGTGGCGGCGGATTCCATGTCGACCGCGATCGCGCCGGTCGCGAGCAGACCGGACCGTTCGTGACCGCGGACGACGTGGTCGGAGCCGGTGAGCGGACCGGTGTGGACGGTGCGTCCGGGCACCGCGCGCCCCAGCTCCTTCACCAGCAGTTCGGTCCCCACGCACGGGACGCTGCCCCGCGGGTCCCGGGTCTCCTCGGCGACGACCAGGTCGCCGGGGTGCATGCCGGGGGCGAGTCCGGCGCAGAAGCCCGTGGCGAGGACGGCCGCCCGGTTCAGCTCCGGGCCGGCGAGCATCCGGGTGACGGAGCGTTCGGCCGCCGCCGGCCCCATGCCCGTACGCAGGACGGTGACCGGCCCGCCCGCAGCCTCCCGTTCACGCCTGCGCAGGGCGAGCTGCTCGATGCCGAGCGCGCAGGCGATCAGCAGCGGGGTGCCGCGGGCGGGCTGGGGGCTCATCAGCTTCCCTTCGCCTCGGCGAGCGGCTGTGCGGGCCCGGCCCCGGTCTTCGCCGCGACCGGTTTCCCGGCGAACGGCTCCTCGTGCACGTACCGGCCGAGCGCGGTGAGCGGGAAGACCTGCCGGTAGAGGTGGTAGTTGATGGAGAAGTCCCAGGGGAAGCCGGTGCCGGTGAAGTACGGCTCGTCCCAGGAGCCGTCCTCGCGCTGGGTGGACACCAGCCACTC
The DNA here is from genome assembly GCF_055585405.1 of Streptomyces sp. NPDC053426. Classification (NCBI taxonomy): domain Bacteria; kingdom Bacillati; phylum Actinomycetota; class Actinomycetes; order Kitasatosporales; family Streptomycetaceae; genus Streptomyces; species Streptomyces sp. NPDC053426. The sequence continues at coordinate 7,783 of NZ_JBVJKE010000041.1, read as the reverse complement.
GATACCGCGTTCGACGGCCTTGGACTCCCGCTCCCCCGCCGCGAGCAGCGCCATCAGCGCCCAGGCGGTCTGCGAGGCGGTGGAGGCTCCTCGGCCGCTCCACTCCCTGACGTAGCGGTAGGAGCGCAGGTCCTCGCCCCAGCCGCCGTCGTCGTTCTGCGTCTTCTCCAGCCAGGCCACGGCCCGCCGGATCGCCGGGTGCGAGCCGGGGAACCCGGCCGCGGTCAGCGCGGGGACCACGGAGCCGGTGCCGTAGAGGTAGTTGACGCCCCAGCGGCCGAACCAGGAGCCGTCGGGCTCCTGTTCGGCGAGCAGCCACTGGATGCCGCGCCGGGTGCGCGGGTCGTGGGCGAGGCCCTCGACGGCGAGCATCTCCACGACGTGCGCGGTGACGTCGGCCGACGGCGGGTCGATGACCTCGCCGAAGTCGCAGAACGGCAGCCGGTTGGGGAACGGGCTGGTGTTGTCGACGTCGAACGCGCCCCAGGCGCCGTTCCGCGACTGCATGCCGAGGTTCCAGCGCACCCCGCGCCCGATCGCGTTGTCCATCCGCTCGGGGTCGTGGTGCTTGACCCGGCGCAGCGCGAGGACCACCTCGGCGGTGTCGTCGATGTCGGGGTAGTTGTCGTTGTGGAACTCGAACGCCCAGCCTCCGGGCGGCAGATGGGGCCGCCGCACGGACCAGTCGCCGGGCCGCACGATCTGCTCGCCGAGCATCCAGTCGGCGGCCTTGACCAGTTGCGGGTGGTCGGCGGGCAGGCCCGCGTCGGCCAGCGCGATGGTGGCGAGGCAGGTGTCCCACACCGGGGACTGGCAGGCCTCGATCATCCGGGCCCCGTCCTCGCGCCACACGGCGAACCGGTCCAGCGACTCCAGGCCCGCGCGCATCACCGGGTGGTTCAGGTCGTAGCCGAGCAGGTGCAGCGCGATGACCGAGTAGACCGCCGGGGGCTGGATGCCGCCCCAGCAGCCGTCGTTCTCCTGCCGTTCGATGATCCAGCGGGCGGCGGTGTTCATGGCCGCCCCGCGCAGCCGGCGCGGGACGGCTCCGCGCAGCGTGTGCAGGGCCTTGTCCAGCCGCTGGAAGACGCCGTCCCAGCTTCTCGCCGGGGCGAGCGGCCGGGGAGGGTTGGGGCGGCCGGGGTCGGTGTGCAGTTCGTCCAGCGGGAACGGGGCGGGGCGCACCGGCCGTTTGGCGGAGACGATCGTCAGCGGCACGATGGTCTGCCGGGCCCAGCAGCCGAAGTCGTAGATGTTGAGCGGCACCCAGGACGGGAACCAGATCAGCTCGGGCGGGAGTTCGGGCAGGTCCTCCCACTTCCACCAGCCGAACAGGGCCAGCCAGATCCGGGTGAAGACGCGGGAGGCGGCGATGCCGCCCCGCTCGCGGATCCAGGCGGAGGCCTTCGCCATGTGCGGGGCGTCGGGCGGATCGCCGGCCAGCCGCAGCGCGACGTACGCCTCGATGGTGGCGGAGAGGTCGCCGGGCCCTTGGTGGAAGGTGGCCCAGGTGCCGTCCTCGCGCTGCTCGCCGCGGACGAACAGGGCGGCGGCGCGGGTGGTGTCCTCGTCGCGGATGCCGAGGAACTGACGCAGCAGCAGGTCCTCGGCGTCCATCGTGACGTTGGTCTCGAGGTCGCCCTTCCACCAGCCCTGGTCGTCCTGCCGGGACAGCAGGAAGTCGGTGGCGCGCCGCATGGCGCGGGCGGCGCTGTCGGGAACCCCGGCCGCCTCGGGGATGTCTGTGTCGTTTTCGCTGGCCGCGGCCACCGCGGGCGGCCATGCCGCCCCGGTGCTTCCGTCGGTCGTCGCTGTCATGGCTTCCCCTTCGTGCAGTCCTGCGAGTGCTGTCTGCTGTGGGTCCGCCGTCGGCCGGTGCTGGTCTCCCCGCAGCACCGGCCGGCGACTACGCGAGGGCTATTCGACCGATAGTGATCATCTCTTTCGTACGACGACGAAGTCCGCGAGCGCCGTGAACCGCTCCCTCACCGGGTCGGGCATGTCCACGGCGTGCAGGGCCTCGATGGCGATGGTGTGCTGACGGCGTGCCTCTTCGGCGGTCCAGTCGCGGCCGCCGGCCTCCTCGATGAGGGCGGCACGGGCCGCGAACTCCTCCTCGGAGAAGTTCGCGAAGTCGCTGCTCTTGGCGTCGGCGGCGAGGATCTCGCCGAGCCGCTCGGAGGCGGGACCGCCCGCCGCGAGCGCGGCCACGACCGGGAGGGACTTCTTGCGCTGGCGCAGGTCGCTCCAGGTCTGCTTGCCGGTGGCCTCCGGGTCGCCCCAGATGCCGAGGAGGTCGTCGACGGCCTGGAAGGCGAGGCCGAGGTGGTAGCCGTACCGCTCCAGGGTGTCGGCGGTGCGGTCGTCCGCGCCGCCGAGCACCGCGCCGATGGAGCTGGCGCAGGCGAGCAGGGCGCCGGTCTTGTTGCCCTCCATCTCCAGGCACTCCTCGACGCTGACGCGGTCGCGGTGCTCGTAGGAGATGTCCTGGGCCTGGCCGTCGATGAGCGAGCGGCTGGCGGTGGTCAGCCGGCGGGTGGCGCGGCCCGCCTCGACGGTGCCGAGCTCCAGCAGCACCTCGTTGGCCAGGGCGAACAGGGCGTCGCCGACCAGGATGGCCTGGGCGGGGCCGTGCACCTTCCAGACGGTGTCGCGGTGCCGGCGCTGCTCGTCGCCGTCCATCAGGTCGTCGTGCAGGAGCGAGAAGTTGTGGACCAGTTCGACGGCGACCGCGCCGGGGACGCCGGTCTCCGGGGCGGCCCCGGTGACCTCGGCGGACAGCACGGCGAGGGCGGGACGCACGGCCTTGCCGCCGTCGCCGTCCGCGGGCCGGCCGTGGGCGTCGATCCAGCCGAAGTGGTAGGCGGCGACCGTGTCCATGGGAGGTGCCAGGCGGTCGACGGCCGCCCGCAGTACCGGCGTGGCCAGGGTCCGCCCGCGCTCCAGGAGCGCGGACACGTCCACCGCGGTCCTTCGGGCGGCCTGCGAGGCCGGGGGCACAGGGGGCACAGTCTCTCCTCTTGTTGCGGTACCGGGGGTGCGGGGACCTGCCGCGCCGCGTTCGTCAACCTTCACCGGGCCCACCTCGCAGTGCGACACCGGTGCCCTCCGGACGGTGGCCGGGGGTCCGGGGGGTGTCCCCCGGGAAGGCGGGGTACGCCGTCTCCTCCAGGGCGAAGAGGTGACGGGGGCGGGGCCGGCCGAGGGCGCTCAGCGCGGCGTCCGCCGCGCCGACGCCGCTGCGGACCGCACTCTCCATGGTCGCGGGCCACCCGGTGGCGGTCCACGCTCCGGCCAGGTACAGGCCGGGTGCCTTGGTGCGGGCGCCGGGCCTGAGGCGTCCGACGCCGGGGGCGGGAGCGAACGTGGCGGCGCGCTCCCGGGTGACGAAGAAGTCCTCGACCCGGGCGTCGCGGGTACGCGGCAGCAGCCGCTCCAGTTCGGGCAGGTACCGCTCGCGCAGCGCGGCGACCGGCTCGTCGATGTCGTCCTGGGCGACCGACTGGGACAGCGCCAGGTACTGGCCGCGCTTCAGCCCGGACGCGTCGGTGCGGTCGAAGACCCACTGCACGGGGGTGCCGAGGGCGGCGAAGAAGGGCCGGGCGAGCACCTTGCGGTCGTAGACGACGTGCACGTTGAGGATCGGTGCGGTGCCGATGGCGAGCAGCCGTTCGGGGGCGTCGAGCGCGCCCGCGGGCAGCAGGTCGTACGCCTCGCGCTGCGGTACGGCGAGGACGACCGCGTCGGCGTGGATCGTCTCGCCGGGAACCCGGACGCTCCATCCCCCGTTCCCGTTCACGGAGACGGAGGTGACCCGTGTACGGACCTCGGTGCGCACGCCCGCGGAGTCGAGCGCCTTGCGGGCGAGCCGGTCGTGCAGTTCGCCCAGCGGCACCCGGGCCCAGCCGATGTCGGCCGCACCGGGGTCGGACAGCAGACCGGTCTTGAACACCATCGCGGCGAGCGACAGGGACGCGTCGCCCGCGACCGCGTTGAGGGTGGCGACCCCGACCAGGTCCCACAGGGCCTCGACGGCGCGCGCCGACTGGCCGTGCGCTGCCAGCCAGCTGCCGAAGTCCTGGGCGTCCAGGGCCGGATCGGTGAGGTCGAGCCCCTTCAGCGCGAGCGCGGCCCGGCCCACCCTGGCCCGGTCGGCGAGCGAGAGGTGCGGATACGTGGCGAGGCTGCGCCCCAGGTGCAGGGGCACGGGCAGCGCGTCGCGGCGCAGTCTGCCGAGCCGCCGCCCCTCGGGGCGGTCGACGTCGAGGACGGGCACGTCGAGGCGGTCCTGCAGCGGTGCCAGCCCCGCCGCGTCGATCCGGTCGAGGAACCAGCGGTAGGCGGTGCAGCAGCGCAGGTAGACGTGCTGGCCGTTGTCGACGGTCAGGTCGCCGCGCCGGAAGGAGAAGGCGAGCCCGCCCAGGCGCGGCCGGCCTTCGAGCAGGGTGACGCCCACTCCGGCGTCGGCGAGCGCCAGCGCGGCGGTGACGCCGGCGAGCCCGCCGCCGACGACGACGGCGTGCCGTCCCGCCGGAACGGGGTCGCCCGTGAGCGGTCCCGCGGAGCGTGTGCCGTGGCTCATGCGCCCTCCCCTGTCCGGCCGGTGCGCCGCTCGAACGGTGCGGGACCGGCCGTCTCAGTCTGGGACGCGGCGTCGCGGCGGAGGGTTGCCCGCCGTTTTCCGCCGGGGTGCGGGGTGTCCATCAGGCGCGCCTCCTGACGGTGCGCCGGGTCACGTGCCGGGTGTCCAGGCCGGACAGGCCGCGCACCGCGACGTACGCCTTCTCGCGTCCGGGCAGGGAGACCCGGCCGCGCAGGACCGCCCCGGGGTCGCGCTCGATGCGGTCCAGGAGCCGGCGGTAGATACCGGCCATGGCGGCGACGCAGGCGCCGCTGCGCCGGTCGAGCAGGGGGAGCAGCCGGTAGCCCTCGGCGAAGAGGGCGCGGGCCCTGCGCACCTCGAAGTGGACCAGGCCCGCGAAGTCGGAGCCCTCCGGCGGCGTGGGCCTCTCGAACCCGGCCGAGCAGCCGAACTTGGCGAGGTCGTCGGCGGGCAGGTAGGTGCGCCCGCCCTCGGCGTCCTCGCGGACGTCGCGGAGGATGTTGGTGAGCTGGAGGGCGAGGCCGAGGGTGTCGGCGTACTCGGGTGCGCGTTCGGCGCCGCGCGCGCCCGGTTCGGTGCCGAACACGCCGAGCGAGAGCCGCCCGATGGCGCCGGCGACACAGCGGCAGTAGACCTTGAGGTCGTCCCAGGTCTCGTAGGTCTCGCCGCGCGTGTCCATCTGGACGCCGTCGATGAGTTCGTCCAGGCCGCCGAGCGGGATCGGGAAGTGCTCGGCGGCGTGGGCGAGGGCGACCGCGACCGGGTCGGTGTCGTCCTCGTCGACCGCGCCGTCGCGGATCCGGGTGAGCAGCGCCCTCGTGTCCTCCAGCCGGGCGACCTTGACGTCGTTCGCCAGCGGGCCGTCGCCGATGTCGTCGACGCGCCGGGAGAACGCGTACAGCGCCGACATCGCGCGCCGCTTGGGCGTCGGCAGCAGCCGGATGCCGTAGGCGAAGTTGCGTGCCTGCTGTCCGGTGACGGCCTCGCAGTAGCTGTAGGCGGCGAGTACCGGTGCGGACGCGGGTGGTTGCGACTCCACGGTCCGGATCACCCCTTTCCTCGCAGAGTCACGCCCGCCTCGCGCAGCAACTGGACCTTGCCGGGCTTGGGCGGGCCGGGAAGTACGTCGTATTCGGCGGCGGCGATCGCGTGGAGGGCCGCCCTTCCTCCCGCCACGAACCCCGCGAGCAGCAGTCTGAGTCTGCCGTGGACGCTACCCACGAGGGGGGAGCCTTCATTCAGCAGCCCGAGGGCGCGTTCCGCCTGGTACGCGACCAGTGCGCGCACCGATGCGCCGGCGGTGGGTGCGGCGAGGTCCGCCTCCTGGACGTGGAAACGTTTCATGTCCGTGGCGGGCAGGTAGACGCGGTCGCGGCCGAGGTCCTCGGCGACGTCCTGGAGGTGTTCGACGATCTGGAGGGCGGTGCAGATGTCGTCGGAGCGGCGGACGCGCTCGGGCGTGGAGGTGCCGGTGACGGCGAGGACGAGGCGGCCGACGGGGTTGGCCGACAGTTCGCAGTAGGCGAGCAGGTCGTCGTAGGTCTCGTACCGCTTGACGAGCTGGTCCTGGCGGTTGGCGGCGATCAGGCCGAGGAAGGGCTCGGGGGTCAGCGCGTGGCGGCGGACCGTCGGGCGGAGACGGCGCAGCAGCGGATGGCCCGGCTCGGGGCCCGCCGGGTCGAACACCCGGCGCAGGTCGGCCTCGAAGGCGTCCAGCAGCACCAGCCGGTCCCCGGCGTCCTCCTCCGACACCCCGAGGAGGCGGGCGTCGGTGCCGCCGGGGGCCAGGTCGCCGTCGCCGATGTCGTCGACCAGACGGGCGAACCCGTACACCGCCATGAGGTCGTCGCGCCAGGGCCGGGGCAGGAAGAAGGGGGCCACGGGGAAGTTCTCGGCGGCGGCCTTGTCGAGGGTGGCGCGCTCGGGGTCGACGGCACGCGCCGCGGACACGGGCGTCATCGCGGACTGCCATGGGCGGGGACGGCACACGCTGCGTTCAGCCGGGGAGTCTCCGTCGCCATTGCCGTCACATCTCCCGTTCTACACTGCTGACCCAATGCATACTATTTCGGACACGCCGCCGAGGCTTTCGCCATGCGGCACCGTTGGATGGTGTCGGGCATTATGGCCCTGATTGCCGCCTTTCGGGACCGGTACAGCTTACGTTGTGCAATGCGGCCCGTGGCGGCGGGGGTCTCCGCGCAACACGACAACACACCGATCGGCGTCAAGATTCCACCGGGCGGCCGGAGTTGACGTCTCCTTCGCAGACGCCGGGCCCCGCCGGACAGTTCCGGCGGGGCCCTCCCGGCACCGGGCTATTTCCCCGTGAACTTCTCGTATTCCCTGAGCACCTCGTCGGTGGGGCCGTCCATGCGCAGCTCACCGCGTTCCAGCCAGAGCACGCGGTCGCAGGTGTCGCGGATCGACTTGTTGTTGTGGCTGACCAGGAACACCGTGCCGGCCTGCTTGCGCAGCTCCCGGATGCGGGCCTCGGAGCGCTTCTGGAACTTGCGGTCGCCGGTGGCCAGCGCCTCGTCGATCATCAGGACGTCGTGGTCCTTGGCGGCGGCGATGGAGAAGCGCAGCCGGGCCGCCATGCCGGAGGAGTAGGTGCGCATCGGCAGGGTGATGAAGTCGCCCTTCTCGTTGATGCCGGAGAAGTCGACGATCTCCTGGTAGCGGGCCTTGATCTGCTCGCGGGACATGCCCATGGCGAGCCCGCCCAGTATGACGTTCCGTTCGCCGGTCAGGTCGTTCATCAGGGCGGCGTTGACGCCGAGCAGGGAGGGCTGGCCGTCGGTGTAGACCTTGCCCCGTTCGGCGGGCAGCAGTCCGGCGATGGCCCGCAGCAGGGTCGACTTGCCCGAGCCGTTGGAGCCGATGAGCCCGATCGCCTCGCCCCGGTAGGCGACGAAGGACACGCCCCGTACGGCGTGCACCTTGCGCACGCCCCGCTCCTCGCCCCGCTTCACGATGCGGCTGAGCGCCGCCGTGGCGCTGCCCTTGCCGGTCTTCGCGCCGTTGACGCGGTAGACGATGTGCAGGTCGTCCGCGATGACCGTGGGGATCTTCTCGTCGGTGGTGTCAGCCACGGCCGTATTTCTCCTCTGCCTTCCAGAAGTAGACGAAGCCGATCACGCCGGCCAGCAGCGCCCAGCCCACCGCGAACGCCCACAC
>NZ_JBVJKE010000040.1:0-27600 GCF_055585405.1 Streptomyces sp. NPDC053426 | reverse complement strand
CTGGGAACGACGAGACGACATCCACGAAGCCTTCCTCGGCCTCGCCACCTGCCTCATCACCCACCGCCACGTCCAACGCCTTTGTTAGGACCTCTAAGAGAGCATCTGATCTAGATAGTTGATGTTCTGGGCTGTTTGTGTGACTGGTGGCGTTGACGGTCGTTGCACCGCGTGTGAGTGATCGCCGTCCGTACCGCAGTGATGTGTCCGATGCCCGCTGGGCTCTGATCGAGCCGGTCTTCACGGCCTGGCGGGCGAGACGGACCGGCCCTGGTACGGCGGCCCGGGTGCACGACCTGCGGGAGATCGTCAACGCGATCTTCTACGTCAACCGCACCGGCATCCCGTGGGAGTACCTGCCCCATGACTTCCCGCCGTACAAGACCGTCTACGACTACTACGCGAAGTGGGAAGCAGACGGCACGACCCAGCAGGTCCACGACCTGTTACGCGACAAGACCCGCCAAGCCCACGGCCGCAGGGCCGAGCCGACCGCGGCCGTAATCGACGCCCAGAGCGTGAAGACCTCGGCAAACGTCGCCGAGACCAGCCAGGGCATCGACGCCGGCAAGAAGATCAAAGGACGCAAACGGCACCTGATCACGGACACGCTCGGTCTCGTGCTGGCCGTCCTCATCACTGCCACGAACGTGCACGACACCACCGGCGGCAAGCTCCTGCTCGACGACGTGGCCGCGAACCACCCCAGTGTGTCCAAGGTCTGGGCCGACGGTGGATACCAGAACAGCATCTTCAATCACGGTGCCCTGCTCGGCATCGACGTGGAGGTGGTGCAGCGGCCTCGAGCCAAGGGGTTCGAGCCGCTGCCGAAACGCTGGGTGATCGAGCGGACCTTCGGCTGGCTGATGCAGCACCGGCGCCTGGTCCGGGACTACGAAGCCCTGCCCCAGAGATCCCGGGCAATGATCCACTGGGCGATGGCTAACAAAATGGCCCGCGAACTGACGGGAGAATCCACGCCAACCTGGCGAATCGAAACGGACATGACCGCCACAACAGACTGAACAGTGATCAGATACTCTCTAAGGTGTTCCCCCTGGCTGGGTTCATCGCCGTCGCATACTCCAACTGGAACCGTCGGCTGACCATCGAGGACATAGCAGTCGCCCCACAGCACCGGGGCCGGGGAGCGGGCCGCGAGCTGATGGAACTCGCGAAGGAGTTCGTCCGCGAGCGGGATGCCAGCCACCTCTGGCTGGAGATCACCAACATCAACCAGAACTTGAGCCAGAATCCGTTCTCTCATGGACAAAGCCACCCTGTGGCTGACCTGTCCCACCGGGTACCGCACCGATGACGTTGCAACGTGTCGGAGACAATGACGGGATGCGATACGCATGGCGACGGGTCCTGGAAGCTCTGCCTGTTGAGGGACTGGACCAGCAGCAGGTTGTCGAGCGCCAACCGCGTGTGGGCGAAGAGACGTACTTCGGCGACGTTCGGGACGTTCCCGTGGTGGTGGTACTGGGGGAGCGGGGCTGCGGCAAGTCAGTCGCGTTCGAGCAGGAACTCTCCTGCCTGCTCGATGGTGCAACCCCTGCGACGCTGATCCATCTCGGTCAGGACGTGTATGACACGGCGACTGCGAGTACATGCCTGCGCCACCATCTGAATCCCGAGGGCGACGGAACACGTCATGTGCTGCTGGACGGCCTGGACGAGGGTCTGAGTGATATCCCAGCGCTCGACAAGGTGCTGCTGACCCAGCTCCGTGCCCTGTCTCCGGGGGAACGGCGCCAGCTCCGGCTGCGGATCGCCTGCCGTACGACCCGGTGGCCAGAAAACCTAGAGAGAGGCCTGCGGGACCTGTGGCCGGAGCCAGGGCAGATCGCGATGGTGACACTGGCCGCCCTCAGCCAAGCCGACGCCCAGTACGCCGTCGACCAGAGCGGCCTGGACGGGGCCGCGTTCATGGAGCATGTCCTCAGCCGGGGTCTGCAGGCTCTCGCGCAGCAGCCAGCCACCTTAATTCCCCTCATTACGGCTCAGACAGAGGGACGAGAGCTGCCCACCACGGTGGCGGAGGCCTTCGCGCAAGCCTGCCGCACGCTGTGCACCGAGACCTGGCCGCAGAACTTCTCACAGCGCCAGGAACGGCCCCCGGTGGACCATCTCCTCGACGTGGCCCGCTGGGCCGCGGCCGCCCTGCAGTTCAGCCGGTGCGCCGCGCTCGCCGACGGTGCCCGCCCCGGCCAGGGGGAACTGCACCTGGACACCCTGTGCGGCGATCACGTGCCAGGAATCGACGGGGCAACGACGTGCGGCCGGCATGAGCTGCTCCACCTCACAGAGTCAGGTCTCCTGGCTCCGGTGGGCCAGCGCAGATGGGTGTTCGCACACCGAAGCCTGCAGGAGCACCTGGCTGCTGAATACCTAGCAACGGCAGTGGAGCCAGCCGTGCGCGGCGAGTTGCTGTGGGCCGGAACCGGCAAGGCCCGCCACATCATGCCCGAGCACCAAGAGATAGCCGCCCGCCTGGCCGTCATCGACGACACACTCTTCGACGCCCTCCTCAAGCACGACCCGTACATCCTGCTCCTGGCCGACCTCCAAGCCCTGCCCACAGAGCACCGCCGAAGGGCAGCCCAGGCCATACTTGAGTCGGTACCGGACCAGGAGCCCTACCGCATCGGCTGGGACCAACTCGACCGGCTGAACCATCCGGACCTCGCCCCGCAACTACAGCCATTCCTAGCACCGCAGTCAGACCCGGACCAGCGCTACCTCGCCCTATGGATCATGGGGAAGTGCCGGCCTGCCGGCCTGACCCCACACCTGCTGGCCGTCGCAGAGGATACGAACGCGCCCACCCGCATCCGCGCCTTCGCCCTCCACGTCCTGCACGAGGCCGAGGACCCTGCGGCTGTAGCCCGGCTGCGCACCCTGGCATCCGATCCCAAGCCAAGCGTTGCCGGCGCAGCCCTCGAGCACCTGTGGCCGCACCACCTGTCCCTCACCGACTACCTCGACTTGCTGCCCGACCTCGATGAATGGCCCTGGCGCCTCACCCTCGACAGACTGGACAAGATCGTCGGCCAGGCCGGCGACCTCCTCGACTGGTCCCTCAAGGCATTGAAAGAGAAAAGCCCCAAGGCCGTCATAGCAGCCACGGTGCTGGCCACCTGCATCACCCAGCTGAGCCGTATCCCCACACAGCCGAACCCTCTGTTGGAACAACGGGCCGGACAAGCCCTCGTGGCACTCGCAGCCGACCGCGAACTCGCCTACCTCACCGACGCGCGCACCGCCTTCGAGTCCCTCAACAACGCCCTGCACAGCGCCCCGGAACTGCGCCGCCGCCTCGCCTCATACGTACTGCAGCACAGCGCCCCGGACAACGTGCTGCATCTCGCCCACCAGAATCCGGACACGGGCTTGTTCCCCGACAAAGATCTCCTGTACTGGGCCACCGCCTGGCCCACCCTGCCCCAGAAAACACGTACCGCGGCACGCCCTCTCATCAGCCACCGCCCACGACCTGAGGACACCGCGCTGCGCCAGGCCGTCAATGAGGCCCGGCAGACGGACGAGGACCTGAAACGGGCCACAGCCTGGTGGGACGGACCAGAGCCCGAATGGCAGCGCCGCAGCCGCCAACGCCAGGAAGACGAACGCCGCCGCAACACCTTCGACGAGCACGCACTGCGCACCGCCTTGCAGACAGCGCAGTCAGCCGGCCCGGACACGGTGCGGGAAGCATGGCTCGCTGTTCTAGGCCACCTGCACCGCACCACCCACGGCACACGCCCCCCAAACCCGCCCATGTCCCAGCCTTTGATCAACGCAGTCGCCCAAGCGCCATCCTTGCCCGCCCCAGCCAGCGACCTGTACGAAGAACTGACCAGGACCGCACTGCACGTGCTGGCCACGGTCCCCGTGTGGAACAGCCAGGACATGGACCCCTGGGGGCCGAACGTCACCGATGTACCAGAAGTGACGGCCTTGGGATTCGTCTCTCTTGACGAGGCATGCATCACCCTCGGTCACAATCAGGCCATCCGCTGGGCCGGCTGGGCCGTGGCTCTGGTCACGATGACGTCCCGATCACAGGAGACCGCACAGCACCGCACTCTCCTGCTGCACTGCGTCCAACAGGCCGGCCCTGCCTTCAATGTCGCACTGGAACCATGCCTCGACGTACTCGACACCCATCGTCTTGCCGAAGTGGTCCGCACTCTTGCGCAACTGCCGCTGCCATCAGCCTGCAGCATCATTCAGCGCTGGGCGACTGCCCCAGGCCGGCCAGCTGAATCCTGGGCCACAGCGCTGGCCGCACTGGCCCACCACGGCCACACAACAGCGCAAACACTCCTGACCGAAGCGGTGCAGGCAGGCCCCTACGGGGATCCTCACCAGCAGGAACGCTGGATCAGGGCCGTACGCATCGTGATGTCCTTTGACGTTCTGCTCGGGCTGTGGCCCACCATCCGTCGTCATTTCGACGATGCCCCGGAGCTCTGGGACGAAGTCATCGGCCGTACTGCCGCACATCTCACCCTCCAGCACCACTGGCCCGACGGCGTGGCCGCGCTCGGCGAAGCCGATCTCGCCGACCTCCACCGCCGCCTGCACAAACGAGAAGAACTCCAACGGCCCCGCCCCCAACACGAGCCCGGCGTCGCCTACTCCATCACCACGACCGACCGACTCCACGACCTCGCCGACAGTCTCCTCCAGCTGATAGCAGACAAGCGCACCCAGGCCGCAGCCGACCAGCTCCTCGCCCTGGCAGACTCCATGCCGCACCACGCCCGCCGCCTGCGCCGGCTGTCACTGCGCACCATGCGCCAAGCCGCCGAACGCCAGCTGCAGCCCCTGACAGCCGACCAGCTCCGACGACTTGCAGACGATCACAGGAAGCGCGTGATCAGCGACGAGGCCCACCTCCTCGACGTCGTCATGGAATCTTTAGACAGCGTCCAGGAAGCCCTCTCGGCGCCGAACGGACTAGCGACCCTCTTGTGGAACCGCAGCGCAGCAGCTGCCGGCAGCTCTTCCTGGTGGCCGATGTGGGAAGAAGACTTCAGCGACCTGGTGACCGGTCTGCTGAGGATGCAGCTTGAGCACCGGCGCGTCATCCTCAACCGTGAAGTGCAAGTCAACCGCCCCGGCGTCGGTGGAGGAGGCCGCACCGACATCCACATCCAGGCCGTCACCGCCCCGGACGACCCGACCCCAGTCACGGTTGTCATCGAGTGCAAGGGATGCTGGAACCCCACACTGCCCACGGCACTGACCGACCAGCTGGTAGCCCGCTACCTGCGCCACCCCCGCACGGCCGGCATCCTCCTGGTCGGATTCTTCGACTGCGACATCTGGGACGCCGACAGACGGCCGACCTGCTCTCCGACTCACAGCCGAGAGCAGATCGAACAGGAACAGCACAAACAAGCCGCAGCCCACCAACTTCCCGTGCAGGCCAAGGTGCTGGACTGCAGGCCACCAGGGCAGCAGACCTGACCATGAGAACTCACCGCCCGAACCGTCACCTTCCCGCCCGCCTGCCAGTCATTGGAAGCACAGGAACACTGCCGCTGATCACCAAGCGCCAGAGCACAGCTCTGTTCCGCACGCACGGTCTGGACCCGGCCGCTGTCGTCCGCCCTGATTTCATGCGCTCCAACGCCCCGAGGTTCCGCACGGATCGGGGCTGTGTCATAGAAGCGCGCCATCGTCGACGAGTACGAACAGGCTCGGAAACGGTGGCAGCGGACGCGGGAGGCGGGGAGGTGGATGGAGCAGCCGCAGGAGAAAGCGGAGCGGACCACTATGGAACTGGCCGTCCGCCGCGTGGCTGCCGAGTACATCACTCACCGCGACTACCAGGCGCGTTAGCACCTAATGGACGTCACGATCCAGTTCACGGCCGTTCCTGTGGAGGCCGATCGGCTGGTACAGGCGCAACACGGGCAACAGCGGAGGGCGCGGCCGTCGGTGATACGGCCGGCTTCAGCAGGCGACGCGCGTGTGGCAGCTCTGGAATGCAGGCGGGTCGTCGTCTAGCGCTTCGGCGATGGAGACAGCGGCGATGAACGCCAGCACCAGCACTGCCAGCCCAAAGAACACGCGGCGCTGCGAGGGCAGTCCGTCCTGCGACTGGCGGGCCGACGGCGTACTCGATCGCCGTGGGCTCCTCCATTGCATCTGCCGGGCCGGTGCGCTGTCCGGGTGTGTAAGGCCGGCATTCGCGTGTCCCGCCTCCTGGGCGTGCGCGGCAGCCGACCGGATCTCGTGACCAGGCTCGGCCCAGACCGGTTCTCCGCACCCCTTGCAGACGTAGCCAGGCATCCGCCCCCCTCGTGGCTCCAGGGACAACCGTAGCCAGCAGCCTGGGCCGGTGCTAGCTCTCTTCATCGACAAGAGCGACCGGGATGAACGAGACGTCGACGACGCCGGAGGCCCGGCGACCTTGCACGAGGCGCGGCGGATCACCGTCGACGCCTTGAAGGACATCCACGACCACCCGGACGTGCCGCGCCAGCATTTCCCGCGGGTCGCGCATGCAACTGGCGTGTGCACGCCAAAAACGTGGCCGCTTCAGGCCATGACGGAACGCCTCAGTGACTTCACGTTCGACCGCATCCGTATCGCCTTCGCCGGCGAGCATACAGATATCCCGCTCAGCCCTGAGGAGGCCTCAACCATGGATGACGAACCTACCGCGGCCACTGCGCCGCCCCCGCTCCCCATCCGCAGCTGGTCCACCTCAAGGGACACAGCTCTCGCCTACGAGAAACAGCAGATTGGCGACGGCAGGGTGTTCAAGCCCGGCGCACTGTACTGGGACGGCCCGGGGCCCTGGCCGCTCCAGTATGCCGATGAGATGCTGTTCTGCCGTGAGGGCGCAGAACTCGCCGGCGCCATCCAAAGCATTGCCCGGACCGGCGACTGCATCTCCGACGCGGATGTCATGTACCGGCCATGACGTGCCGGTGTCGAGGCCGTCATGCTCTTGGAACAGGAGGCACAGCTCGGCGTGTCGATCGACCTGGACGACATCGACGTTGAATTCGTCGACACCACCGGCCAGACGGCCGAGGACAAAGGCGACGTCATTCTCGCCGCCGCCGTCCCCTCGCTGAGCGCGCTCCACCTGGAAGACGGCAGCCGGGTCGCTTTCGGAGAGCGGGATCCCTCGCCGCCGTCCGCCGCCAGGGCGCATTGCCCGACCGGCTGTCGCGCCATCGTCCATGAAGCAAGGCAGTACGGACTTCCATGCGCAACCAGCTCACAAGACGGCGTCGATGCTGCAGTCGTGGCCAGGGGCGGCTCCGGCGTACGACAGTACAAGGCGTGCGCCCCGCTGTATCTCGCCGTTTCCGACCGGAATCCGTCTGACTTGGAGAGTGGCTGTTCCCGCAGGTGACAGCGTCTGCGACGTGCACGCCGCAGGATACGACCCAGGGCCGGGCCAGTTGGTCCTGCGGATTCAAGACTGCATACAGCGAGGTCAGCTCGTTGGAGGCTGCCGGCTTTACGCGTGCCGCATTCCATTGGGTGGCCGTGGCTGGATGAGGTCCTGCCTGGTCAGGCTGCCGTCGGGTGCTGTCAGTGCCCGCTGCTACACCGATTCCTGGGGACGAGCCGCATGCGGCGGCCGCCGACGGGAGGGGAAAAGCATGGCGAAGGCACCAGACGGATTCCACTACGTGCGCGGGCACATCCGCCGCACCCCGAAGCCCAGGAGCGCCAAGCGGATGAGCGGATGGATGATCGCCGGCCTGCTGGCGGGGGCCTGGCTGTGGGGGCAGGTGTTCGGTTTCGAAGCGACGACGCCCACTACTCCGGCGGAACCGAACCCGGCCGTCAGCGCACCGGCCGACCGATGAGGAGAGGATGGCGCCTGCGGCGCCCCCGCGGGCCGGTCGAGGTCGCATCAGCGGCCGTCGTGGCGCTGGCCGTGCTGGTGATGGTCGTCCGAACGGTCACCGTGTCGGCCGGCGTACTGGTCGATGCGTGGCCGGCACTGCTACCTCTTGCAGCACTGGGGGGAGTTGCTGCGGTGTGGCGGGTCAGACGAGCCGTGGCGGGCCGGCGGCGGGATGGGGCGCGTCTGGCTGCCTTGCAGATCACGCTCGCCGAGTTCGATGCCATGGACGACCGGCGTTTCGAGCATGCGCTGAGGGATCTGCTGGTCCGTGACGGCTGGACGGCCCGGAGGGTGGGTGGCGGTGGAGACCAGGCCGCCGATGTCATCGGTGACCACGCCGTCCTCGGACGGATCGTCGTGCAGGCCAAGCACACGCGCGTCGGCGGGAAGGTCGGCTCGTCGGTGATGTACGCGGTGAATGGGACGGCCGGCCCCGTTCACAGGGCGGACCATGCGGTGGTCGTCACCAACGGATTCTTCACTCGCGATGCCATGACCTGGGGAGACCGGCACACGGTCCACTGGATCGACCGGGGAAAGCTGCGGCGCTGGGCCGAGGACGGAACCGCGCTGCACGAACTCCTCAAGCTGCCTGCCCGTTCTCGCGGCAGCTGGTTCAAGCGGGCCGCCTGACCAGCAGCCGTCTCCGCTCGCGCCATCAGTTGGGGGGTGTGGTGTTCGACGAAGACGGGTCCTTGGATCCGACGCTGAAGTTCCTGCTGTACGCCGTCATTGCGCTGGCCGTCGGAAAAATGATCTGGGAATGGCTCACCGAGGACCTCAACCGGTTGATCACGAAGGACCTGTGGGGTCTGATCGCTGATCACCCCTGGTTGACGGGACTCGTCGTCGGCGGGCTCACCGTGCTCATTCTGCTGGGCACGATCTTGGCATCCCGGCCTGGCACATCCAAGTACGTAAGCTCCGACGATGCCTCCGCCGCGCAGGTCGGCGGCGTGGCTGAGCCGGAGGCGCTGACCTTCAGGATGAAGCAGCTCGCAGCGATGACCGCGACGGGCTTCGAACAGGCGTGTGCCGACCTCCTGGCGCGTGACGGCTTCCGTCGCCCCCTGCGAGTCGGTGGCGCAGGGGACCTCGGCGTCGACGTCACCGCACGCGACGACGAGGACCGTCTCCTAATCCTGCAGTGCAAGCAGTACCAGAATCCGGTCGGCTCCGGGCACGTGCAGAAGTTCAACGGGACAGCCCGGCCGCACCACGGAGCCGACATTCCCATCATGATTGCGCTCAACGGCTTTACCCAGCCGGCCATCGACTTCGCTCGGCACCATCGGCTCATCCTCGTGGGCCGACCAGAGCTGAAGAAGTGGGCTCACGGCCAGCACCTGTACGACGTCATCGGCATCCAGAACGCCACGCTGTAACCCGCAGCCGCCGGTTGGCCACTTTGGGCGGGTTGCTGCCTCTGGTGGCTCGGTGAGCCCGCTCGATCCGGCCCGCCAAATCGGGGGAGTTGACGGTGGGGAGGCTGGTTGACGGCCTCGAAGGGGCGTCAATGCCCACTGCCTGGTTGTTCGGCTGTTGTTTCGATGTCGTCGTAGACCGTGTCCCATCGCAACTTGGCGCCGTCGCGGCCTGCCCAGGAGGCGGTGCGGCGGGCGACGTCGCGGAGCTCGGCGGGCCATCGCGGGTCTGTGAGAAGTCGGTGCAGTTCCTCGGAGATGTTACTGAGAGCTTGTCCCGCGACTTCCAGCAGGTGCCGGGCGAGCTGGTGGTCGCGCGGGCCGTAGTCGATGAGCAGGTCGTAAAGATGGGAGCGCTCGCTGGCGAGGAGACGCAGGTAAGGGCGCCAGGGGTTCCAGGCGAAGTTTCGCCACCGGGCGGAGGGGCCGGATTCGGCGGTCGCGGCGGTGACGGCCGACTGCAGGAGCCGCTCGGCGTCTTGGGGACGTCCGGCCTCGTGCAGGTCGATGCACAGGCGGGGCATGACGTTGAACCGATGCGGCCACACATTGCCCGGCTGTGCCAGGTTGTGGCCGCGGGGCACGCACAGGTCGCCTGGCTTGAAGGCCAGCGAGTGGAGGTCCTCGAGGCCGAGGTCGTGGGCACCGTCCGCGAGTTTCTTGCGGGCGTCGAGTACAGCAAGACGGACTTTCAGTAGGTGGGCGGCGTTTCCGGCCAGCATGTAAGCCTCCTGCCCTCTTTGAGGCCGGACGATGGTGGCGGCCATGGTCGTGGCCCGCTCGACCAATTCGTCCAGGAGAGGGGTCAGGGTCGTGCGTGCGGTGGACAAATCCCACAGGGCAGGAGTGTCGGTGAGGGCCTGGGTCACTGCCTCCAGCAGCTCGGTCTGGGCGACGGCGCTCGTGCGTAGCGCCTTCAGTTGTTCGACCAGACTGCCGGGGGTGCCAAGCGGTGTGAGGCCGCGGCTGATCATGCGTGCGGTCAGCCGGTGCGCGGCCGCTGTGGCCTGGTGGTCCTTCTGTTCCATCAAGTAGGAGGCGGTGAGGCACAGTTGCCCGGCATGCTCGGCGGGCAGCTGTTTCTCACGGGCCCGGATGAGGCCGACGAGGGCGTCGGTGTTCTTGCGGTGCTCTGCGTCGCGGAGCAGCCAGGGCAGGAGCAGCTTTGGGGCTTCGGGTACGCGGGCGATGACCTCCTCGCGGGGCGAGGGGAGCCGCTTGCGCGGCTGCTGTCCTCTACGCCGACGCTTCTTCTTGTCCTTGTTCTCGCCGGGACTGTTCTTGCTCTGCTCCTGTTCGGGCTTTTCCGGCGTGGTCCCCGGGTCGTGGGGCGTGACACCGACGAGGAGGTCGAGGGCATGCGCGGCGAGATGGTGGCCGCCTGCTGCGGCGGCGACGGTCAGCTCAGGATCCCAGGGGGGCGTGGTCCAGGGCAGGAGAGTCTTTGTGCGCGGTTTCTTCGACCTGCGGTCGTCGGGCAGTGACGCGGCGACCACCGGAGCGGGCAGCCGCTGGCCTCCGAGAACGCCGAGAGCGGTCAGGGCCAAGGCTGTGGCGGGCGGCTGCGGGTCCTGTCCCACCTGCTCGTGCGACGTCTGAATACGGCACCACTCCCGTGCCGTACGGCCGGCAGGCGTGTCGCCGGCCATGAGCAGTGGGCGCAGGAGATAGCGGGCGATGGCCTTGCGGGTGTTGTCGCTCGGCGCGCAGGCCGCGGCGGCCGTCAGTTCTTCACGCAGCGTCGATGCGGCGATACGGACGCCGGGATGGCACAGGGTTGTGGCCACGCCGTGCAGGACGACGTGGTGGGTGGCGACGGGCAACTCGCCGCGGGCCAGTTCCTCCAGGCAGGCGTGCAGGGCCTGCAGGGTGTCCGCAGTGCGCTCGTGGGCCTGCGCGGCAGTCCAGCAGCCCGCGGCCGAGGCGATGATCTTGTCGATGTCCTTGGGGACCTCCTCCGGCACCTCCGCGAGGCGTTTGGGCAGGCCGCGGCACACATCACCGTACGAGTGGGGCCACTCAGCGGCCAGCTCGGCGAGCGTGGTGAGTGTGTGCTCCAGTGGCGCACCACGCCGTACGAAGGCGCCGTCGAGCATTGTGTCCATCACGGCGACGGTGGTGCGCTCCCGGCGGCCGGCGGGAGCTGTCGCGTCCTCCTCGTGCAGATGGCGCATCAGGATGGTCAGATGAGGCGCGAGGGCGTAGCGGGGGATCTCCTTGGCGGGCAGGCCGTGCAGGAAGGCCGCAGCAGTGGCACGCTGCTGCCGGATGAGGACCGTCAGGGTGCGAAGAACCTCGCGGCGCTGAGGGCCGTCGGCCACATCCCAGATCGCCCCGAGCAGCGTCGGCCAGATGTGCTCGGCCGGCTGACCGGTGGCCTTCAGGCATTCCAGGTAGTGCTCGGCCAGCAGCCTGCCGTTGTCCGGGTCCTTGACCAGAAGGACGGCGTCGGCCAGGGCGGCGTCAGGGGCGTGACGCAGTCCGGCGAGGATGCGCAAAAACGTCTCCCGCGCGACCGGTGACGAAGCCCGGGCCAAGGGCGTCAGCCGGGGATACCAGCGACTCGATCTGTGTGCGTGCGCCCGGTCGCTGTAGTGGAAGGCATGCCGGGTTGCCTCGGCGAGGTACAGATCCTGGGGGTACTCGGTGATCCGGCCCACTGCTGCCTCGAGCCCCGCAGGGGCCTCGGCGAGACCTCTGCCCGCGGCGTACTCGCCGATCGCCTGGTGATGGAAGCGCAACCGGCCGGAAAAGGGCTCGCCGAGTACCCCCCGGCGCAGCAGCAGGCCGATCCAGTGGTCCGCCCTGGCCTCGGACGCGGCAAGGCGGGACACAACAAGATCGCGGGCCGTCTCACGCCGGAGCTCGATGGTGCCTTCACGCAGGGTGGCCAGGCCGAGCTCGGCGGCGGCCAGGCCACAGGAAGTCGCCTGATCCTCCGGCTCTGCACCGGGCGCTGCCACCGCGTGCCGCGTATCACGGTCGACGCGCCGTGCCCAGTAGTCGTGGAAGAGACCGGCCACATCGAGATCGAATCCACTCGGCCCCTTGGGGGCGTAGAGGTCGAACACCATACGCAGGTGCAGCGGGTGCCGGATCAGCTCACCGAGGGAGAGACCGCGCGCGGCCGCGTCCGCCAGAGCCCGCCTCATCTGCGGCAGATCGCCCTCGTCGCGCTTTGCGGCGTACACCTTGGCGTAGGCGTCGACGGCCCGGGCGAGTTCGGAGCCAGGGGCCCAGCCGTCCCGACGGGCGTCATCGGGACCGGCGTCGTACCGGTCGAGGGGAATGTCGGAGAGGACTGAGGTGTAGGCGCCGGACTCGTGTTCCCTGTCCCTGCGCTGCTTGAGCAGACCGGCCTCACCCTTCCGACAGGCCAGGGCCACAGCGATGTTCACGGACCGCAGGACGGTGATAAGTTCGACGAAGTCATGCGCGGTTTCCGGCTGGTGCAGCAGCAAGTCAGCGGTGTCGAGCAACAGGACGATGCGGCATCGAGCGCCCACGGTCCGCTTGCGGTGCTCCAGCAGCAGTCCGGGTAGTTCGTGCGTGCGCAGGTCCGCGCCTCCGCCGCCACCGGCCAAGAGGGAGGTCGCGGAGAGCAGGACAAGGCAGATGTCCTGACGACGGACCAGGTCCTGATGCACCCCCCACAAAGAGCAGCTCTTGCCGACACCGGGCTCACCGACGACAGCGGCGGCCTGTCCCGGTGCGGCACCGGTCAGCTGGCGCTCGATGTGCTTGAGCACCTGATGCTCGGCTGTCCGCTCCACACGGACCTCAGCCAGCGTCACACGGTCCAGTCCCGGCCCGAACTGGTTCACGGTGACCGTCTCCAGAGACCGAAGCGCGCCTTCCTGCGCCTGCGCCAGGACAGGCAGCTTCCGCTCGATCTCCTGCCGGGTAAGGGTGTACGAGGCGGGCACCGCAGGTCGTTCACGTGAGCGCTGCTGCGCCGCTGCCTGCTCCTCGCCGCTCTCGGACAACGCCGTCGCGTACCGCTTCCGCAGCCCGGCGAGGTCCCCGTAGCCGCTGCCGCACTCAGGCGTACAGCCGGACCGCGCCCGGGCCTCCTCGCAGTACCGCAGGCCGGCTTCCCCCCATACCCCGCCCTTGCGGATCCAGGTGGAGATAGTCCCAGACGACACGTCGCACCACGAGGCCAGCTCTCCCGTGCGCATACGGCGTCCCTCGTAGCCGTGCGCGGCACTCCACATCCAGTGCTGCAGAGCACGCAGGACCCAAAGCCGATCCTCGCTCCAGCCCTCGATGTCCTGCCGCCACTTGACCTGCCGACCCGGACTCGCAGGATGCCATCGCTGTTCTTCACCGGCCAATTCTTCAACCCCCGGCGCAACTGAAAAACAACCACTCAGTGTTATCCGACCAGGTGGGCAGCGTACGCGAATTGCGCGAGCGGCTACCCGAGATCGGCTCCGTTCTGCACAACTCCTCCGTCGAGAACGCTCCTTCGTGCCGGAACAACCGACACGACCAGGAGGAACCCATGAACCTCGACGAACTGCTCGACCACGCGGCGGACTGGGCGGAGATCGTGGCTCCGTGGATGGGCATCAACCAGGGCCTGCGCCTCACCCGGGACGCCATCCGCTACGCCACGGTGCTGTGGATGACGCGGGGTTGCACGCCACGCGAACGGGCACTGGCCTTCGCTGCGATGCACCGATCACGCCGGGGCCGCCGCCGAAGCAGGTGAGCGCAACCCGCAGGGGCCAGGGCGGGAAGCCCTGGCCCCTGCGGCCAGTTCCCTCGGGTTCGGGCGGTGGGGTAGCGGCGGCCTTGGCCGACGATTCGGCCTGCCGACTTGTGGCCGAGCAGGCAGCAGCTCCCGGCGACTCCTCAAAGGGCTTTGGTGCACGTCGACGAAAACGCCAGCGGCCAGGCATGCCAGCCCACCCCCGACACGTGCTGCCGGCCATGCCCTCGCGCTTCGATCCCACACCAGCGGCACCCGCCCGGTGCCACGGTGGGGCAAACCCGGTAGAACGCGATATCGATCACGTCCTCCTTCCCCGTTGCATATCCTGCCGCCCACCACTGCCAATCCCTGGCAGCACCGCAGCCTGCAAGCTCACGCGACACAGGCGGAGGAACCCTTCACACCCAGCGCCGCACGCCCACCTGAGACACCGTTTATCAGGAAAACCACCCACAGCCCTCCCCGCAATAGTTACTGTCTGTGCTCATGCGGTTTCTGCACACTTCGGACTGGCACCTGGGCCGCCGGTTCCACGGAGAAGACCTGATCCCCGCCCAGCGTGCCTTCCTCGACCACATGGTCGCCACAGTCCGCACCGAGACCGTCGACGCGGTCCTCGTGGCCGGCGACATCTACGACCGTGCCATCCCCAGCCTGGATGCCGTGCGCCTGTTCAACCGCGCCCTGCACCAGTTCGCAGACCTCGGCGTGCCGATCATCATGATCAGCGGAAACCACGACTCGGCCCACCGCCTCGGCGTCGGATCCGGCCTCTTCGCCCGCGCCGGCATCCACCTGCGCACCGACCCGGACACCTGCGACGTCCCCGTCGTCCTCAACGACGCCGACGGCCCCGTCGCCGTGTACGGCATCCCCTACCTCGAACCATCGATGGTCCGCACCCAGCTCGAGGCAGAGACCGCATCCCACCGCGCGGTACTGACCGCCGCCCTGGACAAGATCCACGCCGATCTCACCAACCACCAGCCGGCCAAGACCCGCTCCGTGGTTCTCGCCCACGCCTTCGTCACCCCCAGCACCGGCCAGAGCGAGGAACCCCGGGTAGAGGAGTCCGCCAGCGAACGCGACATCAGCGTCGGCGGCGTCGCCCACGTCGGCGCGGACGTCTTCGACGGCATCGACTACGTCGCCCTCGGCCACCTCCACGGCCCCCAGAAGATCACCGACCGCGCCCACTACAGCGGCTCCCCCCTGCCCTACTCCTTCTCCGAGACCAACCACACCAAGTCCTTCACCCTGGTCGACCTCACCCCCGGCGCAGCCCCCACCGTCACCCGCCTGCCCAGCCCCACCCCCCACCGCCTGGAACGCATCCAAGGCCTCCTTGAAGACCTCCTCAACCACCCCGACCACGAAACGCTCAAGGACGCCTGGCTCGAGGTCACCCTCACCGACCCGGCCCTACCCTTCGAAGCCATGGCCCGGCTCCGCCGCCGCTTCCCCCACACGCTCAGCCTCAAGCACCAGCGCGCCTTCATCCCCGCCCAGGCCACCGACACCCCCACCTACACCGAACGCCTCCAAGGCCGCACCGAAATCGACATCGCCTGCGACTTCATCACCGACCTGCGAGGCAGCGCACCCACGCCCGACGAACACGCCCTGCTCCAACAGGCCGTCGACGCCGCCCGCGTGAACGAACTGCAAAAGGAAACCATCTGATGCGCCTGCACCACCTCACCCTGCAGGCCTTCGGGCCCTTCGCCGGCACCCACACCGTCAACTTCGACTCCCTGTCCGCCGACGGCCTGTTCCTCCTGCACGGCGACACCGGCGCCGGGAAAAGCACCCTGTTCACCGCCATCTGCTTCGCCCTCTACGGCGAACCCCCGGTCGACCGCACCCTGGAGCTGCGCAGCCACCACGCCCCAGCCGACCTGCTCACCCAGGTCACCCTCGACGTCACCATCTCCGGCCACCGCATGCTCATCGACCGCGTCCCCCAACAGGTGCGCCCCAAGAAGAACGGCACGGGCGAAACCCTCCAGAAGGCCGAGACCCGGCTCAGCCGGTGGACCACCGACTCCGCGGGAAAGGGCCACTGGGAAGCCTCCAGCAAGTCCCACCAGGAGACAGGCAAGGAGATCAAGGACCTCCTCGGCATGAGCCGCACCCAGTTCTGCCAGGTCGTCCTCCTGCCCCAAAACGAATTCACCAAATTCCTCTACGCCGACGCGGCCAAGCGCCGCGAACTCCTCGGCAAGCTCTTCCACACCGACCGCTACGCCTTCATCGAACGCTGGCTGAGCGACCACAGCCGCACCACCCAGAAGAACCGTGACGCCGCCCGCGACGAGGTACTGCACCTAGCAGCCCGCATCCACCAGGCCGCCGGCCCCGACCTGAAATCCCAGCACGACGCCCCCACCCCCGACGCCGCGCACGCCCTGACCGACCCCGCACTGACCTGGGCAGGCGACCTCATCCAGGCCAGCCAAGCCGACGCCCTCACCGCCCAGGCAGACGCCGAGAACGCAAAAAACAACCAACTCGCCCACCAAAAACTGGAAGCAGCCGCCCGCGAACTGCACAGACAGCAGACCACCTACACCACCGCCCGCGAACAACTGGACCGGCTGGACGAGCAGACCTCGCACCAAGAAGCCCTTGCCCAGCGCCGGGAACAGGCTCGGCGGGCCCAGCAACTGGCACCACTGCTGCACTCCCTCAGCACCGCCCGCGCCGACCACACCCGCGCCCAAAGCCGTGAAAGCGACGCCCGCACCCAGCTCCTCCCCGAACACGCCGCACTGGAGGCCGCCGACCTCGCCACGACAGAACAGCGCATCCGCGATGACATCGCCGTGCTGAACACCCTCCTTCCTGAGGAAACCGGACTCCACCAGCTCACTACCGAACTGAAGCGGATCGACGCCGAGCGGCAGGACTTCGCCGTCCAGCAGCGCACCGCACGCGACTGGCTCGAAAGGGAGACCACCCAGCGCACCGCCTTGGAGATCCGCCGGGAGGCGACCCGCGAGGCCGAGGAAGAAAGCCGTCGCCAGCACACCCAGCTGGAGAGCCTGAATGGCCGCGTGACGGCCGCCGAACGCCGCGACGCCCACCGCGCACAGATCACCACCGCCGAGCAGCGCCTGGCCGCCGCCCAGGAAGAGACCGAGAAGGCCGCCCAGGCACACATCGGCATCCGCCGCCGGCGTACCGAGGGGATGGCCGCCGAACTCGCCGAGGGTCTCACCGACGGCGCACCGTGCCCGGTATGCGGCTCCTGCTCCCACCCGAACCTCGCCCAGGCACCTGACGGGCATCCCACACGCGAGGACGAACAAGCCGCCGAAAAAACCCACCAGCGCCTCCAGCAGCAACGCGACAAGATCGCAGCCGAGGTACAGCAACTGCGCGAAGACGCCGCCGCTGCCACAGGCGAAGCCGGCGACACCCCGCTGGCCAGTCTCAAAGCCGACCACGACACACTCACCAAGCAGCTGGCCGACTCCCTCAAGCGAGCCGCCGACCGCAGGAGTGTCGAGGAGGAACTCCTCGCGCTCGACCGCGAACACACTGCCATGACCCAGCAGGACAGCACCGCCACCGCAGGCCTGTCCGACCGCAACGCCAACTACGACAACCTGTCCAAACGGCAGGCACAACTCACCGCGAAACTCGACGCCGCCCGCGGCACCGCCCCCACCCTCGCCGCCCGCATCGACGACCTCACCCGCACCGCCGACCAGCTCGAGCAGGCAGCCGAGGCATCCCACACCGCAGCCACCGCAAGCCAAACCCTGCACACTCGCACCAGCGAAGCCACCGACGCTGCCACAACACAAGGGTTCGGCACGCTCACCGAAGCCGAACAGGCCCTGCTCAACGAGCAGGACCTGACCGACCTCGAGGAAAAGATCAACAAATGGCGCGAGGCCCGCGCCTCTCACCAAGCCGTCCTCGACGACCCCGACCTGCAAGAAGCAGCCGCCCAGCCGGCCGCCGACATCGAAACAGCGGCAGCCCTGCGCGCCGCAGCAGACGACCAGCACGCCCAAGCGGTCACCGCCTCCAGCACCGCCCAGACCCGCACCACCGAACTCACCCACCTCACCACCGCTCTGGCCGAAGTCGTCGAGCGCCTGAAGACACTCGAACAGGCCCACAGCACCGCCCGCCACCTAGCCGACCTCGCCACCGGCACCGCATCCGGCACCCGCGTCCGCATGCAACTGGAGGCCTACGTCCTGGCCGCTCGCCTCGAACAGGTCGTCACCGCCGCCAACACCCGCCTGCACCTGATGTCCGAAGGCCGCTACGCCCTGCGCCACTCCGACCACCAAGCCGCCCACGGAGCCCGCTCCGGCCTCGGCCTGGAAATCACCGACTCCTGGACCGGCCACCCCCGCAAGACCGACACCCTCTCCGGCGGCGAATCCTTCTTCGCCTCCCTCTCCCTCGCCCTCGGCCTGGCCGACGTCGTCACTCACGAAGCTGGCGGCAACCCCCTGGACACCCTCTTCATCGACGAAGGCTTCGGCACCCTCGACGACGACACCCTCCACAACGTCCTCGACGTCCTGGACTCCCTGCGCGCCCACGACCGCACCGTCGGCGTCGTCAGCCACGTCCCCGAACTACGCCGCCGCATCACCCAGCGCCTCCACGTCCGAAAAGGCCCCACCGGCTCCACCCTCGCCCACCTGACCGAAGCAGCCGAATAACCTGCTCAGGAGAGCGGAGCTTTCGCCACGCCCTCCTGAGCACCCAGCCGACCCCACGGAGCGCTGCACCTCCATGGCCCCCGACATCGAGCTACGGCCCCACCAAAAAGAAGCCGTCGCCGCCGCTGCCGCCACGCTGCGCCACCACACCCGCGCGAGCGTGATCGCCGCCTGCGGCACGGGCAAAACCCTGATTGCCGCACGCACCACCGCCCGTATCGCCCCCCGCGGCCGAGTCCTGGTACTCCTGCCGACGCTGGACCTGCTATCGCAGACGATCCGCTCCTGGCGGGCCGCAGGACGCAGAGGCTCCTCCATCGCGGTGTGCTCGGCACGCCAGGCCCTCGACCATGAGCCACTCGGCGCCGACATCCCCCTCACCACCGACCCCGGCGAGCTGACCGCCCTCGCCACCCCACCCCGCTCCGGCCCGGTCACCGCCTACGCCACCTACGCCTCCCTGCCCGCCGTCATCGCCGCCCACCGCGACCACCACATGCCCCCCTGGGACCTGGTGGTCGTCGACGAGGCCCACCGCACCGCCGGCCGTCTGGGCAAGGCATGGGCCGCGGTCCACCACGACGACCAGGTTCCCGCCGCCCGTCGTCTCTACCTGTCGGCCACCCCCCGCATCTGGGACGGCGACGACGCCCAGGACGGTGACGGTGCAGAGACGGTGGCCTCGATGGACGACGAGAACCTGTTCGGCCCCGTCGCCTACCACCTCAACCTCTCCGACGCCATCGATCTCGGCCTGCTCGCCGACTACCAGATCCTCGTCCCCGTCGTCACCGACGAAGACCTGCGCGACTGGCTCGCCACCGGACCCGGCGCCGGCGTCGACGGACTGCGCCTGGCCGGCCGCCAGGTCGCCGCCCTGCGCGCCATCCACGACCACCGGCTACGCCGCATCCTCACCTTCCACCACCGCGTCGCCGACGCCCGCGCCTTCGCCACCACCCTGACCGACACCGCCGCCACCCTCCCCGCCGAACTGCGGCCCGAAGAACTATGGGCGGACTGGATCAGCGGCCACCACACCCCTCAGATCCGCCGCCGCCTCCTGCTCGAGTTCGCCTCCCACACCACCCCCGACACACCGGCCGTCCTGTCCAACGCTCGCGTCCTGGGAGAAGGCATCGACGTACCCGCCATCGACGCCGTCATCTTCGCCGACCCCAAGAACAGCCCCGTCGACACCGTCCAGGCCGTCGGCCGCGCCCTGCGTCAGACCCCCGGCGCAGGCAAGAAGGCCACCCTCGTCGTCCCCGTCTACCTCACCCCCGACGAAGACCCCGACGACCTCCTCGGCGCCGACGCCTACACCCCCCTGTGGCGCACCATCCAGGCCCTGCGCGCCCACGACGACCGCCTCGACGCCCGCCTCTCCGACCCCCGCACCCACCGCCCCACCATGCCCGGCGAGGACCCCGAAGCCTGGCTCCGCTTCGACCGCCCCACCCAGGCCGAAGAAGTCGCCCTCGCTCTCTCCCTGCGCGTCCTTGCCCCCAAGAGCGCCGAATGGCGCCGAGGCCTGGCCGCAGCCCGCAGCTACCGCCACACCCACCACCACCTCGACGTCCCCCAGACCTATGAGGACCCCACCGGCTACCCCCTGGGCCGCTGGCTCACCTGGCAACGCCACCTGCACACCAAGAACACCCTCGACACCGTGCGCGTCCACGCCCTCGAACGCCTCGGCATCATCTGGGACCCCCGCCAGCAGGCCTTCGAACGGGCACTGGCCCACGCCACCGCCTACGCCGCCCGCCACGGCCACCTCGCCGCCCCAGTCGACGAGATCCACGACGGCTTCCCCCTCGGCCGCTGGCTGGCCACCCAGCGCACCCGCGCCGAAACCCTCACCCCCCAGCGCGCCGCAGCCCTCACCGCCCTGGACCGGTGGTGGAACCCGCCCTGGCCGATCACCTGGCAACGCGCCTACCACACCGCCCGCCAGAACTGGGCAGCCGACAAGACTGCCGCCGAGGCAGAGTACTGGCTGGCTACCCAGCGCGCCCGTTCCGGCCGCCTGCACCCGGAACAAAAGTCACTGCTCAAGGAGTTGGGGCTGGTCGAACTGCCCGGCACATCCCCCTCCCCGGAGGAGGAGGGCCACCTGCCGACACGCGAGCGCGCCTTCCAACGCGGGCTGGCCGCCGCACGCGCCTTCCGCGCACGCGAAGGCCATCTCGACGTCCCCCAGCGCCACATCGAGAAGATCGACGGCGACCCCGTACGCCTGGGCCAGTGGCTGAGCAACCTGCGCCGCCGCCGCTCCGGCCTCAGCCCTCACAGACAAGCAGCCCTGGCCGAAATCGGGCTGTAAGCAGGCGAACGCAACTTCTGGAGAGGAACGCCCAGACACCAACCGACAGGGCCGAGATCCAGCCCAATGACCTGATCGCGTCATAGAGGGGCCGCTCGGCGAGCGTACGGTCGCGCGTCCTTCGAGCTCTTGCGAACCCGCACCCTGACACAGCGCTGATGCCGCCCTGCCGAGGGAATCCCTGGCCCCAGGGCCGCCTGCCCACCGGCAAGTGAGGCAGACAGCGGAGTGCCCCGCAGACGGGCGGGGCACTCCGCAGGGCCTACCGCCGGCCAGGCGCAGCCGATACAGCCAGCAGAGCTGCAGCAGCCGTGATCCATTCAGGGCTCAGCCCGGCGCACGCCGTCACAATCACCGTAATGGTCACGATGATGACGACCCTGTGCCACTCGCTCGCGCCGTGTGCCCAACCCCCATCGGGGGCATGCCCACACTGTACGGTCATCCGTATCACCTTCCAGGTTCGCCTGGGATTGGGCCTTCAGCACGTTCTTGGTTGGGAAGCCGATCGAGCTGAAGGCCCTTCTTCTTTGCCTGGTTGTACCCACCGTGCGCTAGTGACCATAACTATCCGTACGCGCGCATCGATCGGCGCACAGCCGCACAAGGCGGCGCATGGCCAATATGGTCAGGGTCGGGCTCCCTCATGCGCTGGCGTGCTGGCGGGACTGCCCCGGCTGCTGGACACGGCGCGCATTTACCCGCAGCACGAGGCATTCGCGCCGGCCTGTCGGCGGCTGCCCGGGCCGCGGGGCAAGGACGCTGCTCCAATACAGCTGGAATCCGATTGCGCCCGCCGCGATCCGCAGCCGCTCCAGTACTGCCGCAGGATCCCCCCAGGCCGCAGCCGACGGTGTACTGGCCGTGCTCCAGGGCGGGGGAACTGCTCAAGCCGTTGCTGGGGGATGGGCACTCAGTCGTGAGGTATCCGACCCAGCGCAGCCATCTTCTGCGGGCGCACCGCCACACAGATCTCGAATGCTGCGACCGCTGCGTTGCCGATCGGCTACCTCGGTGCCGGACACCACGATGCCCACCCCGTCGCCCTGGCTGGCCTGCAATTCGACAGTAAGTGCGTGTTTCTGATCCCCGGCTCTGAGTAGCCTGGAGTCCTAGGCTGGCTCGGTGTCCGAGGACGCCGGACGGGCCGGGGAGAGGATCTGCCGGGGTTGCGGTGAACGGCTGAGGCCGGATGCCCGCCCCAGGGCAGACTTCTGCTCGTCGGCCTGTCGTGCCAGGCAGTGGCGGAAGGAACGTCGGCTGCGCCGACTTCTGGCGGCAGCTCAGAAGGGCGCCGGCGAGGCGGAGTGCCCGGAGTGCGGGGACCGGTGGGTGGTCGGTGTCGACCGCCGGTCGGATGCCATGTACTGCTCGACGCGGTGCAAGGTGAGGGCCTGGAGGCGCCGGAAGGAACCGTACGGCGAACGGTCACAGTAACCGCTGGGCAAACGCATCCCCAGCCCAACTCCGGTCGGTATACGGTTATTTGCGGTCATTCGTTGTGATCTTAGGATTTTCGGTCTGACTCTCGATTCCGGAAGCGGGCCCTGATCCGTCGCGGCCTCAAGTGCCGTTCCTTGGACCGCAGTTGGTGGTGAGACACCATGACCGAGGAGACCGAGAAGGTCGGAAACGTCAGCCAGTCCCGCTACGAGGAGATCGTCGCAGAGCTGCGGGCCGTGGTCGAGCAACAGACACGCGGGCAGTTCACGATCGGCGATGGCGCTCTGGAAATCGAGCCGATGCGGCAGCGGGGCGGGCTCGTCGGGGAGACGCCCTGGACGGTCGAGCAGTCGCTGAAGCGGCTCGCCGACGACATCGGGCTTTCTGTCGCGACGGTGAAGACCACGAGGTGGGTGGCCTCCCGCTGGCCGAAAGAACACCGGCAGCCGAAGATCGCCTCGTACACGGTGCACCGGATCCTGGCGAACATCGACGACGAGGACGAGCGGTTCGCGGCGATCGAGACACTGCCGGACGGCAGGGCACGGTGGACCACGGACGACGCGAACCGGCGGGTGGGACAGCAGGTCGAAACCCCCGTCACGCCCCAGGAGAAGGTCACCGCGATCCACTCCCTCGCCCAGGACGAGGAGGTCGCCGCGGCAGTGACCACCGACTTCCTGAAGCGTCCGCAGGTCGCGGCCAAAGTGCCGGTGGAGGAGAAGGTCCGGGCGGTGGAGGAGTTCACGCGGGACGAGTCGGTCGCGGCGACGGCGGCGACGAGCCTGCTGCGCCGGCCGGACGTCGCGTTCAAGGCGATGAGCGACGACACCGCACGCTTCCAGGTCAACCATGCCCAGAACGAACGTCACCGGCAAGCCCGCCAGGACTTCGACCGCACCAGCCCCGTCGCCCCGGCCGTGAGGCACATCGAGCGGAGCATGGAGTTCCTGGACCTGGTCACGGCCTTCCACTCCTTCGTCGCGGCCGCGGGCCGGATCGTCCCCTCCTTGCGCAATCACACCTTCAGCGACGACGAGCGCACGATCGTGCACGAGAACGTCGCCCGCAAGCGGGCGACGCTCGACTGGGTCGAAATGGCCGTGGACACCGGCAAGGTCGACGTCGACGACGAGCTGGCCCGCCTGCTGAAGAGCGAGTAGGCATGCCCCGCGCCTCACGGCGACGGGGCGATGCGGCCAGACGCCACGCGGACACCGTCCGGTTCGTGCTGTTCGAGGCCAGACCCGCCGGCCTTGAGTTCCCTCAGCTGGTACGCGCGAGCGACCTGACTCCGAGCCAGGTCCGTTCCGGGCTCGCTGCGCTGAAGGACCAGGCGGCGGAGAAGGGATGGCCCCCGCTGACCTGGAACAGGGCGACGGGCTATCAGCTCGGAGCCGAGCGGGACGTGCTGGAGGCATACGAACGGGCCGTGGTCAAAGAGAAGCTCACGGAGTTCCGCCGGTTCATCACCAGCACCGTCGCCCCGCACGCCGCCGCCCACCCGGGCGACAAGTGGGTCAAGCACATCGTCGCCCAGCTCAATTCCATCGAGTCCACCCTTGACCTCATCCACAGCTCCTGACCTGCGGTGGTCCGCCCGACCGGGCGGACCACCGCACAGCCCGAAGGCCCTCGTCATGCGCTCGCGCCGCTATCCCTCGGACACCACGAACGCCGAATGGGCGCTGATCGAGCCGCTGTTACCCACCCCGGCCTGCGAGACATGCGCCGGCGGCAGGCCGGAGAAGCATCCCCGCCGCGAGATCGTAGACGCGATCCGCTACGTCGTCGACACCGACTGCAAGTGGCGGGCCCTGCCCGCGGACTTCCCGCCCTGGCGCACGGTCTGGGGGTTCATGGCCCGCTGGGCGGCCTGCGGAGTCATCGGGCAGATCCGTGACCATCTCTCGGGGAGGATCCGCCGCGACCTGGGCAAGGGACCCCGCGCGGTGGCCACCGTGATCGACTCCCAGAGCGTGAAGGCCGCCGAGACCGTCTCCAAAGCCACCCGCGGCTACGACGCGGGCAAGAAAATCAACGGCCGCAAGCGCCACCTGGTCGTCGACACCCGCGGACTGCCCCTGCTGGTCATGGTCACCCCCGCCGACCTCCACGACTCCGCCGCGGCGAAGGAAGTCCTGTTCCGCCTCCGCCTCATGCACCCCGAAATCACGATCGTCTGGGCCGACTCCGCCTATGCCGGGAAGCTCGTCGACTGGGCAAAACAGCACCTCAATCTCACCATCAAGCCCGTCAGCCGCCCCAAGGACGCCTCCGGGTTCGTCGTGCTGCCCCGCCGGTGGGTCGTCGAACGCAGCCTTGCGTGGATGATGCACGCACGCCGCCACGCCAGGGACTACGAACGGCTCATCCAGCACTCCGAGACCCTGATCACTTGGGCAGCCATCACCCTCATGACCAGGCGCCTGGCCCGGGAAGGCGCCACCCCCAGCTGGACAAGAAAGCCCGCGCCGGCCAGCTGCGCCGCGCCGTAGCCCCGCGCGACGTCAGTCCGTACTACCTGGCACCGAGGCAGTCTGATCTACGGCCTTTCGCAGTAACCCCGCTGGAAGGCAGCCCAGAAGTCCTCGTCGATCCCGCCGCTAGCGAACGAGTTCCAGTTGGTGTGGGCGACGAGTTGGTCGCGCCCGTCGCGGCTGTTGAGGGCGAAGGTCAGGTACCCGAGTGCACTGCCGCCGTGGCCGTACGCACGGCCGCAGCCGGTGGCGTAGACGTAGACACCAAGGCCGTAGGCGACCTCGGGCGGAGCGCTGCCGGTTGTGGGGACCGTGTCGGTGAGCATCCGGCGAAGCAGGTCTGGGGGTAGGAGACGTCCTTGCAGCAGGGCCCGGTAGAAGCGTGCGATGTCGGCCGCGGTCGTGACGAGAGCGCCCGATGCACCAGCCTCGGATGGGCTGAACGCGGTGACGTCGAAACGGGTTGGTTCCGGCGCGTTCGGCAGCAGGAGCGAAACGTCCGCGTAGCCGTGTACATGGGCTCCGTCGATGGCGGTCTGCGCCAGCGGGTACGAAGTGTCGCGCAGCCCGAGGGGGGCGAAGACGCGGCGCTCGAGGTTGGTGCGCAGGTCGCGGTCGGTGATCCGTTCCACGAGCAGGTCGAGCAGCAGATAGTTGGTGTTGGAGTACCGGAATCGGGTGCCGGGAGCCGGAAAATACCGGGGTTGGGCAAGACCGATGCTGATCAGCTGGTCGCGGGGCCAGTACTGGTCAAGCCTGCGGAAGTGGGGAAGCAGCCCGTCGATGTAGTCGTACAGCCCGCTCGTGTGGTTGAGCAGCTGGCGGACAGTGATGGGCGCACCGGACAGTGCGTTGTCGGTGCGGACCTGGTCGGGCAGCAGGCTCTGCACGGTGTCGTCGAGTCGCAACCGGTGCTCGGCGACGAGTTGCAGGACGACCGTTGCGGTGAAGGTCTTGGTGACGCTCCCGGCGCGGAACTTCAGGTCCGGTGCCATAGGCGTGCCAGCGGATCGGTCGGCGACGCCGGCCGCGCCGAAGCGGTCGTCCGAGCCACGGCGGGCTCGCAGGAAGGCGCCTGGGTTGGGGTTCGGGTCGGCCACCACCTGTTCGACCAGGGCCTGCAGGGCCGGGTCACGGCGGCTGCCAGCCGTCTGTCCGTCACTGGCCTGGCCCGCGGTGGCCATACCGGGTGGCAGCAGGAGAGCAAGAGCAAGTCCCAGGCCTAACAGGCGGGTTGAGCGTCGTCGGATCATCGCAAGGGCCCTCTCCGGTAGCAATATAGACGTACGGTTATAGCACGCGATACCGTCCTCGCGTGCCGAGAGTTGCCGACCATGACGCCCGCCACGGGCAGATCACCGACGCCGTCCAACGCCTGATCGTGCGACACGGCCTCACCTTCGTAACCGTCGCGCGGACCGCCGCAGAAGCGGGCATGTCCGTCGGCCTGGTGCAGCACTACTTCACGGCAAAGGACGAGATGCTGCTGGCCACGTTCACCCGCGTCAACGGGCGTTTCACCGCACGAGTGGACGAACTGGTGAACCGAGGCGAGGCCGAAGGCCGCACCATCGCCGAGATGCTGCGGCAGGCGCTGACCGAGCTCATACCGCTCGACGACGCCCGCCGCGCCGAATTCCTGGTCCGTCTCGCCTTCGCAGACCAGGCCGCGCACAACGCCCGCCTTGCCAACGTCCAGAGAGAGACCCTCACGGGCATCCGCTCACGCGTCGCCCAGGCCATCAGAAATGGCACGGTATGCGGCGAGGTCGCTCAGGGGATCGATGCGGCTGACCAGGCCCTGCACATCGTCGCGTTCGCCGAAGGACTCGCCCTGCACACGCACATCGACCCCGACGGCACACCGAAACCGGCGATCCTCGCCGCGCTGGACGACCAACTCGGACGCGTATTCACCGGAACCTGCCGACGCGCCCAGCTCGGTTAGAGATCCGCAAGGCGACACCCTGGGACACAACGCCAGCATCAGGGTCAGCGCTACTCGGATCCGGGGATCAGAAACACGCACTAAGACTTCCGTCGACGTCGTCCGGCACGTACCAGGCTGGCTCCGGCAGGAGGGGACGACACGGCGCGTACGGAACGAAGGACATGGCAGACATCCCGATCACCGCTCGGCGAGTGCCAGTATGGGCGAGCCCGGTCACCGAGCCCCGCGACAGCGGGGCCACCGCATGAAACGGGACATGCCGGCAGGCATGCCCCGAGGCCACCAGGCCCTGCCTCACCCCACTCTGCTGGCCCGTCAGGGCCAGGCCCCCTGCAGCCCCGGCCCACAACAGAGGCGGAGGGTAACCGGATAACTGTCTAACAAATCATTACGACATCACGGCGCCGTAGGCGCCGACACCTATCCAACTCCCTGCCCGCCAGGGCAGGGAACCCTCACTACCCCAACCCCATCGTCATGCCGCCAGGCATGACACCCGAAACACACGACAGCGGGGCCGCCAGGCCCCGCCCTGTTTCGTCCCCGTTGGCCCGTCAGGGCCAACCCACCCAACGCACAGTCATGCCGTCAGGCATGACGAGGTGTCACCTTACGGGCCGTCAGGCCCGTAGTTGGCCGTCAGGCCAACTTAAGAGCCGACAGGCTCTCCG
>NZ_JBVJKE010000039.1:0-28094 GCF_055585405.1 Streptomyces sp. NPDC053426 | reverse complement strand
GGGGGCTGCAGGTGGGTTGTCCCGCGCTTTGGGGAACCTTTTGGGCATTTTTTTCTTTTTTTTGTTCCCGTGTCTCCCGGCGCGCGGGTTCCGGGTGCCGGAACCCGCGCGCCGGGAAAAATCTCGCGCAATTTCTCGTGCAATTGCACGCGAGCGCTGTCAGCGTGGATAATAGCTGCGGCGTCAACCCCTGTGCTGGCGCCCCGTCCTGACGTCGCATCGGGGAGATGCCGTGTCATCACCTGCGCATCCGTTACTCCGGCCACCGGCCGCACCGCGCCTCACGCGCGGCCGGAAGGGGCTCGCGCGGGCGCGGTCCTCCACCCGGAACACTCTGCGCGCCCGGCGGCCCGGCCACCACCGCGACGACGCCGCCCTCGTGATCACCGGGCCGGGGAGCGCCGTCCGGATCACACCGCGGACACGGGGTCCGGCACGCACTCCCCCGGCCGCGTCGCCCCCGGCCGCCGGCTCCCCCACGCTCGACCGCGCTCGCGCGGGAGGGGGCCCGTCGCGCCGACCCCCTCCTCCGCCTCGCGGCCGCACGCGTCGGACGCCGTGGATTCCCCGCGTCCCGACCCGTACGACGCCCCCGGCCGCCACCGCCGTGACGCACGTGGCACCGCGGTGCGCGGGCGCGCCGGACGTCCGGCCCGGGTTCCGCCCGGAGCCCGCGCACCCGCCGCTCACCGTCTCCGCCCCCGACGACCACCCACCCGTCCGCACACCCGGCGCCGCCCCCGCCCCTTCTGCGGGCGGGACGGTACGGGCCCGGTCGTCGACCCGTCCCCCCATCTGACACGACTGCCGCGGAAAGGCACCCACGCCATGCGCAGCGCTTCTACGGAACAGCCGAGCAGCGAGCGCCCTGTGCGCCACACGTCCCCCACCGGAGTGGCACGGACCACCCCCCTCGCGGCACTGTCCCGCGTGCCGTGGGCCGACATGCAGGACTCCACCGGCTCGGCGGCGGCCATCCCCCTGCTGCTGAACGGCATCGCCTGGGGGGACACCGGCACCGCCCGCGCCGCCCTGGAGGATCTGCGGAAACGGATCTGCCAGTACGGCTTCGTCACGGAACAGGCGACCGCCGCCACGGTCCCCTTCCTCTGGGAGCTGGCCCAGCTTCCGCACGTCACCTGCCGGGCCGGGATCATCCAGCTCCTCAAGGCCATCGCCGACGCCCGGCAGTGGGAGAGCACCGCCGCCGCGTATCCCAAGCTGCTCAGCCGCCGGGAGAACCCGGTGGTGTGGGAGCGGGCCGCCCGGCAGGCGGTGCGCGCCCGGCGCGGCGACCTGAACCGGCTGCTGGCCGAGCCGGACACCGAGATCGCCCGCGCCACCACGGAGCTGGCCCGCACCCTGGCCGACTGAGCCGGCGGGGCCGGGTTCCCCGGGACGAACACGGCCCGGGGCGGCCCGGCCGAGGAACGCGCGCGACCTTCGGGGGACGAGTCGCGCGCCGGGGGAGGGTCGCGCGCGGTCAACGGGGGACGGCCGCGCGCGACCCGGGGGGACCTGTGACGGAACGGTGACGACCCGCCGGTCGGGCGGGTGCCGTCCCTCGCCTCGCGTGGCGCGGCAGTGTAGACATGGCTCATGGTCCGACTCATGGGTCGATCCCGGCCCCGGTCGTCCCTGCGGCCCGGTGCCGCGGCGTCCGCCCGGCGCCGGCGGGACGCAGACGGCCGCTCCCGGTGGCATCCGGCGGCGGTGCTGCGGTCGGTGCTGAGCGGGCGCAGCGTCGCCGGACAGGTGTTCGTGCTGCACCTGGTGATCGTGCTGCTGCTGGTCGTGGCCGCCGTCGTGGCGCTGGTGCTCCATGTGCGGCGGGACAGCACGCAGGAGGCCCGCAACCGCTCCCTCGCCGTCGCGGAGACTTTCGCGAACGCGCCGGGCATCGTCGAGGCGCTGGAGTCCCCCGACCCCACGGCCGTGCTCCAGCCGCATGCCGCGGCGGCCCGCGAGCAGGCGAACGTCGACTTCATCGTCGTCATGAACACCGACGGCATCCGCTACACGCATCCCAAACCGGACCGCATCGGCAAGAAGTTCGTCGGCACCATCGGGCCCGCGCTGGCCGGCGAGCCGGTGGTGGAGGAGATCGAGGGCACCATCGGACAGCTGGTGCAGGCGGTGGTACCGGTCGAGGACGCCGGCGGCGAGGTGGTGGGCCTGGTCTCGGCCGGCATCACGACCGAGCACGTCGGCGGGGCGGCGGAGGACCAGCTTCCCCTCGTCCTGAGCGCGGCGCTCGCCGCGCTCGCCCTGGCGACCGGCGGCGCGGCCCTGGTGAGCAGAAGACTGCTGCGCCAGACCCACGGCCTGGGCCCGCGCGAGATGACCCGGATGTACGAACACCACGACGCGGTGCTGCACGCGGTGCGCGAAGGGGTGATCATCGTCGACGGGGACGGGACGCTCATGCTCGCCAACGACGAGGCGCGCCGGCTGCTCGGCCTGCCCGAGGACGCCGAAGGCCGGCCCGTGCCGGACATCGGCCTGGACCCCGGCACCGCCGAGCTGCTGTCCTCGGGCCGCGTCGCCACGGACGAGGTGCACCTGGTGGCCGACCGGCTGCTGGCGGTCAACCAGCGGCCCACCGACCGGGCCGGCGGCCCGCCCGGCAGCGTGGCCACGGTCCGCGACTCCACCGAGCTGCGCGCCCTGTCCGGCCGGGCGGAGGCGTCGCGCGAGCGGCTGAACATGCTGTACGACGCGGGGGTGGGCATCGGGACGAGCCTGGACGTCACCCGCACGGCCGAGGAACTCGCCGAGCTGGCCGTGCCGCGGTTCGCCGACTTCGTCACGGTGGACCTGTTCGAGTCGGTGCTGGCCGGCGGCCACCCCGACGCGGCCGGCGCGCTGCGCCGCGCGGCGTCGGCGGGGATCGGCGCGGACGCCCCGCTCTACCCCAGGGGCGAGCAGATCCGCTTCGTCGCCTCGGCCCCGCAGGGCGTCACCCTCGCCACCGGCCGGCCGGTCCTGGAGCCCCGGCTCGGCGAGGCGCCCGGCTGGCACGCACAGGACGTGGAGCGCTCCGGGCAGGTCATGGAGTACGGCATCCATTCGCTGATCACCGTGCCGTTGCGGGCCGGGGCGCTGGTGCTCGGGGTGGTCAGCTTCTGGCGTTCGCGGAAGGCGGAGCCGTTCGACACCGAGGAGCTGGCTCTCGCGGAGGAGCTGGTCGCCCGGGCCGCGGTCTCCATCGACAACGCCCGCCGTTACACGCGCGAGCACAGCATGGCGGTGACGCTCCAGCGGAGCCTGCTGCCGCGCACCCTGCCCGAGCAGAACGCCCTGGAGATCGCCTACCGCTACCTTCCCGCGCAGGCCGGGGTGGGCGGGGACTGGTTCGACGTGCTGCCGCTGTCCGGTGCCCGGGTCGCGCTCGTGGTCGGCGACGTCGTCGGCCACGGCCTGCACGCGGCGGCCACGATGGGGCGGCTGCGCACGGCGGTGCACAACTTCTCCGCCCTCGACCTCCCGCCCGACGAGCTCCTGACCCTGCTCGACGAGCTGGTCGGGCGCATCGACCAGGACGAGGCGCAGGACGAGCAGAGCGCGCCGGTGACGGGGGCGACCTGTCTGTACGCGGTCTACGACCCGGTCTCCCGGCGCTGCACCGTGGCCCGGGCGGGCCATCCGCCGCCGGCCGTGGTCCGCCCGGACGACGGTGTGGAGTTCTGGGACGTGCCCGTCGGCCCCCCGCTGGGGCTCGGCGGTCTGCCGTTCGAGTCGGCCGAGCTGGAACTGCCGGAGGGCAGCCGGCTCGTCCTCTACACCGACGGGCTGGTCGAGGACCGCGGGCACGACATCGACGTCGGTCTGGAGCGGCTGCGCGAGGCGCTGTCCCGGTCCGGCGACTCCCCCGAGGACACCTGCAGGGTCGTACTGGAGTCCCGGCGCCCGGCGCGGACCGGTGACGACATCGCGCTGCTCGTGGCGCGGACGCGGGCGCTGCCCGCAGGCCGGATCGCCCAGTGGCCGGTGCCGCCGGACCCGGCGGCCGTCGGCGAGGTGCGGGCGGCGGTCACCCGGAAGCTGGCCGAGTGGGGGCTGGACGAGCTGACGTTCGGCACGGAGCTGATCCTGAGCGAGCTGGTCACCAACGCGCTCCGCTACGGCGGCACCCCCATCCAGGTGCGGATGCTGTACGACCGCAACCTGATCTGCGAGGTGTACGACAGCAGCAGCACCTCGCCCCATCTGCGGTACGCGACCATGACGGACGAGGGCGGGCGCG
This sequence comes from Streptomyces sp. NPDC053426, assembly GCF_055585405.1. Classification (NCBI taxonomy): domain Bacteria; kingdom Bacillati; phylum Actinomycetota; class Actinomycetes; order Kitasatosporales; family Streptomycetaceae; genus Streptomyces; species Streptomyces sp. NPDC053426. Next base: position 23,848 of record NZ_JBVJKE010000039.1, on the reverse strand, counting down.
GCCTGTTCCTGGTGGCCCAGCTCGCCGAACGCTGGGGCACCCGCTATCTGCCCGCCGGCAAGGTCATCTGGACGGAACAGCCCGTACCGTGAGCCATAAGGTCAGGTAGGGAGATCTCATAAGAGAGGCTTATGAGCCCATAGACCGGACCCGCGTACCAGGTAAGGCATGCCTCAGTCTAGGCTTCCAACCGAGTCGCCTGTCATCGCTCGAAGGGAACCTGACCATGCCCCGCCCCCTGCGGGTAGCCATCGTCGGATCCGGCCCCGCCGGGATCTACGCCGCCGACGCCCTGCTCAAGTCCGACGTGGCCGCCGAACCGGGCGTGTCCATCGACATCTTCGAGCGGATGCCCGCGCCGTTCGGACTGATCCGGTACGGCGTCGCCCCCGACCACCCGCGGATCAAGGGCATCATCACGGCCCTGCACCAGGTGCTCGACAAGCCGCAGATCCGTCTGTTCGGCAACGTCGACTACGGCACCGACCTCCACCTCGACGATCTGCGCGCGTTCTACGACGGTGTGATCTTCGCCACCGGCGCCACGGCCGACCGCGCGCTGGACGTGCCGGGCATCGACCTCGACGGCTCCTACGGCGCCGCGGACTTCGTCTCCTGGTACGACGGCCACCCGGACGTGCCGCGCACCTGGCCGCTGGAGGCCGAGAAGGTCGCCGTGCTCGGCGTCGGCAACGTCGCCCTCGACGTGGCCCGCATCCTGGCCAAGACGGCCGACGAGCTGCTGCCGACCGAGATCCCGGCGAACGTGTACGAGGGCCTGAAGGCCAACAAGGCGCTGGAGGTCCACGTCTTCGGCCGCCGTGGCCCGGCGCAGGCGAAGTTCAGCCCGATGGAGCTGCGGGAGCTGGACCACTCCCCCAACATCGAGGTGATCGTCGACCCCGAGGACATCGACTACGACGAGGGCTCGATCGCGACCCGGCGCGGCAACAAGCAGGCCGACATGGTCGCCAAGACCCTGGAGAACTGGGCGATCCGCGATGCCGGCGACCGTCCGCACAAGCTGTTCCTGCACTTCTTCGAGTCGCCCACCGAGATCCTCGGCGAGGACGGCAAGGTCGTCGGCCTGCGCACCGAGCGCACCGAACTCGACGGGACCGGCAACGTCAAGGGGACCGGCGAGTTCAAGGACTGGGACGTCAGCGCGGTCTACCGGGCCGTGGGCTACCTCTCCGACAAGCTCCCCAAGCTGCCGTGGGACCTCGGCTCCGGCACGGTCCCGGACGAGGGCGGGCGCGTCATCCAGGAGACCGGCGAGCACCTGGACTCCACGTACGTCACCGGCTGGATCCGGCGCGGCCCGGTGGGCCTGATCGGCCACACCAAGGGCGACGCCAACGAGACGGTGGGGAACCTGCTGGCGGACTACGCGGCCGGCCGGCTCCAGACTCCCGGCTCGCCCGCCCCGGAGGCCGTGGACGCGTTCCTCGCCGAGCGCGGCATCCGCTTCACCACCTGGGACGGCTGGTACCGCCTGGACGCCGCGGAGAAGGCGCTGGGCGAGCCGCAGGGCCGTGAGCGCGTGAAGATCGTGGAGCGCGAGGACATGCTCCGCGAGAGCGGCGCCTGACCCCCCGCCCCGCGAGGGCTCACCACCGGGCGCCCGTCCGGTCCGTTCCCCGGACCGGGCGGGCGCCCGCGTGTGTCAGTCCGGGAGGGCCAGGCGGTCCGTCTCGCCGGGCTGGAGATGGACCGTGCGGTCCGGGAGGTGGACCTCGATCGGGGAGCGGCCGGAGGAGGGCACGGCGATCTCCAGCAGGCCGTGCTCCAACCGCAGCCGGACACCCCAGTGGCCGTGGTAGCGCAGGGTGAAGCCGTAGGAGGAGAGTTCGGGCAGGGGCACCGGGTCCAGCCACAGGGCTCCGCCGCGGGTCTCCAGCCCGGTCAGTCCGCGCTGGACGAGGTCGAGGGTGCCGGCCATGGCGCCGAGGTGGATGCCCTCCCCGGTGGTGCCGCCCTGGATGTCGGCGATGTCCGCCTGGAGGGCCTCCTGGCAGAACTTCCAGGCGTCCGCGCGCCGGGCGCGGGCCAGCACCCAGCCGTGGACCAGGCCGCTGAGGGTGGAGCCGTGGCTGGTGCGGTGCAGGTAGTGGTCGACCGTGCGCCGCCAGGTCCGTTCGTCCAGGCTCATCCCCAGTCTGCGGAAGATCCCCTGGAGTTCGGCGGGCGAGAAGAGGTAGCCCAGCATCAGGACGTCCGCCTGCTTGGAGGCCTGGTACCGGTTGACGGTGTCGCCCTCGGCCTCCAGCAGCCGGTCCAGGCGCCGGATGTCGCCGTAGCGGTGCCGGTAGCCGCGCCAGTCGAGTTCGGCGAGTTCGCCGTAGCCCTCGAACTGGCTGATGACGCCGTGGTGGAGGGGGACGTGCAGGGTGCGGGAGATCTCCTCCCACTGTTCCAGTTCCCTCGCGTCCAGTCCGGTCCGCTCGGCGAGTTCACGGCGGCGCGGCTCGGGCAGGCCGCGCAGTACGTCCAGGGTGCGGGCGAGCACCCAGGCGGCCGTGACATTGGTGTACGCGTTGTCGTCGAGGCCCGGTTCGGCGGCGTCCGGGTAGGCGTCGTGGTACTCGTCGGGGCCGACCACGCCCTTGATGCGGTAGCGGCCCAGGCGGTCGTCGAAGGTGGCGGAGTCCGCCCAGAAGCGGGAGATGTTCAGCAGCATCTCGGCGCCCTTGGTGTGCAGGAACTCCTGGTCGCCGCTGGCCTCGCAGTACTGCCAGACGTTGTACGCGATCGCCGACCCGACGTGGTGCTGGAGGTGGGAGTGGTCGGGCAGCCAGCGGCCGGAGCGGGGGTTGAGGTGCAGCTGCTGGGTCTCCTCCCGGCCGTCGCTGCCGCTCTGCCAGGGGTACATCGCGCCGTGGCGCCCGGCGTCCCGGGCGGCGGTGCGGGCGCGCTCCAGCCGCCGGTGGCGGTGGTGCAGCAGCGCGCGGGAGATCTCGGGGAAGTGCAGGTTGAGGTACGGCAGGACGAACAGCTCGTCCCAGAAGACGTGCCCCCGGTACGCCTCGCCGTGCAGTCCCCGGGCGGGGACCCCCACGTCCAGGTCCGCGGTGTGCGGGGAGAGGGTCTGCAGGACGTGGAAGAGGTGCAGCCGCAGGATGCGGCCCGCCTCGCCGGGTACGTCCAGTTCGGCCCGGCGCCAGAGCTGGTCCCAGGCGGTCAGGTGCGGCGGCATCAGTTCGTCGAAGCCGCCCGCCCGGACCACCCGGTCGACGGCGGCGTGCAGCGGGTCGCTGATCGCGGGGTCGCGGGAGGTGTGCAGGGCGACGATCTTGTCGACGGTGACGCTCTCTCCGGCGGCCAGGTCCAGACGGGTGCTCTGCAGGGCGCGCGGGCGGTCGTGCCGGTTCGTGACGGGCGCGGGCGCGGTCAGCCGGGCGGCGAGCGCGATCCGGACGTCCGAGGTGCGGGTGCGGCAGCGCAGCCACACCGTGTCCGCGGCGCTCGTGCCGGTGAGCACATGGGTCAGATGGCGGCCGTCCAGGTCCCGGTAGCGCGGCACTCCGGCGTTGGTGACGTCGCCGTCGAGCGCCGCCTCGGTCTCCAGGGGGCCGGAGAAGCCCTCGGCGGTGAACTCGGTGCGCAGGCCCGCCAGATGGGGGTCGGCCATGTGCACGAAGCGGTGCTGGCGCACCAGGAGCGTCCGTCCGGCGCCGAGGCCGTACCGCGTCCTGCGCTCCAGGAGTCCGGAGGACAGGTGCAGGGTCTCGCCGTGGTCGAGCACGTGTGCGGTGTCGGGGGTGAGCCAGGGCTCGCCGGGGAGCCGGAAGCGCAGCGGCAGCCAGTTGGGCAGGTTGACCATGTCCTCGTTCTCGACGTGCCGTCCGGCGACCTCGGAGACGAGCCGGTTGTAGACGCCGGCCGCGTACGTACCCGGGTAGTGCACCTCGTCCGCGGAACACTCCGGCAGCGCGCCACGGGTGGCGAAGTATCCGTTGCCCAGGGTGCACAGCGACTCCCGCAGGCGCGCGTCGGCGGGGTCGTACCCCTCGTACTCCCAGGTCCAGCCCGCCACTGCGACGCTCCTCCCGCCGACGGCTGCCGCACGGTGCCGCGCCGCGGCGGCCCGTCCCGGGGCCGTCACCGACGGTGAGGCCCGCACCGGTCGCGGACGGACGGCCACCACGGCCGACGACCGACCACCGGAGTACCCGCGGCGGCCACCCGGCACACCCGGACGAGCGTCAGGGCCTGCCTCCCGGCTCCTGCCGGAGCCACGAGGCCCGGCACACCTCCACCGCGCCGGCTACCGCTCCCCCGCCTCACGGCCGCCCGCACCGGCCCCGCTCGGACCGGCCGGAAGACACCGCTCCCGGAGACCGCCTGGTCCGGAGGACGGACCCGAGCCGGCTACCGCTCCCCCACCGGCACGCGCCACAGCAGCGTGGTGCCCCCGTCGGCGGAGTCGGTGACGTCGAACGTGCCGCCCAGTCGTTCCGCTCGTTCGGCCATGTTGCGCAGGCCGCTGCGGCGGCCTCCGGCCGGGATGCCCACGCCGTTGTCCGCGACCGTCAGCCGTACCTCGCGTCCGTCGGTCTCGAGCACCACCTCGGCGCGGTCGGCGCGGGCGTGCCGGGCGACGTTGGTCAGCGCCTCGGAGAGCACGGCCACCAGATGGTCGGCGGCCTCCTTGGAGACGTGGGTGTCGATCAGGCCCTCCATCCGCACGCTCGGGGGGAAGCCGAGCACGGGCGCGGTCTCGCCGACCACCCGTACGACGCGGGCGCGCAGGCCGGTCCCGCCGCCCTCGTCGGCGGGCGAGCGCAGGCCGAAGATGGTCGACCGGATGATCTTGATGGTCTCGTCCAGGTCGTCCACGGCCCGCAGCACCCGCTCCGAGGCCTCCTTGTGCTCGATGAACCGGCCGGCGCTCTGCAGCGTCATGCCGGTGGCGAACAGCCGCTGGATGGCCAGGTCGTGCAGATCGCGGGCGATGCGGTCGCGGTCCTCGAACACGGCGATCTGCTCGGCGTCCCGGCGGCGCTCCGCCAGCTCCATCGCCACGGCCGCCTGGGCGGCGAACCCCTGCAGCGGTTCGATCTCCTTGTCCGTGAACGCGTTGCGGTCCGCGGCCCGCGCCAGCAGGACGATGCCGCGCACGCTCTCGCCCGACCCGATGGGCACGGCGACCGCCGGACCGAGGTCGGCGAGCTGCTGGGGACCGGAGTAGACCCGCTCGTCGCGTGCGATGTCCGCGGTGGTGACGGGAGCGGCGCTGGTGAAGGCGCGGCCGAGCAGGCTGTCGTCGACGGGCACGACGAGCCCCCGGTGGGTGTCGGCACCCTGCCCGATGGCCAGTTCCACGGTCAGCGAGTCGGTGTCCGCCATGGGCACCGCGACCGCGGCGAGGGCGGCCCCGGTGATCTCCCGGGCGCGTTCCGCGATGAGCGCGAGCGCCGAGCCGCGTTCGCTGCCGGACATCAGTCCGTGGGTGATCTCGGCGTTGGCCTGGAGCCAGCGTTCGCGCTGCCGGGACTCCTCGTAGAGGCGCGCGTTGTCGATGGCGACGCCGGCGGCGACGGCGAGGGTGGACAGGACCGACTCGTCCTCCTCGTCGAAGTGCGCCCCGCCCCGCTTCTCGGTCAGGTACAGGTTGCCGAAGACCTGGTCGCGGACCCTGATGGGGACGCCGAGGAAGGTGTCCATCGGCGGGTGGTGGGCCGGGAACCCGTACGAGGCGGGGTGGTCGGAGAGCTTCGGCACCCGCAGCGGTTCCGGATGGCGGATCAGCTCTCCGAGGATGCCGTGGCCCTCGGGGTAGTGGCCGATGCGGGCGATCTCCTCCTCGCTCACCCCGACGGTGTGGAAGGCGGACAGCCGCCTGCCGTCCGGGCCGATCACGCCCAGCGCGGCGTACTGGGCGTCCACCAGCGCCGCCGCGGCCTCCACGATGCTGTGCAGCACCTGCTCCAGGTCGAGTTCCCGGCCGACCGAGAGGACGGCCTCCAGCAGACTGTGCACCCGGTCGCGGGTGCCGCGGGCCGCGTCGATCCGCGCCTGGAGCTCCTCCAGCAGCTCGTCCAGCCTCAGCTGCGGTAGCCGTACGCGGGCGTCCTCGTCCCGCTCGGAGTCTGCCACCCGTGTGCCTCCCGTCCCCTCGTCCGGCATCGTCGCCCTGCGGCCTCCCGCCCGGCGTGCCGGTAACGGTCCAGTAAAGGCGACGGTACGGCATCGGCCGGACGGCCGGACCGGCGGGGACCACCGGCGGACGGCCGGCCCGCTCGGCCGCTTGGGCCGGTCGGCCCCGTCCCCCGGTCGCCCTCCGGGGCCGGAGGTCCCCTTCCGGTGGTACGACGGTCCCGCGTTGCCCCCAGCGGCCTCGTTACCCCCGGAAACAGGCATGTCGCGTTGCTATACAGGTGTTGCCGCCGATCCGGATCCGCGGTCCAACCCGCTTTCCCCGTCCCTCCCTTGGGAGACTTCATGCTGTCCGAAAAGTCCGCCGCAGTACTGCGGGCCACCCTGCCCGCAGTGGCCGGGGCCCTCGACGAGATCACCACGCGTTTCTACGGCTCGATGTTCCGCGACCGGCCCGAACTGCTGGACGGCCTGTTCAACCGGGGCAACCAGGCCAGCGGCGCCCAGCGCCGGGCGCTCGCCGGGTCCATAGCCGGTTTCGCCCAGGCGCTGCTCGTCGACCCGGACACCCGCCCGGACGCCCTGCTGTCCCGGATCGCCCACAAGCACGTGGCGGTCGGCATCACCGACGACCAGTACACGATCGTGCACAAGTACCTGTTCGGCGCGATCGCCGAGGTGCTGGGCGACGCGGTGACGCCCGAGGTCGCCGCCGCCTGGGACGAGGTGTACTGGCTGATGGCCGGCGCCCTCATCGCGCGGGAGGCGCGCCTGTACCACGACGCCGGTGTCGAGGCGGGCGACATCTGGCGCCCGTGGACGGTGGTGGAACGCCACGAGGAGACGGACGACGTGGTGTCGTTCCTGCTGCGCCCCGCCGACGGCGAGCCCGCCCCGCCGGCCCGGGCGGGCCAGTACGTCAGCGTGAAGCTGCTCATGCCCGACGGGGTGCACCAGCTCCGCCAGTACAGCCTGTCCTCGGACCCCGGGGACGATCTGCGCCGCATCACCGTCAAGCGGGTCGCCGGAGCGGACGGCGCACCGGACGGCGAGGTCTCCGACCTGCTGCACAAACAGACCGGCACCGGGGACGAGCTCATGCTGTCCGTGCCCGCCGGCGACGTGGCGCTCGACGAGGCCGACACCCCGCTGGTCCTGGTCTCGGCCGGCATCGGCTGCACCCCGATGCTGGGCATGCTCGCCCGGCTGGCCGCCACCGGCTCCACCCGGCGGGTGCTCGTCCTGCACGCCGACGGCTCGCCCGCCGAGCACGCGCTGCGCGCCGAGACCCGCGAGATCGTGAACGCGCTGCTCGACGCGGAGGCGGTCTTCTGGTACGAGCGTCCCGGCCCGGAGGAGCTCGACGCCCGGGACGGCCTGATGGACCTCGCGGGGATCGACGTCCCGGCGGACGCGACGGTGTACCTGTGCGGCCCGCTGCCGTTCATGCGTGCCGTGCGCGGCGGGCTGCTCGACGCCGGGGTGCCCGCCCGCTCCATCCACTACGAGGTCTTCGGCCCCGACCTGTGGCTGCCCGAGGCGGCCTGACCGGCTCGGGCCCTTCGTGCCGCCGGCGGCGCGAAGGGCCCCGGTGCCGGATCAGACCTCGAGCTCGGCCTCGATACGGCGCAACTGGTGCCGCGCCATGGCCAGGTTGGCCCGGCCGCCGTCGAGCACCAGGTACAGGAAGAGGCCGTTCCCGCCGCGCCCCTTGAGCAGGCGGATGAGGTGGTACTGGCTGTTCAGGGTGATCAGGATGTCCTCGATCTCCTCGTTCAGCCCCAGGTGTTCCATGGTGCGCAGCTTGGACCGTACGACGTCGGTGTTGCCGGCGGCGGCGACCTCCAGGTTGAAGTCCTTGCCGCCGCCCATCGTGCCGAGGGCCATGCCGCTGGTGTAGTCGACGAGTGCGGCGGCCGTCGCGCCGTCGATGGAGCTGAGGCATTCCTTGAGCGAGGTCTCGGTGTTGGCCATGGGATGTGTCCTTTCGGTCGTGACAGGTGGTTCGGGCCGGCCGCCGGGTCGTACGGAGGCGTCCGGCCGGGGAGGGGAGCCGGGAAAACCCGGAGGAGAACCGGGAGGTCAGCCGCCGGGCTGGGGCCGGGGCCGGTGTGCGGGCCGCTGCGGGGTCCGCACCGGGAGGGTGCCGATGGGCCGGGCCGGCGCGGGGGTCTCCCGGGTCGTGAGCCGATCGGCGTGCCGCCCGGCGCCCGGGCCGCTGTGGGTGTCCACCAGCTCCGCGATCCGGGCGCCGCTGCGCCGGCCCTCCAGGTGCAGCCGGCCCACGTTGACCCGGTCGTCGGCGAGGAGGGTGAGGACGGCGGTGGTGCCGGCCGCGTAGGTGGCGATGTAGCCCTGGCTGCCGCGCACCAGGAGTTCGCGGAACTCGCCGCGGGCGGCGGCGTCCGCCATCCGGTACGCGACGCCGAGCGCGGCGGCGGTGAGCGCGGCCAGCCCCTCCGGTTCGGTGTCGGGGACGTCGTGGGCGAGGACGAGTCCGTCGACGGTGGCCGCGAGGGAGCCGGCCAGCTTGGGTATGCGGGTGCGGAGCCGACGCAGTTCGTCCAGCACGTCGGTCTCGACGGCCATGAGCAGTCTCCTTTCGGCACGCTGTCGGCGTGCGCGGATCACAGTGCCTCCAAGGCGTCCAGGAGCCGTCTCAGCAGCGCTGTGTCGGGCTCGTCCCACGCCGCGCCGCCCGCGTCGGGGACGGCGTGGACGGGCGTGGCGGGCGGGGGTGGCGCGGGGGTGACCAGTCCGCCGGCGGCCAGGCGGCGCAGTTCGACGAGGGTGTGGAAGGTGCGGTGGGCGAGGGCCGCGGCGATCTGTGCGGCGGTGCGGGCGCCGTCGACCTGGTCGAGGGTGCGGGCGCGGCGGGGCGGCAGTTCGGCGCGGCCGGTGCCGGGCACGCGGGTGAGCGGGGCGGTGTCGACGGCCGGGTCGGGCCAGATGCGGTGCAGCAGGTCGCGGCGGCGCCGTGACTCGCCGAGCACGGTCGCCACGGGTACGGGGCGGACCGCGCCGAGCCAGTGCGCGACTCCGGGGCGGAAGCGGAGCGTGGCGCCGTCGTGGGCGAGCGCGAAGTACGCCGCGTCGAACAGGGCGCCCAGATGGCACAGTTCCAGCGCGCCGGCGGTGAGGCGCCCGCTGTCGACGAGCTGGCGGCCGACGCGGTGCCGGGCCCCGGCCCGTTCGACGGCGTCCCACCAGCCGGCCGGGGCGACGGCGCCGCTGCGGGTGAGCAGGTCGCCGAGGTCGGGGCTGTACGCGGACTCGACGTGGACGACGTGTCCGGCCGAGAGGTAGAAGACCCCGGACTCCGTGGAGAGTGCCCCGGTGGCGTGGTCGGCCGCGAGGGTGCCGAGCAGTTCCGGCGCGGTCTCGCCGGTGCACGCCGCGGTCATCCGAGCACCAGCCGGTCCGCCATCTCGGCCAGCCGGATCCGGGCCAGGGCGAGGTTGCCGTCGGCGCGGTCGAGCCAGAGGTACAGGAACACCGTGCTGTCGAAGGTCGTGACGACGAAGCGCAGGAGGTGGTACGCGTCGGCGGTGGTGAGGATCAGGTCGTCGACGGGCGGTTCCTTGCCCGTCCTGGCCCCGCCGCCGTCGGCGGGCGCGAGGGTGCCGCTCTCCATGGCCAGGCGGGCCAGTTCGGCGGTCTCCGCGGCCGTGGCCTCCGCGTCCTCGCCGGGCGCCTCGCCCACCGCCCCCAGGGCGAGACCGCTGATCCAGTCGACCACCAGGGCACCGCGCGCCCCCGGCAGTCGCATGGCTTCCAGCAGGCTCTCGTCGATTCCGGGCACGCCGGATCCCCCTTACTCGCACGGCTGTACCGCGAACGTGACGTCGACGCTACGGTGTGTGCTCGACCGCGGTGAGGGCTTTGGCGTTTTCCGGGGGAATATGCGACAGGGGCGGCGCGCCGCTGGTAGGGTCCGGGCTTTTGCCGCCGAACCGCCGCCGAACCGCCGCCGGGACGGGGTGCGGGCGGGGCCGGCCCCGGTGCGGATGGCGGGCCGGCCCCGCCCGCCGGTCCCATTGTGGTGACGGCCCCGCCGCCGGGGCCACGGGTGAACCGCTCTCACCATGTGTGCGCCGCGCACACCCCGCGCGCGACACGCCGACCGGCGGAGCCCCGGCTCAACCCTCCGGCCGGCCACGACGATACTGGCAGGAGCACGTGCCCCCGCTCACGACTGGACCCATGCCGACCTCTTCCTCAGCCCGCCCCGCCGTCCCGCCCACAGTCTGGCTGGCCCGCGGCCGCCACGCCGGTGCCACGCCCGACACGGCGGTCCGGCACACCCTGCACTGGCTCAAGGCCGGCCAGGACATCGACGACTTCCTGGAACTCCCCGCGCCGGACACCGCTCCCGACCTGGTGTTCGAAGCCCGGACGCGAGTCGCGGGCGAGGTCACCGTGCGCGCCCGGCTGAGCCTCGCGCCCGGCACGGACGCGGGCCGGGACTGGATCCTGGTCGCCGAGGCGGAGCAGCCCTGGGACCCCTCCTGGCCGTCCCCGGCCGCCATGTTCTGGCCGTCGGAGCCGGACCCGGAGTGGAACGCCGACCCGGTGACGGGACTGCGGCCGGGCGTGATCAATCCGCTGCCCGAGGACGACAAGGACGTACGACGGCTGCTGCGCGCCTGTGTGCGCGACCCGTGGCACGTCCATGTCGTCGTCCATGAGGCGATGACCACGGACGAGCGCGGCCGGGTGCCGCTCGCGCGCTGGCTGCCGCCGGGGCTGCGGGACCGGGTGGTGGAGCACCGGGCCACGCCCCAGCAGTTGCGGGTGGCGAACTGGGCGCTGCGGGAGTCCGGTGTGGAGGTTCCGCGCGGGGGCGCGGTGGTGCTGCCCGGCAGTCCGGTGCCCGAGGGGTACGACGCCGACGCCTTCGCCGTACGCGCGGTGTTCCTGGACGGCACGGAACCGGTCGACCTCGTGGCGGCGGTGACCCGGTACGACGCGCTGCCGCGCACGCTGCCGGAGGGGGCGGAGGACGCGCTGACGGCGCTGCGGGAGGAGTGGCGCCTGCTGACGACGGCGGAGGAACTCGTCCGGCAGCGGGAGCTGGTGGCGATGTACGCCGAGGCGCTGGAGGCGATGACGAAGTCACGGGATCTGTACCGGGAGGCGGCGGAGCGTGCGCACGAGGCGTTGGCCGTGTACCGGGAATCCGCCGAGGCCCTGGGGACGGGGGAGGCTCCCGCGCCTCGGGGGGTGTCTCCTCTGACCCGCACTCTGGAGCGGTTCAGGGTCGGTGGCAAGGCGCGGCGGCCGGGCCCCGCCTCCGGGGAGCCCGCGTCGGACAACTAGGCGCTCCCGGTACGGCGTTTGCGGGGTGCCCGGCGTTGTGGCTGGGCGGGGGCGCGCTGCCCGGCGCTGACGGGGTGCCGTCGCGCCCACCCGTGCCGCCCTGCGGCACGACTGCCCGCGGTCGCGGGGGGGCGGGGCGTTACTCGGTCGTGCTGCGGGGCTTCAGGGGGCGGCGGGTGGTGGGGAGGAATGACCTCATGTGTACGACCAGGGACGCCAGGGCCAGTAGGGCGGCTGCGGCCGCGGTCGGGGTGGTCAGCCATGGGGGTGCGAGGGCCAGGTCCACGGAGCGGGGCAGGGCGGCGGACGGGAGGGAGTCGCCGTAGGCGTGGGCCGTGGCCAGGAGCGCCGGGACCACCACCGCTCCCGCCAGGGCCGTCGCACCGGGGCGCACCACCAGGATCAGCGCCAGCGCCGTGCAGAACACCGACAGGCCGACGGCGAAGGCGTGCAGGGAGAGGGGGACACCGTCGTGCCGCAGCGGGAAGTGGGTCACCGCGCAGACGGCGAGGGCCACGGCGGCGAGCCGGGTCGACCAGATCACGGACCTGGCGGCCGGCTCGGGCGTGCGGCGGACGGTCTCGTCCCCGGGGTGGGGCTCGAGCGTCACCGGCCGCTGGGCGGCCAGGCGGTCGATCAGTTCGACCAGTTCGTCGACGGAGCGGCCGGTCGCCGCCGCCCGCAGCGCCTCCTCGCGGCAGTGGGGCGCCAGCGGCTCGCTGTGCAGCAGCGCCACGAGGAGGGTGACGTCCTCGACGGAGCGGTGGGCCGCCGCCGCGCGGATCGTCTCGTCCGCGCTGCCCGCGTCGCGCGGCGGCCGGGTCAGCAGGGCCACGAGGCGGGTGACGTCCTCCACCGACCGGTCGATCCCGGCGGCGCGCAGTGCCTCGACCACGGCCCGCGTGTGTTCGGGCGAGCGCTCCAGCGCGGTGACGAGGGCGGCGACATCCTCCAGGGACCGGTCCGAGACGGCGGTGCGCACCAGGTCGCCGACCGGATCGCCGTACGGCTTCCCGGCCGTGCCGGGGTCCACGAGGCCGGCCGGGGCTTTCGTCATGACCCCGAGCGGGCGGGTGGGGGCCCGGTCCTGCCGGTGGGTGCCGGTCGCCGTGGCCGTGGTGGCGGAGGGCGGGGCCGTGGCCGCCTCGGTGGGTATGACCGGTTCGTTCGAGGGAGGTGACGAGGAGAATGTGGTCATGATCGTCTCCATGGGAAGGCTGATGACCATTTCTAGGCGCCCCCACCCCTCACTGCCACTTGGTTGAGCCACCGGGATGACCTGCGACGATCCGGCGTTTCGCACGGATCTCGCGGGGCATCGGACGCGTGCGCGCATGGCCGGTCCCGGCCGTCGTACCGGCGTCGCGAGCGGGAATCCGCTCAGTGCGGGCCGTGTCGCGGCGAGACCGCGGCACGGGCCACGGATCACGGGTCACAGGAGGAGGGCGGTCCGTTGGAGAAGACCACCGTGGTGCTCGTCGTCGCCGCGGTCCTCGCGGCCGTGGTGCTGGCCGGCGCCGTCGCCGTCCTGGTCCGACTGGTGCGCACGCGGCGTGAGTTGCGTCACGCGGGTCTGCCCACGGGGCCCCGCTGGGTGTTCTGGGGCGCCGTCCTCTACCTCGTGCTGCCCGCCGATCTGCTGCCCGATCCGGTCTATCTGGACGACATGGGCGTTCTCCTGCTGGCCCTGCGCACCATGAGGGGTTCCTCCGGCGTCCGGGCTCCCGGAGCGCCCCTCCGGCGGGGTCGTCGACACCCCGCCGATGATTACGCTCCGTGAGGAAACCAACCACCCGTTCGATTCGTATAAGTCTCTGGAAGCCAAAAGAAGTCGGCGGACCAAGCGACGGCGCACAGCGGGCCGTTGCCTGCTCGGCGCAGCACCGACGAGGGAGAGACGATGCAACCGTTCGCGCTCAACTACGCACGTCCGGCAGTGGAGTTGGCCGTTGCCACTCCGTACGCGTATGACTCCGGACTGCAGTTGAACGTACTCGGCGACGGGCGGATCGCGGCCTGCGATCACGCGCTGTTGCGCGAGGTGGGGACGACGACGTCCACCGCGGGCTCCAAGACCCACTTCGACGACTGAACGCGGACCGTAGACGATGACCGTGCTGATCCTCACCAGTGAGGAGGATGTGACCGCCGACATGGTGGTCGTCCATCTGAACGGCTCCGGTGTGCCGGTGGTGCGCCTCGATCCCGCCGATCTGACGGACGGCGTCTCACTGTCCGGCGAGTACGTCCACGGCCGCTTCCGCGGTCATCTGTCCGCCGGCGGGAGGCTGGTGAGCATCGGCGGGCTGCGGTCCGTGTGGGTGCGCCGGCCCGGCACGCCGGCCGGGCGCGCGCCGCAGCCGTCCGCGTGGCTGACCGAGGAGGCCTCACAGGCGCTCTACGGCATGCTGCGCGGCTGTGACGCGCGCTGGATGAACCATCCGGACGCGGCCCGGCAGGCCCGCCACAAGCCGTGGCAGCTACGACTGGCCCAGCGCTGCGGCCTGCCCGTGCCGGCCACGGTGATCACCACGTTCCCGCGCGCCGCGCGGGAGTTCGCGGAGCGCTTCCCCGACCTGGTGGTCAAGCCGGTGTCGGGGGCGCATCCGCAGGACCCGCCGCGGGCGGTGCCGACCAGCAGGGTGGCGCCGGACACGGACTTCTCCGCGGTCGCGTTCGGGCCGACGCTGCTGCAGCGGCGGATCGCCAAACGGGCCGACATCCGGCTCACCGCGGTGGGCGAGCGGTTGCTGGCGGCCCGCAAGGCGACGCGGCCGGACGCGGACCCGGAGGAGGTGGACGTGCGTTTCGCCGCTCCCGGGCCGCCCTGGGAGCCGGTCGAGGTCCCGGCGCGCACCGCCGACGCCGTACGCGCGTATCTGCGCCGGTCCGAACTGGCGTACGGCGCCTTCGACTTCGCCGAGGACGCCGACGGGACCTGGTGGTTCCTGGAGTGCAACCAGTCGGGGCAGTTCGGGTTCGTGGAGGTGGAGACGGGGCAGCCGATCGCCCGGACCATCGCCGAGTGGCTGTCCCGTCCCCTTCCCGACGAACCCGTCGAGCTCGACGAGGCGGGCAGCACGGTGCGGTGAGGGGCCCGTCACCGCGCGGGGTTCAGTGCGGCCGCGGTCCCGGCAGCAGGGCGGTGCGCTGCCAGCCGTTGCCCGGGGACTGCGGCCGGTCGAGGCCGGGGGCGTAACCGGGGGACTGCAGGGGCCGCATGACCAGCTCCAGCTCCCTGCTCACGCGTTCGGCCTCACGGCGTACCTGTGCGGGCACATCGCCGCACTCCGCGATGAGTCGGTCGTAGATGGGGGAATCCTGGAACACCCGTCAACGCGCCTTTCTGCTCGTCGGCCCCGATGCGGGACGCGAGTGCAGAGTCTAGGCGGCCGACCATCCCCAAGGGGGAATTCCCCGGTACGACGGACCACGGAAAGGTGATTGCGGAAATACGTCACGATTCAGTCGTTCCGGACGGTCAGGCACCCGTCGTGGAGCCGGGGCGGACGATCATCAGGACGGTGACGGTCGCCCACAGCAGGTTGAACACCCCGGTGAACATGGCGAGTCGCACCGTGTCCTGCCGGCCGACGGGCCGTCCCTCGCCCAGCCGTTCGACGATTTCGTCCTGCCGGGGCAGCACGAAGGCGAGCAGGACCCCGGCGGCGGCCGCGGTGAGGCCGATCGAGGTGACGAGCCAGCCGTCGTCCAGGACGCCCATCGCCAGGGCGGTGGCGAGGCCGAGGACGGGCACCGCGATCCCCATGCGGGCGTAGACCCCGCAGATGCGGTGGAGCAGCGTGACGGTGGTCACGGCCGTCGCGGCGGGCCCGTCGCCCTCCGCCGGGACGGCGCGGCGCGCGGCCGGCGGGAACATGCTGGCCGCGACGGTGACGGGGCCGACGGCGATGATGGCGGCCAGGACGTGGAGGGACAGCAGGAGCTTGGTCACCGGGACTCTTTCCATGGTGTGAACGGCGGTGCCGGGCTCACGTTAGGAGCCCGCCGAGTGATCACCCAGGGGCTGAAACGACAGGTTCCGACGGGTTCCCGCCAACACCGCCCACCTCGGCTCGTGCCCCGTCGCCTCCCCGTCGCCCCGGTTCCGGCGGGTGGCGGGAATCCGCCTATCGTGGCGGCCATGCACTCCGTGGCGATTCTGGTTCTCGATGGGGTGGTGCCGTTCGACATGGCGGCGCCCATGCAGGTCTTCGACTGGACGCGGCTGCCCGACGGCCGGCACCCCTACCGGGTCCGGCTGTGCGCCGAGCGGCCGGAGGTGCTCGCGGACGGCGGTTTCGCCCTGCGCGTCGACCGTGGGCT
Source organism: Streptomyces sp. NPDC053426 (assembly GCF_055585405.1). NCBI lineage: Bacteria > Bacillati > Actinomycetota > Actinomycetes > Kitasatosporales > Streptomycetaceae > Streptomyces > Streptomyces sp. NPDC053426. The sequence goes on along the minus strand of NZ_JBVJKE010000039.1, from coordinate 8,104 downwards.
CCAGGCGCTGGCGGACGCCGACACGATCATCGTCCCGGGCCGTGCCGAGGGCGCGCCCCCGCCCTCGCCGGCCGTGCTCGCGGCGCTGCGCGAGGCGGCCGGGGCGGGCACCCGGATCGCCTCGGTGTGCGTGGGCGCGTTCGTGCTGGCGGAGGCCGGGCTGCTGGACGGGCTGCGCGCCACCACGCACTGGGTGGCCGCCGGACAGCTGGCCCGCGCCTTCCCGGACGTCGACGTGCAGCCGGACGTGCTCTACGTCGACAACGGGCAGATCCTCACCTCGGCCGGCGCCGCCGCCGCGCTGGACATGTGTCTGCACATGATCCGCCGGGACCTGGGCTCGGCCGTGGCCGCGAACGCCGCCCGGATGTCGGTGATGCCGCTGGAGCGGGAGGGCGGACAGGCCCAGTTCATCGTGCACGAGCACCCGCCCGTGCCCCGCGGGTCGGATCTGGAGCCGCTGCTGGACTGGGTCGAGGACAACCTGGCGCACGAGGTCACCCTCGGGGCGATGGCGGCGCGCGCCGGCATGAGCGAGCGCACCTTCAGCCGCCGGTTCCGCGAGCAGACGGGCACCACGCCGTTGCAGTGGCTGCTGCGGGCGCGGGTGCGGCGCGCGCAGTATCTGCTGGAGAACAGCGACCACACGGTCGAACGGATCGCCCAGCAGGCCGGGTTCGGTTCGCCCACGGCGTTCCGCGAGCGGTTCCGCAAGGTCGTGGGCACGACGCCGTACGCGTATCGCTCGACGTTCAACGGGCGGCGGGTGAGCGGGTGAGCGGGTGAGCGGCCCGGTGGCTCAGACGGCCAGGGGCAGGCCGCTCTCCCCGTCCGCCTCCGGGCTCCGGCCGGTCCCGGGCCGCGCCCGGTCGAGCAGGTCGTCCGCCAGCGCGATGGCGTCGTGGACGCGGGACGCCCCCGTCATCGCGCAGAGCGCGGAGCCGACCTCCTCCAGCTCGCGCGCCGCCGCCGGCGAATACCGTTCCGCCTGGGCTATCCGCAGCGTCGCGTACCGCGTCAGCAGCCGTCTGACGACCTTCGGGTCCGGTACGAGCACGAAGTGCCCCTCTCTGGTTTTCGCTGCGTATGCCCGAACCAGGCGGAAGCACTCATCCCATGTGTCCATGTGGCCACAATTGACCGAAACCACTCGCATCTTGACCGCGACGGCACGGAGCCGAGGATGTTCCGCCCCCGCCGCCCCTTCCCCTCCCGTCCCCGGGGCTGCGCCCCGGCCCCCTTCCGGCCCTGACCGAATCTCGCCCTCACCACCCGGACGGGCTCGGCCCCAGCGGAGCACCCGTCCCCGACGGTGCCCCCCGGACCCCCTTTCACCCCTGACTGGGCCCTGCCCTCACCACCCGGACGGGCTCGCACACGGCCACCCGTCCCCGGAGCGGCGCCCCGGCCCCCTTCCGGCCCTGACCGGGCCTTGTGCCCTCGCCGCCGAACGGGCTCGGACACGGCGGAACGCCCGCCCTCGAGGGCTGTGCCCCGGGCCCCCTTCCGACCCTGGACGGACCTGACCCTCGCCGCCCGGACGGCCACGGACACGGCGGGGCGCCCGCCCCCAGGGCCGCGCCCCGGACCCCCTTTCGGCCCCGGACGAGTCCGGGCGTGGCAGAGGCCGTCGGCCGTCGGTGGGGCCGAGGCGGTCAGGCCGCCTGGCCGCTGTGCAGCGCCGTGTACGCCCCTCCCCGGCGCAGCAGGTCCTCGTGGGTGCCGATCTCCTGGATGCGGCCGTCCGCCATCACCACGATCCGGTCGGCGCCGCGCACGGTGGAGAGGCGGTGTGCCACGACGAACGTGGTGCGTCCGCGCAGCAGCCGGGCGAGGGCCTCCTGCACCAGCGCCTCCGAGCGGGTGTCGAGCGCCGAGGTCGCCTCGTCCAGGACCAGCACCTTGGGGTCCCGGATCAGCGCGCGGGCGATGGCGAGCCGCTGGCGCTGCCCGCCGGACAGCCGGGCGCCGCGCTCCCCGACGAGGGTGTCGAGGCCCTGGGGCAGCCGGTCGACGAACTCCAGCGCGTTGGCGTCGCGCAGCGCGGCCCGTACCGTCTCCTCGTCCGCGTCGTCCATGCCGTAGGCGACGTTCTCCCGGACGGTGCCGTCGAAGAGGATCGACTCCTGGGGCACCACGGACAGGAAGCGCCGGTAGGTGCGCAGGTCGAGGCCGTTCATGTCGGTGCCGTCGAGCAGCAGCCGGCCAAAGGTCGGGCGGATGAAGCCGATGACCAGGTTGAGCACGGTGGACTTGCCCGCCCCGGAGGCGCCGACGAGCGCGATGGTCTCGCCCGGGGCGACGTCGAGGGTGAAGTCGCGCACGGCGGGGCGCCCGTCGGTCTCGTACGCGTGGCCGACGCCCTCGAAGGTGATCGCGCCGCGCACTCCGTCGACCTCCTTCTTGCCCTCGTTGTCCTCCAGTTCGGGGGCCTGGAGGACCTCGCCGACCGAGCGGACGGACTCCAGCCCCTTGGTGATGACCGGGGCCAGTCCCGCGAGCGTGGTGGTGGAGTTGGTGAGCGTGGTCAGGAAGGCGCTGAGCATCACGACGTCGCCGGCGGTGACGCCCCAGACGTCGTAGTACGAGATGAGCGCCGCGCCGGCCAGCACCATCACACCGATGACGTTGAGGACGACCCAGGCCAGCGAGCCGAACCGGCCGTTGACCAGGTCCAGGCGCATCCCGGAGGTGAGCAGCCGGTTCAGGGTGCCGTCCATCCGGCGCAGCGCCTTGCCCTCCAGGCCGTGGGCGCGGGTGACGGGGATGAGCCGGGTCATCTCCGTGACCCGGGAGGACAGCGTCTCCACCTCGTGGCGGAAGTGCTCGTTGTGCGTGCGCAGCCGGGCCCTCAGCCTGGCGACGAGCAGGGCGGCGGCGGGCACGACGATCAGGAAGACGGGGAGGAACTCGGGGGTGCGGATCGCGATGATGACGAGCCCGCCGGTGAGGACGGTGAGCGCGCCGAGCCCGTTCTCCGCGGTCTGCTGCACCATCTGCTCGACGGTCTCCACGTCCCGGACGACCTTGGCCTGGAGCACGCCGGCGCTGACGCGGGAGTGGTAGCCGATGGAGAGCTGCTGCATGCGGGTGCACAGCGCGGAGCGCAGGGCGGTGCCCATGCGGCGGACGCTGCCGTACAGCAGCCGGACGTACAGCACGTGCAGCGGGTAGTTGACGAGCAGGATGAACATGATGACGCCGGTGCTGGTCCACAGCCGGGATATCGGCTGGTGCTGCACGACGGTGTCGATGATGGACGCGGTGATCAGCGGCAGCAGCCAGATCGGGCTGTGCTTGACCGTGAAGACGCCGACGGCGGCGGCGAGCCGGCCGCGGTCGGCGCGGAACAGATAGGCGAGGGTGCGGATCGGGTGCTCGCCGCGGTAGCGGTGGTCGAGCGGTCTTTCCAGCGACGCCATGGGTGGGGGTCCTCCACTGTGAGCCTTGTACAGCAAGCGCTTTCTCCACTTGCGTGCCAGGAGTACACCAGGCACATGGGGTGCCCGCCCCCGGCGTCCAGCGCCTGAGACGGGCGGGGTGCGCTCAGCCGGCGTCCAGCTCCGCGAGGTCCTCGGCCGTCAGGACGAGGCCGGCGGCGCCCGCCGAGTCGCGGACCGACTCCGGCCGGCTCGCGCCCGGAATGGGCACGACGACCGGCGACCTGGCGAGCATCCACGCCAGGCACACCTGGTACGCGCTCACCCCGTGCGCCCGGGCGATCCGCGCGAACGGGGCGTGGGCCGAGGCGAGTTCACCGGCCCGGGCGATGCCGCCGAAGGGGCTGTAGGGCAGGAACGCGATGCCGAGCTCGTCGCACAGGCGCAGCTCCGGCTCACTGGAGCGGAAGGCCGGGGAGAACTTGTTCTGTACGGAGACCAGCCGGCCGCCGAGGATCTCGTGGGCCTGCCGGATCTGCTCCGGGTCGGCGTTGGAGATGCCGGCCGTGCGGATCTTCCCCTCGTCCAGCAGCTCGCGCAGCGCGCCCACGGACTCGGCGTACGGGACGCGGGGGTCGGGCCGGTGGAACTGGTAGAGCCCGATGGCCTCCACGCCGAGCCGGCGCAGGGACGCCTCGCACGCCCGCTTCAGGTGCCCGGGGCTTCCGTCCTGGGTCCAGCTGCCGTCGCCGGGGCGCAGATGACCGCCCTTGGTGGCGACCAGGACGTCGCCGCCCCGGTCGTGGGAGGCGAGGGCCTTGGCGATCAGGGTCTCGTTGTGGCCGACCTCGCCGGCGTGCAGGTGGTAGGAGTCCGCGGTGTCGATCAGGGTGACACCGGCGTCCAGCGCGGCGTGCAGGGTGGCCAGGGAGCGGGTCTCGTCCGGGCGCCCCTCGATCGACATGGGCATGGCGCCCAGTCCGACGGCGCCGACCTCGACATCACCGATACGGCGGGTGTGCATGTGCGCGTGACCTCTTCCGGCTGTCGTCTCACGGTTTCGGAAAGCGCGTACCAGCCTGGTCCCCGCACGGCCCGAAATCCAATAGAGGAAAGCGAACGCATTCAGCAGACGGGGCGCTGAATCGGGGCCCTGCCCGCGGCACCGCCGCCGCGCGGGCGCCGGTGCCCGGCGATACGCTGCGCGCAGCCGGCCCTTTGCGGACATTCCGGGAGGTAATCATGGCCTCGCTCCTCAATCCGTATCTCAGCTTCGACGGGAACGCACGGCAGGCGCTGGAGTTCTACAAGGAGGTCTTCGGCGGCCTGCTGCGGCTCAACACGTACGGCGACTTCGGCCGGCCCGGAACCGACAACGCCGACAAGATCATGCACGGCATGCTGACGAGCGCGGCCGGCTTCACCCTCATGGGCGCCGACATGCCGCCGGGCATGACGTACGTCCCGGGGAACAACTTCGCCGTGAGCGTCAGCGGCGAGGACGAGCCGGAACTGCGCGGCTACTGGGAGAAGTTGTCCGGTGGCGGCTCGGTCGCCGTACCGCTGGAGAAGCAGATGTGGGGGGACGTGTTCGGGATGTGCACGGACCGCTTCGGCATCCCCTGGATGGTCAACATCAACCAGCCCGCGGACTGAGCCGCGCGTCTCCCGGCGAGCGGCCGTTGACATGACGCTCCGGCGGGGATCACCGTACTGACCGGAGCGCGCCGGCGGAGCGCGCCGGGACACCGGTCGGGCGGCGGTCGCCGTACCCGGAGAGGCGGCGGCATGCGGATCGGACTGCTCGGCACCGGACCCTGGGCGCGGGCGGCCCACGCCCCCGCGCTGAGCGGGCACCCGGACCTCGACCTCGTCGGGGTGTGGGGCCGCCGGCCCGACGCCGCCGAGGAGCTGGCGGGTCTGCACGGCACCCGGGCGTACGACGACGTCGACGCGCTCTTCGCCGACGTGGACGCCGTCGCCGTCGCGCTGCCGCCCGCGGTGCAGGCGGAGCTGGCGGTGCGCGCGGCGCGGGCCGGGTGCCATCTGCTGCTCGACAAGCCGCTCGCGCCGACCGTCGCGCAGGGGCGCGCGGTGGTCGGGGCGGCCGAGGAGGCCGGGGTCGCGTCCGTGGTCTTCTTCACCACCCGCTTCCAGCCCGGGCCTCAGGCGTGGATCACCGAACAGGCGCGCACGGGCGGCTGGTTCACCGGGCGTGCGCAGTGGCTCGGGGCGGTGTTCACCTCCGACGGCGGTCCCCGCGACGGCAACCCCTTCGCCGCCTCTCCGTGGCGGCGGGAGAAGGGCGCCCTGTGGGACGTCGGCCCGCACGCCCTGTCCGTCCTGCTTCCGGTGCTCGGCGAACCGCGGCGGGTGACGGCGGCGGCGTACGGTCCCGGCGACACCGTCCATCTCGTCCTCGACCACGCGGGCGGCGCGTCGAGCAGCCTCACCCTGAGCCTGACCGCTCCCCCGGCGGCGGCCGGCGCCGTGGTCGAGCTCCGCGGCGCGGCGGGCGTCACCTCCCTCCCGGAGGCCTCCGACGGCGCGGCCTCGGCGCTCGCCCGCGCCGCGGACGCCCTCCTCGCCGCGGCCGGTACCGGTACCCCCCACCCCTGCGACGCGGCGTTCGCACTCCGGGTGACGGAGATCCTGGCCGCGGCGGAGGCACAAATCGACGGCCGGGCGGGCTGACGGCCTCACCGGACGGCTGCGCAGCGGAGCGCTCCCGACGCGCTCCGTGGCCATCGGGCCCGGCCGGCTTAAGCGGCCCTTAAAGCCCGGTTAAGCGATCGCCGGATCTTCGCCGCTTCTTCGAACAACCGCAGGTCAGCGCGGTGTTGCGGACAAGTCGGACCGTTGGCGGGGGCCACGGCCGTACCTAGCATCGATGGCACGCGCCGGTCCCGACGTACCGCTGTGAGAGCGCTCTCCGCGGCTCTCCTCCCCCTGTCGGCCGGCGCGGTCAGGAATCCGCACGAGCCACTCCTGGAGATCCCCCACATGACTCCCCGTCATCAGCGCGGCCTCGGCCGCCGCAAGGTCCTCTTCGCCCTCGGCGGAGCCGCCGTGGCCATCCCAGCGGCGGCGGCGATCGCCCCGCACGCCCTCGCGGACCAGTCCGGCGAGCCGAAGGCCGGCACGGCGGCCGGGGCCCTGCCGCTGACGATCGTCAACGACAGCGGTTCCTTCGGCAACGCGAACGTGCACGTCTACATAGTGGGCAACGTGGACGGCCGTCAGGTCCGGGTCACCCCGGAGGGCACCGTCGCCCCGGTCGCCGCCTCCGACAACGGCCCCGACGGCTTCACCGACTACGCGATCGGCCTGGCCGGCAGCGGCGAGACCAGGCTGTCCCTGCCGTACATGTCCGGCCGGATCTACGTGTCCCTCGGCGCGAAGCTCAAGTTCAAGGTCGTCACGGACGGCAACGGCAACGCGGCGCTGCAGTACCCGGCCGGCTGGGTCGCCTCCGACCCCAACCACGGCGTGCTGCACGACTGCGCCGAGTTCACGTACAACTCCTCGGGCATGTTCTGCAACACGACCATGGTCGACATGTTCAGCGTGCCGATGGGCATCCGGCTCACCGGTGCCAAGGACCAGACGACGGGCACCGTGCGCGAGGGCGGGCGCGCGGCGGCGTTCGCCGCCGTCCGGCGGGTGGAGGCGTTCTCCCGGCTCGTCGTGGACGACACCCGGATCATCGCCCCCGGCCACGGCCTGGACGCCGGTCTGTTCGCCGAGGACTACCTCGCCCCGTACATCGACGAGGTGTGGAGCACCTACACCGGCCGGGACCTCAGGGTCACCACCAACGCCGGCACCTTCACCGGCCGGGTGCGCGGCGAGCGGTTCACCTTCGACGGGCCCGCCCGGGTCTCCTTCGGCAAGCCCTCCACGCGGGACGTCCTCTTCTGCGACGGCGCCCTCGCCGCCCCCAACGACGGCACGACCGGCCCGGTCGCCGCCGTGCTGGGCGCCGGCTTCAACCGCTCGACGCTGCTCAGCCACCCGGACCAGCCGACGGCCGACGCCTCGGTCTTCTACCGGACCGAGCTCACCAACCACTACTCCAAGGCGGTCCACACGGCCACCGAGGACGGCAGGGCGTACGGCTTCGCCTTCGACGACGTGGCCGACTTCGCCTCGTACATCCAGGACACGGCACCCACGGGCCTGCGGCTGACGCTCACGGCCTTCTAGGGCTGCCGGGCGGAGCAGGTTTCCCGCGGGCCGGGGAAGGTACCCCGGCAGCCAGGAGGAGCGGCCCTTCAGCGCGGTGCCGCGGGCGTTCCGGATGCACGGCGGGCTCCCGCGTTGAATGGTGGGGCACAGGACCCGATGACAGCACCGGGGCCGCTCCAGCGATCCGGACCCTAGGAGCCAGAAGATGTCGACGTCCCAGCCCGACGCGTCCCAGCCCGAAGCGTCCCGGCGGTCCGCGGACCGCGCCACCCCGGACAGCCTGCTCCACGCCCGAACCGGCACCGATGTGTCGCCGGAGGACATCGTCCTCGCCTCGGGCAAGGACCTCACCCCGCGCAACCTCGAGTGGGCCCGGCGGAAGCTGGACGAGGAGGGGCCCACCGCCCTGGACAAGATGCTGCCCTGAGCCCGCCCGCACCCGTTCGCGGGACGGCACGGCGGCAGGGGGGGGGGGGGGGGGGGAGGGGGGGGGGGGGGGGGGGGGGGGGGGGGGGGGGGGGTTTTTTTTTTCCTGG
>NZ_JBVJKE010000038.1:0-28591 GCF_055585405.1 Streptomyces sp. NPDC053426 | reverse complement strand
GCCAGGACGAGTTCAGGCCCGAGGAAGAGGCGTCCGTGGACGAGCTCACGCAAGCGTCCAAGGTGGTGTTCTCCTCCTCACTGAAGGAGCCACTGACGTGGGCCAACTCCACGCTCGTCCGCGACGACGCCGTCGAGGCGGTCCGCGCCATGAAGTCGGGCGGCTCGGGGCTCCTCAGCACGATCGGCAGCCTCAGCCTGTGCCGGTCCCTGCTACGAGCCGGACTGGTCGACCGCTTCCGGGTCGTGATGTTCCCCGTGATCACCGGGGCCACGGGCCAAGAGCGCATCTACGACGGTTATCCGGACGTCGCCCTCGAGATGACCGAGCACCGCACCTTCGACGGCCGCATCCAGCTGGTCGAGTACAAGCCCCGCGTGCTCGACCACCCGCCGCTCGGCGTCCCCGCGTGACGTCGTGATCAAGCCATGGGACTCGTCCTCGCGGTGGAGCGACTTCAGGAAGTCGATCAGCCGTCCGAGCATCCTCTCGAACTCATGGCAACTCATCCGGCAGTCCTCGAACTGCCCGTACATGTCCCCGAGTTCGATCTCGTCCGGCCCTACGCGTCTGACCTGCGCGCTCGTGGTCGCCAGGGTGTAGTCGTCGCCGAACTCCTCCGCCATCCGCCGCCACTGGCACAGATAGCCCTCCGCGGCAGTGACCGAGTCGCCGAAGGGAATCAGCACGGTCTCCACGGCGAGCCGCACGTTCTCCGGCGTACCGGAGGGCGCGACGGCGAGGACCATACCGTCCTCATCCACCGTGAAGGACCACTTGTCGGTGCCCGTCATCAGGGCCTTCCTTGGGAGAAGAAGGTGGAAAAAACATATCAGGGTGCCTATTGAGTCGTGATCAATGGGTGGTCCGAGTCAGATCCTTGATCCGGACCATCGAGGCGCGCAGGTGGAAGCCGACGAGGTGGCCGTGCGGGGCCTTGTCGTATCGGATGGCGATGCCTCACCAGGCCCCGAGACTGTCGATCGGGCGTTCGACGACGTTCCTCTCCTTGCAGAGGCCGGCGTCGTGGCTGATGGGCCGCCCGCCTCTGGAGCCCTTTTCTTCCGGTTGGCGGCCTGGTCCTTCTTCTCCGGGGCAACCGCCTTAGCACCGCGTTTGCGCAGGTGGATTCGGTTGCCGCGGGACGAGCAGGCCGCCGCACTTCGACCCGGCCGACCACCACCAGCGCCATGCGGTCGAGTGCGGGATCAACCGCCTCAAGAGACACCGTGCTGCCGCCACGCGCTACGACAAGCTCGCCGTCCGCCACGAGGCGACCGTGCTGATCGCGGCTCTCAACGAACGGCTTCGAACGGAGGAGACCTTCCCGTCCTCATTCACCAGTCCCGGCCGGCGGTCAACACCTCCGCATCCGCGTCCGAGAACCCGTATGCCGACGCGACGAAGCAGAACTCGTCGCAGATCCACTCGCGCGCGACCGTCTCGATCCCGCTCCCGGCCGCCACGAACTCCCTGTCCAGCAGGTTGAACTCCTCCGTCGCAGCCTGGGTGAGCCCATACAGGGCTTCCAGATCCGACGGCTGCCCGGCCTCAATGCGCTCGCACAGCCGCAGCAGGATCGCCTTTCCTCCATCGACTACGTGATCAGGGAAGTACGGGTCCTCGTACATCGACCGCAGGAACGCGTGTCCCGCTACCTGCTGGTTTGTGATCGGCATGGCGCCTCTTCGCCTCCGCGATGAGCTGACACGCCGATCATGCACAGCACCACTGACACGGGCGCCACTCATGCAGGGCGGACCCCACGCGACCAGGACTTCGACCGGGAGATCCCGTGCTGGTCCAGGAGGGCATGGAACGCGGTCGGCACCTTGCCGTCCCCGGTTGGACCGTCAGGCCTGCAGTACGGGCAGAGGCGACGCTCGTCGAGGCTCTCTGGATTCATGTGCCCACAGCCGGCGCACTCGAGCAGACCATCGCTGTAGAGGTCCTGATCTCCTCCGAATTCAAAAGATCTCTCTGGCCGGCAGTCGATCGGGTCGTCATCTTCGTTGTGGTAGTAGTTCGGCGCTCTGGACGGGGTACCTCCGGGGAAATCCCACTTCTCATACCAGTCCCTCGTGGAGTTCACCCGGTCAGCATCCGCGACATCTGCGAGACAACGGAAGACCTCAGCAGTCACTCCTCGCCATGGACCCTTTCCGCGCAGCAGCACCGGCAGGTGCGAACCGCATGCCGCCCCGGCTCACCCGCACCCCAGCAACCCGCTCATCGGCATCGACCTGTAGCCGCTGCCGCATGCTTGAGGCCCGCCGAGGGCGTACTGGCTGGCCCTGTTCGACTTCGACGACCGGACGCTGTCGGGCCTGCGGACGTTGGGACGCCATCGGTCGTAGCGACTGCTGGTCGTGGTCGCCGACGGTCGGGGCAGTGGGCGGCTACCCGGGTGGCGGCGCCGGTCGTAGCGGGTGGGATGCTCCTCGGATGACGGATCGACCGGAGACTTTCCTCGCCCATCTGCGGACCGCGGCCGTCGGCGTCCTCAAACGCTTTCCCGCCGAGCTGAGGCCCGAAATCTACGCCCTGTCCTTCCGCATCTGGCGGGTTGACGACGACGACCGCCGCCCGTACGTGGCCATCGGTTACAACACCGAGAGCCAGTACGAACGGGAGCGCTACCCGGACGACGACGGCGAGGTGCGCTGGAACTACGCCTACTGGCTCCTCGAGGGCTTCGAGACGCTCGGCAACGTCCCCGAGGACCCGGTCGGCAGTCAGGTGTACGTCGAGGAGGTGCGGCGCCTCGGCGCCTGGTACGACGGCGAGTTCGACCTCGACAGGCTGCTGGACGACGAGGACGTGGCCGCCCGTGCCGAACTGCTGCGCGCGCACTTCTGCGACGCAGTGATCGACCTGGCCCGGCATCTGCACGCCGACGGGGTGATCGAGCGCGTCCTCGGCCGGTCGCTGCCGGTGGTCGTCTTCGACATGGCCCGCCCCGGCTGGGAGGTGCATGCCACCGAGGTCGCCAACCCGCCCGGAGTGGTCGAGGAGTTCATGGCGTGGCAGCTGGCGGCCGGGTAGATCCAGGGTCCGTCTTCAAACGGATCTTGCCCAGAGCAGGAACGACGCAAGACCGACCGCTGCTTCGTGGGAGGTGGCGGTCTTGTCGTATCTGGTGGCGATTCCGCGGAAGCCTTTGAGGCGGTTGAAGCAGCGTTCGACGCGGTTGCGCCGACGGTAGATCTGCCGGTCGAATGCCGGTGGCCGGCCGCCTCGGCGGCCGCGGTTGTACCGGTGGCGCCGTTGGTCGGTTTCATCCGGTTGAGAGACGTTCAGAGGTGAAGGGTCTGGCAGACCGCTACAACGACCTGCGTTCTCTTGGCCAGGGGTACGTCGAGGTTCGGTTGTCGAACGGGGAGTTCCCGACGCTGGTCCTGGCCTTCCGAGATGATCACGCGGTCGTCCAACTGATGAGTCCCCCCGAGCGAATGTCTCCGCTCGCAGGAGACGGCACTGTGCCCTTGGTGTTTGCTGCCCGTCTCGCGCCGGTCGACCGGCGACGGACCGGTGTCGGCACCCCCTTTTCACGCGGATGTGGAAACCGTCCGCGCAGGCCCGTGACCAGTCGAACTCCCCGGCCTCGTTCAGTTCGGCCGGCGGAATCCGGTGCAGCCGGTCAAAGACGCCGACCTGCTGCCGCCTCTTTCCAGGCGGCGCCAGCAGGCCTGCCCGGAGACGGACTCCGGCTCCAGCGGCAGCAGTTGTCAGGCCATGTCGTTGTAGAGGACGTACAGGATGCCCTGCAGACCAAGTCGTCGTCCACGGTCCACGGCCGAGTACTCACGACATCACGAACGGCCCAGCCACCAGACCGGTCACGTCCGACCGGGCCGCTTCGACAAGTTCGTGTTACGAGCTTTCACGGGAGGACGAGGTCGCGGCCGGGTCCGCCTTCGAGGACGTCCTTTCCGGTGCCACCGCAGACGAGGTCGTCGCCGCCTTCGCCGTCCAGTGTGTCGTTGCCGGAGCCTCCGAGGAGGATGTCGCGGCCGTCCCCGCCCATGGCGTGGTCGTCGCCGGGGCCGGCGTGCACGGTGTCGTCACCGCCGTAACCCTCGATCATGTCGTCGCCCCGGCCGCCCCACATCTGCTGGTTGCTACTGTCACCCATCAGGTGGTCCATGCCGTCGCCGCCGTGCAGGGCCGCGGGTCCCATGACCATGTCGTTCCCCGCGTCACCCAGCACCGTGCGTGCGGTGTGGGCGTGCAGTTCGTCGTCGCCGAGGCCGCCGCTGACGGTGCCGATTCCGGGAGTGAAGGCGGCGATCGTGTCGTTGCCGTCGCCGAGGAAGACGTCGATCCGGTCGGACCGGGGGCTGTCGGCGGGCAGTTCGCAGACGACGGAGGTGGTGTCCTCGGCTCTGGAGTACGCACAGTGGTCGCCCGGTTCGAGCGGGACCACGTCGCTGAAGCCGATTCGCCGGATCCCGTCACTGGTGTACATGGAGAATATGTTGAGGTTGTTGATCTGTCCTGCAGCGGCGGTGAAGACGATCGACTGAGTTGCCCAGTCGGCTCCGACGCGGGCCTTCGCCTCGGCGGCGGTGGCGGTTGCTGCCGGGCCGACGGCGAGGCCGGCGGTGAACAGGGCCACGGCGACCGCGCTGACGGTGGCTCGGTTTCGGTGCATCAGACCTCATCTCGGTGGAGTGACGGTGGACCGGCTCGCTTGGCGTGGTGCTGTCGGGGATCGGGCGGCCCCGGTCGTGAAGGCAGTCTCCCCTGCTGGTCCGGATCCGCAAGACTGCGAATTGACGCGGCGTCATGATAAGCCGATGTCCCTCCGGGTGTGATGGTTGAGCTTCTTTGGTCAGGCGTGTTCCCGGTGTCGTCGTGGCAGGGTTCGCTAGATCAATTCCGGCTCGGCGAAGGGGGGTTGGCCGACGCGGTCGATGGTCGGGATGGTCGGAGGAGCGGAAGGCGGCTACCTGGGTGCGGGCGGAGGAGCTTCGCCCGCAGGCGGAACGAATCGCGATCGGATTCGCCGAGTTCCTGGCCGCTCCGGACGTGGCGGGAGTGCCCGCTGCGGGTGCGCGGGGCTGTATCGGCGGTGGCCGAAGAGGCCCTTGGCTCGGGTGCTGTCGTGTCGCACTGGCACGAGGTGGCGACCGTGGAGGTGCTCGCGGTGGACTACCGACGGATCGTCGAGCTGGTGGCCGCTACACGGGTGAGAGCGGAGAGCTCGGTGGGGGAAGCATCATCGGTGGGAACCGGCGACGGCCGAGCCGCAGCCCATGCCGTCCGCTCACCGCGGGGCAGCCCTGTCCGGAACAGCCGTGCCGGCACACGTGGAACGCACCCGGGCGTGATCAGCCGGGCCTCTTCTCCGTGGCCTGGCCGACGATCCACCGGGAAGTGTTCCGGCACCTGGTCCGCGAGCGTCTCGGGGCCACGGTGGCGCCCCATGGGATCTCGCGTGTTGTGGAACTGGACGGCCCCCGCGCCGGAACCAGGTCCCGTTGCCATGCTGCGAACGCCCCTCCCTGACATCGCCCCGCGCACCGGTCCAGGCCGCGTCCTCGCTTTCCGGTCCCGGGAACGGTTCTGGCTCCTGGTTCACGGCAGATTCCCTGCTCGCCGCCCACCTCTGTAACCAACTCCGATTGCTTCATTGACATTTCATCCAGAAGACGTACCGTTGGGAGCGCTCCCACGACAGTCTTGCAACTGGAAGGAGTTCCCCCCACATGCGCAAACAGAGTCCGTTAACAGGGCGTTCACGGTCGCCCCTCCGCCGGCCTCTCCAGGCGCTCGTCATGGTGTTCGCCGTGGTTGTCGGCGCACTGGCCTGGTCGGCCCCCGCCCAGGCTCACGGCACCATCATCAACCCCGCCTCCCGCGCGTATCAGTGCTGGAAGACGTGGGGCAGCAACCACACGAGCCCGGCCATGCAGACCGAAGACCCCATGTGTTATCAGGCGTTCCAGGCCAACCCCGACACCATGTGGAACTGGATGAGCGCACTCCGCGACGGCCTCGGTGGCCAGTTCCAGGCGCGGACCCCCGACGGGACGCTCTGCAGCAACAACCTCTCGAGGAACGCCAGCCTGGACAAGCCCGGGCAGTGGAAGACGACCAACATCAGCAACAACTTCACGGTCCAACTGCACGACCAGGCGTCCCACGGTGCCGACTACTTCAGGGTCTACGTGAGCAAGCAGGGCTTCAACCCCAAGACCCAGACCCTGGGCTGGGGCAACCTCGACTTCATCACGCAGACCGGTCGCTACGCCCCGGCGCAGGACATCAGGTTCAACGTCAACACCTCCGGCTACACCGGTCACCACATCCTGTTCGTGATCTGGCAGGCCTCGCACCTCGACCAGGCCTACATGTGGTGCAGCGACGTGAACTTCGGCTGAGCCGGAGAGCGCCGCACACGGCACCGGCCTCTGCCGGGCGCCGGTAACCCACCGCCCGGCCGACCGAGCTCCGTCGGGGCAGGGGACCCATTTGGTCACCCTGCCCTGATGGGGCTCCCTGCGCTCCTGGTGTGAACACATCCGATCGCACGGCAGTCGCACGGTAGCCGGCTCCCCACCGTCTCGTCGTACGACTCCGGCACTCAACAGCCATGGAGAATCCTCGGCGCCGTCAGCCCACCGGGGCGCATCGCGCCGCCCCGGCCTTTCCCGGCCGCCGCCAACTCCCGGAGATTTCATGTCCTTCTGAAAGCCTGTCAGAGGGCAAGCTCCTGCGTGGACAGCCGGAGTGTCCGGACCACGGAGCGCGGTGGCCGCATGGCAGCGACGGCGGCAAGAAGGGCAGCGGCATCGAACGCCATCTCCTGGCCGACACCCGTGGCACCGTCCCGCTCACCCGCGCCGGCCCGGCCAACGTCGGCGACCGCGATGGCGCCGCAGTCCTCTTCCCCCAGGCCGCGGAGAACTTCCACGCCCGGGCCCAGAAAACCACGGGCATCACCGTGCAGATCGTGCAGCGACGCGACGGCGACTTCCGCTCAATGTGGGTCAAAGCAGGTGCAAGACCATCTGCGGCACCGCTCTTCGCAGTGGTCCCGCGACGTCGGGGGGAGCGGACATTCGCCTGGTTGGGACGGCGCCGTCGACTGTCGAAAGACTACGAATCCCTGTGTGCTCAGGACCGCTCATCGCAGTCCGGCCCGACGAGGCATGCTCCCTACCGCCAGGACCATGAGCGCTGCGGTGCAACCGCCCAGCAGCATGACCACGGACGGAGAGGTCCGGTCCAGGAGGACTCCCCCTACGAGTGCACCGATCGAGATCGTTGCCTGAAAGGATGCGGTGAACAGGACCGATGCCGCTTCCGGGGCGTGCGGCGCCGCCTTGGAGAACCAGGTCTGCGACGCGACCGGTACGGCGCCATACGCGATGCCCCACACGATCAGCAGCATCACTGCGCCGGCCTCCCAGCGGCCCAACGCTGGAAGCAGGAGGGTCACTGCGGCGATCAGGGCGGCCGCGAGCCCGAAGACGGTCCGCGGATACCGGGCCACCCAGGCGCCGCCCAGGAAGTTGCCGAGGATGCCGGCGGCACCATAGAGCAGCAAGAACGTAGTGATCAGACCACCGCTGGCATGGGTGACCTGTTCCAAGAATGGTGTCATGTAGGTGTAGGTGCCGAAGTGAGCCAGCACAACAAGGAACGTCAGCAGGAGTGCGAAGCGAGTGTTGGTACCGCGGAGCATGCCGTTGAGCACGCCCAGTCGTGTGGCCTGGACCGGAGGAAGCGGGGGCACGAACAAGAGCAGCATGACCAGTACGCCGACCGTCAGAACTCCCATGACGGTGAAGGCCGTTCGCCATCCAGTGAGATCTCCGATGAGGGTGCCCGCCGGCACGCCGAGGACGGATCCCAGCGGGACGGCAGAGAAGATCACAGCAGTTGCCCTGCCGACCGAGACCGGCGGCACCAGTCGTTCCGCCAACCCGGCCCCGATCGACCAGAAGCCGCCAATCGTGATCCCGACCATGATCCGGGAGGTCAGTACGAGCCAGTAGTCGGGTGCCGCGGCGGCAAGGAAGTTCGCCAGTGCCAGCAGGAGCATGAAGAAGCACAGCATCAGTCGGCGGTCGAAGCGTGCCGTGATCACAGTGACCAGTGGAGCGGCGATCGCCGCCAGGAAGCCCGGCATGGTCATCATCAGTCCAGCCATCCCGTCCGAGACGGTGAAACTGGATCCGATCGAGGTCAGCAGACCGATCGGCAGGATCTCGGTGGTGACGATGACGAAGATTCCCAGCATCACCGAGACCACGGCCGGCCACCCCGTCAGCGGGGACCGAGGGGGTAAGAGTTCGCCGTTGACTGAAGCGGTAGTGGTTGCCTGCATGGCGTTCCATCCTGTGAAAGGCAGCGTGTTTCGCGATCAGTCCAGCAGGTCTCATCGAGAGGTGGCTGGCAGATCCGCGACCACACCCTTGCCCTTCACGGGTGATGTCGCATTCCGGTTGACAACGGCCAACGTGGTGAGGCGCCTTGGCCCTGGCTGTGGTGTCCGCAGGGCGGGCTGAGCATTCCGATCACGATGATGGCCATCACTCGTTCGGTCACCGTGGCTGCAGGCAAGTTCGCTCCCGGTCATCTGGGCGAGCTGACGGCCGTCATACCGTTCGAGTTGGTCGACGCTGTCCTTCACGAGACCCGTCGTCTCCAGAGTCGACTGCGTGATCTGCCGTCCCGTGTCGGTATCTACTTCCTGCTGGCGATGTGTCTCTTTCCCGAAGTCGGATACCGGCTCGTCCGGGACAAGCTGACGGCCGGGCCGGCGGACGTGCCGGTCGCTTCGCCGATTCCGAAGGCCCTGCGAGACCAGCGCCGCAGGCTGGGAACCACACCGATACGAGCGTTGTTCGACGTACCGGCCGGGCCGCCGGCGCGGCCGACGACCCCAGGAGTGAGCTTCGGCCCGTACCGGACGGTGTCGTTCGACGGCTGCAGTGCCTGACACGGAGCGCAACCGGGCATGGCTGGGCCGGACCTCCCATCACGGATATCCGACGCTGGAGCTGATGACGCTCGTCGAGACCGGGACACGGGCCCTGCTCGGCGCGGTCTTCGGTCCCACCGACGAGGGCGAGACCAGCTATGCCTCCCGCCTCCTGCGCCTGCTGCGGCCGGACACGCTGGTGCTGTGGGACAAGGGCTTCGACGGCAACTTCTTCCTCGCCGCGGTGAGCGCCACCCGCGCCCAGTTCCTCGGCCGACTCCCGCCGCTACCCGGCCGCCTCACTGATGCGCCTCTACCGCCAACGGTGGGAACACGAATCGGCGTACTACGCACTCCGACACACGATCATGGCCGGACGCGTCCTGCGCTCCGGCGACCGGGTCGGCATCGAACAGGAGATGTGGGCACTGCTGACGCTCTACCAGGCACTGCGGACGGTCATGGCCGATGCCGCCGAGTCCGTGCCAGGCACCGACCCGGACCGCTGTGGCTTCACCATCGCCTTCCAGACCGCCCGCGACCAGGTCATCCAGGCAGCCGGCATCGGCACAGCGAACCACGGCGCGGCCGGCCGCATCGGACAGAAACTACTCACCGGCCTGCTCCCGGCCCGACGCCACCCTTGCCGTCATCAGCATCAGCCGCCATGCGACAAAGCCCCACAACAGTGATCCCACCCCTCAATCTCTCGCCTCATGACAGCGGACCACCTACCCGCACCCGTTCGTCCGACGCGGTGCGGCACGCCGAACTGCCCTGGCGGCGACCGGGAGTGACCGCCTCCTGACATCGGCCCGGCAGGGGTCCTCATCGGTGAAGGCCCCATTGCCCGGCCCCGAGGATCAGCGCAGGGGCCCACCGACCGCCGCGCGAAGCAGTCCCTCGGTGCCGCGCACCGGGCGGCTCGCTCCGCCGGAAGCGGGCTCATCGAGCACGTCCAGGGCCAGTAGCAACGGCGGCTGAGTCGGCCGGAGGTGGTGATCAGGCTGGTTTGTCGAGCACCAGGGCGACGTAGCCCGTGCAGCGTCCTACGGAGCAGTGGGCTTCGACACTGGCGAGGGTGTGCCGCCAGTCCTGTTCGCTGAACTCGCGCAAGTCGGGCCAGCGCAGGCACAGCAGTTCCCGGCCGGCCTGGTTCGTCGCCATGCGTGTCAGGAGAGCGCCGAGACGGGAGAAGCCTTCGATCACCGGACGGGTCCAGTCGACGGTGCGCCGTATGACGAACCCCGTCTCCTCCGCGTGCCTCAGATAACGCCTCAGGGGCTCGAACTCGTCGAACTGCCACGCCTCGCGTACGAGGCCCAGTGGATCGAGCTGCCGGATCATCGACGGATCGTCCGTGTTCCAGACGAAGTCGACCAGGACGAACCTTCCGCCGGGGCGCAGTACCCGGAAGGCTTCGGCCAACAGAGCGCGGCGGTCGGCGGGAGAGAGGTGGAAGGCCGCCTCCAGGCAGAGCACCCGGTCGAACGAGCCGTTCGTGGCACGGATGCCCTCTGCCTGCGGCAGGGCGGTGACATCGGCCACGGCGAAGGTGGCGCGGACGGCGTCGCCGTACCGGGCGCGAGCCTGTGCGATCTGGTCGGCGGTGATGTCGACCCCCACGGCGGCACAGCCCGCGGCAGCCAGCCGGGCGGTGGTGTGGCCGCGTCCGCAGCAGGCGTCCAGCACCCGGTGTCCCGGACCGGCTTGCAGGAGTGCCAGGCTCCTGGTCTCGAGCCGTCGCTGAAACCAAGCCAGCCCACCGACGATCCCGGGGAGGGTCGGAAGGGTGTGGTAACCGAGGTTGACCAGTGCGCCCCAGCCCAGGTGCCGGCACAACCGGAACAGTGGATTGGCATCGCCGTAGGACGCTGCAAGGCGGTCCTGGCCCATTGAGTTCCTTCCTGTGTGTTCCAGGCGGCTCGCATTCCAGGCGGCTCGCAGTACCCGGGAACGCAGGGGCAAGCAGGCGTGCCGGACCGTACCCACGCACGGTACAGAACAGGTGCTTACCGGCAAAAGCGGCGGTGTGCCAGCGGTTCTGCCTGAATATCAGCACAACGAGTGGTGCCGTTCCCGTGGCCTCGTCCCACCGCTTTCCGCGTGAGAACGTGGGCCAGCATCAGGGAAGAGAGCGGGGGGTACGGTGCGGGTGGCGTTGACCGGTGCCACGGGTTTCCTTGGCCTTCGACTTCTGCACGAGCTGTTGCGCCGTCACCCGTCGGTCACAGTGCTCGCGCGCGGGGAGCCCGACCGCGTACGGGAGCGGATCACCCGGGGCTTCGGCCGGTTCGCCCCCGGCCTCACCGGCCTCGCCGACCGCGTCCAGGTGGTGTCCGCCCGGATCACCGAACCCGGCCTCGCCCTGCCGAAGAGTGACTACCAGGAACTGGCGGACTCGCTGGACGCGATCTGGCACTGCGCCGGGAACACCACCCTCGACGGTGACCTGGCCACGCTGCGCGAGGTGAACGTGGAAGGCACCCGGTACGTCCTCGACCTGGCCGGGGCCGGACGCCGTGCCCCCATGGTGTTCCACGTCTCCACGGCGTTCGTGGCCGGGGCGCGTCGGACCGGGGTGGTGTACGAGGACGAACTGACCGATGCCTACGGCTTCGAAGGCACCTACGAACGGTCCAAGTTCGAGGCGGAACAGTTGGTGCACGCGTGGACGAGGGCCACCGGCCGGCCGGTGGTGATCTTCCGGCCAAGCGTCCTGACCACCGGTCTGCCGCCCCACCCGGATCTCCCGGAACACCCGTTGCTGAACATCACGCGGAACCTGTCCGGCATCGCACGGAGCCAGCTCGGCCCCGGCCGGACACCGGACGTGCTCCTCCCCCGGACCAACCGCTTCCGGATCCTGGGGCGGCCGGACGGACAACTCAACCTGATGCCGGTGGAATCCGCCGCCGCCGTGATGGCCCGGCTCGCCGACCTGCCTCCCCCCGACGGGGTGGAGACCTACCACGTCGTACACGGCCAGGAGACACCGGTCGTCGTGTTCGGCAGACTGCTGGAGCAACTCTCCGGGGTCCGTATCGCAGTTGTGCCGGAGCTCCCCGACCCCTCGCCGTACGAGTCGGTCCTTTCACTGGTCAGGGGGGTGTTCTGCTATCTGCGGCACCACCGTCGGTACGACGACTCCCAGGTGAGGGCCAGACTCGGACCGGCGGGCGTCCCGGAACACATCAGCCTGGAGTACCTGCTGTCCGGGCTCCCATCCCGAACGGAGGCTGCCCCGGTTGACCTGGCACCGCATCGCTGAACTGCTGTGGCCCGCTTCGAGACGGCGGGTCGACTCCTGGGGCCGTTCCCCGGCCGTCCCCGTGTCGCGTCCCCGGGCGTGTTCCTCCGTGCCCGGCAGCGCGGCCACCCGGGAGGGGGACTCGGCGAGCCCGCCCGCTGTCGGTCGTGCCGCCGCGGACGGTCGCCACAGGGCAGTCGGCCCGACCGGGAACGGGTACGGGCCGGCCGGAGGACCTACGCCCACACCGACGCCGCGTCCGAGAGGAGCCGACCGGTGAACACCACTCTGTCCAAGACGCCCGGACGCGCCGCCGGCGTGCCCCAGGTCTGCTGGCGGCCCGGCTCGGAGCCGGCCGCGTTCGACCTGGCCGGGATCTCCGCCTACGCGGCCCGGATCCGTGAGCCTTTGTACGTGGTAGGCGGCGGATCCGGGTACGGGTTGGCCGTGGGCGGGACGCTCGGGCCCGGCGGGGGCCACCCGCTCGTCGGGCTGGCCCCACCGGTGTACCCGGAGTGGCTTGGCGACCGAGGCTTCGCCGAGGCACACGGAACACGGTTTCCCTACGTGGCCGGGGAGATGGCCAACGGGATCGCCACCACCCAGATGGTGACGGAGCTGGCCGGAGCCCGGCTCATGGGCTTCTTCGGCGCCGCCGGACTCGCCCCCGACCGGGTGGAACAGGCGGTGACGGAGCTGACCGCGGCGTTGGGCGACGCGCCCAACTGGGGCGTCAACCTGATCCACTCACCCGGCGAGCCCCGACTGGAGTCGCAGGTCGCCGACCTCCTGCTGCGTCACCGTGTACGCCGGATCTCGGCCTCCGCGTTCATGGACCTGACGCCCGCCGTCGTCCGCTGCGCGGCGGCCGGACTGCGGCGGGACGCCGACGGCCGGGTGGTCAGGGACACCTGTCTGTTCGCCAAGGTGTCCCGTCGTGAGGTGGCCGAGAAGTTCATGTCGCCTGCGCCGGAGGCGCTGTTGGACGCGCTGGTCCGGGACGGGGCTCTCACCGCCGAGCAGGGCCGGCTGGCCCGCCTGGTCCCGGTCGCCGAGGACGTGACCGCCGAGGCCGACAGCGGCGGTCACACCGACAGCCGTCCGCTGTCCGTGATCCTGCCCGAGCTGCTGGCGCTCCGGGACACCCTGGTGGCCAGGTACGGCTTCCTCCGCCCGATCCGGGTCGGTGCCGCGGGCGGTCTGGGCACCCCCGGCGCGGTGGCCGGTGCCTTCGCACTCGGCGCGGCCTACGTGATGACCGGATCGGTCAATCAACTGGCAGCAGAGTCCGGGGTGTCCGCGGACGCGCGGGAGCTGCTGGCCGGAGCCGGCATCACCGACGTGGCCATGGCCCCGGCCGCGGACATGTTCGAGCAAGGCATTCAGGTCCAGGTGTTGACGAGGGGCACCCTGTTCGCGGCGCGCGCCAAGCGACTGTACGACGTCTACCGGCGTCACCGGTCCCTGGCGGAGATCCCCGCCGACACGCGGCACAGACTGGAGAACGAAGTGTTCGGCGCGGACCTGGACGCGATCTGGGCGGACACCGAACGGTTCTGGCTACGGCGCGACCCCGGACAGCTGGCCAGAGCCGAACGCGACCCCAAGCACCGGATGGCCCTGGTATTCCGGTGGTACGTGGGCAACGCCAGCCGATGGGCGATCGAGGGCCGACCGGAGCGCCGCATCGACTACCAGTTGTGGGCCGGTCCCTCGCTCGGCGCGTTCAACAACTGGGCCCGGGGCAGCCTGCTCGCCGATCCGTCCCGGCGCACCGTCACGCAGATCGCCTTGAATTTGCTGGAGGGCGCCGCCGTGATCACTCGCGCGCACCAGCTGCGTACCTTCGGGCTTTCCATACCGGACTCCGCCCTCACGTTCCGTCCCCGCAAACTCACCTGACCCCTGCAGGAGTGTCCGCGCAGATGAGAGCAGAACGTGCCCAGGTTCCCGTCGCGGTGGTCGGTCTCGCCGCGTTCACCCCAGGCTCCCGAGACGTGGCAGGGTTCTGGCGGAACGTCCTCGCCGGCCGGGATCTCATGTCCGACGTACCGGTGGAGCGTTGGTCACCGGCCGACCACTACGACCCTGACCCGTTCGCTCCGGACAAGACCTACGTGCGGAGGGGCGCGTTCCTGCCTGACTTCGAGTTCGATCCGTTGGCGTACGGAATCCCGCCGAGCGACCTTGCGGCCACCGACACCGCCCAGCTGCTGGCCATGATGGCCGCGGGTGACCTGCTGGCCGACTGCGGCCTCGGGCAGATGACCGCACAACAGCGGGAACGGGTCGGGGTGGTGCTGGGCACAAGCGGCCTGGCCATGGGGTTCGAGGTGTCAGCGCGGCTCTCCCGGCCGGTGTGGAGAAGGGAACTCCTCGCCTCCGGTCTCGACCCGGCCGCGGCCGACGAGATCTGCGACCGGATCAGTGCCAACTTCCCGGCCTGGACCGAGGCGACCTTCCCCGGTCTGCTCGGCAACGTGGTGTCCGGCAGGATCGCCAACCGGTACGACCTGCACGGCATCAACCACGTGACCGACGCCGCGTGTGCCTCGTCGCTGGCCGCGCTCTCCACCGGACTGGGTGAGCTCGCCCTCGGCAGCTGCGACCTGGTGATCTGCGGCGGCGTGGACGTGCTGAACGACATCACCATGTACGTGTGCTTCTCGAAGACTCCGGCGCTCTCTCCGACGGAGGACTGCCGGCCGTTCGCGGCCGACGCCGACGGCACCATGCTCGGCGAGGCCGTGGTCATGTTCGCGCTGAAGCGGCTGGCCGACGCCGAACGCGACGGGGACCGGATCTACGCGGTGATCCGGGGCCTCGGCGCAGCGTCGGACGGCCGGAGCAAGGCCATCTACGCGCCGCTGGCCGCCGGCCAGGAACGGGCGCTGCGCCGGGCGTACGACATCGCCGGGTACGGCCCGGAGAGCGTGGAACTCGTCGAGGCGCACGGCACCGGGACCAAGGCCGGTGACGCCGCCGAGTTCGCCGCGCTGAGGGAGGTGTTCCAGGCTGAAGGACGCCCTGACCGGCAGTGGTGCGCCCTGGGCTCGGCCAAGTCCCAGTTCGGGCACACCAAGTCCTCCGCCGGCGCCGTCGGAATGCTGAAGGCCGTACTCGCCCTGCACCACCGGGTGTTGCCTCCGACCATCAAGGTGGGGCGGCCCAACCCCGAACTCGAGCTTGCCGATTCCCCTTTCTACCTGAACACCGCCACCCGGCCCTGGATCAGCGGCGCCGGTCGGCCGCGCCGCGCCGGCGTGTCGAGCTTCGGTTTCGGAGGCACCAACTTCCACGTCACGCTGGAGGAATACGTTCCCGCCAGGGGCGGCCGACGGGCCTGGCACCTCCCGGCGGCCCCCGGCGAACTCGTCCTGTTCAGCGCCTCCTCCCCCGGCGCACTGGCCGAACTGATCCGCCGGCCCCGGCCCGACCGGCCGTTGGCGGCGATCGCGCGGGAGTGTCAGGCGGCGTTCCGGACCGGACACCGGGCGAGGCTGGCCGTGGTGGCCGACGACGCCACCGATCTGGCGGGGCGGCTGGACGCGCTGGCGGTCCGGGTGGAGGCCGGGGTGCCGTTCTCCGCGCCCCGGGCGCACTTCGCCACCGGTGATCCCGCCCCCGGCCGGGTCGCTTTCCTCTTCCCCGGCCAGGGCGCGCAGTACGTGGGCATGGGCGCCGAACTCGCCGTTCACCACAGGGCGGCCCGGGATGCCTGGGACGCGGTCGCGGCAGTCCTCCCGGTGCACCGGGAGGTGTTCCCGCCCCCCGTGTTCAGCGAGGAGGACCGTGCCTCGCTGGAGGCGGCACTGACCGCCACCGAGGTCGCTCAGCCGGCGCTGGCCGCGCACAGCCTGGCCCTGCTGGCCGTGCTGTCGGATCTGAAGCTGACGCCTGACTGCGTGGCAGGGCACAGCTTCGGTGAACTGGTCGCCCTGCACGCGGCGGGCTCCTTCGACGCCCCCACCCTGGTCCGGCTGGCCCGGCGGCGGGGGGAGCTGATGCGGGACGCGGCCACCACCGCCGGGGGGATGCTCGCGGTGAACGCGCCGCTGGAACGCATCGAGGAGCTGACGGAGCAGGTGGACGGGGTGTGGGTCGCCCACCACAACGCGCCCCGGCAGGTCGTCCTGGCCGGCACGGACCAGGCATTGACCGCCGTGGAGGCCCGGTGCGCCGCGACCGGCGTGGTCACCCGCCGGCTGAACGCCGCCGCCGCGTTCCACAGTCCCCTGGTCGCCGACGCCACCGAGCCGTTCACCCGTTTCCTTGCCGACCTCACGGTCCACCGGCCGGCACGGACGGTGTACGCGGGAGCCGATGCGGCCCCGTACCGGCGCGAACCGGCGGCGGTGCGACGCGGCATCGCCGCCCAACTGGCCGCGCCGGCGCGGTTCGGCGACATGGTGGAGGCGATGTACGAGGACGGGGTGCGCACCTTCGTCGAGGTCGGGCCCGGCACCACCCTGACCGGGCTGACCGGTGAGGTACTCGGTGACCGTGAGCACGCGGCGATCAGCCTCGACCGGCGCGGAAGCCACGGGTTGGCCGCGTTCTACGACGGGCTGGGGCGGGCCGCGGTGCGCGGGGTCGCCATGGACCTGTCCGCGCTGTGGGAGGGGCACAGGCCCGTGCCCGAGCCGGATCGTGAGGAGAAACCACGGATGACGGTCCTGATCAACGGCGGCAACCACCGCGATGACCATCGTGGCGGACGTGCCACTCCCGCAGCTCCGGGACCGGTGGCGTCGCCCGACGGGGCGCCGGGGCGGCCGGGACCGGTGGTGCCGCCCGCGGCGGTGTCGGAGGCGACACCACCGGTCCCGGGCCCCGGTAACGCGCGGCCCGCCCCGGGCCCGATGCCGGCGGCGCAATTGTCGGTCCAGCCGGTGGCCTGGTCTGCGCCGGTGTCCTCTGCCGGCCCGTCCCCGGAACCGGTCCCGGGTCTCGCCGAGCCGGCCGGGCCCGGCACGCAGGCACCGCTGATCCCCGGCCAGGTGGCCACGGACAGGCCCGGAGACATCCGGCCGGGCACGCCGGCTCCCGTGGCCACCCCGAGCGTCCGGTCCACCGGCTCGGCCCACCCCGCTCCGCCGACGGAATGGTTGCGGCTCCTGGCCGAGGCCCAGCGGCAGAGCGCGGAGGCGCATGCCACGTACCAACGGGTGACCGCTGAGAACCACCAGCTCTACCTGCGGACGGCGCATGCCTCGATGGAGGCCCTGCTCGGCGCCGCCGGTGTCCGTCTCCCCGCCGTCGGCGTGGACGACCCGCAGCCATGGCCCGTCGCAGAGGTCGCGGTGGGTGCCACCGGCGCGCAGGTCGTGCCCTCCGGTCAACCGGTCCACGCCCCCGTGCCGTCAGGTACGGTCCCCGGCTCTGGCCAGCCCTTCCGTTCCGGTTCGGGCGGCGACGGGGGTGAGGCGACATCGGCTGTGCCGGCGCCACCCCCGCAGGCCACCGTCGTGCCGTCGCCCGTGGAGGCCCCGGCGCCCGGGCTGGTGCTGCTCGGGCCGCAACCGGACGCGTTGCCGCTGGACGGGCTGCCGCTGGACGCCGAGTCGATCGGCGCGCTGCTGCTGGAGGTGGTCGCCGAGCGCACCGGCTACCCGGCGGACATCATCAACCTCGACATGGAACTCGAGGCCGACCTGGGAATCGACTCCATCAAGAAGGTCGAAGTGCTCTCCCGGGTCCGCCAACGTGTGGGGGAACTGCCCGCAGCCGACCTGTCCGAGCTGGCGTCCTTGCGCACGCTGCGGGAGATCTCGGTCAAGGTCGCCCAGCTGGCGGGACAGACCGATGACGCCGGCGACCAGGCGTCCGCCGGTCCGTCGCCGGTGTCCCCGGTGTCCCCGAAGCCTCCCGGGACCTCCGCCCCCGGATCCCCCGAGGACGTGGACTCCGAGCCCGCCTCCGGTCCGGAAGCCACCGATGCCCCCGCCGCCGAAGTCCCCACCGCCACCGACCGTCCAGAGCCGGTCCGCCTGGCGGTACGCGCCCTGCCGCTGGCGCCGGCCGGGCTGGCCCTGGCCGGTCTGCGCGACCGGGAGCTCCTCGTGCTCGACGACTCCACCCGGGTGGGTCATCTGCTGGTCGAGGAACTCGCGGCCCACGGTGTGCCGGCCCGGCTCGTCACCGGTCTTCCGGCCGAGGCACGGTCGGTGATCCTGCTGGACAAGGGCGACGACCCGCCGGCCGCCTTCGCGGCGGTCCGGGGGCTGGCCGACCGGCTCGGCTCGGCCGGCGGCCTCCTGGTCACCGTGCAGGACACCGGGGGCGACTTCGGGCTGAGCGGAAACGGCGGCCGGCCGGTCCATGGTGGTCTGGACGCACTGGCCAGGACCGCCGCCCGGGAGTGGCCCCTGGCCACGGTGAAGGCCATCGACTGCGCACGCACCGGGCGCAGTGACAAGCAGGTCGCTGCCGCGATCGCCGCCGAGCTCACCGCGGGCGGGCCGTCGATCACGGTCGGTCTCCCCGCCGACGGAAGCCGGACGGTTCCGCTGGCGTGCCCCGTCGCACCCGGCCCCGTCGAACCGCGGGCCGATGCCGACTCGGTGATCGTGGTCACCGGCGGCGCACGCGGCGTCACTGCGTCGGCGATCCGCGAACTCGCGGCCGCCCACCGGCCCAGACTGGTGCTCCTCGGCCGTACCGCACTGGCCGATGAGCCCGCGGGGCTGGCCGGGGCCACCGACGAGACGGGCCTGATCCGGCTGCTCGCCACCGGCCCCCGCCAGGCCCCACCGGCCGAACTCGCCGCCGAGGCGCGGCGCGTGCTGGCCGTACGTGAGGTCCGGCAGACCCTGCGGGCCCTGGAGGACGCGGGCTCGCCGACGCGCTACCTGTCCGTGGACACCCGGGACGAGGTGGTCCTGCGCGACGCCCTGGCCGAGGTACGCCGGGACTGGGGCCCGATCACCGGGGTGGTGCACGGCGCCGGGGTGATCGCCGACCGGTTGATCGGTGCCAAGACCGACGAGCAGTTCGCCCTGGTGTACTCCACCAAGGTGGACGGGCTGCGCGCCCTGCTGGCCGCCACCGCCGACGACCCGCTCTCCCTGCTCGTGGCGTTCACCTCGGCCTCCGGAGTGTTCGGCAGCCCGGGGCAGGCCGACTACGCGATGGCCAACACCGCCGTCGACCACCTGCTCTCCGCGTACGCCGCCGCCCATCCCGGTTGCCTGACACGCTCTTTGGCCTGGGGTCCTTGGGACGGCGGCATGGTCACCCGGACGATCGCGGAACGGTTCCGCGCCGCCGGGGTCGAGCTGATCGAACCGGCTGCCGGAGCGCGCGCGTTCGTCGCCGAACTCGCCGACCCCGGCGGGCCCACCCGGGTGCTGCGCGCCGCCGGGGACGTGGCTCCCGACGTCCTTGCCGGGCAGGGACCGGTCGCCGAACTGACCCTCGCCCGGCCGCAGTACGCGCTGCTGGACGACCACCGGATCGACGGGGCACCGGTGGTTCCGGTCGCCGTCCTGGTGCACTGGTTCACCGGGCTGGCCCGGTCCTGGCGGCCGGACACCGGCCCGTTGGTCCTCCACGACCTGCGGGTACTCCGCAGGATCGAACTGCAGGAACCGGGCGAGAGGCTCGTGCTGCGCGGCCGGACGAGGACGGACGAGTCCGCACGGCGCGGCGGTCTCACCGTCGAACTGGGCGCCGCGGGGGCCAAGTACGCCGGCACGGTGGTCGCCGACGGCCCGCCGCCGGACCCGCACCGCTGGCGGACGCCGGAAGGCCTCGAAGAGGTCCCCGAACCGTACGACGGACCGGCGCTCTTCCATGGCCCGGTGTTCCAGGTCCTGGACCAGGTCCGGCTCGGCGCCGACGGGGGTGTGGCCGCGCTCCGCCCCCGGGACGTCGAGCCCTGGCTGGCCGTGCCCTGGACGGTGGACGTCGCCGCGCTCGACGGTGCCCTCCAACTCGCCGTCGGCTGGACGTTGCGGGCCGGTGTCGGGGCGGCGCTGCCGATGTCGGTCCGGGAGTGCCGGATCCACCGGGCGGGGACCGACTGGGGAGCCGCGCGCGTCGTCGTCTCGGCACGACGGACCGACGGGATGTCCGCCGAGTGCGACGCGGCCGTCCTGTCCGAGGACGGCACCGTGCTGGCCGAGCTGCTCGGGGTGGAGCTGATCCGCCGGCCCGACCTGGCCGAGGGCTGACGCGGATGCGTTCTCCGGAAGCGACTCCTCGGCAGGCGCCGTTCTTCGAACCGGTCGCGATCGTCGGGCGCGGCTGTGTACTGCCCGGTGCGCTCGACCCGGACACCTTCTGGGCCCGGATCGCCGCAGGCCGTTCCGCCCTGTCACCGGTGCCCGACGGACGCTGGCGGGTGCCGCCGGCACGGGTGTCGGGTGCGCCTGGTGACACCGATCGGATCTGGACCGACATCGGAGGCTACGTCCACGGCTTCGACGAGGCGTTCGACCCGACCGGGTTCGAGCTGCCCCCGGCCGAGATCGCCCCACTGGACCGGGTGTTCCGCTGGGTCCTGCACGCCGGCCGGCAGGCGTTGGACGAGGCGGGCCGGCCCGATCTCGGCCGCGCGGGGCTGGTCCTGGGCAACCTGGCGTACCCGACCACGGCCATGGCCCGTTACGCCGAGCACGTGTGGCTGTCCGGGGCGGGGCGGCCGGGGCCGAGCGACGACTTCCGCCCCGATCCCCTGAACCGGTTCGGGGCCGGTCTCCCCGCCCATCTGGCCGTTCGCGCGCTCGGCCTCGGCGCCGGCGGTCATGCCCTGGACGCCGCCTGCGCCTCCTCCCTGTACGCGGTGAAAGCCGGCTGCGACCGGCTGCGGGACGGGGACGCCGACCTCGTGCTGGCCGGGGCGGTGGCCGCCGCCGACAGCCTCTACATCCATCAGGGGTTCTGCGCGCTGACCGCGTTGAGCCGGTCGGGCCGTAGCCGTCCCTTCCACCGGGAGGCGGACGGACTGGTGCCCGCCGAGGGCGCGGTGCTGTTCGCACTGGCCCGGCTCGATGACGCACTCGCCCAGGGCATGCCGGTCCTGGGCGTGATCCGGGGCATCGGGCTGAGCAACGACGGCGTGGGCGGTGGCCTGCTGGCCCCGGACCGGGCCGGTCAGGAGCGCGCCGTGCGCGCCGCCTACGCCTCGGCCGGGATCGCACCGGAGACTGTTTCGCTGGTCGAGTGCCACGCGCCGGGCACCCCGAGCGGGGATGCGACCGAGGCACTGATGATGCGTGAGGTGTTCGCTGATGCGGTGGACCTGCCGATCGGTTCGGTCAAGTCCAACCTGGGGCACCCGCTCGCGGCGGCCGGCGGTGCCGGTCTGCTGAAGGTTCTCGGTGCGTTGCGTGCCCGGGTGCGGCCGCCGTCCCTGCACGCGGACGCGCCGTTGGACGTGCTCGCCGGAACGCCGCTGCGACTGCTGCGGGAGGCCGAGGAGTGGCGCGGGCGGCGCAGGGCAGCGGTCAGCGCGTTCGGATTCGGCGGCGCCAACGCGCATGTGGTCGTCGATGCCTGGGAGCCCGGTCGGGCCGCATCCACCACGGCCCTCTCCCCCCGCCCTGTTTCCAGCCGGCCACGGGTGGACCAGCGGGTGGCGATCGTGGCGATCGGTGCGCGGGCCGGGTCGGGGGCCGGCTACCGGGACCTGTGTCACGCGGTCCTGGACGGCGCGCCCAGCCTCGGCCCCCGGCGCTCCATCGAGGTCGCGCTGGCCGGGCTGCGGTTCCCTCCGGCCGATCTGGCCGAGGCGTTGCCGCAGCAGGTCCTTGCCCTGGAGGCGGCCCGGGAAGCCGCCTCCGCGACCCGGCTGCCGCCCGACCGGACGATGGTCCTGATCGGCATGGGCACGGACCCCGAGGCGGCGCGTCCCGGTGCCCGCTGGCGTGCGCCGGGCTGGGACACCGCCTCCGGCCTGCCCGCTCCGGTGCCGGACTGGCCGGACGCCTTCCGCGCTCCGCTGGTCCCGGAAACCGTGCCGGGCACCATGCCCAACCTGGTGGCCCACCGGATCAACGCCCAACTGGACCTGCGCGGCCCCAGCCATGTGGTCTGCGCGGAGCAGGCGTCCGGCCTGGTCGCCCTGGATCTGGGGGCGCGGGCGCTGCGGGCGGGGGAGGCGGACGCGGTGCTCGCCGGCGCGGTCGACCTGTCCCATGAGCCCGTGCACCTGGCGGCGCTGGGCGCGCTGGGAGATCACCGGCCCGGTGGTGACGTGGCCGTCGTCCTGGTGTTGAAACGCCTGACCGACGCCGAGCAGGACGGCGACCAGGTCATCGCGTTGCTCGACCACGCGACGGACCGGACGGCCCCCGTCGGCCTGCTGGTCGGCGACGCGGACGCCGGAGGCGCGGACGGGACCCACCGGATCCGGGACCACGAGGTCCCGCCCGATCGTGATGGCGACAAGATCGACAGGGGCCGGGCGGGGAACCAGGAGGACGGGGACGACCGGGACGTGACCGGAGGGGACGCCGAGTCGGCCGGCCGGCCGCCCACGCCCCGCGTCACCGCCCGGTACGACCACAGCGAACTGTTCGGGACGGCCCATGCCGCGCACGGCGCGCTCGCCGTGGCGGTGGCCGCGATCGCGGTCCACCACCAGGCGGTGCCACGGTCGGGTGCGGCCGCGCTGCCCGCCGACGCGCCCCTGACCGCCTGCGCCCGGGTGACGCCCCTGGGCGCCTCCCCGATGTCGGTCCGCCTGCGCCCGGCCGACCCGCCGCTGCCCTGGTCCTCGGTCGCGCCCCGCTCCCACGTGTTCTCCGGCGCCGATCGGGCCGAGGTGCTGGCCGCACTGGCCGACGAACGGGAGTCCGACACCGGTCCCGCCCGCCTCGTGGTGGTGGTCGACCAGGTCTCCGAGACGCTGCGCGAACGGCTGGCGGTCGCACGCCACTGGTTGACGTCCGGCGGGCCCCGCCCGGACCGGATCGCCTACCAGGACGCCCCCACGAGCGGGGAGATGGCTTTCGTCTTCCCCAGCGGCCAGGCGAGCTATCCCGGGTGCGGGGCGGAACTACGACTCGCCCTGCGCGCCCCCCGCACCGAGGAAGCCGCCCGGCCCGGCCCGGTGCCGGAGCCCCGGCACCCCACCGGCACCGACCCGGTCCCGGTCGTGACGCGGATCCGGGACACCACCGAACTCGCCGCCCTGCACGGCGAGATCACCCAGAGCCTGCTGGGGCTGCGGCCGGACGCGGCGATCGGCTTCTCCTCCGGGGAGTCCACCGCACTGATCGTGCTCGGGGCGTGGCCCGACGCGGCCGGCCTGTACCGGGCGGTCTCCGACAGCGACGTTTTCCGGTTCGACCTGTCCGGGGAGTTCCGCGCGGCGCACCGGTTCTGGCGCGGACACGGCCAGGAACGGGGGCGTTGGGCCGAGTACCTGGTGCACGCGACCCCAGCCGACGTGCGCGCCGCCCTGGCAGGCGAACCACTGGCACACCTGCTCGCCGTCGACTCGCCCGACATGTGCGTGATCGGCGGACTGGACGCGGCCTGCCGACGCGTGCTGGACCGGATCGGCCCCGGGCTCCCGATGGCCGACGGGTACCAGATGGTGGCGCACGCCCCCGAGGCGAACCAGGTCGCGGCCGCATTTCGCGCGTTGCACCGCCGGCCGACCAGTCCCACGCCGGGCATCCGCTATTACAGCGCGGCCACCGGCGAGCCGTACCCGGTCGATCCGGACCACGTCGCGGACGCGCTGCTCACCCAGATGACCAGCACGCTCGACTACCCGAAGGTGGTCGAGCGGGCCTGGACGGACGGGGTGCGCGTGCTGATCGAGCACGGCCCGCAGAGCGGGCGTACCCGGTCGATCCGCCGGATCCTGGCGGACCGGGACCACCTGGCGGTGGCGCTCGATGTGCCGGGACGGGGACTGCGGCAGCTGTGCGACGCGGTCGCCGAACTCGTCGCCGCCGGGGTCTGCCCTGATCCCGCGCCGCTGTTCGACCGGCTCACAGCGGCCGCCAGGCTGCCGGCTGATCCGGGGAGGACGATCACCCTGCCGGCGCACCCGCCCGCGATCCGGCTGCCCGGAACAGATCATCCGGAGCAGCGGATGGAACCCGCGCCGGTATCGCCTCCGGCGACGGTACCGACGAAACCGGTCGGCGCGCCGGCCGGTCCCGGTACGGCGGTCCCCTCCGATGCCCAGGGCTCGGCCTCGCCGCGTGCCAGGGCTGTACCCGTCGCACGAGCCGCGTCGACCGGCCCGGTGACCGCTGCGGACCACCCGGTGCCGCCCCTCGCCCCTGCGAACCGCCGGGCGCCGGCCGTGGCCGCTGCCGACGATCCGGTGCCGGCACTTGCCGCCGCCCACCACGCCCGTCTCGCCGTCGCCCAGCGGGAGTTCCTGGAACGGCAGGGCCGGGCTCACGCGGCGTTCCTCCGCACCCGGCAGCTGGTGATCGGCTCGGTCACCGCCGTGACGGCCGGCGGTGACCGCGCCCTGTCCCCCGCCCCGGATCCCGCGCATCTGCCGCAGGCCATCGAGCCCGCGCCGGTGGCGATCCCGTCACCGGACTCTCCGGCCCCGCCGTGGCCACCGGCAGTACCGGAGCGGCCCGCACGGGGACTGTCGCTGCCCCTGGACCGTGCCCGGCTGGAGTACCTGGCGCACGGGCGGATCTCCGACGTCTTCGGTCCCGCCTTCCGCGCGCAGGACCACAAGCGACGGCAGACCCGGCTGCCGCGCCCCCCGATGCTCCTGGTGGACCGGGTCACCCGGCTCGACGCGGAACCCGGCTCGATGTCCACCGGCACGGTTCACACAGAGACCTACGTCGCCCCGGACGCCTGGTACCTGGATCCGGCCGGCCGGATGCCCGCGGGCCTGTTCATCGAGGCCGGCCAGGCCGACCTGCTGCTGATCAGCTGGCTCGGGGTGGACCTGCTCGACCACGGCGACCGGGTCTACCGGTTGCTGGGCTGCGAGGTGACGTACCACGGACCGCGGCCGGCCGTCGGGGAGACGCTGCGGTACGAGATCCACGTCGAGGGCCATGCCGAGCACGACGGCGTGCGACTGTTCTTCTTCCGCAGCGACTGCTATGTCGGTGAGGAGCTGCGGCTGTCGGTACGCCAGGGCCAGGCCGGTTACTTCACCGACGCGGAACTCGCCGGTTCGCAAGGAGTGCGCTGGAGCCCGGAACCATCACCGGCAGGGGCGGTCGATCCGCCCGCAGTTCCTCCGGCCGCCACCGCTTTCGGTCCCGACGCCGTACGCGCCTTCGCCGAGGGCCGGCCGGCGGACTGTTTCGGTCCCGGCTGGGATGTGTCGCGCGCCCATGTGCGTACCCCGACTCCCGGGGAGGGCCGGCTGTGGCTGCTGGACGAGGTGAGCGAACTCGACCCCGCCGGGGGCCCCTGGGGTCGTGGCTACCTGCGTGCGGAGAGCGAGGTCCGGCCTGACGACTGGTTCTTCGACGGCCACTTCCACAATGATCCGTGCATGCCCGGCACGCTCATGTTCGAGGGCTGCGTGCAGGCGATGGCGTTCTATCTGGCCGCGCTGGGCTTCACACTCGACCGGGACGGCTGGCGGTTCGAGCCGGTGTCCGACGAGTCCTACCGGATGCGCTGCCGGGGACAGGTCACCCCCCGGAGCCGTCGGGTCCGCTACGAGGTGTTCGTCAGCGGACTGTCCTCCCACCCCCGGCCCACGCTCCGTGCCGACCTGCTCTGCACGGTGGATGGCCTGCCCGCTTTCCACGCCTCCGGGGTGGGGCTGGCACTGGTCCCGGACTGGCCCCTGGAGTACTGGCGGTGGCTGGGGCCGCCCGCCGTTCAGACCAGTGGGGCACCGGTGCCGCTGCCGGTGCTCGGTGGCCTGCGCGGTCTGTGCCCCGACCCGGCGGCGGCCACCCTCGCCGGACGGAGCGCGGACTTCCCGCTGATGCTGGCCGCAGCCTGGGGCCGGCCCAGCGCGTTCGGCACCCGTGGAACCCAGTTCGACGGCGGCAAGCGCTGCGCTCGGCTGCCGGGCCCGCCCTACCTGTTCGTCACCCGCATCGTCGACGCCGGCCTCGAACCGGACCGGCCGCGCCCGGGTTCCTGGCTGGTCGCCGAGTACGACGTACCGGAACAGGCCTGGTACTTCGAGGAGAACGGCACCCGGGTGATGCCGTTCGCGGTGCTCAACGAGGTGGTCCTGCAACCGTGCGGGATGGCCGCGAGCCTGCTCGTGCCGCAACCACCGGACGCCCCCGAACTGCTCTTCCGCAACCTGCAGGGGAACGGCACCGTCCTGCGGGACATCCCGGCCGGGACCCGCACCCTGCGCACCAGGGTCGAGCTGGGGGAACTCTCGCAGTTCGACGGCGTCACCCTCGTCCCGTTCGAGGTCTCCTGCGAGGCGGTCGACGAGACCGGCGCCCTGCTGCCGGTCATGGAACTGTCCACGCAGTTCGGGTACTTCCCGGTGGCCTCGTTCGCCCGGCAGCCCGGATTGCTCCCCACCGCCACCGAACGCGCCCGGCTGGCCGAACCCTGCGACCGGGTGGTGGAGCTGCGGCATCGTCAAGAACGCTACGGCTCCGGCTCCCTGCGGCTGCCCGGACCGATGCTGCTGATGCTGGACCGGGTCACCGGGTACTGGCCCGATGCCGGACGGGCGGGACTTGGCCGGCTGCGCGCCGAGCGCAAGGTCGACGCCGGGGACTGGTACTTCCGCGCCCACTTCTTCACCGACCCGGTGCAACCCGGGTCCCTCGGCCTCGAAGGTGTGGTCCAGCTGCTCCAGTGGTACCTCCTCGAACGCGACGCCGGCACCGGGCTGACCGCCCCACGCTTCGAGTCCGTGGCCGTCGGTCACGAGGTGCGCTGGCTCTACCGGGGCCAGGTGGTGCCGAGCGACGGCATGGTCACGTTCGAGGCCGAGATCACCGAGTACGGGACCGACGCGCGCGGCCGATACGTACGCGCCGAGGCCTGGCTGTGGATCGACGGACGTCGCATCTACCACCTGCCCCGCATCGGGGTCCGGGTGGTCGACGGCCATCCGGCCGTGCGGGAGCTGGAGCTGGACCCGGCAGTGGACACCTGGCTGAACGACCACCGGCCCAACTTCGTGGTTCCCGCGGTGCCCCTGATGGCCACGGTGGATCAACTCGCCACCGCCGCGGCCAGGCTGACCGGTCAACCGGTCGTCGGCCTGCGCGAGGTTCAGCTGCACCGCTGGCTTCCCCTGCCCGGCCCCGCGCGGATCCGTACCGACGCCGAACCGGCGGCCGGGGAAGGGACCGCTGTTCGTCTCTCCGTCTGGCGGGAGGCCGGTGAACTGTCCCGGTACGAGGTGGTCGGCGAGGCCACCGTACTGACCGGAACCGTGCCGGGGCCTCCCCCGGCCCTGTTTCCTCCGCTCCCCGATGGCCGGCCGCAGCCGGACCCGTACGAGGCCGCGGAGCTGTTCCACGGCCCGGCGCTGCAGTACCTGACCTCACTGACCGTGGGCTCCACCGGCTCCAGCGCGGTGCTCGACGCCGGACGGGGCACCACGCCGTTCGGCCAGCTGGGGCAGGGGCTGCTCGACGGTTTCCTGCACGCCATCCCGTCCCAGTCGCTCTGGCGGTGGATTCCCGGCCTGTCTCAGGACCTGGTCGGCTACCCCCACCGGTTGCCCTGGCTGGACCTGTACGAGCCGCTGCCGACCAGCGGTGAGCTGCGGGTCGAGGCCCGGTTCGCCGGCTTCGACCAGGGGCACCACCTGCTGCCGGTGATCGACGTCCAGGCCCAGATCGGCGCCCGGGTCGTGGCGCGCCTGAGGCTGGTGGAGATCCTGGTGCGCCTGCCGGGGATCGAACGGGTGCCGCTGCGGGACCGCAGGGCCTTCGCGACGGGCCTCCGGTACGTCCCCACCGCCAGTCTGTCCAGCACCCGGGACGGGATCACCACACTCTCCGTCGACACGGTCCGCCGGTTCGACACCCTGCCGGGCACCACCTCACGGATCTACCGGCTTCCGGCCGGTCTTCCGCTACCCGAACGCAGCACGCGCATCGCCGTCAAGGAGCACGTGTCCGGCCTGGCCAGGGCCCATCCCGGACAGATCGAGGTGGCAGCCGACCTGCGCTCGGCCTGGGTGGCCGGTGCCCCCGGCACGGTCTGGCCGGTGCGGGTCGAACACGAAGCGGACGTGGTGGTGGTGCGTTGCCCTCTCCCCGACTGAGATGCCTGGCCCGGGGTCCGGTACGGTGCCGGCTCCCGCCCAGTGGACCGGCCGTAGGTACCTCTGAGGGGCGCTGTCACATTATTGGGTGCGTGGGTCTCTGGCGGCGCGGCGGGGCCGGAAGTGGGGTGAGGTGCCGCTGAACGCGGCCAGGAACCGCTGGGTTCCGTCGACGCTGCGGAAGCCTTTCATGGCGCGTTCGCGCTGCCGGGTGGGCTGGTGGCTGTTCTCGGCCCGGTTGTTCAGG
>NZ_JBVJKE010000037.1:0-34426 GCF_055585405.1 Streptomyces sp. NPDC053426 | reverse complement strand
GTGTGGGCGTTCGCGGTGGGCTGGGCGCTGCTGGCCGGCGTGATCGGCTTCGTCTACTTCTGGAAGGCAGAGGAGAAATACGGCCGTGGCTGACAGCAGCGACCACAAGATCCCCACGGTCGTCGCCGACCGCGTCGACATCGTCTACCGGGTCAACGGCACCGGCGCCGGACGCGGCTCCGCCACCGCCGCCCTCAACCGCATGCTGCGCCGCAAGCAGGCCGAGAAGGCGGCCGGGGTGCGCACGGTGCACGCCGTACGGGGCGTGTCCTTCGTGGCGTACCGGGGCGAGGCGATCGGGCTCATCGGCACCAACGGCTCGGGCAAGTCGACCCTGCTCAAGGCCGTCGCCGGACTGCTCCCGGTGGAGAACGGCCGTATCTACACCGACGGCCAGCCCTCCCTGCTCGGCGTCAACGCCGCCCTGATGCGCGACCTGACCGGCGAGCGCAACGTCCACCTCGGCGGGCTCGCCATGGGCATGTCCCGCGAGGAGATCAAGTCCCGGTACGAGGAGATCGTCGACTTCTCCGGCATCAACGAGAAGGGCGACTTCATCACCCTGCCGATGCGCACCTACTCCTCCGGCATGGCGGCCCGGCTGCGCTTCTCCATCGCCGCCGCCAAGGACCACGACGTCCTCCTCGTCGACGAGGCGCTGGCCACCGGCGACCGCTCCTTCCAGAAGCGCTCCGAGGCCCGCATCCGGGAGCTGCGCGAGCGGGCGGGGACGGTGTTCCTGGTCAGCCACAACAACAAGTCGATCCGCGACACCTGCGACCGCGTGCTGTGGCTGGAACGGGGCGAGCTGCTGATGGACGGACCGACGGAGGACGTGCTCA
This sequence comes from Streptomyces sp. NPDC053426, assembly GCF_055585405.1. Lineage (NCBI taxonomy): Bacteria > Bacillati > Actinomycetota > Actinomycetes > Kitasatosporales > Streptomycetaceae > Streptomyces > Streptomyces sp. NPDC053426. Next base: position 33,584 of record NZ_JBVJKE010000037.1, on the reverse strand, counting down.
AGGAGTACGAGGCGTTCACCGGAGGCACGGACAAGGCCCGCAGGCCGCAGCCCAAGCCGAAGGCGGTACCGGTGCCCTCCTGAGGCCCACGCCCGCGCGACCTCTTCATCGTATTGATGCCAATATGACCGAAGAGGACTGTCCGGAGCGACGAGCAGCCGAAGGAGCCCCGCGATGCCCGAGCTGAGCGTCATCGTCCACGGGCCGAACACCCAGGACCACCTGACCGGCCTGCTCGACTCCCTCACCGCCCACCCCCTCCCGGACACCGAGGTCGTCGTCGCCGCCGTCGGCGACTGGGCCCACGAGACCGCCCGGCGGCACGCCCCGCACGTCCAGGTGCTGCCCCTGCCCGACGGCACGTCCGACGCGACGGCCAGGACGGCGGGGGCGGCGCGGGCCGCCGGCCGCTGGCTGCACTTCGTCCGCGCCAAGGACGGCCTGCCGCCCGGCAGCACCCGGACCGTCGCCGAACGGGTCGCCGAGCTCCCCGGCACCGTCGACGTCCTGCTCCTGGACCACCTGCGCAGCACCTGGCGCGGTTCCGGGCTCTCCTCGGCGGACGGCCCCCTGCTCGCCCGCGCGGGCCGCGCCGACCTCGCCCTCGACGACAGCGCCTACCTGCTGCGCCTGGCCCCGCTGCTCGGCACCCGCGTCCTGCGCGCCGGCTTCTGGCGGGCGCACGAGGACCGGCTCACCACCGACGACGAACCGCGGGCGGCCCTCGCCGCCCTGCTGCTCGCCGGCCGCGTCGCCGCCCTGCCGCACGTCGCCCACGAGGACCGCCGCCCGCGCCCCGCCGCCCTCCCGCCGCTCACCCCCGCACAGCACTACGCGCTCGTCGACCGCTACGAGAGCCTCCTCGGCCTCGCCCGCGAACGCCCCGCCGTCTACACCGTGCTCTACGAGATCATGGTCCGTGACTGCCTGCGCGCCTTCACCCGCGGCGACATGCCCGAGGACGTGGCCCGGGAGTTCTTCCACCGGGCCTCGGTCGCCGCCCTGCGCCGCCGCCCCGAGGGCCACCGGCGCCCCGCAGGGCTCGAGGGCGTCCGCCGCTCCCTGCTCGAAGAGGGCGCCTACGGCAAGTACCGCGCCTTCCAGACCGCCAACCGCGCCCGCCGCACCGTGCGGTCCACGGTGCGCACCGGCCGGCGCCGGCTCGGCGCACAGGTCCGCGACCTCCAGTACCGCCGGGCCCTGCACCGCCCCGTCGACCCCCACCTGGCGGTGTTCGCCGCCTACTGGAACCGCGGGGTCGCCTGCAACCCGGCCGCGATCGCCGCCAAGCTCGCCGAACTCGCCCCGCACGTCCACCCGGTGTGGGTGGTGACCGGCAAGAACGCCGCCCTGCTCCCGCCCGGCACCGACCACGTCGTCCCCGGCACCCGCCGCTACTGGGAGGTGCTCGCCACCGCGAAGTACCTCGTCAACAACGTCAACTTCCCGAACGCCGTGGTCAAACGCCCCGGCGCGGTCCACCTCCAGACCCACCACGGCACCCCGCTCAAGCGCATGGGCGTGGACCAGATGCCCTTCCCGGCCGCCGCCCAGGGCCTGGACTTCGACGCGCTGCTGGAACGCGTCGACAAATGGGACTTCAGCATCTCCAGCAACAGCCACACCACCCGCATGTGGGAGAGGGCGTACCCGTCGCGGTTCGTCTCGCTCGACTACGGCTATCCGCGCAACGACGTCTACTACACGGCCGGCGCCGACGACATCCGCGCGGTCCGCGCACGCCTCGGCATCGCGCCCGGCCGCCGGGCCGTCCTGTACGCGCCCACGCACCGCGACTACGAGGCCGGCTGGACCCCGCGCCTGGACCTCGCCGCCCTCGCCGAACGCCTCGGCGAGGACACCGTGCTGCTGGTGCGCGGCCACTACTTCTACGACGGCGCCGCCTCCCCCCTGACCGGCCTGCGCCGCTCCGGCCGCATCGTGGACGTCTCGTCCTACGACCCGGTGGAGGAGCTGTGCCTGGCCGCCGACGCCCTGGTCACGGACTACTCGTCGATCATGTTCGACTACGCCAACCTCGACCGCCCGATCGTCGTCCACGCCGACGACTGGGAGACGTACCGCACCACGCGCGGCGTCTACTTCGACCTGATGGCCGAGGCGCCCGGCCCGGTGGCCCGCACCCAGGACGAGCTGACCGGGATCCTCACCACCGACGCCTGGCGCGACGACAGCGCGGCGAAGACGCGGGCCGTCTTCCGCCGCCGGTTCTGCGAGTACGACGACGGCCGCGCCGCCGAACGCGTCGTACGCCGGGTCTTCCTCGGCCAGGACGAGGCGTCGCTGCCACCGGTGCTGCCGATCGGGGAACGCACCCCGGCGCCGACCCCCGAGGAGGCGTCATGAGCACCTCGCGACTCCCCGACGTCACCGTCACGGTGATCGTGCACGACGACGCCGGACGGCTCCCCCGCGCGGTGGAGTCCGTCCGCCGCCAGACCCACCGCGACCTCGAGATCGTCATCAGCGACGACCACTCCACGGACGACACCCCCCGGGTGGCGCGGGCGCTGGCCGCCCGCGACGGCCGTATCCGGTACCTGCGGCTGCCGGAGAACAGCGGCGGATGCAGCGCTCCGCGCAACCGCGCCCTGGAGATCGCGCGGGCGCCGTACCTGATGTTCCTGGACAGCGACGACGAGCTCCCGCCGGAGTCGGTCGCCTCGCTGCTCGCCGCGCACCGCGAACGCGACCTCGACTTCGCGATGGGCGCGGTGCGGCGGATCCGGGTGGACACCGGCCGCCGCTCCACCTGGATGCCGCACCTCGTGCGCGAACGCCGCACCCTGGACGGCATCGAGGCCGACCCGCGGCTGTTCTTCGAGCACCTGTCGACCAGCAAGATGTACGCCCGCGCCTTCCTCGACCGGCACGACCTGCGTTTCCCCGAGGGCATCCACTACGAGGACCAGCTCTTCTCGGCGCAGGCGTACTGCCTGGCGAAACGGTTCACGATCGTCCCGGAGCCGGTGTACCTCTGGTACGTCGCCCCGTACGCGGGCTCCGACACCGCGTCCATCTCCAACCAGCGGCATCTGATCGGCAACGTCCGCGACCGGATCCACGTCCAGCGGCTGATCGACGCCTTCCTGGCGGAGAGCGGGCACGAGGGGCTGCGCGAGGACAAGGACCACAAGTTCCTGAAGCACGACTTCCGGATGTACGCGGGCGATCTGCCCTACCGGGACGAGGAGTGGCTGGCGGCCTTCGCGGACCTGGTGAACCCGTACCTGGAGACGCTGTCGCCGGGCGCGTACGCCCGGCTGCCCCGCGCCGAGCGGGTGGTGCTCCAGCTCGTCCGCGACCGGCGGCTGACCGAGGCCCGGTGGGCCGCCCGGGGACTGGGGCACGAGGTCGCCCCGAGGGAGCTGACCACGGGCCCGGACGGCCGTACGTACTGGGGCGGGCGGGTCCCCGAGTCGGCCGGCGCCCGCCGTGAACTGGACCTGACCGAGCTGGAGCCGGAGACCCGCCCGTTCTCCGTCGCCCGGTTCCGCCACGAGGTCACGGAGCTCGTCCGGGGCCCGGGTGCCTCCGTCGACCTGACCGTACGCACGTACGACCCGGCCCTGCGCCTCCCGGTCGGCCCCCAGCGCGCGAGCCTGCTCCTCTCCCCCGGCCGGCGCCGCCTGACCGTCCCCTTCCGTCTCTCCCCGGTCCGCCCCGGTGTCTTCGAGGGCCGCGTCCGTCTCGACCCGGCGGCCGCACGCCTCCCGCTGAGCGGCTTCGCCGGGGTGCGTCACCCGATGGTCCGCCTGACCTGCCGGGGCCACAGCAACCGGGGCCTGCTCCTGGCCCCCCTGGCCTTCCCGCCCCTCACCACCCGCGTCCCGCGCCACCGGCTCACCATCGAACCCGAGGGCCACACCCCGGGCCGCCTCCAACTCCGCTGGCAACCGGCCGGCCTCACGGCAGGCGCCCTCCGGGTACGCCGAGCGGCCCGGAGGGCGGCGAGCGTCTTCAGCCCGTCCGGCGTTTGATCTTTCAGCCCGTCCGGCGTTTGAGGACGAGGCCCGTCCAGGGCCGAAGGGGGTCCGGGGGCGCAGCCCCCGGGGGACGGTGGGGGCACCTCCCGCTCGAGCGAAGCCGAGAGTGGGGGAGGGAAGGGGCGGCGGGGGCGAGACAAACCAGAACCGCCCCCTCCCGGCTCAGGGCACCGCTGAAGCACCGCCACCTTCACAGCTCAGGGCACCGCGTAAAGCACCTGCCCCTCCGGCCCCCGAGCCACCACCCGCAGCCCACCGTCGTCCAGGCCACCACCCCCGCCGACCACCCACCGCACCCCGTACTCCCGCTCGATCCCCCGCCGCACGGACGACGGCGTCCGCTCCCCGAAGTACACCTCCGTGACCGCCACCCGACGCTCCTCATCCGAGAGGAAGAAGTCGGGATACCCCGGAGCGACCGTGTAGGGCCCGTACGCCGGCACCTGCCGGGCCGCCCGCCCCTCCGCCATGACCACATCCCCGTACCGCACCCACGGCGTGATCCACTGATACCCCGCCCAAGGCTCCCGGTACCTGTCCTCCACCACCGCCGGCAGCCCCCCGCGCGGAACCACGTACCCGAGCACCCCCACCTGCCCCCACCCCCCGACCAGCAGCCCCCCGGCCAGCAGAACCGCCCACCCGGCACGCACCCCCCGCCGCGCCGCCCCCACCACCTCCAGCGCCACCGCGAGCTGCGCCGGGATCATCACGGCCGGCAGCGCACGCCCCCACGAGTAGTGGCCGCTCACCCACCCCACCCCCACGACCGCCACCCCCAGCCCGGCGAAGAGGACCAGCGGATCCCACCGGTCCCGCCACCACCGCGGAACCAGCGCGGCCACCCCGAGCAGCACCAGCCCGTACCGCGCGACCGGATGCCCGTACAACCCCAGGTGCACCGCGTCCAGCCCGTCCCCCGCCGCGCCGAACAGCGCGAAGAAGTCGTAGTACGGCCACACCCACAGCACCACCGCCCCCACCGCCGGCCCGGCGCCGAGCCGCGGCCACACCGCGCGCCCGTCCCGCCCCGCCGCGAGCACCGTGGCGACGGCCCCCACCGTGGCCACGACCCCCGAGAACTGATGGCAGAGCAGGATCACCCCCCACAGCACCCCCAGTCCGAGCCACACCGGCCACCCGGCCTCCCGGCGCAGCGCTCCCGCCAGCCACGCCCAGAAGTGAAAGGCGAGCCCGAGCGCGAAGGTGCTCGGATACGACACCGTCAGCGCGAGCGAGTGCAGCCCCGGGAAGCCGCTCCACAGGAACGGCGTCGTGCCCCACATCAGCAGCAGGCTCAGCAGGGCGAGCGCGGGCGCGGCCCGGTGCGCGCTCAGCGTCCGCACGTACCGCCATACGCCCGTCACCAGCAGCGCCAGTCCGGCGACGGCGGCCAGTCGCAGCACCACGAACACCGACAGGCCCGGTATTCGGGCGACGGTGCCGAGCAGCAGCATCCACGGCGAGTAGTACGGGCTCGGCGTGTCCGCGTCGACCAGCGGGTTGCCGGGGTCGAGCGGACTGTGCCGCAGCCGCTGCAAGGTCGCCGCGTGCATGCCCAGGTCGCCGACCCACGGAAGCCGCACGATCACCAGGGCCATCAGGGCCATCAGGACGAGCACGAGTCCGACGGCGGCCAGGGCCACGGTCCGGCCGGCAACCGCCGACCGGACCGCGGCACGGCGCGCACCGCCCCTCCCCGGCGGAGCGGACGACGAGAATCGGACAGTCACACACAAACCATTGCCCGGAACGGCGACCCCGCACCGGATCCCCGCCAACACCCACCCAAGGCACCACAACGACGCGAGGGCGCCCCGGACCCGACACGGTCCGGGGCGCCCTCACTCACCTGCGCCTACGAGTGCGACCGCAGCAGCGTCCGCATCGTCCGCATCGCCACCGACAGGTTGGCGAGATCGAACGCGTCGGAGCCGTGGATCTCCTCCAGCGTGGTACGGGCCCGGCCCAGCAGCGCCGCGTTCTTCCGCTCCCACTGGGTGAAGCGCTGCTGCGGCGTCGAGGAGCCGTCGCCCTCCGCCAGCACGTCCGCGGCCACCGCCGCGTGCGCCGCGTACAGGTCCTCGCGGATCGCCGCGCGGGCCATGGACTGCCAGCGGTCGGCGCGCGGCAGCTCGATGATGCGGTCCATCAGCTGGGTGATGCGCAGCCGGTCACCGAGGTCGTAGTACACCTCGGCGACGTCCAGCGGCTCCTTGCCCGTCCGGTCGGCCACCGACACGATGTCCAGCGTCGGGAAGGCGGAGGAGAACCCGGCGACCCGGGTGGCCAGCTCGTCCGGGACACCGGCGCCGCTCAGCTCGTCGTAGATCCGCTGGTACCAGTCCAGGTCCGCGCCGCGCAGCAGCTTCGGGAGCTGCGACCAGACCTGCTCGACCCGCTCGGCGAAGAACGACACCGTCTCCTCGAGCTCCAGCGGCTGCGGCCGGTTGTTGAGCAGCCACCGCGTACCGCGCTCCACCAGGCGGCGCGAGTGCAGCCGGATGCGGGTCTGCAGCTCCGCGTCGACCGTGTTGTCGAGCGCCTCGACCCCGTCCCACACCACCGAGGAGCGGAAGATCGCGCGGGCCGCGGTCTGCGCCCGGACGATCTCCTCCAGCGACGCGCCGGTCTCCTCGCGCAGCCGGTGCAGATACGTCGTACCGCCCGTGTTGACCGTGTCGTTGACCAGCACCGTCGTGGTGATCTCACGGCGCAGCGGGTGGGTGTCGATCCGGTCGAGGAACTGCTCGCGCAGCTCCGTCGGGAAGTAGGCGTGCAGCAGCACCTTCAGATACGGGTCGTCGGGCAGCGAGGTGGCCAGCAGCTCCTCGGCGACCGTGATCTTCGTGTACGCCAGCAGCACGGCCGTCTCAGGTCCGGTCAGGCCCTGCCCGGAGGAGAGCCGCTCGCGGATCTGGCGGTCGGTGGGCAGGAACTCCAGGGCCCGGTCGAGATGCCCCTCGCGCACCAGGTGCTTCAGGAAGCGCTGCTGGGCGTGCATCATGTCCTTCGACTGCGCCAGCGCGTTGGCGATGGCGGTGTTCTGCGCGTAGTTGTTGCGCAGGACCAGTCGGCCGACCTCGTCGGTCATCCCGGCGAGCAGCTTGTTGCGCTGCTTCACGGTCATGTCGCCGTCCTTGACGAGACCGGTGAGCAGGATCTTGATGTTCACCTCGTGGTCGGAGGTGTCCACGCCGGCGCTGTTGTCGATCGCGTCGGTGTTGATCCGGCCGCCGTGCAGCGCGAACTCGATCCGGCCGAGCTGGGTGCAGCCCAGGTTGCCGCCCTCGCCGACGACCTCGACGCGCAGGTCCTTGCCGTCGACGCGGATGGCGTCGTTGCCCTTGTCGCCGACGTCGGCGTTGGACTCGGTGGAGGCCTTGACGTACGTGCCGATGCCGCCGTTCCACAGCAGGTCCACCGGCGCCTTGAGGATCGCCTTCATCAGGTCGGCCGGGGTCATCTTGGTGACGCCCGGCTCGATGCCGAGGGCCTCGCGGATCTGCGAGTTGACCGGGATGGACTTGGCGCTGCGCGGGAAGACCCCACCGCCGGCCGACAGCAGCCCGGTGTCGTAGTCGGCCCAGGAGCTGCGCGGCAGCTCGAACAGCCGGCGGCGCTCGGCGTAGGAGACGGCCGCGTCGGGATCGGGGTCGATGATGATGTGCCGGTGGTCGAAGGCGGCGACCAGGCGGATGTGCTCGCTGAGCAGCATGCCGTTGCCGAACACGTCACCGGACATGTCGCCGATGCCGACGACCGTGAAGTCCTGGGTCTGGGTGTCCACGCCCAGCTCCCGGAAGTGCCGCTTCACGGACTCCCAGGCGCCGCGGGCGGTGATGCCCATGCCCTTGTGGTCGTATCCGGCGGAGCCGCCGGAGGCGAAGGCGTCACCGAGCCAGAAGTTGTACGACTCGGCGACCTCGTTGGCGATGTCCGAGAACTTCGCGGTGCCCTTGTCGGCGGCGACGACCAGGTACGTGTCGTCCTCGTCGTGCCGGACGACGTCCACCGGGTGCACGACCTCACCGGCCACCATGTTGTCGGTGATGTCGAGCAGCGCCGAGATGAACGTCCGGTAGCTGGCGATGCCCTCGGCCATCCAGGCGTCGCGGTCCACGGCCGGGTCGGGGAGCTGCTTGGCGACGAAGCCGCCCTTGGCGCCCACCGGCACGATGACGGTGTTCTTCACCATCTGCGCCTTGACCAGGCCGAGGATCTCCGTACGGAAGTCCTCCCGGCGGTCCGACCAGCGCAGACCGCCGCGCGCGACCTTGCCGAAGCGCAGGTGCACGCCCTCGACGCGCGGCGAGTACACCCAGATCTCGAACGCCGGGCGCGGCGCCGGGAGGTCCGGGATGGCCGTCGGGTCGAACTTCATGGAGACGTAGTCGTGCGGCACGCCGCCGCTCGTCTCCTGGAAGAAGTTGGTGCGCAGCGTCGCCTTGATGACCGTGAGGAAGGAGCGCAGGATGCGGTCCTCGTCCAGCGAGGCGACCTGGTCGAGGGCGGCGTCGACCTCCTCGAGGAGCGCGTCCACCAGTTCGTACCCGGCGCGCTGCCGGTCCGGCGACATCCGCGCCTCGAAGAGGGAGACGAGCAGCCGGGTGGTGTGGACGTTGTGGCGGAGGGTGTCCTCCATGTAGTCCTGGCTGAAGGTGGAGCCCGCCTGGCGCAGGTACTTGGCGTACGCCCGCAGCACCACGGCCTGCCGCCAGGTCAGTCCGGCGCTGAGCACGAGGGCGTTGAAGCCGTCGTTCTCCGCCTTGCCGGTCCAGGTCGCGGCGAAGGCGTCCTGGAACCGCTCACGGGCGTCGTCGCCGAGGTGGTCGGCGCCGGTTCCCCGGGGCATCCGCAGGCCGAAGTCGTAGATCCAGGCCACGCTGCGGTCGGCGCAGCGCAGCTCGTACGGCCGCTCGTCGACGACCTCGACGCCGAGCCGCTGGAGCACCGGCAGCACCGCGGACAGGGAGACGGCCTCGCCCTTGCGGTAGATCTTGAAGCGGCGCTCCCCGGCGCCCGCGCCCACCGGTTCGTACAGGCTGAGCGCGAAGTCGCGCTCCTCGTCGAGCTCCTCCAGGCGCACCAGGTCGGCGACGGCGTTACGCGGGGAGTGGTCGGCCTTGTAGCCCTCGGCGAAGGCGCCGGAGTAGCGGCGCAGCAGCTCGGCGGCGCGCTCCTCGCCGAACTCGGCGTTCAGCGCCTCGGCGAAGCCGTCGGCCCAGGAGCGGGCGGCCTCGACGAGCCGGGCCTCGATGCGCTCCTTGTCGGCGTCGGACAGCTCGGGCAGCTCGGTGCCCTGCGGGACGCGGACCACGAAGTGCAGCCGGGAGAGGACCGACTCGGTGTTCCAGGCGGTGAAGTCGACGCTGATGCCGCCGAGCTCCTCCTTGAGGATGTCGATGATCCGCAGCCGGACGCCGGTGGTGTAGCGGTCGCGCGGCAGGTAGACGAGGGCGGAGTAGTAGCGCCCGTACTCGTCCTGGCGCAGGTAGAGCCGGAGCCGGCGGCGCTCCTGGAGGTAGAGCACCGAGGTCACGATGGACTGGAGCTCGGCGACCGGGGTCTGGAACAGCTCGTCGCGCGGGTAGGTCTCCAGGATCTGGAGCAGGTCGCGCCCGTCGTGGCTGTGCGGCGAGAAGCCGGCGCGCTCCAGGACCTCCTCGACCTTGCGGCGGATCACCGGCACCCGGCGCACGGACTCGGTGTAGGCGGCGGACGAGAACAGTCCGAGGAAGCGCCGCTCGCCGACGACGTTGCCGTCCGCGTCGAACTTCTTCACGCCGATGTAGTCCAGGTACGACGGCCGGTGCACGGTGGCCCGGCTGTTGGCCTTGGTCAGCACCAGCAGCTTGTGCTCGCGGGCCTTGGCGCGGGCGTCGGCGGGCAGCCGCTCGAAGGACGGGCTGACCGGGTGGCTCTCGTCGGCGGCGTGGTGCGGGTCGGAGCGCAGGATGCCGAGGCCGGTGCCGGGGACGGCGGCCAGCGAGTCGTCCTCGCGCAGCTGGTACTCGCGGTAGCCGAGGAAGGTGAAGTGGTCGTCGGCGAGCCAGCGCAGCAGCTCGCGGGCCTCCTCGACCTGCGGCGCGGGCAGGTCGGTGGGGACGGGCTCGCCGGGCAGCGCCTCGGCCAGCGCGGTCGCGGCCTGGCGCATCTTGCCCCAGTCCTCGACGGCCTCGCGGACGTCGGACAGCACGCGCAGCAGATCGGCGGTGATCTGCTTGAGGTCGCCGCGGTCGGTCTCGCGGTCGATCTCCACGTGGATCCAGGACTCGACGTGCGCGTCGTGCGGAAGGTCGCGCGCGTCGTGCGGGAGGTCGCCGCCGGGCGAGGTGGTGAGCACCTCGATCAGCTTGCCGGTGACGTCCCGGCGGACCACGAACTGCGGGTGGATGACGACGTGGATGCCGCGGCCCTGGCGGGTCAGCTCGTTGGTGACGGAGTCGACCAGGAAGGGCATGTCGTCGGTGACCACCTCGACGACGGAGTGGCTGCAGGTCCAGCCGTTCTCCTCGACGGTCGGGGTGTGGACGCGGACGTTGGCCGTGCCCTGGGGGCGGCTCTCGGCGAGCCGGTAGTGCGAGTAGGCGGCTCCGAAGATGTCGACCGGGTCGCGGTCGGTCAGGTCCTCCGGGGCGGTGTGCAGGTAGTAGCGCTGGAGGAACTCGAGCACGGTGTCCCGGTCGGGCATGCCCTTGTCCGTCGTCCCAGTCGGCAGTTTCCCCCCGGCCGGGCTGTTCTCAGCTACCCGGGCCGCCCTCTCGAGCAGCTCGGCCTTGGCTTCGTCCAGCTTGGTCTGCATGGTCCTCTGGCTCCTGTCGCGCGCCGTTGCGTGACGTAGAAGGAAGTACGGTCTCCGACCTCGTGGTGCGGTGGTACGACACGGGGTGTCCGGTCTGTGCCGACGCTATGCCGTGAGGTGAGAGGAGCGGGGGCTTCTCGGCCGAATTCGACGCGTCCGACGGGTGTGACGTCGCTCTCTGCGACGCCTTTCCCCGGGAGGTGCGCCGCGTCCCGGGTGCCCTCTTGGCCCCGTGCCGCCCGCGAAGACCAGCGACCGTCACCCGGTCACGGATGTCGTCCGTGTTCTCCGGGCGCACAGCAGGGACGCCGAGGTCCCCGCGAGCTATCGCGCTGATCACGCCACCAAGGCTATCTCTCCTTACAGGCCCCCCGTCATGAGCCGTATGTGTACAAAACCAGGCCCTGAACTTTGACGTTCTGCACAGTGCGGCCGGCCCACGCGCCGCATACCCCGTCCAAGGGGCACCCCTTCAACACCGGGCAGGACCATGCCCCCCAGGGGCGCGGGGAACTGCGCGATCAACCACGACGAACCCGCACTCGCCCACGCGCCGCAGGCGTCAGGCAGCCGCCAGGCGCTCCGCCTCCGCGACGGCTTCCCGCAGGGTGTCCACCACCGGGACGCCCACCGCCTCCAGGCTGGCGCGGCCGTGGGAGCCGCCGGTGTACAGGACGGCGCGGGCTCCCACGTGCTGTGCGGCCAGCGCGTCGTCGGCCGCGTCGCCGATCACCACCGTGCGCGCCGGGTCGACCCCGGTCAGCGCGCGGAGGTGGCGCACCATGTGCTCCGCCTTGCCGCCCCCGGAAGGTCCGGTCCGCCCGTCGACCCGTATGAAGTGCGCCTCGATCCCGAAGCCCCGCACCAGCGGGACCAGGTCCTCGTGCCCGTACAGGCTGAGGATGGACTGGCTGCGGCCGGCCGACGCCCACCCCGTCAGCAGCTCCACCACGCCCTCGGCGAGCCCGCACCGTACGTGGTGCTCCGTGTAGTGGCGGTGGAAGGTGGAGTCCATCAGCTCCCACTCGGCCGCGCTGGGCAGCCGCCCCATCAGCCGCTCGTAGAACTTGGGCACCGGCACGCAGTACAGCTCCCGGTACCGCTCCAGCGTGAGCGGCTCCAGGCCCAGCTCGGCGAAGGCCGCGTTCGTCGCCCCGATGACCGCGTCGACGTCGTGGAACAGCGTGCCGTTCCAGTCCCAGACGATGTGCGCGTCCGTGTGCATCCCCATGCCCGAAAACGTACCCGCCCTCACTGACAATGAGGAGACCCGCAGGTCAGCCCACCAGGTTGGGGATCTCCTGGGTGGCGTACCAGAGCAGTTCGTGGTCCTCCGCGCCGTCCACCGTGTACTGCGCGTCGTCGTCCCCGCCGTCCGCCGCGGGCAGCGCGTCGGCGGCGGCCGTCACGTCCGCCTCCGCGTCCGCCGCGTCCACGTGCACCGCCGCCGCCTTGGCCAGCCGTACGGCGCCGGCGACCCGCACCTCGCCGAGGGCGGCCGGGTCGAGGCCCCGGCCGGGGTCGGCCGAGGCGGCGCCGTCGGACACGTCCACGGCGACCACGACCCGGCGCCGCGGCGCACCGGCGTCCGCCGCCAGCAGCCGCAGGGAGGCCAGCGCGGCGCGGCTGAGCGCGGCGTACTCCAGCTCCTCGATGTCGTCGGAGAGGTACCACTCGCGCAGCGCGGGCGTCACGGCGTACGCGAGGACCGGCCCGTCGCCCAGCGTGCCCGTCCGGTACGCCTCGGCGAGCCCGGGGAGGGTCAGGGGGACGTAGACGCGCATGGTCGGCCGCTTTCGTGTGATCGGAGCTCCGGAGGGCCTTCAGGATACGTGCGGGCGTCCCCCATCGGGTCCCCGCCCACGCCCTCGACCGCGTCCACTCGCGTCCGGGAATTCACCCGGTGCGCCCGCGTGAGCATGGGCCGAGGACCCCCTGAACCACCCTGATAGGTGAATTCCCCTGCCCTTCCGGCCCGCCCTCCGCCTCCTTGCCACCGCACCGCGCGCCCCCGTACAAGATCCCCAATCACGAAGTTACCGCCCGGTACGCCTTCCCCCGGCCGCCCCGGGCCCGTCGAACGGGGTCCCCCATGCGCAAGGTCATGACCAGAGCCCAGCACCGCCCCGCCCACCGTCCCCCCACCCGCCGAGACCCCCGCCGCCCCGCGGCCACCACACCACTCCGCACTCCCGCGGGCCGGCCCACACCCGCCCCTTCCCCCGACGAGGCCCCGTTCCCCACGGACGGCACCGCACCCCGCACGGGCTCGCCCAGAACCACGTCCGCCACTCCCACCGCCCAGAGCCGCCCGGCCACCACCACATCCCACACACCCTCAGGAAGCACCGCACGCGTCGCGTCCCCCGCGGGTACCGCTCCGCCCCGGGTCCCCACCGGCAGGGCCGTCTCCGCCCCCTCTCCCGGCGGGCGCCGGCCGGTCGCCGCGGCTCTTCCGACCCGGCCCGCCGACAACCGTCCGACGGGCCGTGCGGGCCGACGGGCCGCTTCGCCGGCGTCGTCGGCACGGGGCACCCGGGAGGCGGCCGGTGCCCGCCCGCGCGTCACCGACCGGGCTCCCCTCCGCCCCGTCGTCCCCCAGCCGGGACCCACCGACCGCTTCGCCGAGCTGCTGCTCGCCGTTCTCAGCGGACAGCGCCCCGTGCACGCGATGCTGCGCCACACCGCCGGGCAGGCCTACGACGAGCTGATCCGGCTGGCCGAGCGCGGGCCACTGCGTACCCGGGGTGCCCGCCCCGTCGTCCGCGACATCGGCTGGTTCGAGCCCCGCGAGGGCGCCATCGAGGCGTTCGCCCGGATCGGGGCCGGGGACAGGCTGCGCGCCATGGCCTTCCGGCTGGAACAGGGCCGGGACCTGCGCTGGCGCTGCACCGCCGTGGAGCTGGGCGGCCCGCGGGCGCACCGCGCGGGCACCCGCTGAGCGCACGCGCGAAACGGCCGAGGGCCGGACACCCCGGGAGGTGTCCGGCCCTCGGCCTCTCACAGTCCGCTCACTTCTTGCGGCGACGCCCGCTCTTCGCCTGCTTGCGGCGCTCCGCGCGCGTGAGGCCGTCCGCCTCGGAACGCACCGGCTCGTCGTCGGTGGCGAAGTCACCCTCGATGGTGCCGCCCTCGCCGTCCACCGTCGGCGCGGAGAAGTGCAGGTTCCGCCGCTGCGGGGCGTCGAGCCCCTTGGCCCGGATCTCGGGGCGCGGACCCGCCTGCGCGGGCACCGCGTCCTGCTTCTCCAGGTCGGCCACCGGCTTGGCCTCCTCGACCGGGACCTCCTCGACCTGCTGCTCGACCTGGACCTCCAGGTTGAACAGGTAGCCGACGGACTCCTCCTTGATGCCGTCCATCATCGCGGTGAACATGTCGAAGCCCTCGCGTTGGTACTCCACCAACGGGTCCTTCTGCGCCATCGCGCGCAGGCCGATGCCCTCCTGGAGGTAGTCCATCTCGTAGAGGTGCTCACGCCACTTGCGGTCCAGGACCGACAGCACGACCCGGCGCTCCAGCTCACGCATGATCTCGGAACCGAGCTGCGTCTCACGGGCCTCGTACTGCGCGCGGATGTCGTCCTTGATGGACTCGGAGATGAACTCGGCCGTCAGCCCGGCCCGGTCGCCGGCCTCCTCCTCCAGCTCCTCGACGGTGACGCTCACCGGGTAGAGCTGCTTGAACGCGCCCCACAGCCGGTCCAGGTCCCAGTCCTCGGGGAAGCCCTCGGCGGTCTCCGCCTGGACGTAGGCGTCGATCGTGTCGTCCATGAAGTGCTGGATCTGCTCCTGCAGGTCCTCGCCCTCCAGGACACGGCGCCGCTCGCCGTAGATGACCTCGCGCTGCCGGTTGAGGACCTCGTCGTACTTCAGGACGTTCTTGCGCGTCTCGAAGTTCTGCGTCTCCACCTGCGACTGCGCGGACGCGATCGCGCGGGTGACCATCTTGTTCTCGATCGGCACGTCGTCCGGCACGTTCGCCATGGACATCACGCGCTCGACCATCTGCGCCTTGAACAGCCGCATCAGGTCGTCGCCGAGCGAGAGGTAGAAGCGGGACTCGCCCGGGTCGCCCTGACGGCCGGAACGGCCGCGCAGCTGGTTGTCGATGCGCCGCGACTCGTGCCGCTCGGTGCCGAGGACGTACAGGCCGCCGCTCTTCTCGACCTCTTCCTTCTCGGCCTTGACCGCCGCCTCGGCCCGCTCGAGGGCCTCGGGCAGGGCGTGCGCCCACTCCTCGATGTGCTCCTCGGGGTCGAGACCGCGCTGACGCAGCTCCGCCTCGGCGAGGTCCTCGGGGTTGCCGCCGAGCTTGATGTCCGTACCACGGCCGGCCATGTTGGTGGCCACGGTGACACTGCCCTTGCGGCCGGCCTGGGCGACGATCGACGCCTCCCGCTCGTGGTGCTTGGCGTTCAGCACCTCGTGCTGGATGCCGCGCTTGCTGAGCTGCTGCGAGAGGTACTCGGACTTCTCCACCGAGGTCGTGCCGACGAGGATCGGCTGACCCTTGCGGTGCTTCTCCTCGATGTCGTCGACGACCGCCTCGAACTTGGCGACCTCGGTGCGGTAGATCAGGTCCGACTGGTCCTTGCGGACCATCGGCCGGTTGGTCGGGATGGGCACCACGCCGAGCTTGTAGATCTGGTGGAACTCGGCGGCCTCGGTCATCGCCGTACCGGTCATGCCGGACAGGCCCGGCTGCTCCTTGCCGTTGTGGTCGTGGCGCTTGTAGAGGCGGAAGAAGTTCTGCAGCGTGATCGTGGCGAGGGTCTGGTTCTCGTCCTTGATCGGCACCGCTTCCTTCGCCTCGATGGCCTGGTGCATGCCCTCGTTGTAGCGGCGGCCGGCGAGGATACGGCCGGTGTGCTCGTCCACGATCATGACTTCGTCATCGATGATGACGTAGTCCTTGTCCTTCTTGAAGAGCTCCTTGGCCTTGATGGCGTTGTTCAGGTAGCCCACGAGCGGGGTGTTCACCGACTCGTACAGGTTGTCGATGCCCAGCCAGTCCTCGACCTTGGCGACACCGGACTCGTGGATGGCGACCGTGCGCTTCTTCTCGTCGACCTCGTAGTCGCCGGTCTCCTCGATGCCCTTGAGCGGCTGGCCGGGCTCACCGCGCTTGAGGCGCTTGACCAGCTTGGCGAAGTCGCCGTACCACTTGGTGGCCTGGTCGGCCGGGCCGGAGATGATCAGCGGCGTACGGGCCTCGTCGATGAGGATGGAGTCGACCTCGTCGACGATGGCGAAGTTGTGCCCGCGCTGGACGAGCTCCTCCTTCGACCACGCCATGTTGTCGCGCAGGTAGTCGAAGCCGAACTCGTTGTTCGTGCCGTAGGTGATGTCGCACGCGTACTGCTCGCGGCGCTGGGCCGGGGTCATGTTGGCGAGGATGCAGCCGACGGTCAGACCCAGGAACTTGTGGACGCGGCCCATCATCTCGGAGTCGCGCTCGGCCAGGTAGTCGTTGACCGTGATGATGTGGACGCCCTCACCGGACAGGGCGTTCAGATACGCGGGCAGGGTGCCGACGAGGGTCTTGCCCTCACCGGTCTTCATCTCGGCCACGTAGCCCATGTGCAGGGCGGCGCCGCCCATGAGCTGGACGTCGTAGTGCCGCTGGCCCAGGACGCGCTTGGCGGCCTCGCGGACGGTGGCGTACGCCTCGGGGAGCAGGTCGTCCAGGCTCTCACCGTCGGCGTACCGCTGCTTGTACTCATCGGTGAGGGCCCGCAGCTCGGCGTCGGAGAGGCCTTCGAAGTCCTCTTCGATGGAGTTGACCTGGTCCGCGATGCGGTGCAGCTTGCGCAGGATCTTGCCTTCGCCTGCACGCATGATCTTCGAGAGGACGGACACGGGGGTTGGTCTCCTTGCCGGTCGGGCCTGGGACGGTCGGTTTCCATTTCACTGACTGAGCAACGGCCATCGTATGCGAGGACCCCGCCGCGCCGGGAGGCCTGCCGCAGGGGTGACCGTCGGCTGCTTCCTATCCGTTCCACGGCTGCTTCAAAAGGAGAACGTCCGAGCCCCTCGGATGGTGCCGCCCCGCACCGGCGAATTGCGCGAAGGGTGATCATCGCCTCACGCACCGCGAAAGGGATGGCGCCGTTCACCCCCGCGCGAGCAGAATCGGCCGATGGAACCCGTCACGCTCACCACCGACCGCCTCCTGCTGCGCACGGTCGGCCCGCAGGACACCGACGCCGTGTACGCGATCTGCCAGGATCCGGACATCCAGCGCTGGACCACGATCCCCTCCCCGTACCTTCCGGAGCACGCGCGGGGTTTCACGGAGCAGATCGCTCCCGACGGGTGGGCAGGCGGTTCGATGTTCACCTTCGGCGTCTTCCTGCCCACCGGGGAGCTCACGGGGATGCTCGGCATCACCATGCGCTCCCTGGGGACGGGCGAGATCGGCTTCTGGTGCGCGAAGGAGCACCGCGGCAACGGCTACATCACCGAGGCCGCCCTCGCCGCCTCCCGCTGGGCCTTCACCCGGATGTCGATCGACCGCGTGGAGTGGCGCGCGGAGGTGGGCAACACCGCCTCCCGCGCGGTGGCGGAGCGCGCGGGCTTCACCATCGAGGGCGTCCTGCGTTCCTCGCTCAGCAACAAGGGAGTGCTGCGGGACGGCTGGGTGGGCTCCCTGCTCCCGTCCGACCTGGGCCTTCCCTCCACGGCGCCCTACGTTCCCGGGCGGGGGTGAGCCCCGGGCCCGCCGCCGTTGTCAGTGCCGCCCTCTATCGTGCGGACGTATGACGACCCTTCCGCGCCCGACCACGGAACTGACGGCAGACGAGGCCCGCCGCATCGCCCTGCGGGCCCAGGGATTCCTCGGCGCCCCGGACCGCCGCTCGGGCGTCCGGGGCGTCCTCCGCCATCTGGGCGCGGTGCAGCTCGACACCATCTCCGTCCTCGCCCGCTCCCACGAGCTCATCCCGTACGCCCGCCTGGGCTCCGTGGGGCGCCGGACCGTCGAGGACGCGTACTGGAAGGCGGACTCCCGGCCGCCGCGCGCGTTCGAGTACTGGTCGCACGCCGCGTGCATCCTCCCCGTCGAGGAGTGGCCGCACTTCGCCTTCCGCCGCCGCGCCTACCGCGCCCGCCCGCTCTGGGGCCACGAGCTCCCCGACGGCGTGTACGACCAGGTGATCCAGCAGCTCCGCGCGGAGGGTCCCCTGACGGCCACGGAGCTGGGCGGCGCCAAGCGCACCAGCGAGTGGTGGGACTGGTCCGGCACCAAGGTCGCCGTCGAGCGCGCCCTGATGTACGGCGAGGTGGTGTGCGTCGAGCGCCGCGGCTGGAAGCGGGTCTACGACCTCGCCGAGCGGGCGATCCCCACGGAGCTGCTGCACGACGAGCTGGACGACGCCGAGTGCCTGCGCCGTCTGGTCCGCCTGGCCGGCCAATCCCTCGGCGTGGGTACACGCGCGGACATCGCCGACTACCACCGCCTCAGGGGCGATCAGGTCGACGCGGTGATCGACGGCTCGGGCCTGGTCCCGGTCACGGTGGTGGGCTGGTCCAAGCCGGCCTGGGCCGACCCGGCGGCCCTGGCGACACCGCCGCGCGGCCGGCACCGTACGACGCTGCTGTCCCCGTTCGACTCCCTGGTCTGGGAACGGGCGCGCACGGAGCGGATCTTCGGCTTCACCCACCGCCTGGAGGCCTACGTGCCCAAGGCCAAGCGGGTGCACGGCTACTTCGCGATGCCCGTCCTCGCGGGCGGCCGGCTCGTCGGCCGGGTCGACCCGGCCCGTGAGGGCCGCACGCTGGTGGCCAAGCAGGTCACCCTGGACGGCCGCAAGGCGGTCCCCGCCGTGGCCCAGGCCCTGGTGGAGGCGGCGGGCTGGGTGGACTGCACGGACGTGCGCGTGGAGCGGGTCGACGCACCGGAACTGCGCGAGGCCCTCACCCTGGAGCTCGCCCGGGCCCTGGCCTGACGCGGGGCGCCGTCACCGGATCTCCAGGATCTTCTCCCGCATCGCGTAGACCACCGCCTCCATCCTGGAGTGCAGCTGGAGCTTCTCCAGGATGTTGCGCACATGGTTCTTCACGGTGTTCTCGGAGATGAACAGTTCCTTGGCGATGTCACGGTTGTTCATTCCCGTGGCCACCAGCTTGAGGACTTCGAGTTCACGGTCCGTCAGCCGGGGCGCGGGTACCAGCCGGCGCTCGTCGGTGCGCTGGATCATCGACTTGAACTCGGTGAGCAGTTTCGACGCCATGGACGGGCTGATCTGCGACTGTCCGTCGGCCACCGCGCGAATGGCGGTGGCCACCTCGTCCGTGGAGATCTCCTTGAGGAGATAACCGGTCGCGCCCGCCTTGATGGCGTCGTAGAGATCGGCTTCCTCGTCGCTGATCGTCAACATGATGATCTTCGCGCTGGGGGCGACCTCCTTGATGGAGGTGCACGCCTCGATCCCGCCCCGCTTGGGCATCCGCACGTCCATCAGGACGATGTCGGGCAGCAGGTCGGCCGCCTTCTCCACCGCCTCCGCGCCGTCCCCCGCCTCGCCGACGACCTGGATGTCCTCCTCGGCCGCGAGCACGATCTCCAGTCCGCGGCGGAACAGCGCGTGGTCGTCCACCACAAGGACTCTGATCGGCTCCTTGCGTGGTGTGTCCGCGTCCGGGCCCATGCCGACGACGCCGTCGTCGGCGCCCCCGTCACGCATCGGTCCGAAGCTGTCCGCCATCGTTCCTCCCCCTGAAGGCTGTGGCCTGTGGTCCTGACCATCGCCAACCCAAGGCAGCGGCCCACCGGTTGGGCCGTTGCAGCCATGATTCCATGCCCCGCTGTCACCGGGGTGCCGGTGTGCGCGCCGAGTGGTCGCACACCGGTGCCCCTGGGGGCGCACACGCGCACCAGGGGCACCGGCTCGGCCGTCACGCGACGGATCAGCCGCCGAGCGTCCCGCCCGCCTCGGGGGACTGCGTCTGGGTGACCATCGTGTCCGTGCTGAGGTGGATCACGCCGTAGTCGTAGGCGTGCCGCCGGTAGACGACACTGGGCTCCTTGGTCTCGGAGTCGATGAACAGATAGAAGTCGTGCCCGACCAGCTCCATCTCGTAGAGAGCCTGATCGAGCGTCATGGGCGCTGCCACGTGGGTCTTCTCACGGACGATCAGGGGCCCCTCGCCCTGGATCTCCAGGGAGCCGATCTTCTTGGTGGGGACGCCTTCCGGCTCCTCCACCACGGAGCTCGCGCCGGCCCCGTTGAGCGTCGCCGCGCCCGGGACGTGGGCGGGGACCTCGGCGGCCGAGATCCTGCGCGCACCGCGCCGCGAGAATCGCTTGTCGTGCTGCTTGCGCAGCCGGGCGTCCAGTTTCTCCGCTGCCAGGTCGAGCGCCGCGTACGGATCGCTCGCCGCTGCCTCCGCCCGGATCACCGGACCGCGGGAGCGGAGCGTGATCTCCACCCGGTCGCTGCGGTCGGCCTGTCGGGGGTTGGGCTCCTTGGACACCTCGACGTCGAGGCTGATCACCTTGCCATCGAGCTTCTGGATCTTCTCCAGGTTCAGCTTCTCGGCCACGTGCTTCCGGAACCGCTCGGGCACCTCGGTCTTGCGGCCCTTGACGACGATGTCCACGCAGAACTCCGTTCCCGGATCACTCCGCCTCGGTGCGGAGCGTCTCCCTTTTGCACCAGGTTCCGGTGAGGTCCGGAACCTCGGACTCGGTGACGTCCACCTCCTCCCCCATGGGCGAGATCTCCACTCCACCGGCACGGGTGATGACGAAAAACCCGCAGCACGGCAATCGGATTCGAGAGGTGTGGCCTGCGGCTTTCCCTCACAACCGAACATATCTCGCCCGGACGGATGTCGTCACCCTCTACCGCGCCATACCTCCATTCTCGTGAATTAACCCTCTCATTACCTGTAACGACGCACGTTCTCAGTCAGTTCCGGTTTATTTCGAAAGCGTCCGGAGACGCCGCCACGACGGCCGCGCACACCGCGTCGGCGCCGCCCGCGCCCGCCGTGCCCGGCGGCCGGCCCGGTCGCCGGCCCGCCCGCTGTCGAACTGGTCCGCTCCGCTGTTCTCCTCTCCTTTCCCGTGTCTCACCCCAGTACACGAGCGCGGGCTCCGGAATACTCGATTCGGCGCCCCGATCCGGTGACTCGGCCCACGGCAGCGCCCGTACGGCGCGCGCCGCCTCGGCCAGCGACGCCCCGGTCGTCATCAGGTCGTCGACCAGGACGACCCGGCCGGCCGAAAGCAGCCGGCCGCACCCCGGCGCCACCGTCAGCGCGCCCGCGAGATTGGCCAGCCGCTGCCGGGAGCCGAGCCCCGACTGGTCGGCCACGTCCCGCCGTTGCCGCAGTGCGGGAAGCACTCGTGCGGGTACCCCTGCCCGCCGCAGCTCACCCGCCGCCGCGTACGCGATCCGCCGGGCGGGGTCATGCCCGCGCGCCCGCACCGCCCGCCGCGCGGAGGGCACGGGGACGAGCAGCACCGGGCCGCCGCCCGCGCACGGCGCACGGACCGCTGCCAGTCCCGCCCGCACCGCTCCCGCCAGCGCCTCGCCGAGCGGCCCGGAGAGGGCCAGGGCGCCCCGCTCCTTGTGGGCCAGCAGCGTGGCGCGCACCTCGTCCGCGTACCGGGCCGCCGCGTGCACCGACGGCAGCCCGGCCGGCTCGGGCACCGGCCGCACCCGGCACGGCGCGGCCCCGCTCAGTGCCGTACGGCACCGGGCGCAGAGCACCGTACGAGGTCTGCCGCAGCCGCCGCACTCGGCCGGGAGCACCAGGTCGGTGAGGTCCTGCCACCAGTCCCGCATGGGACCACTGTGCCAACGCCCGCCGCACCCGGCCACCCCTGTGGATAACCCGGGGGACGGGTCCGGCCGGCCCGGCTCACCCCGGATAGACCGGCGCGGTCCCCTCCGCCACCTTCTGCCACTGCGCCCCCGAGGGCAGCCGTACGATCCCGTCCACCGAGTACGCCATCAGCGGCGCCTGTTCGTCCTCGGAGGCGGTGACGGCCTTGACGCCGGTCAGGGCGGCGGGCGGCGGCACGTCCGGCGTGGAGCCGTCGACCTCGACGTACTTCATCTGCTCCACGCCTCCCTCCTCGCGCCCGACCACCACGAGCCGGCTGTCCCCGGCCCAGGACATGGCCGTGACCTGCTCCAGCACCGGCGTCGCGGAGCGCGGGTCCAGCACGGTGACCACCGGCTGCTCACCCGTTCCGCCGTTCCGGTCGATCCGCCCGATCACCAGGGAACTCCGGCCGTCCTTCTCCACGACGAGCGCGATCCGCACCCCGTCGGCGGCCACCCGGACCGCCCGCACACGGCCGTCCAGCCCCGGCGTCCGCACCTGGACCGGCTCGCTCGCGCCCTCCTCCAGGAGGTACAGCCGAGGGTCCGCGGGGTTGCCGTCGGCCACCCACAGTCCGCCCTGCGCGTCCCAGCTGGGCGTGGTCAGCCTGTCCTCCTCGGTCTTGCCCGTGCTGCTCAGCACGGGCTCCCCGAGGGAACTCCCCGACACCAGCGAGGCGACGAACAGCGACCCGCCGTCGAAGGAGACCCCGGCCGCGGTCCGCTCGTCCCGGGCGACCGCCACCGACCGCAGCGTCTTCTCGCCCTCGCCCAGCGCCCCGGGCACCGGCGCTGGTTCGGTGTCGCTGCTGCCCGCGGTGATCCGCACGAGCCGGTGCTTGTCGTCGACGAAGTACAGGTAGTCGGGCGAGTCCAGCGCGCCCCGGGTGGCGACGAGCTCGACCCCGTTCCGGGCGAGCGAGCACAGCTGTCCGCCGCCGGCCCGCAGCTCGACCTCTTCCACCGCGGGGCTGAGCGTGCGCAGCGTGAACAGCAGCTGGGCCGCCATCTCCTCGCACCGGCCGGTGTCGACCTCGGCCGCCTTGTCGTTGAGCGGCACGGTCAGTCTGCCCCGGTCGTCCGGGGTCAGCGGGCCGGCGCCCTTCCGCAACGCCGCCCCCGCGGGGAAGGCGGTCCTGACGGCGGGGTCCAGCCAGGTCGTGGGCCCCTCGACGAGGGAGCGCACCATCTGCGTCGTGGGGTCCACGTGACTGCGCACGTAGACGGGGTCGGCGACCGTCATCGGTGCCGATCCCGCGCTGTCCGAGGCGAAGTAGTACTTGTTGACGGACATGTAGTTGCGCTGGAAGTCCGACTTGCCCATGACGACGCCCTGCGGCACCGTGTCGATGCGCCACTGCTCGCTCTTGGCGTCCTTCGTGAGGTGCACCAGCTCGTCGTAGGGCCCGGAGGCGGCCGCGTACGACTGCTGCGCGTCCACCGTGGCGACCTTGGTCCCGGTCAGCGTGTAGGACAGGGAACCGGTGTCCTGCTGGTCCGTGCTGTCGGCCTGGGCGCCCGGCCCGTCCGACAGCACGGTGGTGGACAGCTCCGGCCTCCAGGTCTTCGCCGCCTCACGGGTCAGATACTGGCGCGCGGTCTTGTAGTCGGGGTCGTCGCTGGTCAGCGCCTCCAGGAAGCCCTGCACGATCTGTGTGGGGGTGGCGTCCTCACTGGGCGGCATGGCGAACACCCGCACCTGTGTGTCCTGCCGCGGCGTCGACTCGACGCCCCGCAGATCCCCGCTGTCGGGCATGGAGGCGCAGCCGGCCAGCAGAACGGCCCCACTGGCGACGTACGCCACCGTCCGCGCCCTCGCCCCCCGGCCGCGCTCACCGCCGCCCACGCGAAGCCTCCCCGTCCCTGTCCGCATCCCGCGCCACACTCCGACCGTCCTCGTCACCGGCCACCCCGGCCCCGCGCTCCGGCCCCCGGCCGGTCTCCGGATCCCGGTCACGGCCACCGTCCGCGCCCGGACCGTCGCCGCTCCCCGCGGCCGCCGTCCCCGAGCCCTCGCCACGGCCGGTGTCCGGCTCCCGCGCGGAGCCACCGTGCCCGGCCCGCGCCCCCTGGCCCGAGCCGTCGCCGCCCGCGGCAAAGGCCTCCGCGCCCCTGCCGTGCCCGTCGTCCGGCCGTCCCCCGGAACCGTCGCCGGTCTCCGGGAACCCGTCATCGCCGCCCGCGGTCGTGTTCTGTGCCCCCGGTGTCATCCGCGTGCTGCCCGTCCGTGCCGGCGGGGCGGGCCGGGCCACCACGCGTGCTCCGTTGCCGGGCAGTGCGGTGGGGTCGGCCGTCGGGGTGACGGTCGCCGGCCTCAGCACGAACGGGTCCCGCGCCGGCCCGTCGGTGCCCGCCTGCCGCGCCGACACCGTCGCGCTCTTCTCGCCGTCCCCGCCGCCGCGCGGCGGACCGGCGTCGTCCGGCCCGCTGCTGCGCCGCGAGTCCTTGGGCTCCAGCGGTATCGGCGACCCCCTCAGCGGCTCGTCCGCGGTCCTGGGCAGCGTCAGCCGGAACTGCGAGCCGCCGCCCGGCTCGCCCCACGCCTGGAGCCAGCCGCCGTGCAGCCGCGCGTCCTCCAGGGCGATGGACAGCCCCAGCCCCGTACCGCCGGTGGTCCGCGCGCGTGCCGGGTCGGCCCGCCAGAAGCGGCTGAAGACCCGGGACGCCTCACCGGGCTTGAGCCCGACGCCGTAGTCGCGCACGGCCACCGCCACCGCCCCGCCGGCCGCGGCGAGCTTGACGACGACGTCCCTGCCCTCGCCGTGCTCCACCGCATTGACGACCAGGTTGCGCAGCACGCGCTCCACGCGCCGCGCGTCGGCCTCGGCGACGACGGGCTGCTGGTCGCCGACGGTCCTGATCCGCGTGCCCTTGCGCTCGGCGAGCGGCTCCGCCCCGCTGACCACCCGCCGTACCACCTCGCGCAGGTCTATCGGCTCCGCCTCCAGCGCCGCCGCGCCCGCGTCGAACCGGCTGATCTCCAGCAGGTCCGCGAGCAGCGACTCGAACCGGTCGATCTGGTCGGCGAGCAGCTCCGCCGACCGCGCGGTCACCGGGTCGAAGTCCTCGCGCGCCTCGTGGATGACGTCCGCGGCCATCCGCACCGTCGTCAGCGGCGTCCGCAGCTCGTGCGACACGTCCGACACGAACCGGCGCTGCATCCGCGACAGGTCCTCGAGCTGGTTGATCTTCAGCTGGAGGTTCTGCGCCATCTTGTTGAACGCCTCGCCGAGCCGCGCGATGTCGTCCTCGCCGGTGACCTTCATACGTTCCTGCAGCCGCCCCGCGGACAGCCGCTCGGCGATCCCGGCCGCCATCCGTACCGGAGTGACGACCTGGCGCACCACGAGCCAGGCGATCGCCCCGAGGAGTACGACGACGAACAGCCCGGCGGTCGCCAGGGTGCCCTTGACCAGGCTCAGCGACTTCTCCTCCTGGGTGAGCGGGAAGAGGTAGTACAGCTGGTACGGGTCACCGTTGGGGTCGTTGACCTGCTTGCCGATGACCAGGCCGGGCTGGGAGGGCTTGTTGGTGTCGTAGACGATGCGCGTGTAGCTCTGGGCCGCCGACGCGCTGGTGTCGATCCTCTCCCGCAGCGCCGCCGGCACACTCGCCGTCGGGTTGACCTCACCGGAGGCGCGCGGTCCGCGCCCGCTGCCGCTCTCGTCGCCCGCGGGCAGGGTCACCACGTCGAAGGCGCCCTGGCCGCCGCTGGAGAGCGACTCCACGAGGTCGCTCATCCACTGGATGACGCTCTGCGAGGAACGGCCGTCCACCGCCGCGCCGTCGTCGCCCGTGACGCTCACGTCCTCCTCGGCCTGCTGTTTGGCCACCGCGAACCCGCCGGTGGCCTGGCTCTGCGACGCCTTCACCTTGGCGTCCAGCAGACCGTTGCGCACCTGGCCGATGACGACGAAACCCAGCAGCAGGACCACGCCCAGCGACATCAGCAGGGTGGTGGCGACGACCTTGAGCTGGATGTTGCGCCGCCACAGCCGCATGACGGGCAGCAGCGGCCGGCGCACCCAGCGCACGAACAGCCGGATCACCGGGCTGCCCTGGACCCCGCCCTGCAGCAGCCCGCCGTCGAGCAGGCGCCCCCAGCGGGAGCCCGGGGTCTTCCGGCCGACAGGCCGCCCCGGACGGCCCCCGGACCGGCCGGGCGCCGAAGCGGCACTGTCACCGGACATGTCAGCTCGGTCCTGCCTTGTACCCGACACCACGGACGGTCACCACGATCTCCGGCTTCTCCGGGTCCTTCTCGACCTTGGAGCGCAGCCGCTGCACGTGCACGTTCACCAGCCGGGTGTCCGCCGCGTGGCGGTAGCCCCAGACCTGCTCCAGCAGGACCTCGCGCGTGAACACCTGCCACGGCTTGCGGGCGAGCGCGACCAGCAGGTCGAACTCCAGCGGCGTCAGCGCGATGGACTGCCCGTCCCGCTTCACGGAGTGCCCGGCCACGTCGATCACCAGGTCGCCGATGGCGAGCTGCTCCGGCGCCGGCTCCTCCGACCTGCGCAGCCGCGCCCGGATACGGGCCACCAGCTCCTTCGGCTTGAACGGCTTCACGATGTAGTCGTCGGCCCCGGACTCCAGGCCCACCACGACATCGACGGTGTCGCTCTTCGCCGTGAGCATCACGATCGGCACCCCGGACTCCGCCCTGATCAGGCGGCACACCTCGATGCCGTCCCGGCCGGGCAGCATCAGGTCCAGGAGCACCAGATCGGGCTTGGCCTCGCGGAAAGCGGCCAGCGCCTTGTCGCCGTCGGCTACGAAAGACGGCTCAAAACCTTCACCGCGCAGCACGATGCCGAGCATCTCGGCCAGTGCGCTGTCGTCGTCGACGACAAGGACTCGTCCCTTCATAAACGACATCATCCCATTAGCTAATCGTGACCTGGCGTGACCTGGCACACAGCGTGGCCAGAGCCTCGGCCGTCACGGGCGAAACGGCACCTTCCTCGGTGACGATCGCCGTCACCAGCTCCGGCGGTGTCACATCGAACGCCGGGTTGTACGCCTGGGTCCCCAGTGGCGCCACCGGAATCCCCCCTCCTGCCTCCGTTCCGGCCACCGGCACCTGCGGTGCCGTGACCTCGGTCACCTCATGACCGGGACGCTGCTCCACCTCGATGGACGCCCCGTCCGGCGTCCGAGGATCCACCGTCGTCACCGGTGCCACCACGATGAACGGCACATGGTGGTACCGCGCGAGCACCGCGAGCGGATAGCTCCCCACCTTGTTCGCCACCGAGCCGTCGGCCGCGATGCGGTCCGCGCCGACGAGCACCGCGTCCACCTCACCCGCCGCGAACAGCGATCCCGCCGCGTTGTCGGTGAGCAGGGTGTACGCCATGCCGCTGCGGGCCGCCTCGTACGCCGTCAGGCGAGCACCTTGCAGCAACGGACGCGTTTCGTCCACCCACAGGCGCCGAAGCCGTCCCACCCGGTGCGCCGCCAGCGCCACCGCGAACGCCGTCCCCTCGCCGCCCGACACCAGCGAACCGGTGTTGCAGTGCGTGAGGATCCGGTGCCCGCCGCCGGGCAGCAGCTCGTCGAGGAGCGCCAGCCCGTGCTCGGCCATCCGGGCACTGGCCTCGGCGTCCTCCCGGTGCAGCTGCCGTGCCGCGGCCAGCGCGGCCCCGGCCGCCTGCCGGGCGTCCCCGCCGCGGGCGAGGACGGCCTGGTGGGCGGAGCGCGCCCGGCGTACGCCGACGGCGAGGTTCACCGCGGTGGGCCGGGCGCTCTCCAGCGCCGCCGCCGCGTCGTCCACGTCGTAGCCCCGTACGGCGGCGAGCGCGACGCCGTAGGCTCCCGCGATGCCCAGCAGGGGAGCACCGCGCACGGCGAGCGAGCGGATCGCCTCCACCAGCGCCGGCGCATCCGTACAGACGAGTTCGACCTCCTCGGCAGGCAGCCTCGTCTGGTCGAGCAGGACCAGGACGGGGCCTTCGGGCGGCTCCTCCCAGCGCAGCGCCGGGATCTCGGTCGGCCGTTTGTCATCGCCGCTGTGTGCGTACTGATCAGCCATGCGGCCAGTCTGCCCCCTGTCGCGCGGACAATTGAAGGTACGCAGCCCTCACCTCGGCAGGTCGGTCGATGACCACCCCATGGCACGATGGCAGCCAAGCTGCCGCCGCGACCGCGGACGGGCACCGTGAAGGAGCGACGATGAACGACACTCCGGGCTGGGCCTCGCCCGGATCCGCCCCGTCCGAAGGGCGGGAACCGGGCGCGTCCGGCCCTGTCGAGCCCGCCGACCGTCCGGACCGGCCCCAGCAGCCGGGCCAGGCCCCGCAGGACCCGGGCGTGAAGTGGTCGAAGGAACAGCCACCGCCCGCCCAGTGGTCCGCCCCCACCGGCCGGCCCGGACCCACGGGTCCCGGCCAGGCGCCCCCGCCTCCGCCGCCGCCCGGCCAGGGCTGGGGCACCCCGCCCCCCGGAGGTCACGGCGGCTACGGCGGTTACGGGGGCGGCCACGGAGGTCCCGGCGGACCCGGTGGGTACGGCGGCTGGGGAGGCAACTGGGGCGGCGGCGGCTGGGGAGGCCCCCCGCCCGCGGCCAAGCCCGGCGTCATCCCGCTCCGCCCGCTCGGCGTGGGCGAGATCCTCGACGGCGCCGTCTCCACCATGCGCACCTACTGGCGCACGGTCCTCGGCATCTCGCTGACCGTCGCCGTCCTCACCGAGATCGTCGTCGTGCTGCTCCAGGGCCTCGTCCTGGACAACTCCAGCACCGCGGTCCTCAACGACCCCAGCGCCACCCTCGGCGAACTGACCGACGCCATGGGCGACGCCCTGCTCAACTCCGGCGTGGTCTTCCTGGTCACCCTGGTCGGCACCGTCGCCGCCACCGCCCTGCTCACGACCGTCACCAGCCGCGCGGTACTCGGCAAGTCGGTCACCACCGGCGAGGCCTGGCGCGACGCACGCCCCCAGATCGTCAAGCTGTTCGGTCTGATCTGCCTGCTGCTGCTCATCACCGCCGCCATCATGACCGTCGGCGCGCTGCCCGGCTTCCTCGTCACCCTCGCCGCGGGCGGCGGGGCGGGCGTCCCCCTCACCGTCCTGGGCCTGGTCGGCGCCGTCGTCGTCACCCTGTGGCTCATGATCCGCCTGTCGCTGGCCTCGCCCACGCTGATGCTGGAGAAGCAGGGCATCGTGAAGGCGATGAGCCGCTCCGCCAAACTGGTGCGCGGCTCCTGGTGGCGGATCTTCGGCATCCAGCTGCTCGCCACGATCATCGCGAACGTCGTCGCGTCGATCATCGTCATCCCCTTCACCTTCCTCGCCGCGGCCGTCGGCGGCGACGGCGTCTCCGGCTTCCTCAACAGCGCCGGCGGCGACATCGGCTGGACGTTCCTCATCATCAGCGGCATCGGCTCGGTCATCGGCGCCATGATCACGTTCCCGATCACGGCCGGCGTCACCGTGCTCCTCTACGTCGACCAGCGCATCCGCCGCGAGGCCCTCGACCTCGAACTGGCCCGCGCCGCCGGCGTCCAGGGCCACGGCCCCACCCCGGGGAGCTGATGGCGTGACCGCCGCGGGGGGAGTTCTCACATCCGTACAGGCGCTGCCCACGGCCGCCGACACCGCCGTACGCCTGCTGCTGCGCGGCGACGACGAGCCGCCCCTCACCATCCCGCGCGACCCCGCGCGGGATGCGGCCCGGCGCGAACTGTCCAAGGGCATGTACCACGAGAACGACCCCAGCTGGTTCCAGCAGGCCCTCGACACCTTCTGGGAATGGATCGGCAAGCTGTTCGGCGCCGCCTCCACCGCGACACCCGGCGGCGCACTCGGCCTGGTCGTCGTCATCGCGGCCGTGATCGCCGTCCTGGGCGCCCTGTGGTGGCGCCTGGGCACCCCGCGCCGCGAACCGACCTCGGCCCCCGCCCTGTTCGACGACCGCCCCCGCAGCGCCGCCGAACACCGCGCGGCCGCCGAGGCGCACGCCGCCCAGGGCCACTGGAACCAGGCCGTCCAGGAACGCATGCGGGCCCTCGTCCGCGCCCTGGAGGAACGCGCCCTGCTCGACCTCCGCCCCGGCCGCACCGCCGACGAGGCCGCCGCGGAGGCCGGCCGCGCCCTGCCCGCCCACACCGACCGGCTGCACACCGCCGCCCGCGCCTTCGACGACGTCACATACGGCGGCCGGGCCGCCACGGAACAGTCGTACCGCCGGCTCGCCGAACTCGACCGCGACCTGGAACGCACCAAACCACAGCTCACGGCCGGCAGCACCCGCAGCACGGACACCAACACCCGCCGGGGAGCCGCCGGATGACGACCGAGGCCACGCTCCCGTCCACCTCGGCCTCGCCCACCGCCCGCCAGGTGTGGACCCGCGCGCGAGGCATCGCCCTGGCGCTGGTGCTGCTGATCGCGGCGGCCGTCGCCATCGCCGTGGTCCGCTCCGACGCCCGGCACGGCGAACTCGACCCGCGCTCCGCCGACCCCTACGGCAGCCGCGCCGTCGCCGAACTCCTCGCCGACCGCGGGGTGGACACGCGCGTGGTCACCACCCTCGACGAGGCCACCGCCGCGGCCGGCCCCGACACGACCCTCCTGGTCGCCGTCCCCGATCTCCTGACCGGGCCCCAGCAGTCCCGGCTGCACTCCGCCACCACCGGCTCCGGCGGCCGCACCGTCCTGGTCTCCGCCGGCAGCGCCTCCGTGGAACGGCTCGCCCCCGGCGTCACCGCCGACCCGGCCACCAGCCTCGACTCCACCCTCTCCCCCGACTGCGACCTGCCCGCCGCCCGCCGCGCGGGCACCGCCGACCTGGGCGGCATCCGCTACACCACCACCCACCTCACCGCCGACGAGTGCTACCCCAGCGAGCGCCTCGCCACCCTGCTGCGCATCCCGGCCCCCTCCGGCGACAGCGGCGGCGACACCGTCCTCCTCGGCGCGCCCGACATCCTCCTCAACGACCGCCTCGACGAGCACGGCAACGCCTCGCTCGCCCTCCAGCTCCTCGGCTCCCGCCCCCATCTGGTCTGGTACCTCCCCTCGCTCGCCGACGCCTCCGCCGCCTCCGAAGAGGGCGAGCGGGGCTTCTTCGACCTGCTCCCCTCCGGCTGGCTCTGGGGCACCCTGCAACTCTTCATCGCGGCAGCACTGGCCGCCCTGTGGCGGGCACGCCGGCTCGGCCCCCTGGTGCCCGAGAAACTCCCCGTGGCGATCCGCGCCTCCGAAACCGTCGAAGGCCGCGCCCGCCTCTACCGCAAGGCGAACGCCCGCGACCGCGCGGCGACCGCTCTTCGCTCCACCACCCGCACGCGCCTCGCCCCCCTCGTGGGCATCCCCGTCTCCCAGGCGCACGCGCCCGAGGCCCTGCTCCCCGCGCTGTCCGCCCGCCTCCAGGGCGACGGACAGTCCCTGCACGCCCTCCTCTTCGGTCCGCCTCCGGGCGACGACGCAGCACTCATCCAGCTCGCCGACCACCTCGACGCCCTCGAAAGAGAGGTACGCCGTCCATGATGGACCCGACCACTGACAACGCCGCGCACACCGGGGACCCGGCCGCCGCCCGGGCCTCCCTGGAGGCCCTGCGTGCCGAGATCGCCAAGGCCGTGGTCGGCCAGGACCCCGCGGTGACCGGCCTCGTCGTCGCCCTGCTCTGCCGCGGTCACGTCCTCCTCGAAGGTGTCCCCGGCGTCGCCAAGACCCTCCTCGTCCGCGCCCTCGCGGCCACCCTGGAACTCGACACCAAGCGCGTCCAGTTCACCCCCGACCTGATGCCGAGCGACGTCACCGGCTCCCTGGTCTACGACGCCCGCACCGCCGAGTTCTCCTTCCAGCCCGGTCCGGTCTTCACCAACCTCCTCCTCGCGGACGAGATCAACC
This sequence comes from Streptomyces sp. NPDC053426, assembly GCF_055585405.1. Taxonomy (NCBI): domain Bacteria; kingdom Bacillati; phylum Actinomycetota; class Actinomycetes; order Kitasatosporales; family Streptomycetaceae; genus Streptomyces; species Streptomyces sp. NPDC053426. The sequence goes on along the minus strand of NZ_JBVJKE010000037.1, from coordinate 2,080 downwards.
GCACGCCCCCGAAGACCCAGTCCTCCCTCCTGGAGGCCATGGAGGAACGCCAGGTCACGGTCGACGGCACCCCCCGCCCCCTGCCCGACCCCTTCCTGGTCGCCGCGACCCAGAACCCGGTCGAGTACGAGGGCACCTACCCCCTCCCCGAGGCCCAGCTGGACCGCTTCCTCCTCAAGCTGACCATCCCCCTGCCCTCCCGCCAGGACGAGATCGACGTCCTCACCCGCCACGCCGGGGGCTTCGACCCGCGCGACCTGCGCGCCGCCGGCGTACGCCCCGTCGCGAACGCCGCCGACCTGGAAGCCGCCCGCCGCGCGGTCGCCGAAACGACGATCTCCCCCGAGATCACCGCCTACGTCGTGGACATCTGCCGCGCCACCCGCGAGTCGCCGTCCCTCACCCTCGGCGTCTCCCCGCGCGGGGCCACCGCGCTCCTGGCCACCGCCCGCGCGTGGGCCTGGCTGACCGGCCGCGACTACGTCATCCCCGACGACGTGAAGGCCCTCGCCCTGCCCACGCTCCGCCACCGCGTCCAGCTCCGCCCGGAGGCCGAGATGGAAGGTGTCACGACCGACTCGGTCATCAACGCGATCCTCGCCCACGTCCCCGTCCCCCGCTGATGGCACTCACCGGACGCGCCGCCCTGCTCGCGGCCCTCGGCTCCCTACCGGTCGGCATCTGGGAACCCGGCTGGACGGGCATCCTCGCCGTCAACGCCCCGCTGGCGGTGGCCTGCGCCTGCGACTTCGCCCTGGCCGCCCCCGTACGCCGCCTCGGCCTGACCCGCTCCGGCGACACCTCGGTACGCCTGGGCGACTCCGCCGACGTCACCCTGACGATCACCAACTCGTCCAGCCGCCCGCTGCGCGCCCGCATCCGCGACGCCTGGCCCCCCAGCAGCTGGCGGCCCGGCACGGAGATGACGGCCTCCCGCCACCGCCTGACGATCCCCCCGGGTGAACGCAGGCGCGTCACGACCCGCCTGCGCCCCACCCGCCGCGGCGACCGCCAGGCCGACCGCGTCACCATCCGCTCCTACGGTCCCCTCGGCCTCTTCGCCCGCCAGGGCGCCCACAAGGTCCCGTGGACGGTACGTGTCCTGCCGCCCTTCACCAGCCGCAAGCACCTGCCGTCCAAGCTGGCCCGGCTGCGAGAGCTGGACGGCCGCACCAGCGTGCTGACCCGAGGCGAGGGAACGGAGTTCGACAGCCTGCGCGAATACGTTCCCGGCGACGACACCCGCTCCATCGACTGGCGTGCCACCGCCCGCCAGTCCGCGGTCGCGGTACGCACCTGGCGTCCCGAACGCGACCGTCACATCCTGCTGGTCCTCGACACCGGCCGCACCTCCGCGGGCCGTGTCGGCGACGCTCCCCGCCTGGACGCCTCCATGGACGCGGCCCTGCTCCTCGGGGCCCTCGCCTCCCGCGCCGGCGACCGCGTCGACCTCCTGGCCTACGACCGTCGTCTGCGCGCCCTCGTCCAGGGCCGCACGGCGGGCGACGTCCTCCCGTCCCTCGTCAACGCCATGGCCACACTCGAACCCGAGCTCGTCGAAACCGACGCCCGAGGACTGACGGCGACGGCACTCCGTACGGCTCCCCGCCGGTCGCTGATCGTGCTGCTCACTACGCTCGACGCCGCCCCCATCGAGGAGGGCCTGCTGCCCGTCCTGGGCCGGCTGACCCAGCGCCACACGGTTCTCCTTGCCTCGGTGGCGGACCCGCACATCGCCAGGATGGCCAGGGCACGCGGAAACACCGACGCGGTGTACGAGGCAGCGGCGGCAGCCCAGGCCCACACGGAACGCGTCCGCACCGCGGAACAACTCCGCCGCCATGGCGTCACGGTCGTGGATGCGACGCCGGAGGAACTGGCGCCGGCACTGGCGGACGCGTATCTGGCTTTGAAGGCGGCCGGGCGTCTGTGATTTACGGGGGCGGCGGGTTGGGTTTCGAGAACCCCGTCGGCTCCGTCGGCCTTGAAACGCAGAAAGCCCCCGTGCCGAACGGCACGGGGGCTTTCTCAATATTTGTTCGGCGGCGTCCTACTCTCCCACAGGGTCCCCCCTGCAGTA
>NZ_JBVJKE010000036.1:0-35722 GCF_055585405.1 Streptomyces sp. NPDC053426 | reverse complement strand
GGACCCCCGCTCCTCAAACGCCGGAGGGGCTGGATGTCAGCCCCTCCGGCGTTTGAGGAGCGGGGTCTGGGGCGGAGCCCCAGGTCGGGACGGGTAAGGGCGGCGGGGGCGAGAAAAGTGCAGGCGGACTCTTGCCCTCAGGTCGGTGGCCTGACTTACTGATCCCGGAAAGATCGACCGAATGATCGGTCGTCCGAATCGGTGCGACAGACGGGAGGACGGTCCCGATGACGGAGGCGGCGGACCCGCTGGACCCGGCGGAACGGCTCGACCCCGAGGGCCTGCGGGCGCTCCAGCTGGAGCGGCTGCGCAGCTCGCTGCGGCACGCGTACGACCATGTGCCGTTCTACCGGGAGTCCTTCGACCGGGCGGGCGTCCACCCGGACGACTGCCGCTCGCTGTCCGACCTGTCCCGTTTCCCGTTCACCACCAAGGCGGACCTGCGGGAGAACTACCCGTACGGCATGTTCGCGGTGGGCCGTGACCGCATCCGCCGTCTGCACGCCTCCAGCGGCACCACCGGACGCCCCACGGTCGTCGGCTACACGGAAGGTGACCTTTCCATGTGGGCCGACATGGTGGCCCGCTCCATCCGCGCGGCGGGCGGCCGGCCGGGGGACACGGCACATGTGGCCTACGGCTATGGTCTGTTCACCGGTGGCCTGGGCGCCCACTACGGCGCCGAACGGCTCGGCTGTACGGTGATCCCCGCGTCCGGCGGGATGACGTCCCGTCAGGTGACGCTGATCCGGGACCTGAAGCCCGAGATCATCATGGTGACCCCGTCCTACATGCTCACCCTGCTCGACGAGTTCGAGCGGCAGGGTGTCGACCCGCGCTCCACCTCGCTGCGGGTGGGGATCTTCGGCGCGGAGCCGTGGACGGAGCGGATGCGGCAGGAGATCGAGGAGCGGTTCGCGATCGACGCGGTCGACATATACGGGCTGTCGGAGGTGATCGGACCGGGTGTCGCGCAGGAGTGCGTGGAGACCAAGGACGGTCTGCACATCTGGGAGGACCACTTCTATCCGGAGGTCGTCGACCCCTTCACCGGTGAGGTCCTCCCGGAGGGCGAGCGGGGCGAGCTGGTCTTCACCTCGCTCACCAAGGAGGCGATGCCGGTCGTCCGGTACCGGACGCGGGACCTGACCCGGCTGCTGCCGGGGACCGCCCGGGTGTTCCGGCGGATGGAGAAGGTGACCGGCCGCAGCGACGACATGGTGATCCTGCGCGGGGTGAACCTCTTCCCCACGCAGATCGAGGAGATCGTGCTGCGCACCCCGGGCGTGGCGCCGCACTTCCAGCTCCGTCTCACCACGGAGGGCCGTATGGACTCCCTCACCGTCCGCGCGGAGGCCCGCCCCGGCGCGGACGCCGCGACGCGGGACGCGGCCGCCCGGTCGATCGTGGCGGCGGTGAAGGACGGCATCGGCGTCTCGGTGGACGTGGAGATCGTCGGTCCGGAGACGCTGGAGCGCTCGGTGGGCAAGATCCGGCGGATCGTGGACCTGCGCGAGAAGCGGGACTGACCGCCCGTCCGGGCTACTCGGCGGCCACGATCCGCTCGACCGCGGCCGTCACCAGCCGCTCGCGCTCGTCCGGGGCGAAGACGTCCGGCAGGGTGAGCTGTTCGACGATCAGCCAGTTCAGCGCCAGGTACAGCAGCTTGACGGCCATGGCGTCGCCGGGCAGGCCCGACCCCTCGTGGTAGCGGACGTTGGCCTCGACGTCGGCACGGACCCGCTCGGTGAGCACCTCGCGGAGTCCGGGGCGGCGGGTGGCCTCCAGCCGGAGTTCGAGCAGGGCGAGGTATCCGGTGCGGAAGGCGGCGATACGGCCGACCAGTTCCCGCATCAGTCCCGCGTAGGCCTCCCGGTCACGGCCCGCGGCCCGCTGCCGGGCGACGAGTTCCTCGTCGGGCTGGAGCCGCTCGTAGACCCGGGCACCGGCCTGGGTGAGCAGGTCGTCGCGCGAGGCGAAGTAGTTCGACGCGGTGCCGACGGGTACGGCGGCCTCGGTGTCCACCGCCCGGAACGTCAGCCCCCGGGCGCCCTCACGGGCCAGCACCTCGATCGCGGCGTCCACCAGCGCGGCCCGCCGCTGCTCGTTCCGTCTGACCACTGACACCAACTCCGCCCGCCGCGTCCACCATCACACCACTTCAGGCAGAGTACTACGTACGGAGTTACCCGTCGGCGCGTCAGCCCTCCCCGGCCTCCAGCACCGCCTTCGCCGCATTGTGCCCCGGTACGCCGCTCACCCCGCCGCCGCGCACCGCGCCCGCGCCGCACAGCAGGACGCCCGCGTGCCGGGTCTCCACGCCCCAGCGGCCGGTGCCGTCCTGGGCGTGGGGCCAGGACAGTTCGCGGTGGAAGATGTTGCCGCCGGGCAGGCCGAGGTCGCGTTCCAGGTCCAGCGGGGACCGGGCCTCCAGGCACGGGCGGCCGTCGGCGTCGGTGGCCAGGCAGTCCGCGAGGGGTTCGGCGAGATGGGCGTCGAGCTGGGCGAGCGTCGACTTCAGGAGTTCCTCGCGCACGGCGTCGTTGTCCCGTTCGAACAGCCGGGCGGGGGTGTGCAGTCCGAACAGGGTGAGGGTCTGGTAGCCCCGGGCGGCCAGGTCCGGGCCGAGGATCGTGGGGTCGGTGAGCGAGTGGCAGTAGATCTCCGAGGGCGGGACGGCGGGCGGCTCACCGGCGGCGGCCTGGGCGTGGGCGGCGGCCAGTTGCCCGTACCCCTCGGCGACGTGGAAGGTGCCGGCGAACGCCTCGCGCGGGTCGACGGAGGTGTCGCGCAGCCTCGGCAGCCGTTCGAGCAGCATGTTCACCTTGAGCTGGGCGCCCTCGGCGGGCGGCGGGGGCGTGTCGCCGGTGAGCCTCGCGAGTTCCTGCGGGGAGGCGTTCACCAGGACGTGCCGGGCGGCGGCGACGCCCTCGCCGTCGGCGGTGCGGTGGGTGACCTCGGCGGTGCGGCCGTCGGTGTCGACGCGCACCGCCCGGTGGCCGGTGGCGATGACCGCTCCGGCGGCGCGGGCGGCGTCGGCCAGGGCGTCGGTGAGGGCGCCCATGCCGCCGACGGGGACGTCCCAGGCGCCGGTGCCGCCGCCGATGACGTGGTAGAGGAAGCAGCGGTTCTGCCTCAGCGAGGGGTCGTGGGCGTCGGCGAAGGTGCCGATGAGGGCGTCGGTGAGGACGACGCCGCGCACCAGGTCGTCGGCGAAGCGCTCCTCGACGGCGACGCCGAGGGGTTCCTCGAAGAGGGTCCGCCAGGCCTCCTCGTCGCCGACGGCGCGGCGCAGTTCGTCGCGGGTGGGCAGCGGCTCGGTGAGGGTCGGGAAGACAGCGCGGGCGACGCGGCCGGTCATGTCGTAGAAGCGCCGCCAGGCCCGGTACTCGTTCTCGGAGCCGGTGAGCCGGGCGAACGCCTCGCGGGTGCGCCGCTCGCCGCCGCCGACGAGCAGCCCGGTGGGCCGTCCGTCGCGTTCGACGGGGGTGTACGAGGAGATGGTGCGGGTGCGCAGCCGGAAGTCCAGCCCCAGGTCCCGGACGATCTTCCGGGGCAGCAGGCTGACCAGGTACGAGTACCGGGACAGCCGTGCGTCGACGCCGGTGAACGGGCGGGTGGAGACCGCCGCCCCGCCGGTGTGGTCCAGCCGCTCCAGGACCAGCACGGAGCGCCCGGCCCGGGCGAGGTAGGCGGCGGCGACGAGGCCGTTGTGGCCTCCGCCGACGATGACGGCGTCGTAGCTCCGGGTCGCCTCGGGTGCGGTCATGGTTCTTCGTAGCACGCGCCGGTCCGCACCGGCCGGACACGCGCCGGTCCGCACCGGCCGGACACGGGCCGGAGCCTCACGCCCCGCCGGCCGCCCCCTGCTGCCGCAGTCCCGCCACCCGGCGGTACAGCCCGGCCGCCTCCGCGCCGCGGCCCAGCCGCTCCAGGCAGTGGGCCTCGTCGTTGCGGGCGGCGAGGGTGTCGGCGTGGTCCGGGCCGAGGACGCGCTCGCGGGTCTCGGCGACCCGCCGGTACTCGGTCAGCGCGTCCGCCCAGCGGCCGAGCCAGCCCAGCCCGACGGCCACCTCGCGGCGGCTGACCAGGGTGTCCGGGTGGTCGGGGCCGAGGACCCGCTCGCGCAGCGCGCAGACCTCGCGGGACTCGGCGAGGGCGTCCGTCCAGCGGCCGAGCCGGCCGAGGTTGACGCCGATGCCGTGCCGGGCGCGCAGGGTCTCGGGGTGGGTGGGTCCCTGGACGCGGGTGCGGTCCCCGACCAGGGCGCGGTAGAGGTCGAGCGCCTGGGCGGTGCGGCCGAGCCGGCCCAGGCTGATGCCGGTCTCGTAGCGGGCGGCGAGGGTGTCGGCGTGGTCCGGGCCGAGGGCCCTGGCGCGGGCCTCGGCGACCTCGCGGTAGGTCTCCAGGGCCTCCGTCCAGCGGCCCAGCTGACCGAGGGTGTAGGCGACGTCGTAGCGGGTGACGAGGGTGTCGGGGTGCTCGGGTCCGAGCACGCGGGCGCGGTCGGCGGCCACCTCGCACGCCATGCCGTACGAGTCCTCCAGGCGACCGAGCCGGCCGAGGTTGAAGGCGAGGTTGTGGCGGCAGCGCAGGGTGTCGGGGTGGTCGGGTCCCATGGTCCGCTCGCGGGCGGCGAGCACCGACAGATAGACCTGGTGGGCGTCGAAGGGGCGGCCGAGCTGGGCGAGGACGTACGCCATCTCCTGGCGGGCGGCGAGGGTGTCGGGGTGGTCGGCGCCGAACGCGCGGATGCGGGCCTCGGCGACCTGCTTGTAGGCGCGCAGCGCGTCGGCGGCGCGGCCGGTGCGGCTGAGGGTGAACGCGACCTCGTAGCGGCTTGCGAGGGTGTCGGGGTGGTCGGGGCCGAGGAGGTGCTCGCGCTCGGCGGCGACCGCGCGGTGCACCTCCCCCGCCTCCGTCCAGCGGCCGAGACGCCCCAGGCTCAGGCCCGCGTTGTGCCGTCCGGCGAGGGCGGTCAGCGCCTCCGGGGAGGGCGCGGGCGGCTCGTCCGCCGCGGGCCGCGCGCGGGAGCCGGCGGCGGGGCGGGCGATCCACTCGCCGGACAGGCCGGCCGCCGGGTCGGGGGGTGTGGCGCGCAGCCCGGCGCCGGCCGCCTTGTGTCCGGTGGTCATGCCGCGGGTCCAGGACGGCAGCCGGGCCGCGCGCCCCACCGGCTCGGGCTCCTCCGAGGGGTACGGACGGACCGTGCCGTCGGGCGGGCCCGCGAGTCCCGTCCCGGCCGCCACCGCGGCCGGCGCGGCCCGCAGCGCGCCGACCCGGCGGGCCAGTTCACGGGCGCTGTCCGGCCGCCCGCCGGGCTCCTTGGCCAGCAGGTCCAGGATGATGCGCTCCAGCCGCTCGGGCAGTTCGGCGCGGTGGCCGCGCGGCGGACGTGGCGGGGTGTCGCGGTGGCCGACGAGGACCGCCCAGGCGTCGTCGAGGTCGAACGGCGGTACGCCGGTGGCGATCTCGTACAGCACGCAGCCGAAGGAGTACAGGTCGCTGCGCCGGTCCACCTCCGAGCCGCTGATCTGCTCCGGCGACATGTAGTGCGGGGTGCCCATGGCGACGCCGGTGCCGGTCAGCCGGGACGTGAAGCCGATGTCGTGGCCGAGGCGGGCTATGCCGAAGTCGCAGATCTTCACCGTGCCGTCGTCCAGCCGCACGATGTTGGCGGGCTTGAGGTCCCGGTGCACGACGCCCTGGTCGTGGGTGTAGGCGAGGGCCGCGGCGACCTGCTCGGCGACCTCCACCACCTCGTCGACCGGCAGCGGATGCTGCTTGTTGTCCTCCAGGAGCTGGCTGAGGTTGCGGCCCTGGAGCAGCTCCATCACCAGGTAGAGCACGCCCTCGGACTCCCCGAAGTCGTGTACGACGGTGATCCCCCGGTGCTGCAGTGCCGCGGCCACCCGGGCCTCCCGGCGGAACCGCTCGCGCAGCACCCGGCCGAACGACCGGTCCTGCTGCGGGCCGACGGGTTTGAGGCACTTCACGGCGACCTGCCGCCCCAGTGACTCGTCCCGTGCCCGCCACACCTCCCCCATGCCGCCGCGTCCGATCCGGTCGATCAGCCGGTACCGGCCGTGGATCAGCCTGCTGTCCCCCATCTCCTTCGCCCGCCCCCGTCGCAGTCCGCCCCGCCCTCCCCTGGCTCGTCCAGTATGGCGACAACTCGCCCGAGTTTGTACGGTGCCGCGGCGCCCGGTCCGCTTCGCTCACCGGCGGGTCAGTTCAGGGTGGCGAGGAATTCCGTGCAGGCCCGTGCGCAGGCGCGGCACGCCTGCGCCGCCTGTTCCGCCCCGGAGCAATCGTCGAACACCTGCGCGCTCTCCAGGCACACCTGGCGGCACCACTCCACCTGGACGCGGATGGTCGCCTCGTCCACCTGGTTCTGCTCGGACAGCACCCGGCAGGTCGCGTCGCAGACCTCCGCGCACATGATGCCCTTGCGTCGTACGAGTTCCTGGTTCTCGGTGCCGTCCGGGTCCACGAGGCTCGCCCGCGTCGCGCAGGACCGCGCGCACTCGGTGCATGCCTGGGCGCACGCGAAACGGTCCTCCAGGAACCGGAACAGCTCTTCCTGGGATGTCGTCGTCACATCGCGCGGGTAGCCGCCGCCCCGGCGGTCAAACCCGGCGCCCGCAAGGGTTCCGCGCGGTGTGCGGCGCCGCGGGGTGAGCAGGTTGGCGGGCGGGACCGGGGGTACCCGCGGGCCATGATGAACACCGCGTGGATGGAGACGGCCGACCTCGCCGCGAGCCGCGGCGCCCTCGGTGCGGGGCTCGTGGTGGCGGGTGTGGTGGTCCTGGCGCTGCTGATCGGCATGTTCGTCTTCGGCAGCCGCCGGGTCAGGAACAGCACGGTGCGCCGGCCCGGCCCGGAGGAACAGCCCCGGATGCCCGAGGGGGGACCGGTCCGGGAGACACGGGAGCGGCGGGAGCCGGACGAGGTGCCCAGAAGCGGCGAGCGGCTGCTGCCGCACGAGCTGAAGGGCCACGGCAACTCCGGCAGCCGTACGAGCGCGTCGCAGGAGCGGCCCCGTTGGGACGAGGGCGGCAGCGGGGCGTTCGGCAGCGGCGGGCCGGGGGGCCGCTGACCGTCCCGCCCCCGTCGGCCCGCCGCCGACGGCCGTGCAACGTCGTACACCAGGGAAGTGAGAACCATGGCAGATCCCGCCCGCAACGCCCTGCCCCTGCCCGACTACGACCATCTGCCCATCGGCGGCCTGGAGAGCCGGATCCGCTCGCTGTCCGCGGGCGAGGTCGAGGAGCTGCTGGCGTACGAGCGTTCGCACGCCGACCGGGTTCCGGCGACCGAGCTGCTGAAGGCCCGGCTGGAGCAGCTCGACGCGGGTGCCGAGCCGACGTCCGGCGACCCCGGCGCGCTCCGTCCCGAGCAGGGCGCCGGGCGGGCCGGGTCCCCGGTCTCGCCCGCCACCTCTCCGCAGCCGTCCAGCCCGCCGCCGCACGGCACCCCGGACCAGCGGGGCAAGCCGAAGGGCGACCGTACGTAGGCAGGGACGGCCACCGCCCCCTGGGGCGGGCCGTACGTCCGTCGACCGCTGTGACGCGGTCATGGGCGTGCGGCCCGCCCTTTCGCGTGCCCGGGGCGAGCGTGTCCGAGGCCGGCGTGTCCGAGGTGAGGTGGATCACAGCACTTAGGTGCATCGTTTCGCCGGGTCATGAGTCTTTGTCTCAGGTGCAAGGGGTTGTTCGGACACGGGGCGGTGGGGATGGAGCGGTTTCGGGTGGACGGCTTCGACGAGTTCGTGGCTGCCCGCTGGTCGGCGCTGCTCCATGTCGCGCGGCTGCTCACCGGCGGTGACCGGCAGCGCGCCGAGGACCTCGTCCAGGAGGCCCTGGTGAAGCTGTGGTTCGTCTGGCCGAGGGTCGCCGAGCAGGCCCCGGAGGCGTATGTGCGCCAGGTGCTGGTGCGGATGGCGGCCCGTTCGGCCCGGCGCCGCTGGTGGGGGGAGCGCCCGGTGGGCGAGCTGCCCGACCGGGCCGGTCCGGGCGACGTGTCGTCGGCCGTCGCGGAGCGCTCGCGGCTGGAGGCCGCGCTGGCGCTGCTGCCGCCCCGGCAGCGGGCCGCGGTGGTGCTGCGCTACTGCGAGGACCTGCCCGAGGGCCAGGTGGCGCAGGCCCTCGGCTGTCCGGTGGGCACCGCGCGCTCCCACGCGTCGCGCGGTGTGGCGCGGCTGCGGCAGATCCTGTCCGACACCGTCAGGCCCGTGGGGTGAGGGGAGAAGCGATGGACGACTTCGAGCGTGAGCTGACGCGCATGATGCGTGACACCCGGCAGCCGGCTCCCTTCCGGGCCGAGCACCAGGAGCGCCTGTACGAGGGCATCCGGGTCCGCCGCCGGGCCCGGCTGCTGTGGCGGGCCGGCGGCTCGGCCCTCGCGGTGGCCGGGCTGAGCGCCGGGCTGGCCCTGCTGCCCGGCACCGACTCCCGGTCCCTGCCCGCCGACCGTCGGCCGCTGCCGGCGACCAGTCCGACGCCGCCGCCGGTGTCCCCGGAGCCGACGACGTCCGCCCCGCACACGGACCCGAGCGTGTCGTGGCCGCCGACGGACACGCCCGGGACCACGGACGCCGGCACCACGTCACCCGGGTACGGCGGCACGCCGACCTCGCTCCCGCCGACCAGCACGCCCGGCGCCGCCCGGCGGGCCACGACGGCACCCCCGTCGACCGCGCCGGCGACCACGTCACCGGCGCGGGGGCCCTCCGCCTCGGCCGGTGAGGAGTCGGCCGGCAGCGGCTAGCCCCTTCGACCCCCGCCCGTGGGCGCCCCCGCCCCGGGCCGTTCCCCCGACCACCACTCGGGCGCGGCATGCCCGTACCAGGGCCCGTCATGCCGTACGCCGGAAAGAGACCGTGAACCCGTCATGAGAACCGCGAGGCGGTCGGCACCGACCGACCGCCGCTCATCCGCCGCGTCCGCGGCGCAGGTGGCGCTGCCGCGCCGGGCGCCGCTGCCGGCGCACCATCCGGAACCCGTCCTGGACGTGGTCGTGCCCGTGCACAACGAGGAGAACGACCTGGAGCCCTGTGTCCGGCGGCTCCACGCGCACCTCGCGGAGACCTTCCCCTACACGTTCCGGATCACCGTCGCCGACAACGCCAGCACGGACCGCACCCCGGCGATCGCCCAGCGGCTGGCCCGGGAGCTGCCGGGGACGGAGTGGATACGGCTGGCCGAGAAGGGCCGCGGCCGGGCCCTGCACACCGCCTGGTCCCGGTCGTCCGCGCCGGTGCTCGCCTATCTGGACGTGGACCTGTCCACCGATCTCGCGGCCCTGCTGCCGCTGGTGGCCCCGCTGATCTCCGGGCACTCGGACATCGCGATCGGCACCCGTCTGGCCCGCGGCTCCCGGGTGGTGCGCGGGCCGAAACGGGAGATCATCTCCCGCTGCTACAACGGGCTGCTGCGCGGCACCCTCGCCGTGCGGTTCACCGACGCGCAGTGCGGTTTCAAGGCGGTGCGGCGGGACGTGGCCGAGCGGCTGCTGCCGCTGGTCGAGGACCGGGGGTGGTTCTTCGACACCGAGCTGCTGGTGATAGCCGAGCGTGCCGGGCTGCGCATCCACGAGGTGCCGGTGGACTGGGTGGACGACCCCGACAGCCGGGTCGACATCCTGTCCACGGCGCTGGCGGACCTGCGCGGCATGGCCCGGCTGGGGCGCGCCCTGGCCGGCGGCCGGCTGCCGCTGGCCGCGCTGCGCCGCCCCGGGGAACTCGACGGGGCCGCCGGGCTGCCGCCCGCGCTGGTCCCCCAGTTGCTCCGCTTCGCCGCGGTCGGGGTGGCCAGCACCCTGTTCTACCTGCTGCTCTACAGCGTGCTCCGGCCCGCCGCGGGCGCCCAGGCGGCCAACGCGCTCGCCCTGCTGGCCAGCGCCGTCGCCAACACCGCCGCGAACCGGCGGCTCACCTTCGGGGTGCGGGGCCGGACCGGGGTGCTGCGCCACCAGCTCAAGGGACTGGCGGCGTTCCTGGTCGGCCTCGCCCTCACCAGCGGTTCGCTGGCCGTGCTGCACCGCGCGGCGCCCGGGGCCGGGCCCCGGGTGGAGCTGCTGACGCTGGTCGCCGCCAACCTCGCCGCGACCCTGCTGCGTTTCCTTCTTCTGCGGGCCTGGGTGTTCCCCGGCCGGCGCTCCCGCCGTACGACAGGATCCCCGACCTCATGACCACCGCCCCGACGAGCCAGGCCGGCCCGGCCCCGTCCCCCGTGCCCCGGCCCGACACCGCCCCGCCGGCCGCCCCGGACCCGCGCGAGCGGCTGCGCCGCGCCGCCGTGCGCTACGGGCCCGTCCTCGCGACGTACGGCGTGCTGAAGCTGGTGGGCTTCGCCGTCTTCATGTACCTGCTGGACTCGGCCGGCGACTTCCGCGAGAAGCATCCGCGGTTCGGCGGCGGCGCCCACACCTGGGACGTGCTGGGAAGCTGGGACGGCTGGTGGTACCAGCAGATCGCCCTGCACGGCTACGACCCGGCGCTGGAGCCGATACCCGGCGCCACCGGGCTGATCACCCTGGAGGGCAACTCGGCGGCGTTCTTCCCGCTGTACCCGGCGCTGATGCGGATGGTCTCGGAGGTCACCGGGCTCGGCCCGTACGGCGCCGGCATGACCGTGTCGGTCGTGTCCTCCTTCGTCGCGGCGCTCGGGATCCACGCCGTCACGGCCCGGCTCGGCGGGCACCGGGCCGGTCTGGTCGCCGTGGGACTGTGGGCGGTGTGGCCCGGTTCCGGCGCGGAGTGGGCGGTGTACTCCGAGTCCGTGTACACGGCGCTGGCCGCCTGGGCCTGTTACGCGGTGATGACCCGGCGCTGGCTCACCGCCGGGGTGCTGACCTTCACCGCCGGCCTCGCCCGGCCCACCGCCGTCACCCTGGTCGCCGCCCTCGCCGTCGCCGGACTGCTCGCGGTGTGGCGCCGCGAGGAGGGCGTCCGCCGCCCGCTGGCCGCGGTGGCGATCGCCCCGCTGGGCGTGGCCGGTTATCTGGGCTGGGTGGGCTACCGGATGGGCGACTGGGGCGGCTACAACAAGCTCCAGGACGGCGCCTGGGCCCACAAGTTCGACTGGGGCCGGCACACCCTCGACGTGCTCACCTCCGTGCCCGTGGGGCACACCGACTACCTGTTCGCGATGCCCATGGAGGACATCATCGGGGTCGGGGTGGTGCTGCTGGTGCCGGTGCTGACGGTGCTGCTGACGCGGCTGCGCCCGCCCGCCGTGCTCGTCGTGTACACGGTGCTGTCGTACCTGATGGTGATGGCCACCCAGCAGTACTTCGGCAACGTCTCCCGCTATCTGCTCCCGCTGTTCCCGCTGTTCGTCCCGCTCGCCCTGGCCATGCGCCGGCTGAAGTGGCCCTCGCTGGCCGCGGTGCTGGGCACGGCGGCCCTGGCCTCCGGCTCGTACGCGGGATACGTCCTGTTCGAACTGGGTGTGCCGTAGACCTACCGTGGAGACATGGACGCCGGGACGGTGACGCTGTTCCTGTGCGGGGACGTGATGCTCGGGCGCGGGGTCGACCAGATCCTCCCGCACCCGGGCGATCCCGCGCTGCGGGAGGACTTCGTCCGGGACGCGCGCGGCTATGTGGAGCTGGCGGAGGCGGTGAGCGGTCCGGTTCCCCGGCCGGTCCCGTTCTCGTGGCCGTGGGGCCGGGCGCTGGAGGTGCTCGGCGGGGCCGCCCCGGATGCGCGGATCGTCAATCTGGAGACCTCCGTGACGCGGAGCGACGCGTTCGCGCCCGGGAAGGCCGTCCACTACCGGATGAACCCGGCCAACGTGCCCGCCGTGGAGGCGGTGCGGCCCGACGTGTGCGTCCTGTCCAACAACCATGTGCTCGACTTCGGCCGTCCCGGGCTCCGGGAGACGCTGGACGTGCTCCACGGCGCGGGTCTGAGGACGGCGGGCGCGGGACGGGACGCCGAGGAGGCGTACGCGCCGGCGGTGGTCCCCGTCGGGGGCGGCCGGGTGCTGGTGTTCGCCCTGGGGGTGATGTCCAGCGGCATCCCGCCGAGCTGGGCGGCGACGGCGGAGCAGTCCGGGGTGGCGTTCCTCGCGGAGCCGTCGGCCGCCGCGGCGGAGGCGGTCGTCCGGCGGGTGCGGCGGGCGAAGCGTCCGGGGGACGTCGCGGTGGTGTCCGTGCACTGGGGTTCGAACTGGGGCCACCATGTGCCGCGGAGCCATGTCGGTTTCGCCCACGCTCTGGTCGACGGGGGTGTGGACGTCGTCCACGGCCACTCCTCGCACCATCCCCGCCCGGTCGAGATGTACCGCGGCCGGGTGATCCTCTACGGCTGCGGCGACTTCGTCGACGACTACGAGGGCATCACCGGCTACGAGGAGTACCGCGACGACCTGCGGCTCGCCTGTCTGCTGTCGGTGCCCCCGGACGGCGGGCGCCCGTCCGGGCTGCGCATGGTGCCGCTGAGAACGCGGCGGATGCGGCTGGAGCCCGCCGCGGCGGACGAGCGGGCCTGGCTGCGGGAGACGCTCGACCGGGTCAGCGACGTGGACATCGCCCTCGACCCGGACGGCGCGCTCACCCTCGCCCCGCGGTGACCGTTTCGGCCGCGCCCGGCGGGGGCACCCGTGCCCGGCCGAGGCAGGAGGTCCCGTATGACGGACGACATCGCGCACGCGGCCGGGCACACCGATCCGCCGCCGCGCATGGGTTTCTTCACGGACACCACGGTGTGCATCGGCTGCAAGGCGTGCGAGGTGGCCTGCAAGGAGTGGAACGCCATCCCCGAGGACGGCCTCGAACTGACCGGCATGTCCTACGACAACACCCAGGGCCTCGGTGCGAGCACCTGGCGGCACGTGGCCTTCGTCGAGCAGAGCGCGCGGCCCGCCGGCGGGAGCACCGGCCACGACGGCGTCGACGTCTTCGACGCCGCCCGCGCTCTCGCGGACTCCCCCGGCGGCGGCGAGATGCGCTGGCTGATGTCCTCCGACGTGTGCAAGCACTGCACACACGCCGCCTGTCTCGACGTGTGCCCGACGGGCTCGCTGTTCCGCACCGAGTTCGGCACGGTCGTCGTCCAGGAGGACATCTGCAACGGCTGCGGCTACTGCGTGCCCGCCTGTCCGTACGGTGTCATCGACCAGCGGCCCGACGACGGACGCGCCTGGAAGTGCACCCTGTGCTACGACCGGCTCGGCGACGGCATGGAACCCGCCTGCGCCAAGGCCTGCCCGACCGACTCCATCCAGTTCGGCCCGCTGGAGGAGCTGCGGGAACGCGCGGCGGACCGGGTGGCACAGCTGCACGCGGCCGGGACGACGGACGCCCGTCTGTACGGCGAGGACCCAAAGGACGGCGTCGGGGGCGACGGCGCGTTCTTCCTGCTGCTGGACGAGCCGGAGGTGTACGGGCTGCCGCCCGACCCGGTCGTCACCACCCGTGACCTGCCCGCCATGTGGCGGCACGCGGCGGCGGCCGCGGCCTCGCTCGCCGCGCTGGCCGTCGCCGGCTTCGCCGGGAGGCCGCGATGAGCGGGGCCGGCGACGGCGTCAGGGGCGCCGGGCGCCGCCGGGGGCGCGGCGAGCGGGCCATGGTCCCCGACGCCGAGTTCACGTCGTACTACGGCAGGCCGGTCCTCAACAGGCCCACGTGGAAGCCCCTGGACATCGCGGGCTACCTCTTCCTCGGCGGTCTCGCCGGGGCGTCGTCGCTGCTGGCCGCCGGGGCGGACGCCACCGCCCGGCCCGCGCTGGCCCGCACGGCGAAGCTGGGGGCGGTGGGCGCGATCTCCCTCTCGACGGCGGCGCTCGTGCACGACCTGGGGCGTCCCGCCCGCTTCCTCAACATGCTCCGTGTCTTCAAGCCGACGTCCCCGATGAGCATGGGCTCGTGGCTGCTCGCGACCTACGCGCCGCTCACGATGGCCGCGGCCGCCGCCGACGTCGCGGGCAGGTACCGGATCGTGGGCGCCGCCGCCACGGCGTCCGCCGCCGCCCTCGGCCCGGCGGTGGTGACGTACACCGCCGTGCTGATCTCCGACACCGCCGTGCCGTCGTGGCACGAGGGGTACCGCGAGCTGCCGTTCGTCTTCGCCGGCTCCGGCGCCACCGCGGCGGCCGGTCTGGCCCTGGCGGCGGCGCCCGCGGACCAGACAGGTCCGGCGCGCCGTACGGCCGTCCTGGGCGCGCTGCTCGAACTGGGCGCCTTCCGGCTCATGAAGCGGAACATGGGGCTGGCGGCCGAGCCCTACGAGCAGGGCGGGCCGCGGACGTGGCTGCGCGCCGCGGAGGCGCTCACGGCCGGCGGCGCCGCGCTGGCGGCCTGCGCGGGCCGTCGCGGCCGGGCGCTCACCGCCCTCGCCGGCACGGCCCTGCTGGCCGGTTCCGCCGCCCTGCGGCTCGGCGTGTTCCACGCCGGGGTGGCCTCGGCCGAGGATCCCCGGTACACGGTCGTACCGCAGCGGGAGCGGCTGGCGGCCCGGTCGCGGGCCGGGGAGTCCTGAGCGGGTCCGGCGGCGCCCCGAAGGGGCGCGGGACCGTGCCGACGTGCGGCTGCCGCCGCGTGGGCGCGACCAGCCACGACGGCGCCACGGACGACCGACGACACATGTCCGTACTTCCGGCGGAGCGCTCGGGCGTCAGCGCCGGTCCCGGTCGTCCGGGGGCGGCGAGCGCTGGGCCCGTTCCGCGAGGGCGAACTCCGTCCCGGCCAGCAGCAGGTAGACGACCGACACCGCGAAGGAGGTCACCGGCCACGCGGCCACGCCGCCGACGAGGGAGGCGGTGGCCCACGCCAGGAGCGCCGAGACGCCGACGGAGACCAGGCTGAGCGAGACGCCCATGGCCGTGACCGTGCTCGGTTCCTCCTCCAGGGCCTTGCGGAACCCGGTGGTCGCCAGCAGTTCCAGCAGGCTGAAGGCCACGGCCGCGCCCAGCGCGAAGTAGATGTAGGGCGCCGAACCGGACACCTTCGCCTCGACGTTCAGCAGCCCCAGGGCGATGGTGATCGACACGGAGTAGCCGTAGGCCTGGCCGTTGTTGCGCAGCGAGGCCCGGATCCCGTGGGCCACGTGCCTCAGGGGCATGCCGCGTCCTCCTTCGTCACCTTCGTGCCGTCGCCATTGTGCGCTTCCGCGCGGTGTGCGCCCCGGATTGGAGCGCGCGGGGGTGGGTACCCCGGCCGGGCAGACGCGTACTCCGGAAAGGGCAGACGTGATGGGCGTGCGCACCTGGATCGATTCCTGGCCGGTCTACCGCCAGCTCAAGGGCACCGACCCGCTGGGGCGCGGCGCCGCCGCCAAGAGCGGGCCGAGCGGGCGGCTCGTGCCCCGCACCGCCACGGCGGACCGGGTGGTGAAGTCGGTCTGCCCGTACTGCGCCGTCGGCTGCGGCCAGAACGTGTACGTGGAGGACGAGCGCGTCACCCAGATCGAGGGCGACCCCGACTCGCCGATCTCGCGCGGCCGGCTGTGCCCCAAGGGCTCGGCCAGCCTGCAGCTGACCACCGGGGGCGCGCGCGAGCACCAGGTGCTGTACCGGCGTCCGCACGGCACCGGCTGGGAACGCCTCGACCTCGGCACGGCGATGGACATGATCGCCGACCGGGTGATCGAGGCCCGCCGGGCGGGCTGGCAGTGGGAGGTCGACGCGGCCCGCACCCGGCGCACCCTCGGCGTCGCGAGCCTGGGCGGGGCCACCCTGGACAACGAGGAGAACTACCTCATCAAGAAGTTGTTCACCGCCATGGGGGCCGTCCAGATCGAGAACCAGGCGCGGGTTTGACACTCCTCCACCGTTCCCGGTCTGGGAACCTCGTTCGGCCGCGGCGGCGCGACCACCTTCCAGCAGGACCTGCAGAACTCCGACTGCATCGTCATCCAGGGCTCGAACATGGCCGAGTGCCATCCGGTCGGGTTCCAGTGGGTGATGGAGGCCAGGGCCCGCGGGGCGAAGGTGATCCACGTCGACCCCCGGTTCACCCGTACCAGCGCCCTGGCCGATGTGCACGTACCGCTGCGGGCCGGTTCGGACATCGCCTTCCTCGGCGGGATCATCCGCCACGTCCTGGAGAACGAGGCGTACTTCCGTGACTACGTGGTCGCGTACACCAACGGGCCCGTGATCCTGCGGGAGGACTTCCGGGACACCGAGGACCTCGACGGTGTCTTCTCCGGGCTCGACGCCGGCAGCCGCAGTTACGACCCGGCCACCTGGCAGTACCGGGGCGCCGTCGTACAGGCGGCCTCCGGGCAGCGGGACCAGCAGTTCGACAGGCTCAGCGGGTCTCCGGACGTCGCGGAGGCGGCGCGCGGTGAGTCCCACGGCTCCGGTGGTCCCACGATCCCGGAGGGCGAGCCGGAACGCGACGAGACGATGACCCACCCCCGCTGCGTCCTCCAGGTCCTCAAACGGCACTACGCCCGCTACACGCCCGAGATGGTGGAGCGGATCTGCGGGGTCCCGCAGGAGCTGTTCCGCCGGGTGTGCGACCTGGTCACCGAGAACTCCGGACGGGACCGCACCACCGCCCTCGCGTACGCGGTCGGCTGGACCCAGCACACGGTCGGGGTGCAGTACATCCGCGCGGCGTCCGTGCTGCAGAGCCTGCTCGGCAACATCGGCCGGCCCGGCGGCGGCATCCTCGCGCTGCGCGGGCACGCCTCCATCCAGGGCTCGACGGACATCCCCACGCTGTTCAACCTGCTGCCCGGGTACATCCCGATGCCCCACGCCCACCAGCGGCAGGACCTGGACGCGTTCGTCCGGGCCGACGCGGCGCCCAAGGGCTACTGGGGCAACATGCGCGCCTATCTGGTGAGCCTGCTCAAGGCGTACTGGGGCGACGCGGCGACGGCGGAGAACGACTTCTGCTTCGACTACCTGCCGCGGCTGACCGGCTCCCACTCCACGTACGAGACGGTCATGGCCCAGCTGGACGGCACGTGCAAGGGGTACTTCCTGATGGGCGAGAACCCCGCGGTCGGCTCCGCCAACGCCAAGCTGCAGCGGCTGGGCATGGCGAACCTGGACTGGCTCGTCGTACGGGACTTCTCGCTCATCGAGTCGGCCACCTGGTGGCAGGACGGCCCGGAGATCGAGACGGGTGAGCTGCGCACCGAGGACATCGGCACGGAGGTGTTCTTCCTGCCGGCCGCCGCGCACACCGAGAAGGACGGCAGCTTCACCAACACCCAGCGGCTGCTGCAGTGGCACCACCAGGCCGTCGAGCCGCCCGGCGAGGCGCGCAGCGACCTCTGGTTCACCTTCCACCTCGGGCGGATCGTCCGGGAGAAGCTCGCCGCGTCCACCGACCCGATGGACCGGCCGCTGCTCGACCTGACGTGGGACTACCCCACCAAGGGCCCGCTCGCCGAGCCGGACGCCGAGGCCGTGCTGGCCGAGATCAACGGCCGTGACGCCGAGGGCGCCCCGCTGTCGGGCTACGAGCAGTTGGCGGACGACGGATCCACCTCCTGCGGCTGCTGGATCTACTGCGGGGTGCGTGCCGACGGCGTCAACCAGGCCGACCGCCGCAGGCCCGGCGGCGAGCAGGACTGGGTCGCCGCCGAGTGGGGCTGGGCCTGGCCCGCCAACCGCCGGGTGCTGTACAACCGTGCCTCGGCCGACCCGGAGGGCAGGCCGTGGAGCGAGCGCAAGGCGCTGGTGTGGTGGGACGCGGAAGCGGGCGAGTGGACCGGGCACGACGTCCCCGACTTCAAGAAGGACAGGTCCCCCGGCCACCGGCCGCCGAAGGACGCGACCGGCCCCGATGCCCTGTCGGGCACCGACGCGTTCATCATGCAGGCCGACGGCAAGGCGTGGCTGTACGTGCCGTCCGGCCTCACCGACGGACCGCTGCCGACGCACTACGAGCCGCAGGACTCGCCGTTCCCCAACCTCCTGTACGGCCGTCAGCGCAACCCGGTACGGCATCTGCTGCCGCCGCACCCGGACAACCGCTACCAGCCGAGCGGCGGAGCGCCGGGCACCGAGGTGTTCCCGTACGTCGCCACCACCTACCGGCTGACCGAGCACCACACGGCGGGCGGCATGTCCCGCTGGCAGCCGTATCTGGCCGAGCTGCAGCCGGAGTTCTTCTGCGAGGTGTCACCGGCGCTCGCCGCCGAGCGGGGCCTCGCGCACACCGGCTGGGCGACGATCGTCAGCGCCCGCGCGGTGATCGAGGCACGGGTGCTGGTCACCGACCGGATGGCACCGCTGACCGTGCACGGCCGCACCCTGCACCAGGTGGGGCTGCCCTATCACTGGGGCCCGAACGGCTACAGCACGGGGGACGCGGCCAACGAGCTGCTGCATCTGTCCCTCGACCCCAACACGCACATCCAGGAGGCGAAGGCGTTCGCCGTCGACATCCGGCCGGGGCGCCGGCCGAGGGGTCCGGCGGCCCGGGAGCTGGTGCGCGCGTACCGGGAGCGGGCGGGCATCGACGAGGAGACCGGCACCGAGCCGTGAGGCTCATCTGAGGACGACGGAGTGCGTGCCCTCCGGGACGAGTTCGCCGACGACCGGGGCGCCCGGCACCTCGCCCGCGACCAGCAGACCGCCCGAGGTCTGGGCGTCGGCGAGGAGCAGCCGGGTGTCGTCGTCCGCGGTCCCGAAGTCGGTGAACGGTGTCACCCAGTCCAGGTTCCGCCGGGTGCCGCCGCTGACGTAGCCGTCCCGCACGGCCTCGCGGGCCCCGTCCAGGTAGGGCACGGCGGCGGTGTCGAGCACGGCGGTGACGCCGGAGGCGCGGGCGAGTTTGTGCAGATGGCCGAGGAGGCCGAAGCCGGTGACGTCGGTGGCGCAGACCGCGCCGGCGGCGAGGGCGGCGGCGGAGGCGTCCCGGTTGAGGGCCGTCATCGTGGCCACCGCCTGCTCGAACCGCTCGCCGGTGGCCTTGTGCCGGTTGTTGAGCACGCCCAGGCCGAGGGGTTTGGTGAGCGACAGCGGCACGCCCGGCCGGCCGGTGTCGTTGCGCAGCAGCCGGTCCGGGTCGGCCAGGCCGGTGACGGCCATCCCGTACTTGGGTTCCGGGTCGTCCACGCTGTGTCCGCCGCCCACGTGGCAGCCCGCCTCGGCGGCGATCTCAAGGCCGCCGCGCAGGACTTCACGCGCCAGTTCGAAGGGCAGGACGTCACGCGGCCAGGCGAGCAGGTTGACGGCGACGATCGGCCACCCGCCCATCGCGTACACGTCGGACAGGGCGTTGGCGGCGGCGATGCGGCCCCAGTCGTAGGGGTCGTCGACGACGGGGGTGAAGAAGTCCGCGGTGGACACGACGGCTCGGGGGGCGGCTCCGCTCTCCCCCGGCAGGGCGACGACGGCCGCGTCGTCACCGGTGGCCAGACCGACCAGGAGTGAGGTGCCGCCGACGGCCGGCACCGGTCCGGTGAGCCCGGCGAGCACGTCCTCCAGCTCTCCGGGCGGGATCTTGCAGGCGCAGCCGCCGCCGTGCGCGAACCGGGTGAGGCGCAGGGGTGTTCGTGTCGGGGAGTGCATGTGGCCGGGCTCCTTGTCGGGGATCGGGCGGGTGAACCGGTAGCCTGGGCGGGCGGTGGAGGCGTGTGGGTGCCTGGTGGCCCTCCCGGTCTTCAAAACCGAGGTGCCCGAGGATCTCGGGCAGGCGGGTTCGATTCCCGTCCGCCTCCGCTCTCCGGTCCGTCGGGCCGGCAGCGGCGGCACCGGTCGTCCACCCGTTCGGTGAGACCCCGCCCGTCCAGGAACTCCAGCAGCGGTACGGCCACCCGGCGCGTGGTGTCCAGCGCCTGTCGGGCCTCGCTCAGGGTGAACGGCTGGGGAAGGGCGCGCAGTACGGCGGCGGCGCGGGCGTCCGCGCCCGGCAGCAGGACGATGCCGTCGGCGACCCGCAGCAGCGCGCCCGCGGTGACCGCGGCGGCCAGTTCCCTGCGGCCCAGGCCCAGTTCGGCCAGCC
Source organism: Streptomyces sp. NPDC053426 (assembly GCF_055585405.1). NCBI lineage: Bacteria > Bacillati > Actinomycetota > Actinomycetes > Kitasatosporales > Streptomycetaceae > Streptomyces > Streptomyces sp. NPDC053426. The sequence continues at coordinate 15,805 of NZ_JBVJKE010000036.1, read as the reverse complement.
GGCCGGCCTCCGGGGCGTGGAAGGGCGAGTGCCGCAGCTCCTCCCGGAGGGCGTCGACGGCCGCCCGGACCGGTGGCGGGAGAACGGGCCCCTGTTGTCCGGGGCCGTGCAACCGCCCGTGGCCGCTCCGCAGCGGTACCGTGCCCGGGGTGTCGGCGAGCGCGTCGACCAGGGCCCGGTCGGGCAGGTCCAGCAGCCGCCTGGCCGCCTCGGTGGGCAGGCCGGGGTCCAGCGGATGCCGGGCCGCGTGCCGTTCCACCTCGTCGCCCAGCCGGTCGCGCAGCGCCGCCCAGTGCTCCGGGTCGGCCAGCCAGTCCCCGGCGACGGGCGGCGCGGGGGCGGGCGCTCCCATGGCCTCCAGTTCCGTACGGCGGACGAGCCGGCGCCGGCCCAGTTCCGCCGCGCCGTCCGGGCGGCCGGTCATGCCGTCCAGTTCGGCCGCCCGCGCGCGGGCGGCGCCACGCCGGGTCAGCGGGGGCGGCCGGACGTCCAGCACGGTCACCCCGCAGGGCGTGTGCCGCCCGCCGGGTGCGCGCAGCACCGCCCGGTCGCCGATCCGCAGGGGCAGCTCCCGCGCGAGGGTCAGCCGGGCCGTGTCGGCGCCGAGCGGCCGGACGGTCACCGGCACCGCGGCGGTGCCGAGGTGCAGGGTGGCCTCGTGGGGCAGTTCGCCGGCGGGCGTACCGCCGACGCGGGCGTCGACCGTCGCGGTGAGCAGCCAGCGGTCCGGCGTCAACAGCACCCGGCCGCGCCCGAGCAGGGCGTCGGGCGCGCCGTGGACGTTGACCGCCACGCGGGCCACGCCGCCGACGGCGTCCCGTGCCTCGTGCAGGCACTGCAGCCCGCGCACCCGCACCGCGGTCGTGCCGTCGCCCGTCACCAGCCGGTCGCCGACCCGCAGGGTGCCCGCGCCCAGGGTGCCGGTGACGACCGTGCCGTGACCGCGCACGGTGAAGGCGCGGTCGAGCCACAGCCGTACGTCCGCGTCGGCCGGCGGGACGGGCAGCGCGCGTGCCAGCTCCGCGAGTTCCTCGCGCAGCCGGTCCAGCCCCCCGCCCGTCACCGCGCTCACCGCGACGGACGGCACGGCGCCGAGGGAGGTGGCGGCGATGCGTGCCGCGGCGTCCGCGCGCACGGGGCCGGGGTCCGCCAGGTCGCTGCGGGTGACGGCGAGCACGGCGTGGCGCACGCCGAGCGCGTCCAGGATCTCCAGGTGTTCCTGCGACTGCTCCTGCCAGCCCTGGTCGGCGGCGACCACGAACAGCACGGCCGGCACGGGTCCCACGCCGGCCAGCATGGTGGCGACGAACCGTTCGTGGCCCGGCACGTCGACGAGGGCCAGGTGCTCGCCGTCCGGCGGGTCGAGCCGGGTCCACACGAATCCGAGGTCCAGGGTCAGGCCCCGGCGCCGCTCCTCCGCGAACCGGTCGGGTTCCATTCCGGTCAGCGCCCGCGCCAGGGCGGACTTCCCGTGGTCGACGTGCCCGGCGGTGGCCAGCACCCTCATGTCGCCCACCGTCCCTCGACCGACCGGACGGCCTCGGCGAGGTGCGCGTCGTCCGGTTCCGGTACCGCCCGCAGGTCGAGCAGGCACCGTCCGGCCTCCAGGCGCCCCACCACGGGGACCGGTCCGGTGCGCAGGGCGGTCGCGTAGCGTTCGGGCAGGGACAGGGCGGCGCTGGGCAGGGTCACGCCGGGGGCTCCGCCGCCGCCGACGGTCGCCTCGCTCGCCACGGCCCGTACGTCGGCGCCGTCGGCCCGCAGCAGCGCGGCGAGCCGTTCGGCGCGCCGGGTGAGCTCCGCCGGGTCGGCGGCGAGTGCCTCGTCGGTGGGGGTCGCGGGGCCGGTGAGGGTCGCCTCCAGGGCGGCCAGGGTCAGCTTGTCCACGCGCAGGGCGCGGGCGAGCGGGTGCCGGGACAGGGCGCCGATCAGGTCCTCGCGGCCCAGGAGCAGTCCGCACTGCGGTCCGCCCAGCAGCTTGTCGCCGCTCGCGGTGACCAGTGCGGCGCCTGCCGTCAACTGGGTGTGGGCGTCGGGCTCTTCGGGGAGCAGGGGGTGGCGGGCGAGCAGTCCGGAGCCGATGTCGACGACGACCGGGACGCCCAGGTCCGTGAGTTCGGCGACGTCCGCGGCGTGGGTGAATCCGGTGATCCGGAAGTTGGAGGGGTGCACCTTCAGCACGAAGGCCGTCCGCGGGCCGACGGCCTCGGCGTAGTCGGCAACGGTGGTGCGGTTGGTGGTGCCGACCTCGCGCAGCCGGGCGCCGGTGGAGACCAGCAGGTCGGGCAGGCGGAAGCCGTCGCCGATCTCCACCAGCTCGCCCCGGCCGACGACGATCTCCCGTCCGGCGGCGAGGGCGGTGGCGGCCAGGACCAGGGCGGCGGCCCCGTTGTTGACGAGGTGCACGGCGGGGGCGGCCGGCACCGCGGCGCGCAGCGCGGCCAGGGCGGTGCGGCCCCGGCGCGCCCGGACGCCGGTGCCCAGGTCCAGTTCGACGTCGGTGGGCCCGGCGGCGTCCCGCACCGCCTGCCGGGCGGCCGCCGAGAGCGGGGCCCGGCCGAGGTTGGTGTGCAGGAGCACCCCGGTGGCGTTGATCACCGGGCGCAGCCCGACCGGCGACCGCGGCAGCAGGGCCACGGCCGTGTCGGCCACCGCCTCGGGTGGTACGGCGCCCTCGCGCGCCCTCTGCTGGGCCCGGTGGACCGCCGACTTCACCCGCCCGGTGCCGAGCCGGCCCGCCGCCTCGAGCAGACGGGGGTCGCGCAGTACGGCGTCGGTGCGCGGGATCCGCCGTCGCGCGTCCGCACCGGCGGCGTCCGGCGTGCTCCCGTCCTTCGGATCGGCTGCGACCCGCTGCTCCACCCGCTTCCTCCGTTCAGGCCCGTGCCACCGGTCGGTCCTTCATCGTCCACCAGCGCCCCGGTCCGGGGCCCCGACACGCCGGGCGGGTCTCACCAGCCGGCGGTGGCGGGGCCGAGGCGTACGGAGCACTCCAGGAGCTGGGCGTGGACGAACGCCTGCGGGAGGTTGCCGCGCAACTGGCGCTGGGCGACGTCGTACTCCTCGGCGAACAGTCCGGTGGGCCCGCAGGCCGAGCGGGACCGCTCGAACCAGCGGACCGCCTCGGTCTCCTCCCCCTCGGCCCGCGCGGCCATCGCCATGGTGAACCCGCAGAGCAGGAACGCGCCCTCCGCGTCGCCCAGCGGCCGGTCCCCGTGCCGGAAGCGGTGGACGTAGCCGTCGACCGCGAGCCGGCGTGCCACGGCGGCGCGGGTGTCCCGGAGGCTCGGGTCGCGCGCGGGCACCGCTCCCCGGGCCAGCGCGAGCAGCAGGGCCGCCTCCACGCCCGTGTCGTCCGCGGCGCGCTGCCAGTGGCCGTCGGGGTGCAGGCAGCGGGCCCGGGTGACGTCGAGGACGCGGTCCGCGAGGGAGGACCACCCGGCGGCGGCCGGTGTGCCCAGTGCGCGGGCCAGGTCCCGCAGTCCGACGACGCAGGACAGCCGGGAATGCGTCCACCAGCGGGTCTCCAGTTCCCACAGTCCCGCGTCCGGCTCCTCCCAGCGTTCGGCGACCGCGTCGGCGGCGATGCGTGCGGCCTTCGCGGCCCGCGCGTCGAGCAGGTCGTGGCGGGCGGCGGCGGCGAAGAGCTGGAGGGCCTCACCGAACACGTCGAGCTGGAACTGGCCGCCCGCCCGGTTGCCGATCCGGTCGCTGCCTCCGGGGTAGCCGGGCAGCGGCAGGGACCGTTCGGGCGGCACGGGCGCGCCGCCGACGGTGTAGGCGGGCCGCAGGTGCGTCCCGTCGTCGAGGAGGCGTTCGGACACGAAGCGCACCGCGTGTTCCAGCAGCGGGTGCGGGCCGTGCGCCGCGACGGCGATGCCCGCGTAGCACTGGTCGCGGATCCAGGCGTACCGGTAGTCGTAGTCGCGGCCGGTGTCGGCGCGTTCGGGCAGTGAGGTGGTGACGGCGGCCACCATGCCGTCCCGGGAGCCGGTGAGCCCGTTCAGCACGGCGTAGACCATCCAGGTGTCCCGCGGGGCGGCGGTGTCCTCGCAGTCGGGTACGGCCCGCGCCCACCAGTCCTCGGTCCGTCGCCACAGGGCCCGCGCGTCCGGGCCGGTGCCGTCCGTCCCGTCCCCGAGTTCCAGGACGAGGTCGCGGGCACCGCCCTCCGGTACGCGCAGTTCGGCGTGGAGCCCGCCGTCGGGGCCGGGGCGGGCCTCGTCGGCCCCGGTGAACCGGATGCGCAGGGGGCCGGAGCGGGCCCGCCAGGCCCGGCCGTCGTGGTGCGGGTCCGTCATCGGGTGGCGTCCGTAGTCGGCGCGTACGTCGAGGTCCACCCGGACGCGGGCCTCCCCCCGCACCGCGCGGATCTGCCGCAGCAGCACCAGGCGTTCCGGGTCGGCGGGGGCGGCGAGGGCCTCGCGGCAGGAGACGACGGCGTCCCCCACGGTCCAGCGGCTGACCCGGACGAGGGTGCCGTCCTCGTAGTAGCCGCCCCACACGTTCCAGGGATCGCCGGGGGACACGCGGTAGGTGCCCGGCCCGCCGAGGAGCGCGGCGAACACGGCTCCGTCGTGCCAGGCGGGCGCGCACATCCACACGATCGATCCGCGGGGGTCGACCAGCGCGCCGCGCTCGCCGTCGGCGATCAGCGCGTAGTCGCGCAGCGTCCAGGGGCCCTCGCCGGGCCGTCCCCCGCCTTCGCTCGCGTTGTTCACTCTCGCCGTACGCTCCCCTGCCGTCCGGCCGGCTCACTTGCCGGTGCTGTCGTCGGCTCCGGCACCGGGGCGGTCGCCGCGGTGCCGGGTGCCCGGCAGCATCTCCTGCACCTTGGCCTTGAAGCCCTGCTTCACCACGGAGGCGCGGTCGCTGTCGCCCTTGAGCACGGCGAAGGCCGCGGCCTCGATCTGGTCCAGCTCCGCGTGCGGCGGGATCGGCGGCACGGCGGGGTCGGTGCGGAAGTCGATGACGAAGGGCCGGTCGGCCGTCAGCGCCCGGTCCCAGGCGGCCTCGACCTGCTCCGGCTTCTCCACGCGGACGCCCTCCAGCCCGATCCGCTGCGCGATCTCGGCGTAGGGCAGATCCGGGATGGCTTGCGACTCCTCGAACTGCGGCGCCCCGGACATCGCCCGCATCTCCCAGGTGACCTGGTTCAGATCGCGGTTGTTGAGGACGGCCACGATCAGCCGCGGATCGGACCAGCCCTGCCAGTACTTGGCGGCCGTGACCATCTCCATCATGCCGTTCATCTGCATGGCGCCGTCGCCGACGAGGGCGATGGCGGGGCGCTCCGGGTGCGCGAACTTCGCGCCGATGGCGTACGGGACACCGGGCCCCATGGTCGCGAGGGTGCCCGAGAGGGAGCCGCGCATCCGTCCGCGCATCCGCAGGTGGCGGGCGTACCAGTTGGCGGCGGAACCGGAGTCGGCCGTGACGATCGCGTCGTCGGGGAGCCTGCCGTCGAGGGCGTGCACCACGTACTCCGGGTTGATCGGGTCGGCGTCCACGGCGGCGCGCCGCTGCATCACCTCCCACCAGCGGGCGACGTCCTTCTCGATCTTCTCGCGCCAGGACCGCTTCTTCTTCCGCTTCAGGTGCGGCAGGAGGCGGCGCAGCGTCTCGGCCGCGTCGCCGACGAGGTTCACCTCGAAGGGGTAGCGCATGCCGATCATGTGCGGGTCGATGTCGATCTGCACGCCCCGCGCCTGGTCCAGCTCCGGCATGAACTGCGTGTACGGGAAGCTGGAGCCGATCATCAGGAGGGTGTCGCAGTCCTGCATCAGCTCGTAGGAGGGCCGGGTGCCGAGCAGGCCGATGGCTCCGGTGACGTAGGGCAGGTCGTCGGGGAGCACGTCCTTGCCGAGCAGGGCCTTGGCGACGCCCGCGCCGAGGACGTCCGCCAGTTCCTCCACTTCGGCGCGGGCGCCGCGGGCGCCCTGTCCGATGAGGACGGCGACCTTCTCACCGGCGTTGAGGACCTCGGCGGCCCGCTCGACGTCGGCGTCGGCGGGCACGGGCGCGTACTGGCCGATCCCCATGCTGGACGGCACCATCTTGAAGGCGTGCGTCGGCGGGCTGTAGTCCAGTTCCTGCACGTCGGCGGGGATGATGACCGCGGTGACCGTGCGCCGCGCGTAGGCGGTGCGGAAGGCGCGGTCGATGAGGTTCGGGAGCTGCTCGGGCACCATCGCCGTCTCGCAGAAGTCGGAGGCGACGTCCTTGTACAGGTTCTGCAGGTCGATCTCCTGCTGGTACGAGCCGCCCATGGCGCTGCGGTTGGTCTGCCCGACCAGCGCGACGACGGGGACGTGGTCGAGCTTGGCGTCGTAGAGGCCGTTGAGCAGGTGGATGGCGCCGGGCCCCGAAGTCGCCGCGCAGACACCGGCCTTGCCGGAGAACTTCGCGTAGCCGACGGCCTGGAACGCGGACATCTCCTCGTGCCGGGACTGGACGAACCTCGGGTGGTCGTCGGCTCGTCCCCACGCCGCCAGGAGACCGTTGATGCCGTCGCCCGCGTAGGCGAAGACGTGGTCCACCTCCCACTCGCGCAAGCGCCGAAGGACGTAATCGGAAACCTTCATGCCGGCCATCGACCTTCCGTTCCGCTGGTGCGCGTCCGCTCGACGGGGCCGCGCAGCACGCTGTCAGGGAAGGTGACGGGTTCCGTGCGGTGCCCGGCGCAAACGTCGCGGCGCCCGCCGGGCCGGGCACCGGTGTCCCGCAGTACGCTGGCCGCATCCGGCCACCGGGAGCTTTGATGTGGAAGCGCAGAAAGCAGGCACGGCGTCGCGAGATCCTTCCGCTGGAGCTGTGCGACCTCTGCGGGAGGACCTTCCCGGCCGGTGAGGAGGTGGGCGGGCACGTTCCGGACTCCTCCTCCGCCCACCCCACCGACACCTGGTTCGACGGTCTGCGCCGGGTGACCGCCTGCTGCGAGGCGCACCTCGACGTGCTCCGCGAGGCGTACCGGCGCCGCCCCTTCGTGGAGGAGGAGCTGTGGGCGGCGAAGATCACACGTGTGCTGACGTCCGGTCCGCCGGTGCTCACCATGGTGCAGCTCGCCTGCCGGACCGGACTGCACGAGCCGGACATCCGGCGGGCCATCGCCTGGCACAACGAGCGACGCCGCCGGATGGAGGGGTGACCCCGGCCCGGCCCGTGGCGGACCTCATGCCGCCTGCGGCTGCAGGAAGCGGGCCAGCAGGTCGTCCAGGCTCACCATGCCGGTGAGCAGCCCGGAGCCGTCGCGGACCACGGCCAGCGAGGCCCGGCGGCGGCGCAGCAGGTCGATCGCGTCGGCGACCGTGGCGTCGTCCGTCAGCTCGGGCACCGGACGGGCCAGGGCGCGGGCGCCGGCCGCCCGTCCCCGGGCGCGGGCCACCACGGCGTCCCGGGCGTGCACCGCGCCGAGGATCACGCCGTGCTCGCGGACCAGGAGCCGGGTGCGGTCGCGCTCCGCGGCGACGCGCAGGATCTCGTCGACGCCGGCGCCGCCGTCCACCGAGACGATCTCGGACGCCGGTACCTGAAGCTCCCGTACCGGGGTCTGGGGTTCGGTCAGCGAGCGCGTCAGCAGCTCCGAGTCCGTCTCGCTGATCAGGCCGAGCCGCTCGGACTCCGCCACCAGATGGGTGAGCTGCTCCCGGTTGTGGACGGAGGCCAGCTCGTCGCGCGGGGTGACCCGGCACAGCCGTACCAGGGCGTTGCTCATCCGGTTCAGCACCGAGATCAGCGGTCGTACGGCCTTCACCACGGCCCGGAAGGGCGGCGACAGCAGCATCGCGGACCGTTCGGGGTGGGCGATGGCCCACGACTTGGGCGCCATCTCGCCGACCACCATGTGCAGGAACACCACCACGGTCATCGCGACGGCGAAGGCGACGCCGTAGCTGAGCGCGCTCGGCAGGCCCAGTTCGTGCAGCAGCGGGTCGAGCTCGTGGGAGATCGCGGGCTTGGACACCGAGCCCAGGCCCAGGGTGCACACGGTGATGCCGAGCTGGGCCCCGGCCAGCATCAGGGACAGCTCGCGCATGCCGGCCAGGGCGGCCTTGGCGCCCGACCGGCCCTCGGCCGCGGCCTTCTCCATGCGGTGCCGCTTGGCGGCGACCAGCGCGAACTCGGCGGCCACGAAGAATCCGCTGCCGATCAGCAGCAGCACGGTGACGAAGAGCGCCATCGGGAAACTCATGCCTGCTCCTCCGTCTCGCGGACCTGCCGCCGGATCCGCACGCGTTCGGGCACGTGCCGGTCGAGGGTGCGTACGTCGATCACGGCGGCGCCCCCGTCGGGCAGCTCGACCGTGAGCCGGTCCCCGATGGCGGGGAAGCGGCCGAGCCGGTCGACGATCAGGCCGGCCACGGTGTCGTAGTCCTCCTCCTCGGGCAGTGCGACGCCGGTGGCCTCGGCCACCTCGTCCAGCCGGCGGCCCGCGTCCACCAGCCAGCCGTCGCCGTCCGCGACGGCGACCTCGGTGACGGTGTCGGACTCGTCCGCGATGTCGCCGACGAGTTCCTCGGCGATGTCCTCGTAGGTGACGATGCCCGCCACGCCGCCGTGCTCGTCCAGGACGACCGCGAACTCGTCGCCCCGCTCCCTCATCTGGGTCACGGCGTCCGGCAGCGGGAGGGTGTCCGGCAGCAGCAGCGGGCGCCGGGCGACGGCGCCGGCCGTGGTGCCCGTCAGCCGGTCCGCGGGCAGGCGCATCAGCTCGGCCACGCCGAGGACGCCGCCGACGTCGTCGGGGTGGTCGCCGAGGACGGGGTAGTTGGAGTGGCCGTACTTGGCGATGAGGTCGACCGCCTCGGCGGCGGTGGCGTCCTCGCGGACGAAGACGGCGTCCACGCGGGGCACCATCACCTCGTCCAGCGTCCGGTCGGAGAACTCCAGGGCGTGGTCGAGCAGCGCGGCGGTGTCCTCGGGCAGCGCGCCCTGCTCGTGGGACTCGCCGATCAGGTGGCCCAGCTCCTCCAGGGTGGCGCCGTGGTGCAACTCCTCCACCGGCTCGATGCCGACCCGGTGCAGCAGCCTGTTCGCCGCCCCGTCGAAGACGCGCACGAGGGGGCCGACGACCTTCAGATACGCCAGCGTGGAGCCGGCCAGCGCCTTCGCCAGCCGCTCCGGCACGGCGATCGCCAGGTTCTTCGGGGCCAGCTCGCCCAGCACCATCTGGACGACCGTGGCCAGCACGAAGGCCAGCACGACCGCGATGCCGCTCACGGCCGCGTCGGGCAGGCCCAGGCCCGACAGGGCGGGCCTCAGCAGGGCCGACACCGAGGGCTCGGCGATGAAGCCGACGACCAGTCCGGTCACGGTGATGCCGAGCTGCGCGCCCGACAGCATGAAGGACAGCCGCTCCAGCACCTTCAGGGCGCGGGCGGCCTTGCGGTCCCCGGACTCGGCCTCGCGCGCCAGGGCGAGGCGGTCGGCGGAGACGTAGGCGAACTCCTGGGCGACGAAGTATCCGGTGCCGGCGGTCAGGACGAAGACGGCCAGCAGGCCCAGGAGAGCGTTCGCGGCACTCATCGAACACCATCCCGCCGTGTGCCGTGCTCAGGGAATGCCTGGCGGGATGGTCGGGGACTGTGCCCCGGGGGGTCCGTCGGTCTGGCGGACAAGTACGTGCTCCTTCTGTGGGTGTGTGAACGGATAACGATCGTGGCCGGAACCGTGTTCCCGACGGCGGCGACAGACGACATCAACTGTAAAGGAAACGCAAAGTCCCCTCGAGTCGATCCCCTATGCTTCTACTCGCTTGTAGAAGTTATATCGCGGGCCGCCCCGCGGGCGGCACCCCCTTCACGGAACACACGCACATCTAAGGAGTGGACGCCACCATGGTGTTCAAACGACTGCTCGGTTCGCTCGGCGTGGGCGGCCCCACCGTCGACACGGTGCTCGACCCCGGTCCGGTCCGGCCCGGCGGCGCGCTCACCGGCCAGGTCCGCCTCAAGGGCGGACAGGCCGGTTTCGACATCGAGGGCATCGCGCTGGAGCTGGTGGCGCGGGTCGAGGCCGAGCACGAGGAGGGCGAGCGGGAGGGCGCCGTCGCCTTCGAACGGTTCACGGTCGGCGGCGGTTTCCGGCTCGCCGAGGGCGAGGAGCGCGACGTGCCGTTCAGCGTGCCGCTGCCGTGGGAGACCCCGGTCACCGAGCTGTACGGACAGCCGCTGGGCATCGTGCTCGGCGTGCGCACCGAGCTGTCGGTGGCGGGGGCGAAGGACAAGGGGGACCTGGACCCGCTGACCGTCGCTCCGCTGCCCGTGCAGGAGGCGGTCCTGGAGGCGTTCGGCTCGCTCGGCTTCAGCTTCCGGTCGGCCGACCTGGAGTACGGGCGCATCGGCGGCACGGGGCAGCGACTGCCCTTCTACCAGGAGATCGAGATCGTCCCGTCGGCGCGGTACGCGGACCGGGTGAACGAGGTCGAGGTGACCTTCCTGGCCGGTCCGGGCGGCATGGAGGTCGTCCTGGAGGCCGACAGGCGCGGCGGCCTCCTCTCCGGCGGTCACGACGCGCTGACCAGGTTCACCGTCGGCCTTCACGACTCCCGCGACTGGACCGCCGAGGTCGACGGCTGGATGCGCGAGCTGGTCGAGCGGCGGGCGTCCCACGGCTCCTACGTCCCCCATGACTCCCACGGTTCCCACGACTCCCACGACGACCACCACCGGTCCGGCCCCGGCATGGGCACCGCCGTCGCCGCGGGCGCCGCCGGTCTGGCGGTCGGCGTGGTCGGGGGCATGGTCGCGGCGGAGGTCGTGGACGAGGTCGGGGACTTCTTCGAGGGCGAGGAAGAGGAGGAGTAACTTCTACAGTACTGTAGAAGTTACGGCGCCCGGCGCGTTTCGGTCCGGGCGCCTCCCGACCCGTACGGAGTGCTCATGGCCCTGTGGGACCGCCTCAAGGAGTCCGCGTCGACGATGCAGACCCAGCTCATGGCGAAGAAGAACGACCTCAAGAGCGGCGCCTTCCGTGACGCGAGCATGGCGATGTGCGCCTTGGTGGCGGCCGCCGACGGCACGGTGGATCCGTCCGAGCGGCAGCGCGTGGCCCAGCTCATCGCCACCAACGAGGTGCTGCAGAACTTCGACGCCGACGACCTGCGCCGCCGCTTCGAGGACAACATCGGCAAGCTCACCACCGACTTCGACTTCGGCAAGGTGAGCGTCCTGCAGGAGATCGCCAAGGCGAAGAAGAAGCCCGCCGAAGCACGGGCCGTCGTCCAGATCGGCATCGTCATCGGCGGCGCCGACGGCGACTTCGACAAGGACGAGCAGGCCGTGGTCCGCGAGGCGTGCTACGCCCTCGACCTGCCGCCCCACGAGTTCGACCTCTGAGCGGCCCCGGCCCCGCGGCGGCCGGCCCGCCGCGGGGTCACAGGGGCGTGGCCGCGTACAGGATGAGGACCATCGTCACGGCGGAGTTCGCGGACGACATCGCGGAGACGGCGGTCCCCGCGGCGGCACCCCACACCGCCAGGCCGACCAGGGTGAACAGCGACGGCAGGCGGCGCACCGCCGGAGCGGGCCCGAGCAGGGCCGCCACCCGGCGCGGCACCGGCCCCGCCGCAGCCAGGCCGGCCAGGGTGGCCACCGGGGTGCCGCGCGACACCAGGGCCGCCTTGCCGATCGCCCGGGCCACGGTACGGCGGCTGCCGACCGCCTGAGCCGCGTCCTCGTCCGCCCACCGCTCCGCCGTGTACGCCACCGCCGTGCGCAGCGGCCGCAGGAAGGGGTTGGCCCGCGCGGCCAGCTGGACGGCGAGCAGGAAGCGGTGGTGACGGGCCGCGAGGTGGGCCCGCTCATGGGCGAACAGAGCCCGGCGCTCGGCCGGTTCCAGGCAGTCCAGCATGGCCGTGGTCACCACCACGCGGTCCCGCCGGCCGCCCGGCAGCGCGTAGGCGTAGGGCACGTCGTCCGGCAGGACCGCAGCCTCCGTCCCCCGCAGCCCGGCCAGCGCCCGGTGGGCGCGGCGGCGCACCCGGCCGTGCCGCCACAGCGACCGGCCACACGCCGCCAGCACCGCGCACAGGGCGGGAATCGCCACCTTGCCGGCCACCTCGTCGAACGGGACCGCCGCGCGCACCTCGGGGTCCGACCAGCCGTCGGGCAGCGGGTTCCCGGGAAGCTGGGCGGTGCCGACCACCATCAGCAGACCCAGGCAGACCGTGCTGCACACCGCCATCACCGCGGCCACCCCGGTCAGCAGCCGGGTCGCCGTGCGCGGGTGCAGATGCTGCTCGGCCAGGCGCGCGATCGGCCACGCCGTCAGGGGCAGCACCAGCGGCAGAAAGACGAACACCCCCATGGCGGCCTCAGTCTTCCCCTTCGTCCCCCGACCGGCCCAGCAGTTCCCGCAGGAGGCGTTCGTCGTCCGGGCCGAGGCCGGTCACGAAGCTGGCCAGCACCGCCTCCCGGTCGCTCTCGGAGTCCAGCACCTTGCGCATCTTGTGAGCGGCCAGGCCCGCCTGGTCCGACGCCGACGTCCAGGCGAAGGACCGGCCCGTGCGCTCCCGGGTGACCGCGCCCTTGGCCAGCAGCCTGGTCAGGATGGTGATGACGGTCGTATAGGCGAGGCCACCGCCCAGGCGCTCCTGCACCCAGCCGGCCGTCGCCGGGCCGTCCGCCTCCCGCAGCGCCGCCAGGACCAGCGCCTCCAGCTCACCCTGCCCCCGCCGCCGGGAACCCTCCCGCTGTTCCGCCACGCCCCGCCTCCCTTCCGCCGCCGCCTGTTCGCCGGGCAGACATCGTATAGACGTCCCCGGCGCCCGTACGCCACCCCCACTCCTCTCTACAGTGATGTAGATTCTGCCCGGGCCGCCCGTGCCACGGAGAAGGAGCAGTGCACCCATGTTCGGACTGAGCGAGCTGGCCGTCATCCTCATCGTCGTCATAGCCGTCCTCGCCGCCAAGAAGCTCCCGGAACTCACCCGCTCGGCGGGCAAGTCGGCCCGCATCCTCAAGGCCGAGGCGCGTGCGATGAAGGAGCAGGACAAGGCGGAGGAGGCGCCCGCGGCCCCGCGGATCATCCAGGGCGAGACGCTGCCGCCGTCCGCCCCCGGTTCCGAGCGGACCGGGCGGACCGACGGCACGCCGCCGGAGGGCCGTCCGGCCGGGTGACGGGTCCGCCTCGCCCGCCGGTCGGGCCGAAGGTCCCTCGGACGGGGCCGGGCGGCCCTTGGCGTCTCCCCCCGGCCGGGCCCACGCTGGCATCGGGGGCACCGAAGCCGCCGTTCGGCTGTGGCGGCGGGCACGGAAGGAGACGGGCGATGACATCCACCACCACTCTGAGCGCGGGTCTCCCGGCCGCGTACCGCGAAGGACTGATGCGGCACGCCCGCGAGGTCTCCTTCCCGGCCGGGGTGCGCCTGTTCGAGGAAGGACGGCGTGCCGACCGGTTCTGGATCGTCCGGACCGGAGGCGTCGCCCTCGACCTCCAGGTCCCCGGTCACCGCGCGGTCGTGATCGAGTCGCTGGGCCACGGCGAGCTGATCGGCTGGTCCTGGCACTACCCGCCGCGCATGTGGCACCTGGGCGCCGAGACCACGAGCCCGGTGCGGGCCTGGGAGTTCGACGCGGAGGCCGTACGGGCCCTGTGCGACGAGGACCCCGAGTTCGGCCGCATGATCGCCGTGTGGGTCGGCCGGGTGGTCGCCCAGCGGCTGCACGCCACCCGGGTCCGGCTGCTCGACCTGTACGCCCCGTACGGCAGCGGGAGCAACTGACGTCCACGGGCGGCGGCCGGCCGAGGCCGCCCGGTCAGCCCACGCGGTCCCAGCCGCGGCGCGGTGCGCGGGCGCCGAGCCGGACGTCGCGGCTGCGGTAGACGATGTAGGGGCGGGTGAGGTAGCCCAGCGGGGCCGTGAGCATGTGGACGAGCCGGGTGAAGGGCCAGGCGGCGAAGAGCAGCAGGGCGCTGACGGCGTGGAGCTGGAAGAGGACCGGGGTGCCGGTCATCAGGTCCGGGTCGGGCTGGAAGTAGAAGATCGAGCGGAACCAGGGCGAGATGGTCTCGCGGTAGTTGTAACCGCCGCCGACGATGTTCGCCACCACGGTCGCGGCCAGGCCCAGCCCGATGGTCACCGTCAGGGAGAGGTACATCGCCTTGTCGTTGACGGTGGTGGCCGAGAAGACCGGGCCGACGGTGCGCCGCCGGTAGACCAGGATGGCCAGTCCGCCCAGGGTGCAGACGCCGGCGATGGTGCCGAGGACCACCGCGATGACGTGGTAGGCGTGCTCGCTGACGCCGGCCGCGTGGGTCCAGCTCTCGGGGATGACCAGACCGCCGATGTGGCCCAGCGCCACGACGAGGATGCCGAAGTGGAACAGCGGGCTGCCGATGCGCAGCAGGCGCCGTTCGTAGAGCTGGGAGGAGCGGGTGGTCCAGCCGAACTTGTCGTAGCGGTAGCGCCAGACGTGGCCGAGGACGAAGACCGCGAGGCTGAGGTACGGCAGGACGACCCACAGCAGGATGCCGCCGGTGCCGGACTCCACGGCCAGGGTGACGGCTCGCTCGGGTGCGGTCATCGGGGGCCTCCTGCCGGTGGGGCGGGCGTGTACCGGGGCGGCGCGTAGGGGTCGAGGCCGACCTGTTCCTCGGGCGGGCCCTCGGCGGCGAGCCGGGCGACCGCCTCGCGTTCGTCGCCGGCGAGCGCGGGCAGCGTCGCGGAGACGGAGTCCAGCAGGCCGGCCCACGGGGAGTCCTCCTCGTGCAGGGCGAGGCGGAGCAGTTCCAGGCCGGCCCGGTGTCCGGTGAGCAGCTTGAGTCCGGTCGCCGGGTCGGTGGCGGCGAACTCCAGGACGACGGCGAGGTGGTCGGGCAGCTCGTCGTCGGTCAGCCGCAGGCCGCCCCTGGCGTAGGTCTGTTTCAGCCGGACCAGGGCGAGACCCCGTTTGCGGGTGTCGCCGTGGGCGTAGTAGGTGAGGTACGGGCAGCAGCGCTTGCGGTGGTCGAAGGTGGCGACGTAGGCGGTGGCCAGCGCCTCGGCGCCGGTGTTCTCGGCGTGCTCGGTGAAGCGGAGCAGGGGGTCGCGCACCGGGGCGGGCAGTTCGGGCGCCGCCCGCCGGGCCAGGGTCAGGTGGCCGGCCTGCTGCTCGTCGGGGTAGCCCAGGAGCAGGGACTGGAGCTGCCAGGCACAGCTGTGCCAGGGCTGGACGCGCTGTGCGGGCCTGAGCTTGAGTCTGTTCCTCATGGCTTCGGTTCGGCCTCCCCACCGCTGTCCGGGCCGTCGCCCCGTTCGGCCCGGTTCGGCGGGAAGAGCCCGGGTGGGCTGCTCTTGCCGTCCCAGTTGAGGAGGTTGACGCGGCCGGCCTTGTCCGTGGGGGCGGCGTGGGTGTCGGAGAGCTGCCGGTCGCGCAGGGCGCGGTAGTTCTCGACCGCGATGGGCGCCGCGCCGCCGGACGTCTCCCCGAAGGGGCCGGAGCCTCCCATGCCGGGGCCGCCCTCGTAGTCGAGGCTGCACTCGGTGGCCAGTTCCTCCAGGCTGTGGGCCTGTTCGGCGTGGGCGGGCGGGATGACGTACCGCTCGTCGTACTTGGCGAGGGCGAGCAGCCGGTACATGTCGTACATCTGCTCCTCGCCCATGCCGACGGCCTCGGGGATGGAGGCGTCCGGCTCGCGTCCGAGGTTGATGTCGCGCATGTAGGCGCGCATGGCGGCCAGGCGGCGCAGCACCGCGTCCACGGGGGCCGGATCGCCGGCGGTGAAGAGCTGGGCGAGGTAGTCGACGGGGATGCGCAGGGCGTCGACGGCGGCGAACAGGTTGCGGTGGTCCTCGGCGTCGTGGCCGGTGTCCCGTACGGCGTCG
>NZ_JBVJKE010000035.1:0-35918 GCF_055585405.1 Streptomyces sp. NPDC053426 | reverse complement strand
TTTCCCTTTCCGGCGGTTCCGACTCTATCAGATCCTTTCGGGCCTGATTCCCGGTCAGAGCGGGTTGTCTTCCCGGCCGTTGGGCCGTTCCGACGAGTGAGACTTTAGCGGATTCCCGGCTCCCGACCTAATCGGGGTCCTGCTCCCTTTCGGGTGCGGATTCCTCATTTCGCGAATACGCATGCCAAGGACGTGACAACAGACAGACTGCCGTCTCGAACAGAGGTGGTACTTGCGGAATGGCTGTCCGGGGACCGACCGGAGTCGGCGCTCACGTCGGACAACTCGGAGAACCATACGGAGCCGACCGGGGTGTGTCAACTCGCTGCCTCGCCCCACCCCCGGGGCGTACTCTGGTCCGTATGACGACGCGCACGTACAGCCAGTTCTGGTGGGCCGCCTGACGGCGGCCGCCTTCTACGTGCGCACTCAACGGCCGCCGCCTCGGCGGCCGTTTCTGTTTCTCCCTCCAGGACTCCGAGGGGCGGCCAGCCGGGGACGGCGGCCTCGGACCGGAGACGGAGAAGAGAAGAGATGACAAGGGTCTTCAGTGGGATCAAGCCGACCGGGCATCTGACGCTGGGGAACTACCTGGGGGCCATGCGGCAGTGGGCCGCGGTCGACCAGCACCAGGCGGACGCGCTGTTCTGCGTGGTCGATCTGCACGCGCTGACCGTGCACCACGATCCCGCGCGGGTGTGCAGGCTGAGCCGGCAGGCGGCGACGTTGCTGCTGGCGTCCGGGCTGGACCCGGCGCTGTGCACGCTGTTCGTGCAGAGCCATGTGGACGAGCACGCGCGGCTGTCGTATCTGCTGGAGTGCGTGGCCACGGACGGCGAGATGCGGCGGATGATCCAGTACAAGGAGAAGGCCGCGCGGGAACAGCGGCGGGGTGGGAGCGTGCGGCTGTCACTGCTGACGTATCCGGTGCTGATGGCGGCCGACATCCTGGCGTACGGGACGGACGAGGTGCCGGTCGGGCACGACCAGACGCAGCACGTGGAGCTGGCGCGGGATCTCGCGGTGCGGTTCAACCAGCGGTACGGGCACACGTTCGTGGTGCCGCGGGCGACGAATCCGTCGGTGGCGGCGCGGGTGATGAATCTGCAGGACCCCATGTCGAAGATGGGCAAGAGCGACGACACGGGGCCGGGGATCGTCTATCTGCTGGACGAGCCGGACGTGGCGCGGAAGAAGGTCATGCGGGCGGTGACCGACAGCGGGCGGGGCGTCGTGTACGACAGGGAGGCCCGGCCGGGGGTGGCGAATCTGCTGGAGATCCTCGCCGCGTGTTCGGGTGGGAACCCGGAGGCGTTGGCCGGTGTATATGAGTCGTACGGGGATTTGAAGAGGGACGCCGCGGAGGCGGTGGTCGAGGTCTTGAGGCCGGTGCGGGAGAGGCACAAGGAGTTGTGCGCGGATCCCGGCTATGTGGAGGGGGTGCTGCGGGATGGTGCGGAGAGGGCGCGGGGCATGGCTCGGCCGACCGTTGATGCCGCTTATCGGGCGATCGGCTTGTTGCCGGCGGGCTCGGATACCGGGGCGCCCGTGCTGAACGCGGCCCGGTAGGCGCGAGGGCTGGTGGCGAGGCGCGGTGCGAAGTGCTGGCGCATTGTGACTGCTCTCCTCCCTGTAGGGAGGGGATTCCTGGCTCAGGCCGCCTCCCGGAGCGGCGCTCCGGAAGGTCTTGTGCCCTCGACACCAGCCGGGTCCAGACCTGCCCGGACGAGCATCACGCGGGCAGAGTTCTTGTCCCTCGGACAGACGGCTCCGCACCGCGCGCAGTCCATGGTGGTGTGCGCGGGATGGACGAGCCGTACATCCCGGGCGTGCTTGCGGCCCATCTCGACCAGCGCCTGTTGGGTGGCGCCGATCGCGGCATCGGCCGCCTTACGGGCCATCGAGGTGCGGGCGAGGAACTTCGGCCGGAAGTCCTCCACCGGAGGTACGCGCGTTCGCCTTTCTCCTGGCGGAGCCGGGAGAAAGCCTCGGGTACGAGGTGGTGGTCGCGTTCGACGCGACGTACACCTTCGGCCTGGAGGGGCCCTTCGACTGGCGGCAGAGCGCGGACGAGTTGGCGCGGGCGTCGGCGGTGTCGCTGCACGGGAGCGGGTTCGCGACGGTGGTGACGACGGAGGACGTCCTGACCGCGGCGAAGTGAGCCCCCGTGCGGGGGCTCAGGCCGGTCGTCAGTCCTTGGTGCCGCTCGCGAGTTCGCGGCTGCGGTCGCGGGCGGCTTCGAGGGCGGCGATGAGGGCGGCTCGTACGCCGTGGTTCTCGAGTTCGCGGATGGCGTTGATGGTGGTGCCGGCGGGGGAGGTCACGTTCTCGCGGAGCTTCACCGGGTGTTCGCCGCTGTCGCGGAGCATCGTCGCGGCGCCGATCGCGGACTGGACGATCAGGTCGTGGGCCTTGTCGCGGGGCAGGCCGAGCAGGATGCCGGCGTCGGTCATGGCTTCGACCAGGTAGAAGAAGTACGCCGGGCCGGAGCCGGAGAGGGCGGTGCAGGCGTCCTGCTGGGACTCGGGGACGCGGAGGGTCTTGCCGACGGCGCCGAAGATCTCCTCGGCGTGGGCGAGGTGGTCTGCGGTGGCATGGCTTCCGGCGGAGATGACCGACATGGCCTCGTCGACCAGGGCGGGGGTGTTGGTCATGACGCGGACGACCGGGGTGCCGGTGGCGAGGCGTTCCTCGAAGAAGGCGGTGGGGATGCCGGCGGCGCCGCTGATGACCAGGCGGTCGGCGGGGACGTGGGGGGCGAGTTCGTCGAGGAGGGCGCCCATGTCCTGCGGTTTGACCGTGAGGATCAGGGTGTCGGCGGTCTTGGCGGCTTCCTGGTTGGAGACCGGGGTGACTCCGTAGCGGGTGCGGAGTTCGTCGGCTCGTTCCTGGCGGCGGGCGGTGACGAGGAGGTCGGTGGGGGCCCAGCCGGCGCGGATCATTCCGCTGAGCAGGGCTTCGCCGATCTTTCCTGTGCCGAGGACTGCGACTTTCTGGGTCATGACTGTTGGTGCCCTCCGGGGGTGGGTCGTCCCTCGTCATCCTTGCATCCCGGGGGCGGGCGGGGGTGGGGCGTCCAGTGGGCGGGATGTCGGCCGGGGGGCTCGGGGTGGGCCGGGGGTGGGTGTCGCTCGCCCCGCTTGGGGGGTGCCGTCCGCGCCCACCCGTGCCGCCCCAGCGGCACGACTGCCCGCGGGCTGGGGGGGGCGGCTACTGGGTCCTGCGCTTCAGGGTGGCCGCGCCCAGGGTGAGGACCAGGAGGGCGCAGCCCGCGACGATCGTCGTGTCGCGGACGAAGGCCGCGGTCATGTCGGTGTGCTTCAGGACCTCGTTCATGCCGTCGACCGCGTAGGACATGGGGAGGACGTCGGAGATGGCCTCCAGGGCCGGGTGCATGTTCTCGCGTGGGGTGAAGAGGCCGCAGAGGAGGAGCTGGGGGAAGATCACCGCCGGCATGAACTGGACCGCCTGGAATTCGGAGGCCGCGAAGGCCGAGACGAAGAGGCCGAGGGCCGTGCCGAGGAGTGCGTCGAGCAGGGCGATCAGCAGGAGCAGCCAGGGGCTGCCGGTGACGTCGAGGCCGAGGAACCAGACGGCGAGGCCCGTGGCGAGGGCGGACTGGACGATCGCGAGGGCGCCGAAGGCGAGGGCGTAGCCGGCGATCAGGTCGCCCTTGCCCAGGGGCATGGCGAGGAGGCGTTCGAGGGTGCCGGAGGTGCGTTCGCGCAGGGTGGCGATCGAGGTGACCAGGAACATCGTGATCAGCGGGAAGATCCCGAGGAGTGACGCGCCGATGTTGTCGAAGGTGCGCGCGCTGCCGTCGAAGACGTAGCGGAGCAGGAACAGCATCACGCAGGGGATGAGGACCATCAGCGCGATGGTGCGCGGGTCGTGGCGGAGCTGGCGCAGGACCCGGGCGGCGGTGGCGGTGGTGCGGGAGGCGTTGAGGGCGCGCGGCGGGGCGGGGGTGGTCGTGCTCATCGGGTCGTCTCCTTGGTGTTCGTACGGCCTGCCGCGGTCGCCTCGTCGACCAGGTGGAGGAAGGCCGCCTCGACGGTGTCGGAGCCGGTGCGGGTGCGCAGGGCGTCGGGGGTGTCGTCGGCGAGGATCCCGCCCGCGCGCATGAGCAGGAGACGGTGGCAGCGCTCGGCCTCGTCCATGACGTGGGAGGAGATCAGGAGGGTGGCGCCGCGTTCGGTGGCCAGGGTGTGGAAGAGCTGCCACAGGTCGCGGCGGAGGACGGGGTCGAGGCCGACGGTGGGTTCGTCGAGGACCAGGAGTTCGGGGGTGCCGAGGAGGGCCACGGCGAGGGAGACGCGGCTGCGCTGGCCGCCGGAGAGGTTGCCGGCGAGGGCGTCGGCGTGGGTGGTGAGGTCGACGTCGGCGATGGCCCGGGTGACGTTCTCGTGGCGGCGGTCGGCGGCCGCCCGGCCGGGGTCGAGGATCGCGGCGAAGTAGTCGAGGTTCTGGCGGACGGTCAGGTCGTCGTAGACGGACGGAGCCTGGGTGACGTAGCCGATGCGGGTGCGCAGGGTGGGGTGGCCGGCGGGGCTGCCGAGGACGTCCAGGGTGCCGGTGACCTTGGCCTGGGTGCCGACGACGGCCCGCATCAGGGTCGACTTGCCGCAGCCGGAGGGGCCGAGGAGGCCGGTGATCTGACCACGCGGGACGGTGAAGTCGAGGCCGCGCAGGACGGTGCGGGGGCCTCGGACGACGGTGAGGTCCTGGGCGTGGACGGCCGGTTCCTCCGGTGGGCGGGAGGAATAATTCATCATGTGATGAATACTCCTCCCGGGTCCGGGGAGGCGTCAAGCCGTCGGGGTCGGGGGTGTGGTGGCGAGGAGGAGGACGACGTCGTAGGTCTCCTCGACGGTGCCGTCCGGGAAGGCCGCGGTGAGGTGTTCGCGCTCCTCGGCGAGGAAGGTGGCGGCGCGGTCGCCGTCGACGAGGAGGACCGAGTGGCTGGCGAGGTTGGCCAGGTGGGTGTCGATCGGGACGCGGCGGCTCCAGCGGATCTCCCGGCGGGTGAAGTGCAGGAGGCCGGCGGGGTCGGCGGCGCGGGCGTTGGTGTTGCGCCGCTCGGCGGCGAGGTTCACGCCGAAGTGGCGCGCGGTGCGTTCGGCTTCCTCGGCGATCCAGGGCACGTCGAGCGCGTCGATGTTCCACCACAGGGCGAGTGCCCCGCCCGGCCGCAGGACCCGTACCGCCTCCGGGAGGGCGCGGGCCGGGTCGGTCCAGTGCCAGGCCTGGGCGTAGGTGAGGAGGTCGGCGCGGTGGTCGGCGAGGGGGAGGGCGTTGCCGCTGCCCCGGACGACCGGCACGTCGGGGAGGGCGCGGCGGAACTCGGCCGCCATGCCGTCACCGGGCTCGACGGCGATCACGTCGGCGCCGCGCGCGTGCAGATGGGCGGTCGCCATGCCCGTACCGGCGCCGACGTCCACGACCCGGGAGCCGGCGAGGGGGCGGCCGGTCAGCTCCTCGACCGTGTCGAAGAGGGCGGGTGGGTAGGAGGGGCGGTTGGCGGCGTACTGGGCGGCGGCCGCGTTGAAGGAGTGGGCTCGGGTGGTGCGGATGGTCTGGTCGGTCTTCGGTGCCGTCATACGGCCATGGTGGCCGGGCGCTCTTGGCGCATGGATGATTTTCGGGATGCCCGGCGGCCGTCGGGCAGGCGCTAGCGGCGGCGGCGCTTCTTCGACGGGTTGCCCGAGCGGCGGGTGGTGCGCTTCTCGTAGTCCGCTCGGGCCTTGTCGTACTCCGCGCGGCGGAGTTTCTCGCCCGGGGCCTCGGTGAAGGTGCGGAAGAAGTAGGCGAGGAGCGAGCCGACGAAGCCGATGGCCAGCAGGCCGCGCAGGGATGCCTGGCGGTCGGGGTCGGGGCGGGTGGTGAAGCCGGACCAGGTGTGGCGGAAGGCGAGCGAGCTGCAGATCGCGAACATCACGACCATGAGCAGCGAGACGAAGCTGCCGACGTCGGCGATCCGGAGCCCGTCGTAGGCGATGCGGAGCACGAGGCAGGCGGCGGCCGCGGCGGCGAGGGAACCCACCGCGACGCCGATACGGCGGCCCGTGTAGCCACCGGAGTGGTCGACCCACGTGGTGCCGAAGAAGCGGATGGGCTCGGGCCGGGGGCCGGTGGGGGTGGCCGGGGTGCCGTTCGGGTCGTTCTCTGCTGCGCTCACCGGTCGATTGTGACTCCTCCCCCGCGTGTGCACGCGGGTCCCCCTCCCTTGCCGGGGCCCGCCGCGGGCCGGTCGTGCACGGCCGTGCCCCGGGGCTCCGGACGAAGCCCCGGGGCACGGTCGTACGGCGTCGGCTCAGCGGGCCTCTTCGACGGCGTACCCGACGAACATCCCCCAGGCGTTCCGGCCGACGGCCAGCCCGGGGCGGGCGACGTCCTTGGAGTCCCTCACGCGGACCGTGTGGGAGGAGGCGGCCACCTCGACGCACTGGCCGCCCTCACCGCTGCTGTAGGTGCTCTTGACCCACGTCAGTTCCGTTGCGCCCTTCACAGTTCTCCCAACAGCTCCTCGACGAAGGCCATGGACTCCCCCGGAGTGAGAGCCTGGGCCCGGATGATTCCATACTGCGCCTCCAACTCCCGTACGGGAGCCCGGTCGGTGTAGAGCGAACTGCTCTTCTGGACCTCCGCGTACGCGATGCGCTGTCCCGACCTGGTCTCGATCAGGGTGAACGGGCCGGCGAGCCCCGCGTGGTCCTCCCGCCGCGTCGGCATCACCTGGATCTCGACGTTGCGGTGCTGCCCGGTGAGCAGGATCTGTTCCAGTTGCCCGCGGTGCACCTCCGCCCCGCCGATGGGGCGGCGCAGCACGGCCTCCTCGATGACGAAGCTCATCAGCGGCGCGGGCCAGCGCGCGAAGATCTCCTGCCTGCGCATCCGCGCGGTCACCCGCTGCTCGATCGTCTCCTCGTCGAGCAGCGGGCGGCGCATCGTGAAGACCGCCCGCGCGTACTCCTCCGTCTGCAGAAGCCCGTTGACCACATGTGTGTCGTACACATGCAGCTCGACCGCCTCCGCCTCCAGTCGCGCCGCGTCCCGGAAGAACGCCGGGAACTGGGCCCGCGCGACCTCGTCCTTCATCTCCAGCAGGACGCCGCCCGCGTCGAGCAGTTCGTCCGCCACGTCGATGAACCGGGGCGGCGGTACGCGTCTGCCCTGCTCGTACGAGGCGATCGTGGACGGCGAGTAGCCCGTCCGCGACCCGACCTCGGCACGCTCCAGTCCCGCCCGCGTCCGGAACCGCTTCAACTGCCGCCCGAACACCCGCAGGATGCCCGACCCCGGGTCCGGCGGGCCGGGGGCTTCCGCCTCCTCGTCCGCCACCATGGTTCCGACAGGGTCCTGTACCCGTTCGCTCATCCGACCGCTCACCTCCGCCGCGCACCGACAACAGCCGGTCGCGCCACGTCGGATCACGCCCGGCGAGAGCCACGCTAGGAAGCACCGGTTCGCGTCATCGGCGGGATCCCGGGAGTTCACCTGAACGGGAACTCACCCGGCGGGTTCCAGTCCTTCGTCGATGCGGGTGCGCAACGTGCGCAGCGCCTGCCTGAGTTCGGCCGGCTCGATGTCCGTGATGCCGGCGTCGAACGTGAGGAGCAGTCCCGCCAGGCCGGCCCAGGACCACGCGCCGAGTGTGAGGCGGCAGCTGGAGTCGGTGATGTGCTCGACCGTCGAGCCGCCGGGGGCGAACCGGGCGACGACGGGTGCGGGCAGTGCGAGGAGCGCGGAGCCGCGGCAGGGCCATTCCGCCGGGGTGTCGCCGCGGTCGTGGGTGCTCATGACGAAGGCGGCCGGATCGCCGTGCGGGACGTCGCGGCGGTCGAAGGTCCTTCCCGTGGGCATGCGCGGTGCGAGGCGGTCGACGCGCATCGCGCGCCAGCGGTCCGTGTCCGGTTCGTACGCGACGAGGTACCACCGTGCCGCCCATACGACGAGGTGGTGCGGTTCGAGCGTGAGCGTCGTCGGTCCGTCCTCGCCGGTGTGGTCCACGCGCAGGACGTGCCGCCGGTGGATCGCGCCGCCGATGACGCCGATGGCCTCGGCGTCGATGGGTGCTGCGGGGAACTCCCAGTAGTTGCGCGCCGCGGAGACGGTGAACGCCTCGGCGTGGTTACGGCTGCGGGCGGGCATCGCCTGCCGCAGCGTGGTGAGGGCGCGGGCCGAGTTCTCGCGGATGCCGGACAGGAGGGTGGGGACGGTCTGGAGCGCGACGGCCACCGCGACGGCCTGGTCCTCGTCGAAGACGACCGGCGGCAACCGGGTGGCGCGGCCGAGCCGGTAGCCTCCGCCCACCCCGCGCACGGCCTCGATCTCGTACCCGAGCTCCCTGAGCGTGTCGATGTCGCGTCGTACGGTCCGCACGGACGCCCCGAGCCGGGTGGCGAGCTGCTCGGCGGTCAGGGTCGCGCCGGTACCGAAGACCGACAGCAGCTTCAGCGCCCGCGCGGAGGTGGCAGCCATCGCTCGCTCCCCTCCGTCATTGCGGTCACTCGGTGGCAACTATAGCTGTCAACGTGTCCGCCATGACCGCTTCACACATCCGTCAAGAGGGGACGCGCTCATCCGCGGCCGCCTCACCACTCGTCTCCGGCACGCGTGCGGGCGCCGCGCTCCTGGTGGTGCTCTTCGGTTCCTTCCTGGACCTCCTCGACGCGACGATCGTCACCGTCGCGGCCCCGGCGATCGCCCGGGACCTGGGGGCCGGCGACGCCCAGATCCAGTGGATGATCGCCGCCTACGTCCTGGCGCTGGGCGCGGGCCTGATCACCGGCGGGCGGCTCGGTGACCGGTACGGCCGCAAGCGCCTGTTCATGACCGGGCTGGGCGGGTTCATGATCGCCTCCGCACTCTGCGCGCTGGCCGCCGGTCCGGGAACGCTCATCGGCGTGCGCGCCGTGCAGGGACTGACCGCGGGCGTCATGGTCCCGCAGGTGTTCGGGATCATCCGGGCCTCGTTCGCCCCCGGCGAGCGCGCCAAGGCGTTCGGCGCCTACGGGGCCGTCCAGGGGCTCGCCTCGGTCGCGGGGCCGCTGCTGGGCGGGCTGCTCATCGATGCCGACCTGTTCGGACTGGGATGGCGCACGATCTTCTGGATCAACGTGCCCGTCTCGGTCCTGGCGCTCGTCATCGGCGCGAAGGTCCTGCCCGAGTCCCGCTCCGCCTCGACCGCGCGGCTCGACCTCCGGGGCGCGCTGCTCGCGGCCTCGGGCATCCTGCTCCTGCTGTTGCCGGTCATCCAGACCGGGACCTGGGGATGGACCACGGGCAGTTACGCCCTTCTCGCCGCCGGCGTCGTCGTGCTGGCGCTCTTCCTCACCCACGAGCGCCGGCTGGCCGGACGCGGGGGCGAACCCGTCTTCGATCCGGCTCTGCTCCGCGTCCGCGCCTTCGCGGCCGGCCTGGGCGCGTCCGCGCTCTTCTTCGGCGGCCTCGGGGCGTTCTTCCTCACGCTGTCGGTCTACCTCCAGGCCGGCACCGGCCGCAGCGCGTGGGAGACCGGCCTGGTGATCCTGCCGTACGCGTTCGGCTCGATCATCACCTCGGGGCTCGGAGTCGCTCTCGCCGCCAGGGCCGGGAGGGCCTTGCTGATCACCGGCTCACTCACCGTCGCCGCGTCCCAGTGCGTCCTCCGGGTGGTGGTCGGGGAGAGCGACGATCCCGGGTACTGGCAGCTCGCCCCCGCCCTCTTCATCGGCGGCCTCGGGCTCGGTCTTGCCGCGCCCGTCCTCGTCAACGTCGTCCTCGCCGGCGTCCCCGCCCGCAACGCGGGTGCCGCGGGCGGGGTGCTCTCCACGGTCAACCAGATCGGCGGCGCCATCGGCATCGCCGCTCTCGGCACGGTCTTCTTCGGCGCCGTCACCGGATCGACGAACGGTGCACCGGGACCGGCCGACCACGGTCGCGCGTTCGGCCTCGTCCTCGTCGTCTCCGCGGTGCTCTACGCCGTGGCGGCCCTGGCGATGCTCGCGCTCCCCAGGACCGCGGCCGAGGTCGTCGACCGGTGAACCCGTACCGGGCTCCCTCCGCCGGCGTCGGCCCCGAGGAGGGACGTCGCTAGCAGCGGGGAGCCACGTACCCGTCGCTGCCGGTGCGGATGTACGCGTCGGAGACGTACTGGCCGCTGCCGATGTTGTCCCAGATGTTCGAGGTGCCGTACGGGCCCGACACCCACGTGCCCGGCGTCTGGCAGTTGATCCGGACCTCGGCGCCCTCGGACAGGACCCGGACGATGGAGTAGTTGGTTCCGGGGCCGCTGCGGACGTTCAGCCGGTAGCCCGGGGCGACCGGGTAGGAGGCCGCGGTCGTGGCCGCCATCGCCTCCACCGTCGCCGTCGCCTTCTCGTCCCCGCCCGCGATGTCCTGCGTCTGGTCGACAGACATGAGAAACCCTTCCCCCGTTGCACCCCACGACAGCCGTGGGGCCACGTTGATACCCCTGGAACAAGCCATGAAACACCAGTTCGCAACTCGCACACGAAGGCGGGCAAGCCGCCTCGGCCCCACACGCGCCATCGACTAGGCTCCGAGCGTCGCGCGCGCGAACGAACAGCACGGGGGTGGTTCCATGGCGCCGCAGCGGAACGCCGGAGCGGGCGCGGAAGCGGAACTTCCGGAGTACGCCGGTCACTACCGTCTGGAGTCCTGTCTGGGCTCGGGCGGCATGGGCGTCGTACATCTGGCCCGGAGCACCTCCGGGATGCGGGTCGCGGTGAAGGTCGTACACGCCCGGTACGCCATGGACCCCGAGTTCAGAGGGCGGTTCCGGCAGGAGGTGGCCGCGGCGCGGCGGGTGAGCGGGGCCTTCACCGCGCCGGTCGTCGACGCCGATCCGGAGGGCGGGCGGCCCTGGATGGCCACCCTGTACATCCCCGGTCCGACCCTCTCCGAGGAAGTGAAACGGAACGGGCCCATGGACCCGGACCAGTCGCGCCGGCTGATGGCCGGGCTCGCGGAGGCGCTGCGCGACATCCACCGGGTCGGAGTCGTGCACCGGGACCTGAAACCGAGCAACGTACTGCTCGCCGAGGACGGGCCGAAGGTCATCGACTTCGGCATCTCCCGGCCAAAGGACAGCGAACTGCGCACCGAGACCGGGAAGCTGATCGGTACGCCGCCGTTCATGGCGCCCGAGCAGTTCCGGCGGCCCCGGGAAGTGGGCCCCGCGGCCGACGTGTTCGCGCTCGGATCGCTCATGGTGCACGCGACGACGGGGCGCGGTCCGTTCGACTCCGACAGCCCGTACGTCGTCGCCTACCAGGTCGTGCACGACGAGCCCGACCTGACCGGCGTACCGGAGTCGCTCGCGCCGCTGGTGCTGCGGTGTCTCGCCAAGGAGCCCGACGACCGGCCCACGCCGGACGAACTGATGCGGCGACTGCGGTCGGTGGCGGCGGCGTACGACACGCAGGTGTTCGTACCGGCACCGCGGACGCCCGAAGCGCGGGAGGCACCGGAGGAAGCCGCGCCGGAGGCTTCGGACACACCTGAGGCGCGGCCCGCGCGGCGGCTCGGCGGGCGGACGGTTCTGGTGGCCGGGGTGCTCTGCCTCGCCGTGCTCGGCGGACTCGCCTCGGTGCAGGTGTTCGGCGGCGCGGAACCGGCACGGAAGACCACCGCCGCGCAGAGCGCGTCGGGCGGCTTCGGCGCGTGGGAGGCGGTGCCCGGCTCGGAGCACGGCGGCATGCCCCAGTGCTCGTACGGGGCGGAGAAGCTGCTGTGCGCGCTGCCCGGCCGGGTCTTCGCCCTCGATCCGGCCGACGGCCGCACCCTGTGGCGGCACGACGTCGCGGGGACGGCCCGGAGCGAACCGCCGGTCGTGTCGGGCGGTCTGGTCCAGCCCGCCCTCGACCGGATCGGTGACCTGGAGACGCTCGACCCCGCCACGGGCGAGCCGGTGTGGCGGGAGGACCCGCCCGAGTACGACGGAGTGCGGGCGGTCGGCGGCATGCTCCTGCTCACCCGCTCCGACGGGACGGTCACGGGCGTGGACGGCGCCTCGGGCGAGACCAGGTGGTCCCGTCGGATTCCGGGGCAGGCCGTGCCGTACTTCTCCTCGTTCGCCGGGGAGTCGGAGGAGTCGGGCGGGCCGTCGGCGTACGCGGTGAGCCCGTCCGGGGACGGGAGCGGGACCCGGGTCACCGCGGTGGATCCGGCGACGGGTGACGTGCGGTGGGACGCGGAGCTGGAGGGGGACCTGACGCCCGTGGGGGCGGCGGACGGGGCCGTGTACCTCGTCGCCGGCGGCGCCGTGTACGGGGACGCGAAGGCCGTGCTCCGCTACACGCCCGGCACCGGGGACGTCCGCCGGGTGACGCTGCCCGTGCCGGTCGCGCAGGCGGAGGCCGGCGTGCACGGGGACACCGTGTACCTCATGGGCGCGGGCGGTTCGCTGGTGGCCGTCGACATGGCCGCGGGGAAGCAGCGGTGGCGGCTGGAGACGGGCGTGAGCCGGGGCTCGGTGCCCGTCTCCGACGGGCGGCACGTGTACGTCACCGCTCCCGACGGGCGGCTGCTGGGCGTCGACGCCCGCGAGGGGAAGCTCCTCGGGCAGACCCGGCCGCGGCTCGGCGCGGAGTCCGACCGTGTCCCCGCCGCGCTGCCCGAGCCCGTGCTCGCGGGCGGCCACGTCTACGCCGGCGCGCCCGACGGGACGGTGTTCGGGGTGTCGGGCCGGGATCCGGAGAGCTGGTAGGGGCGTACGGGTCGTCGCCCCGCCGCCGGAAGGTCGTCCAGCGCGTACCGCCCGTCGGACGCGCGCGTGCGTGAGCCCGCCGGGGCGTCGCGCGAGGCGGACGCGGGCCGGCGGGCTCGGTGTACGGGGCCGGCGGGCGGCCTTACCGGCGGCGTCCCCGGGCCGACGGGACCGTACGGGCGTGGCCCCTGGGTCGACGAAAAGCGCCGGGCGGTCGTCCAGCGCGTACCGCCCGTCGGGCGCGCGCATGCGTGAGCCCGCCAGGGCGTCGCGCGAGGCGGACGCGGGCCGGCGGGCTCGGTGTGCGGGTGGGGTGGGTCAGCCGAGCTTGGTGATGTCGCGCACCGCGCCCTTGTCCGCGCTGGTGGCCATCGCCGCGTACGCCTTCAGGGCGGCGGAGACCTTGCGGTCGCGGTTCTTCGGGGCGTACCGGCCGTTCAGGGCCTGCTCGCGGCGGGTCAGTTCCGCCTCGTCGACCAGCAGCTCGATCGAGCGGTTCGGGATGTCGATGCGGATGCGGTCGCCGTCCTCGACCAGGGCGATGGTGCCGCCCGAGGCCGCCTCCGGGGAGGCGTGGCCGATGGACAGGCCGGACGTGCCGCCCGAGAAGCGGCCGTCGGTGATCAGGGCGCAGGCCTTTCCGAGGCCGCGGCTCTTCAGGTACGACGTCGGGTAGAGCATCTCCTGCATGCCGGGGCCGCCCTTGGGGCCCTCGTAGCGGATGACGACGACGTCGCCCTCCTTGACCTGCTTGGTGAGGATCTTCTCGACGGCCTCGTCCTGCGACTCGCAGACGACCGCCGGGCCCTCGAAGGTCCAGATGGACTCGTCGACGCCGGCCGTCTTCACGACGCAGCCGTCGACGGCGAGGTTGCCGCGCAGGACCGCCAGGCCGCCGTCCTTGGAGTACGCGTGCTCGACGGAGCGGATGCAGCCGCCCTCGGCGTCCTCGTCGAGGGAGTCCCAGCGCTCGGACTGGGAGAAGGCCTCGGCGGAGCGGACGCATCCGGGGGCCGCGTGCCACAGCTCCACGGCCTCCTGCGACGGGGAGCCGCCGCGGATGTCCCAGGTCTTCAGCCAGTCGGCCAGGGACGGGCTGTGGACGGAGTGGACGTCTTCGTTGAGCAGGCCCGCGCGGTGCAGCTCGCCCAGCAGGGCGGGGATGCCTCCCGCGCGGTGCACGTCCTCCATGTAGTACGTGCGGTCCTTGGCGACGTTGGGCGCGACCTTGGCCAGGCAGGGGACGCGGCGCGAGAGGGCGTCCATCTCGGTGAGGCCGAAGGGGACCTCGCCCTCCTGGGCGGCGGCCAGCAGGTGCAGGATCGTGTTGGTGGAGCCGCCCATGGCGATGTCGAGCGCCATGGCGTTCTCGAAGGCGGCGGGGGTGGCGATGTTGCGGGGCAGGACCGAGTCGTCGTCCTGCTCGTAGTAGCGGCGGGTCAGGTCCATCACCGTGCGCGCGGCGTTCTCGTAGAGCGCCTTGCGGGCGGTGTGGGTGGCCAGGACCGAGCCGTTGCCGGGGAGGGAGAGGCCGATGGCCTCGGTCAGGCAGTTCATCGAGTTGGCGGTGAACATGCCGGAACAGGACCCGCAGGTCGGGCAGGCGTTCTCCTCGATGCGCAGGACGTCCTCGTCGGAGGTCTTCTCGTTGGCCGACTCGACCATCGCGTCGATCAGGTCCAGCGTGCGCACCGTGCCGTCGACCAGGGTGGCGCGGCCGGACTCCATCGGGCCGCCGGAGACGAAGACCGTGGGGATGTTCAGGCGCAGGGCCGCGTTGAGCATGCCCGGGGTGATCTTGTCGCAGTTGGAGATGCAGATCAGGGCGTCCGCGCGGTGCGCCTCCACCATGTACTCCACGCTGTCCGCGATCAGGTCGCGGGAGGGCAGGGAGTACAGCATGCCGCCGTGGCCCATCGCGATGCCGTCGTCGACGGCGATGGTGTTGAACTCGCGCGGGATGCCGCCGGCCGCGACGACCGCCTCGCTGACGATGCGGCCGACCGGGGCCAGGTGGGTGTGGCCGGGGACGAACTCCGTGAAGCTGTTGGCGACCGCGATGATCGGCTTGCGGCCGATGTCCGCACCCGGTACACCGGAGGCGCGCATAAGGGCGCGGGCGCCCGCCATGTTGCGGCCGTGGGTGACTGTGCGGGACCTCAGCTCGGGCATCGTCGCTCGCTCCTTCGGAGAGTTATGACTGTCGTCGAGCGTACGCCGGTCATCCAGAGGGCGGGACGAGGTGTCCGGATTTCGGGACGGGTGTCTCAGTCCGCAGGGGTGTCAGCGCCCGGTGAGGTGCCCCTGCACCACCGGTGCCACCCGCCTGATGATCTGCTCGGCGTCCGCCGAGGCCAGCGGCTCCATCCTGATCACGTACCGGATCATCGCGATCCCGACCAGCTGCGCGGCGGCGAGCTCGGCGCGCAGCTCCGCGTCGGGGACGTCGAGCTGTCCGGCGATCCGGCGCAGCAGCTGGCCGGCGATCAGGCGGCGGAAGACACCGGCCGCGATCTCGTTGTTCACGGCGGAGCGGACGATCGCGAGCAGCGGGGCCCGGCTGACCGGGTTCTCCCAGAGGCCTATGATCATGCGGGTCATCCGCTCGCCGGCCTCCTCCACGGGGCCGTCGAGGATCGTGTCCCGCACGGTGAACGCCGGCGCGAAGGCGACCTCCACGGCGGCCTCGAACACCTGCTCCTTGGTGCCGAAGTAGTGGTGCACCAGCGCGGAGTCGACCCCGGCCGACTTGGCGATGCCCCGGACGGACGTCTTCTCGTACCCCCGCGCGGAGAACTCCTCGCGGGCCGCGTCGAGGATGCGGTCCCGGGTGCCGGCCGATTCCGTACGAGGAGGGCGGCCGCGGCGCCGGGTGGTGCCGTCGCCCCGCGCGGGAGTACCCGGGCCGTCGCCCGAGGCGATACCGGTCACCGGCGGGGCACCTCGATCGCGGAGGCGGCGGAGGACAGGTGCCGGCGGGTGAACTCCAGCGCCTCGGCCAGGTCGGCCTCGCGCTCCGCGCTCGACATGGCCCGGCGGGTGTTGACCTCGATGACGACATGGCCGTCGAAGCCGCGCGACGCGAGGCCCTCCAGCACCTCGGCGCAGGGCTGGTCGCCGCGGCCGGGCACCAGGTGCTCGTCCTTGGCGGAGCCCCGGCCGTCGGCGAGGTGGACGTGGCCGAGGCGGTCGCCCATGCGGTCGATCATCTGCAGGGCGTCGGTGCGGGCGGTCGAGGCGTGGCTGAGGTCGATCGTGAAGTGGCGGTAGTCCTCTTTGGTGACGTCCCAGTCGGGGGCGTACGCGAGCATCTCGCGGTCGCGGTAGCGCCAGGGGTACATGTTCTCCACGGCGAACCGCACGTCCGTCTCGCCGGCCATCCGCCAGACGCCCTCCACGAAGTCGCGGGCGTACTGCCGCTGCCAGCGGAAGGGGGGATGGACGACGACCGTGCCGGCGCCGAGCCTCTCGGCGGCGGCCTGGGCGCGCTGGAGCTTGGTCCAGGGGTCGGTGGACCACACGCGCTGCGTGATGAGCAGGCAGGGCGCGTGGACGGCCAGGATGGGGATGCGGTGGTAGTCGCTGAGTCTGCGCAGGGCCTCGATGTCCTGGCTGACCGGGTCGGTCCACACCATGACCTCGACGCCGTCGTACCCGAGGCGCGCGGCGATCTCGAAGGCCGTCGCCGTCGACTCCGGGTAGACGGAGGCCGTCGACAGGGCGACCTTCGCATCCGGGATGCGGACTACGTCCCTTGGTTCTGCCACGAGCCTCAGGTTACGGGGTGGGGCCGGGTGGGTGCGGGGTGCCCGTTCGCCGTTGTGGTGTTTGTCATGGACTCAGGGCCGCTCCCCCTGGCCCAGGTGATCCAGCCTGCGGAGTATCACGCCCTCCCGCAGGGCCCAGGGGCAGATCTCCAGGCGTTCCACGCCGAACAGGTCCATGGCGCCCTCCGCGACCAGGGCCCCGGCGAGCATCTGGCCCGCGCGGGCCTCGGAGACGCCGGGCAGTTCGGCGCGCTCGGCGGCGGTCATGGCGGCGAGCCGCGGCATCCAGCCCTCCAGGGACTCCCGCTTCAGCTCGCGCTGGACGTACAGGCCCTCGGCGGAGCCGGGGGCGCCGGCGATGCGGGCGAGCTGCCTGAAGGTCTTGGAGGTGGCCACCACGTGGTCGGGTGCGCCGAAGCGGCTGAAATCCCCGATCGTGCGGGCTATCTCGGTGCGGACATGGCGGCGCAGCGCGCGTACGTCGTCCGGCTCGGGCGGGTCGCCGGGCAGCCGCGCGGCGGTGAGGCGGCCGGCGCCGAGCGGCAGGGACACCGCGGCGTCGGGCTCCTCGTCCATGCCGTAGGCGATCTCCAGGGAGCCGCCGCCGATGTCGATGACGAGCAGCTTCCCGGCCGACCAGCCGAACCAGCGGCGGGCGGCGAGGAAGGTGAGCCGGGCCTCCTCGTCGCCGCTGAGCACCTGCAGCTCGACCCCGGTCTCCTCGCGCACGCGCGTGAGGACGTCGTCGGCGTTGTACGCGTCGCGCACCGCGGAGGTCGCGAACGGCAGCAGCTCCTCGACGCCCTTGTCCTCGGCGGCCTGGAGCGCCTCGTGGACGACCGCGACCAGCCTGTCGACGCCGTCGGGGCCGATGGCCCCGTCGTCGTCGAGGAGTTGGGCGAGGCGCAGTTCCGCCTTGTGCGAGTGCGCGGGCAGCGGGCGCGCGCCGGGGTGCGCGTCCACCACCAGCAGATGCACCGTGTTCGAACCCACGTCGAGGACACCGAGTCTCATGTACGGAACGCTACTGCCCGCCGCGCGGTGTGATGCCTCTTCCAGTGATGCCTCTTGCGGTGACGCCTCTCGTGGTGACGCCTCTTTTGTGGTGGCCGAGCCGGTCCCGGCGAGGAGCATGGGCGACTTACCCTGGACGGGTGCCAAAGACGAAAAAGGCGAAGGACGAAAAGACGGACAAGAAGGCCAAGAAGGACAAGAAGGCCGGACTGGCCGAGGGTTCTTCGCGGGTGACAGCACCACGGGCGCCGGGAGCGGCGCCGGTGGACGACGAGAAGGGGCTCGACTTCGCCCGCGCGTGGGTGGAGTTTCCCGATCCGGCGGACGACGAGCAGGTCTTCCGCTGCGATCTGACATGGCTGACCTCTCGCTGGAACTGCATCTTCGGCAGCGGCTGCCAGGGCATCCAGGCGGGCCGCGCGGACGACGG
This sequence comes from Streptomyces sp. NPDC053426, assembly GCF_055585405.1. Lineage (NCBI taxonomy): Bacteria > Bacillati > Actinomycetota > Actinomycetes > Kitasatosporales > Streptomycetaceae > Streptomyces > Streptomyces sp. NPDC053426. The sequence continues at coordinate 17,995 of NZ_JBVJKE010000035.1, read as the reverse complement.
CTGCTGCACCCTGGGTGCCCACTTCTCGGACGAGGACGACGAGAAGCGGGTCGCCGGGCACGTGGCGAGGCTCACTCCGGACATCTGGCAGCACCACGCGGAGGGCACGAGGAACGGCTGGGTCTCCGAGGACGAGGACGGCGACCGTCAGACCCGCCCGTTCCAGGGCTCGTGCATCTTCCAGAACCGGCCGGGCTTCGCGGGCGGCATGGGCTGCTCGCTGCACATCCTCGCCCTGAAGGAGGGCCGGGAGCCGCTGGAGACCAAGCCGGACGTGTGCTGGCAGCTTCCCGTCCGGCGGACCTACGACTGGATCGACCGGCCCGACGACACGCGCGTGCTGCAGGTGTCGATCGGTGAGTACGACCGCCGGGGCTGGGGTCCGGGCGGCCACGACCTGCACTGGTGGTGCACCTCGGCCACCTCGGCGCACGGCGCCGGGGACCCGGTGTACGTCTCCTACCGCGCGGAGCTGACCGAGCTGATGGGCAAGGCGGGCTACGACCGTCTGGTCGAGCTGTGCGAGGAACGGCTGGCCTCGCAGTTGCCCCTGCTGGCCCCGCATCCGGCGGACCCCGCCTGACGCTTCCCGGGGCGTGTCCGCGAAGGCGCGCCGTCCGCCCACAGGGCAGGGCCCGCGTCATCAGGTGTGGTGCGTCGCGAGCCAGGCGGGTCCTCACGGACGCGGCCCCGCTAGGACGCGGCCGGGTCCGGGGCGTCGCCCCCGGTGGGTGGCGGGTCCTCCGGGCCGGTCGTCACCGGGGCGGAGGGCGTGGGTCCGGTGGGTGTCGGACCGCCCGTCGTGGGGTCCGGGCCGGGTGAGGACGGCGGGTCGCCCGGTGTGGGCTGTGAGGGCGCCGGTGTCGTGGGCGCCGGCTCCGGGCCGGGCGACGACGGAGGCGGGGCGCTCGGCGTGCCGGGGTGCGCGGTGCCCGGGCCGCCGGGGTGGCCGGAGGGCGAGCCGCCGCCCGGGGTGGCGGGGACGGGGCCGTGGCCCTCGATGGTCACGACGGAACCGGCGGGCGAGATCGCCACGGCCGCGCTCCAGTGACCGGACGGTTCGCGCAACTGGTCGACGTGGACCCTGACCGTCACCGACTCGCCGGGCGCGAGCGTTCCCGACGACCGGTTCGGATAGAGCCAGGACGCTTCCGTCGACACGGACCAGCGGACCGGTTCGGTGCCCGTCGCGGTCAGGGTGATCAGCGTGGTGTCGCCGCTGTGGTCGGCCGTGACGCCCAGCGCGCCGGCGCCTTCGCGCCCGGCTCCGGCCACGCCCACGACCTCCACGGACACGTCCGGCTCGCCTTTCCCGCCGAATCCGGTCTCGGGCCGGGTGCTCGCGTTGCCGGTGTTCTCGTATCCGCCCGCTCCCTCGCCGTCGAGGTCGAAGGGGCCGGTGTCCTCCCGCGCGGAGGACGGGCGGTCGTCCCGGTCCTCGCCCACGGGGGTGCTCCGGTAGGCGGCCCACAGGGCGAGCACCGGCGCGGCGACGACGGTGGCGACGACCGTCGTCGTAACGGCACGCGCGCGCAGCCGGTCCCGCCGGGCGACACGGTCCTTGGGGTCCATCGGGAAGCCGCGCCGGTCGAAGCGGGGCGCGGTGGCACGCGCGCGTGGGGAGTGCGCCATGGCGGCGTGCAGGGCCGCTCCGGGCGCCGGGAGGACGGGCAGCGCGTCCGGGGTGACGCTGGTGCCGGGCCAGCGGCCGGGGACGGCCCGCTCGGCGGTACGACGACAGCGGGGGCAGTCGTCGACGTGCCGGACGAGTTCCCGGCGCAGGGTCGCGCTGAGCACGAGCCGCCGGTCGCCGGTGAGGTGCGCCACGCCCGGGCAGGCGCCGGTCTCGATGACGGCGAGCGCCGCGCGGGTGCGTTCCACCTCGCAGGCCGCGGCGGCGAGCAGCTCACGCGCGGCGGTCGGCTGCATGCCGAGCACGGCGGCGACCTCGTGGGCGGCGAGGTGATGGCGCACCGCGAGTTCGAGCGCCTCGCGCTGCTCGGGCGTGGTCCCGGCGGCCTCCGGCCAGGCCAGCTCGGCCAGTTCGCGGCGGCGCCGCTCCCGGACCTCCTCGGAGACGGCCGGGGCGGGGGCGGCCCCTGCCGCCCGCCGCCGGCCGGCGCGGCCCACGGCGTGGGTGGCCCGGCGTTGCCGCCCGGCCTCGGCCAGCTTGCGCAGACACGCCCAGCGGGCCAGGGCGTACAGCCAGGCCCTGCGGCTCCCGAGCTCGTCGGGGACGTGCCGGCCGCGGCGTTCCGCGAGCACGAGGACGTCGGCCAGGGCGGCGGTCGCCGCGTCGTGGTCGCAGAGGACGGACAGGCAGTAGGTGAACAGGCCGTCCAGATGGGACTCGTAGCGGGTGGCCGGCCGCTGGGCCAGCGTGCGCGCGGCCCCGCGGTCGCGCACTTCCCGGTGCGTCCGGTGGGTTCCGGTCGTGCGGGTCGAGGTCTCCGGGCCGCTGCTCGTCATCCGGCGACCGTAGGCGGCGCGGGACGGTGCCTACGGGAGCGCTGCGCGCTTTTAATCCGTACGGGTGAAACGATCCCTCTATCGGGGACAGGAACCTTTCGTTGCCCGTTCGCCGGCCCTCCGGGGCTGCCGCCCCGGACCCAGCTCCGGCCTGGACGGCCTCGTCCTCGCTCTCCCCCGGAGGGCACCCCGGACGGGCTGGAGACGCCGGGCCCGGTGCGAGGGGCGAGGGCACGGACGTCCCGTTGTCAGTGCCTGCCGTTACCGTTTTCGCATGGCTGCCCGTACCAAGACCACCAAGGACCGACCGTCCTACCGCTGCACCGAGTGTGGCTGGCAGACGGCCAAGTGGCTCGGTCGCTGCCCCGAGTGCCAGGCCTGGGGGACGATCGAGGAGTACGGCGCGCCCGCGGTCCGTACGACGGCGCCCGGACGGGTCACCACCTCCGCCCTGCCCATCGGCCAGGTCGACGGCCGTCAGGCCACCGCCCGCTCCACCGGCGTGCCCGAGCTGGACCGGGTGCTCGGCGGCGGCCTGGTGCCCGGCGCGGTGGTGCTGGTCGCGGGTGAGCCGGGCGTGGGCAAGTCCACGCTGCTGCTGGACGTGGCGGCCAAGTCGGCGAGCGACGAGCACCGCACGCTGTACGTCACCGGGGAGGAGTCGGCGAGCCAGGTCCGGCTGCGCGCCGACCGCATCCACGCCATCGACGACCACCTGTACCTCGCCGCCGAGACGGATCTGTCCGCCGTGCTCGGCCACTTGGACGCGGTGAAGCCGTCCCTGCTGATCATGGACTCGGTGCAGACGGTGGCGTCCCCCGAGATCGACGGCGCCCCGGGCGGCATGGCCCAGGTCCGCGAGGTGGCCGGCGCGCTGATCCGGGCCTCCAAGGAGCGCGGGATGTCCACGCTCCTCGTGGGCCACGTCACCAAGGACGGCGCGATCGCGGGTCCGCGCCTGCTGGAGCACCTGGTGGACGTCGTCCTGCACTTCGAGGGCGACCGGCACGCGCGCCTGCGTCTGGTGCGCGGCGTCAAGAACCGCTACGGCACCACGGACGAGGTGGGCTGCTTCGAGCTGCACGACGAGGGCATCACGGGCCTCGCGGACCCCAGCGGACTTTTCCTGACCCGTCGTGACGAACCGGTCCCGGGCACCTGCCTGACCGTCACCCTGGAGGGCCGCCGCCCCCTGGTCGCCGAAGTGCAGGCGCTCACGGTCGACTCGCAGATCCCCTCGCCCCGGCGCACCACGTCCGGCCTGGAGACCTCACGCGTGTCGATGATGCTGGCGGTGCTGGAACAGCGCGGCCGGATCAGCGCTTTGGGCAAACGGGACATTTACTCCGCGACGGTGGGCGGGGTGAAGCTGTCGGAGCCGGCCGCGGACCTGGCCGTCGCGCTCGCGCTGGCGTCGGCGGCGAGCGACACCCCGCTGCCGAAGAACCTGGTCGCGATCGGCGAGGTCGGCCTCGCCGGTGAGGTGAGACGGGTCACGGGTGTCCAGCGCAGGCTCACCGAGGCACACCGTCTGGGCTTCACGCACGCCCTGGTGCCGGGCGATCCGGGCAAGGTCCCGCCGGGCATGAAGGTGCTGGAAGTGGCGGACATAGGGGACGCCCTGCGGGTCCTTCCGCGCTCCCGTCGCCGAGAGGCCCCACGGGAGGCGGAGGACCGCCGGTAGACTTTGCCCAGGTCTCGCCCGTCCGTACGAACCGAGTGTGCGAAACGACGGCGCCCCAGAACCTGCGACCGGAGGAGTGCAGTGGCAGCCAACGACCGGGCAGCAGCTCCCGGAAAGTCCGGTGGGAGTACCGGCTCCGAGGGCCTGATGCGCGCCTCGCTGAGCGCCGTGGCACCCGGTACCGGGCTGCGCGACGGCCTGGAGCGCGTGCTCCGCGGCAACACCGGCGGTCTCATCGTGCTCGGTTCCGACAAGACCGTCGAGGCGCTGTGCAGCGGCGGCTTCGTGCTGGACGTCGAGTTCACCGCGACCCGGCTGCGTGAGCTGTGCAAGCTGGACGGCGGCATCGTGCTGTCGTCCGACCTGTCCAAGATCCTGCGGGCGGGCGTCCAGCTCGTGCCGGACCCGACCATCCCCACCGAGGAGACCGGCACCCGGCACCGCACCGCCGACCGCGTCTCCAAGCAGGTCGGCTTCCCGGTCGTCTCCGTCTCCCAGTCGATGCGCCTGATCGCGCTGTACGTCGACGGCCACCGCCGGGTCCTGGAGGACTCGGCGGCGATCCTGTCCCGCGCCAACCAGGCGCTGGCCACCCTGGAGCGCTACAAGCTCCGTCTCGACGAGGTCGCGGGCACGCTGTCGGCGCTGGAGATCGAGGACCTGGTGACCGTCCGGGACGTCTCGGCGGTCGCGCAGCGGCTGGAGATGGTACGCCGCATCGCCACCGAAATCGCCGAATACGTGGTCGAACTGGGCACCGACGGGCGTCTTCTCGCCCTTCAGCTCGACGAGTTGATCGCGGGCGTGGAGCCGGAGCGCGAGCTGGTCGTACGGGACTACGTTCCCGAGCCCACCGCCAAGCGTTCCCGTACGGTCGAAGAGGCGCTGCACGAGCTGAACGTGCTCACGCACGCGGAGCTGCTGGAGCTGCCGACGGTGGCCCGTGCGCTGGGATACACGGGATCGCCGGAGACGCTGGACTCCGCGGTGTCTCCGCGCGGGTTCCGGTTGCTGGCCAAGGTGCCGCGGCTGCCGGGGGCGATCATCGACCGGCTGGTGGAGCACTTCGGGGGGTTGCAGAAGCTGCTTGCCGCCAGCGTGGATGATCTGCAGACCGTGGACGGGGTCGGGGAGGCCCGGGCGCGGAGCGTGCGCGAGGGGCTGTCCCGGCTGGCGGAGAGTTCGATCCTGGAGCGGTACGTCTAGGAGCCCCTGGCTGCCGTCGGCCGGGGCCGGGTTCTCCTACCCGCGCTTGCGGGGTGTCTCCCCCACTCTCGGCTTCGCTCGAGCGGGAGGGACCCCCACCGCCCACCCGTGCCGCCTGGGGGTACCTCCCAGGCCCTTGAGGCACTGGGGGAGGCACGATTGCCCGCAGTCAAATCAGCTCGCCTTCAGCACGAACGACGTCCGCACCTTCTCGAAGCCCGGTGCCTTCGCCTCCACCAGGTAGGTCCCCGCGCCGGCCGTGCCGGCCTTCGGCGTCGCGCACTCCGGCTCGCTCGCCTTGCGGTCCCACTTCACGGTGTACGTGATGCTGTCCCCCGCCGGCACCCGGAACACCAGGCTCCGCGCCCCCTCCGGACAGTCGTCCGACGCCCAGTACGCGTCGTCGCCACTGGCCGGAGTGATCGTCAACACCGCGTTGTCCGGCCCGAGATCGACCTTGCAGTCGCTGCCGGAGGTGTTCCGCGCGGTGAGCAGGAACGTGGGCGTCTGCCCGGTCTCGTAGGAGTTGTGGGAGCTGCGCAGGGTGAACTTCACCGCGTTCGCCGTGCAGTTGGGCAGCGAGGACCCCGATCCGGCCGGCAGCGCGTCACCCGCGCCGACCCCCGCCGACGTACCGCCCTCGGAACCACCGCCCGCGCTGCCCCCGGCGCCACCACCGTCACCGCCACCGGAGTCCGCGGGATCGCCGTCGGCCCCGTCGTCACCGGACCCGGACGACGAGCCGCCCGAGCCGCCGGACCCGCTGTCGGACCCGCCGGACCCCGACTCGTCGCGTCCGCCCGGCGCCTGACTGATCGCCGGCCCCGAACTCGACGGTCCCGGAGTGATGGACGGCGCGGGATTCTTGCCGTTGGCCCCGTTGTCGCGGTCGCCACCGCCCCCGCCGCCGGAGACCACCACCCAGGTGATCAACAACGCCAACAGGGCCAGCACGGACAGCAGTACGGCCCTCCGACGCCAGTAGATGGTGGAGGGAAGCGGCCCGACCGGATTGCGCAGAGATCCCACGGCGCAAACTGTACGAGAGATCGGCGCGTTCGCTTGTCCCACCCGCCGCTCCGAGTCCAACTTTTCCGGATCATCATTCCGGTAAAGGCCCTGTGACCCCTGTCTTTCGTCAGGTACGGCACGCGACGATCGCGGGGTGTGACCGTATCGGCGTCTCGCCTACCGTGCGTGACCATGGACTTCGTGGACAGCGGGCTCTACCGCGACATCACCGACTACGCGCACGGCACCCCGGCATGGGTGCGGCACACGGCCGAGATCGGGACGGAGGCCGGACTGCTGGTGTTCGTCGCGCTGTTCGTGGCCGGCTGGTGGCGGGCGCGGCACTCCGGCACCCGCGCGTTCGCGATAGCGGTCCTTGCACCTCTGGCCACGGCTGTGGCGTACGTGTGCAGTGAGGTGCTCAAGTCCGGTGTGACTCAGGAGCGTCCGTGCCGGGCGGTCACCGACGCCGCCCCGTCGCTGGCGGAATGTCCGCCGCACGGCGACTGGTCGTTCCCGAGCAACCACGCCACGATCGCGGGCGCCTCGGCCCTCGCGCTGGTCCTGGTCCGGCGCGCGCTCGTCTGGCTGACGGCCCCGCTGGCCCTGCTCATGGCGTTCTCCCGGGTGTTCGTCGGCGTGCACTACCCGCACGACGTGGCGGCGGGCCTGCTGCTCGGCACGGTCGTCGCCTTCGCCGTCGTACGACTGGGCACACGACCGGCGGTCCGGCTCGCGGAGGCGATGCGCGCCTCGTCGGCGTCCACCGCGCGGTGGTTCACCGGGCCGGGACCGGAAACCGTCGCCCACGCGGTGCCGCCGTACGCCACGCACCGGCGCCGCTGAGCGGGTTCAGCCCGCCACCAGGCCCGCCTCGTAGGCGACGATCGCCGCCTGTACGCGATTGCGTACGCCGAGCCGGTCGAGGACCGCGCTGACGTACGCCTTCACCGTGCCCTCGACGAGGTGCAGCCGGGCGGCGATCTCCGGGTTGGACAGTCCGGCCCCGACCAGGCCGAGGACCTCGCGTTCGCGCGGGCTCAGCACCGCCACGCGCGCGTGCGCCTCGGCCTCCCGGGCGAGCCGGCCGCCGCCGTCGGATCCGCCGAGGCCCTCGATGACGTACCGGGCCACCTTGGGCGACAGGAAGGCCGCACCGCCCGCCACCGCCCGTACGCCCGCGATGAGTTCGTACGGGTCGCCGGACTTCAGCAGGAAGCCGGTGGCACCGCCGCCCAGGGCGCGGGCGACGTAGGCACGTTCGGAGAAGGTGGTGAGCATGGCGACCGCCGTGCCGGGGACGGTGCGGACGATCTCCTCGGCCGCCGCGAGCCCGTCCAGGCGGGGCATGCGGATGTCGAGCAGCGCCACGTCGGGGCGGTGCGCCCGGACCAGCTCGACGGCCTCGCGGCCGTCGCCCGCCTCGGCGACCACCTCCGTCTCGCCGCTGCTCCCCAGGATGGCGCGCACCCCGGCGCGCACCATCGCCTCGTCGTCGGCCAGCAGGACCCGGATCACGGTGCGAACTCCTCGTACTCGTCCCGCCCTTCGCCGGGCGTGCCGACGCGCGGGATCACGTTCTTGGCGGCCAGACGGCCCTTCTCGTCGAAGCAGAGCCGGAAGTGGTCGACGGAGACGAAGAGCTCGCCGCTCGCGCGGTAGTAGCGGCAGTCGGTGCCCTCGGGGGGCGCGGGGGCGCGCTCCGTCGGCGGGTCCTGGATGTGCCGGTCCGGCAGCACCCGCTCGACCTCCGCGGCCGGTGTGCCCGGACGCAGTCCGGCGTAGGCGGCGGGTTCCAGCACCGAGTGCGTCTCGGTGTACGCGTACCAGCCGAAGGCGACGCCGACCAGGACCACACCCGCGCCGGCGGCGGCGCCGAGACCGGCGGCCACGCGGCGGCGGGCGCGGGTGAAGGGGGCGGAGGCGGGACGGGGCGGCGCGGGCGCCGCGTCCGCCCGCGCGGGGACGTACGCCCGGACGCGGAACCCGCCGGCGTGCGGACCCGCCTCGAAGGTGCCGCCGACCGCGGTGACGGCGGCGCGCAGTCCGAGCAGTCCCGAACCGCCTCCGGGGGCCGGGGAACTCTCCGCTCCCGGCCGTCCGTTGGAGATGGTGACGGTCGCTCCTCGTCCGTCGTCCCCCGTCACCGCCACGACGACGGGCGCGCCCGGTGCGTACCGTGCCGCGTTGGTCAGCGCCTCCCTGGCCACCCGGTGCAGCAGCCGCTCGGCGACCCCGCCGGGTGTCACGGCCGCGCCCCGCCCGCCGGTCTCCCAGCGCACCGGCAGTCCCGACCCGGCGGCGCGGGCGACGAGTTGCTCGACGTTCTCGCCGGCCGGGGCGAGCGGCAGCGGCTCGTCGTCGTCCTCCCGCAGGACGCCGATGATGCGGTGCAGCCGGTCCGTGGCGTCGGCGGCCGCGGCACGCAGGTCGGCCGCGGCGGCCCGGTGGTGGCCGGGGAGGTCGGGGGCGACCTGGAGGGCGCCCGCGCGCAGGGCGATCAGGCTCAGCTCGTGGCCCAGGGAGTCGTGCATGTCCTGGGCGATCCTGGCCCGCTCGCGCAGCCGGGCGCGCTCCTCGGCCAGGCGCTGCTCCTCCTCCAGGCGGGCGGCCCGCAGCCAGCCCGCCGCGGTGAGCGCGCGGCTCTGGCCCCAGTAGCGCCCGCCGAGCCAGGGCAGGACACAGCCGAAGAGGAGGGTGCCGGTCAGGACCAGCCACTCGGGGACCGGGTCGGGCCCCACGAGCGCGATCTTCACGCCGCCGACGCAGGCGATGGCGGCGAAGCACAGCGCCGCGGGGGCCGTACGGGGCGACCGCAGGCCGAGCAGCAGCGCGAACACCGCGAGGGCGGGGCCGTAGGAGACGCTGAACAGCGCGGGCGTGGAGGCGAGGCTCAGCGCCGCCGCCAGCCCGAAGGCGACCGCCGGCCGGCGTCGGGCCACGGCGGTGGCGGCGGCGAGCACGCCGAGTCCGGCGAGCTGCTGCCAGAGCGGGCGCGGCTCGTTCAGACCGATCCGGTCGGCGCAGACCGCGGGCAGGGAGAGGGCCGCCCAGAGCAGGCAGCCCTTGCCGAGCGCGGCGGGACGGACACGTTCCATGGCCCTGACGCTACAAGCGGACGGGGGTGCGCCACCGCTGCCGATCGTCAGGTACGCCGTCACCCTGCGGGAGGCCTCCACCGTGGCGCTCCCACCACCGGCGGGCACCGGCGTGGGAGGATCGAGGGGCCATGACTGCTCCCACTAAGCCCCCGTACGGCAACGCCGCCGATTCCGCGTCCGAGCGTGCTCCCGGTGAGCCGCTGCACTCCCCCGTCATCGACTGGTTCGACGAGCACGCCCGGGATCTGCCGTGGCGGCGTCCGGAGGCCGGTGCGTGGGGGGTGATGGTCAGCGAGTTCATGCTGCAGCAGACCCCGGTGAACCGGGTGCTGCCCGTCTACGAGCAGTGGCTGGCCCGCTGGCCGCGCCCCGCCGACCTCGCCGCGGAGGCGCCCGGCGAGGCGGTCCGCGCCTGGGGCCGGCTCGGCTACCCGCGCCGCGCGCTCCGGCTGCACGGCGCCGCCGTCGCCATAACGGAGCGGCACGGCGGCGACGTGCCGGCCGACCACGCCCAGCTGCTGGCGCTGCCCGGCATCGGTGAGTACACGGCCGCGGCGGTGGCGTCGTTCGCGTACGGGCAGCGGCACGCGGTGCTGGACACCAATGTGCGCCGGGTGTTCGCCCGCGCGGTCACCGGTACGCAGTACCCGCCGAACGCCACCACCGCCGCCGAGCGCCGGCTGGCCCGCACCCTGCTGCCGGAGGACGCCCCGACCGCCGCGCGGTGGGCCGCCGCCTCCATGGAGCTGGGCGCGCTGGTGTGCACGGCGAAGAACGAGTCGTGTCAGCGCTGCCCGATCGCGGCGCAGTGCGCGTGGCGGCTGGCGGGCAAGCCGGCCCACGAGGGTCCGCCGCGCCGGGGCCAGACGTACGCGGGCACGGACCGTCAGGTCCGCGGTCGGCTGCTGGCCGTGCTGCGGGAGGCGCACGGCGCGGTGCCGCAGGCGGCACTGGACCGGGTGTGGCAGGAGCCGGTGCAGCGGGCCCGCGCGCTGGACGGTCTGGTCGCCGACGGTCTGGTGGAGCCGCTGCCGGGCGGCCTGTACCGGCTGCCGATGACCTGACACCCGGTACAGCCGTTTCACACACACGTCCGACGTCCGGTACAGCCGTTCCCCACACGCCTCACCGGTACGGCGGGACATATCCGCCCTTACCCGCCCCGACCACCCGCCCGCTTTACCCCGTTCCTCCTTCCGTTACACAACCGACGGACAGCCGAGCGCTTCCCGCAGGGTTCCTCGGACAGCGCCGTGACAACGCCTCCGTACCGTCGATCACGTGCTCGACAAGGGCACGGCGACGACGGATCACAGGCGGTACAACCGGCCCGCGCGGGCGGGCGGGCCGGCACGGGGAGCGGGAGGCGGTTCACCATGGCGCAGGACATGGCGCGGGGCGAGGTACGGGGTGAGGCACGAGGCGAGGTCCTCGCGTTCGAGGAGTACGTCCGCACCCGGCAGGACGCACTGCTGCGCAGCGCCCGCCGCCTGGTCCCGGACCCCATCGACGCGCAGGACCTGCTGCAGACCGCGCTGGCCCGGACGTACGGCCGCTGGGAGACCATCGAGGACAAGCGGCTGGCCGACGCCTATCTGCGCCGGGTCATGATCAACACGCGGACGGAGTGGTGGCGGGCCCGCAAGCTGGAGGAGGTGCCCACCGAGCAGCTCCCGGACGCCTGTGTGGACGACTCCACCGAGCAGCACGCCGACCGCGCCCTGCTGATGGACATCCTGAGGGTCCTCGCCCCGAAGCAGCGCAGTGTCGTGGTGCTGCGACACTGGGAGCAGATGTCCACGGAGGAGACGGCCGCCGCCCTCGGCATGTCGGCCGGAACGGTCAAGAGCACCCTGCACCGGGCGCTCGCCCGGCTCCGCGAGGAGCTTCAGGCGCGTGATCTGGACGCCCGCGCGCTGGAGCGTGAGGAGCGGGAGCGTTGCGCGGCCTGACCGGCGCGAGGCCCATCCGGGTCCGGACCACCACCAGGGCGGCGACCACGGCGACGGCCGTGCTCGCCGCCGTCGTCCTGTTCGTCACCGGCTGCGGCACGGGCGGCACCGGCGCGCGGGACGAGGGCCCGGCGCACGCGGACCCCGTGGCGAGCGCCCCCGCCGCCGCGGCGTCGCCCGATCCCTCGCGGGCCCCCGACCGGGTGAACGCGGTCCGGCTGGTCAAGGCCGACCCGAAGGTCTCGGCGGAGGTCAAGCGGGAGCTGCGGCCGTGCGTCGCCGACCAGTACCCCGTCGACGTGAGCTACGGCAACCTCACCCGCGGAGCCGTCGACGACGTCGTCGTCAACGTGCTGACCTGCGGGGACGCGGTGGGTGTCGGCACGTACGTGTACCGCGAGCAGGGCGGCGCGTACGTGAACGTGTTCTCGGCCGAGGCGCCCCCGGTGTACGCGGAGATCGACCGCGGGGACCTGGTGGTGACCAAGCAGGTGTACGACCGGGGCGACCCGGTGTCGAGCCCGTCCGGGGTGAACGTGATCACGTACCGCTGGGACTCGGGCCGGTTCACCGAGAAGTACCGCACGCACAACGACTACGGACAGGTGGCCGGCGCGGAGCCGTCACCGGCACCCGACAGCTGAGACATGGCTCACGTCGTGAACCGGCGGGGCCGCCCGGGCCGATGAACGGGTGAACCCGCGGACGCGGTCCCCGCGCCCGCGGGGTGAACGAGAAGAACACGCGCGCATCGACCCCGAGATCACACGAGGACTGAGAGCACCGGGATGGCAGACCAGACACACGTCCTGTTCGTCGAGGACGACGACGTCATCCGCGAGGCCACCCAGCTCACCCTGGAGCGGGACGGCTTCGCGGTCACCGCGATGCCCGACGGGCTGTCGGGCCTGGAGGCGTTCCGCGCGGACCGTCCCGACATCGCGCTGCTCGACGTCATGGTGCCCGGACTCGACGGGGTCAGCCTGTGCCGGCGCATCCGGGACGAGTCGACGGTGCCGGTGATCATGCTGTCGGCACGGGCCGACGCCATCGACGTGGTGCTGGGCCTGGAGGCGGGTGCCGACGACTACGTGACCAAGCCGTTCGACAGTGCGGTGCTGGTGGCCCGGATCCGCGCGGTGCTGCGCCGCTTCGGGCGCGCGAACGGCGGCCGGGAGGACGCGGACGGTCCGGGTGACGGGGGTGTGCTGGCGTTCGGCGAGCTGGAGGTCGACACCGGGGGCATGGAGGTGCGCCGGGCGGGCAGGCCGGTGGCGCTGACGCCGACCGAGATGCGGCTGCTGCTGGAGTTCTCGGCGGCGCCGGGCACCGTGCTCTCCCGCGACAAGCTGCTGGAGCGGGTGTGGGAGTACGGCTGGGGCGGTGACACGCGGGTCGTCGACGTCCATGTGCAGCGGTTGCGTACGAAGATCGGCCAGGACCGTATCGAGACGGTCCGTGGCTTCGGTTACAAGTTGAAGGCCTGAGCGAAGCGGATGCGCGGGTATTTCCGGCGCCTGGTGGCGGCGTGCGTCGACCAGGTGGGCATAGGTACGGGTCTGCGGTGGAAGCTCAGCGCGGCCATCGCGCTGGTCGGGGCGCTGGTGGCGGTCGCGCTGAGCCTGGTCGTGCACAACGCGGCCCGGGTGTCGATGCTGGACAACGCGCGCGACCTGGCGGACGAGCGCATCATGATCGCCCAGCGCAACTACGAGCTGTCGGGGCGGCTGAACTTCCCCAACACCAAGATCGACGATCCGGAGCTGCCGGAGGAACTGCGGGAGAAGGCCGAGGGGGGCCGGCGGGCGACCTACGTGGCCGACCGGCCGGGCGGGGCGCCGGACATCTGGGCGGCGGTGCCGCTGAAGAACGGGCATGTGATGTCGCTGCACTCCGGTTTCACGGACCGCAGCTCGGACATCCTCAAGGACCTCGACCAGGCCCTGGTGATCGGCTCCATCGCGGTGGTGCTGGGCGGCAGCGCGCTCGGGGTGCTCATCGGGGGGCATCTGTCGCGGCGGCTGCGGAAGGCGGCCACGGCCGCCAACCGGGTCGCGAAGGGCGAGACGGACGTCCGGGTGCGCGAGGCGATCGGCGGGGTGGTGCGCGACGAGACCGACGACCTGGCCAGCGCGGTGGACGCCATGGCGGACGCGCTGCGGCAGCGGCTGGAGGCCGAGCGCCGGGTCACCGCCGACATCGCGCACGAACTGCGCACCCCCGTGACCGGTCTGCTCACCGCCGCCGAGCTGCTGCCGCCGGGCCGGCCGACCGAGCTGGTGCTGGACCGGGCCAAGGCGATGCGCACCCTCGTCGAGGACGTCCTGGAGGTGGCCCGGCTGGACAGCGCCTCCGAGCGGGCGGAACTGCAGGACATCCTGCTGGGCGAGTTCGTCGCCCGGCGGGTGGCGGCGAAGGACCCGGACGTCACCGTGCGGGTGGTGCACGAGTCGGAGGTCACCACCGACCCGCGGCGCCTGGAGCGCGTGCTGCTCAACCTGCTCGCCAACGCCGCCCGACACGGCAGGCCGCCCATCGAGGTCACCGTCGAGGGGCGGGTCATCCGGGTCCGCGACCACGGGCCCGGCTTCCCCGAGGCGCTCCTCGCCGAGGGGCCGAGCCGCTTCCGCACCGGCAGCGCGGACCGGGCCGGCCGCGGTCACGGGCTGGGCCTGACCATCGCGGCGGGGCAGGCGCGGGTACTGGGCGCGCGGCTGACCTTCCGCAACGTACGGCCGCCGGGGGCACCGGACGACGCACCGGCCGAGGGCGCGGTCGCCGTGCTGTGGCTGCCCGAACACGCGCCGACGAACACCGGGAGCTATCCGGTACTGGCGCACTGACGCCCCCTCCGGCCCGAGGGCCGGAGATCCCGGTCCGTACCGCTTCGCGCCACCGCCACGGGTTCCCGCTTCGCGGGCCCCGGCCGGTCTCCGGGGAGACCGGGCCTCCGCGGGCGTCGCTTTCCGCCCGTCCGGCGGCGGGCCCGCCGGCTGCGGTGCCGGACGAAGCGGCTTCAGCGGTGGCACCGTGTCCCCGCGGGCCACCGGGGCGGGGGCCCGGCGCGGCGGGGGCGGTTCAGCAGGACCAGTCCTTGTCCGTGTCGAGGCCGCCCTCGCGGGGCTGGGTGAAGGAGAACCAGTTGCCGGAGTCGTCGCGGAACAGTGCCTCGGTGCCGTACGGGCGCTCCTGCGGCTCCTGGATGAACTCGACCCCGCGGGCCTTGAGCTCGGCGTAGTCGCCGTGGATGTCGTCGGTGGTCAGCACGCCGGGGCCGAGCACCCCCTTGGCCACCAGCTTCTTGATCATCTCGGCGGACTCGGGGTCCATGCCCGCGCCGGGGACCATCAGCGTCAGCTCGACGTCGGGCTGCTTCGGCGAGCCGACGGTGAGCCAGCGCATGCCGCCCTCGCCCAGGGTCATGTCGGTGCGGACCTCCAGGCCCAGCTTCTCGGTGTAGAACTCCTTCGCCCGGTCCTGGTCGAGGACCCAGACGGTGGTGATGGCGAGACCCTTGATCATGGCGTGCTCCCGTTGCGCGGCCGTTCCTTCAGTGCCCTGTCACCGTAGGCAGCGCCGCCGTCAGTCCGCTTCTCCGGAATTGCGCCGTGCCCCCGCCCTGCCCGGCCCGGGCCGGTAGCCGCCGAGCCAGTGCATGGCGTAGCAGCCCGGGATCAGGGCGGCGCCGCGCCCCACGTGCTTCGTGCGGTACTCGCTGGGGGTGAGGCCGGTCCAGGTCTTGAACCGCGCCGAGAACGTGCCCAGGCTGCTGAAACCGACCAGGTTGCAGATCTCCGTCACCGACAGGTTCGCGGTGCGCAGCAGGTCCTCGGCGCGCTCGATCCGGCGGTGCGTGAGGTACTGGCCCGGTGTCTCGCCGTAGGTCTCCCTGAAGGCGCGTATGAAGTGGTAGCGCGAGTATCCGGCGTGCGCGGCGATCGCGGCCAGGTCGAGGTCCGGGTCGGCCCAGTCCCGGTCCATCGCGTCCTTGGCCAGCCTCAGCTGCCGCGCCTTGTCCATGTGACCGATGGTGGCACGGGGGTCTGACAACGGGTCCGGACCCGTGCACGGGAAGGCCCCCGGAGGCGCGGGTGCGCCGCCGGGGGCCTTCGTGCCGCTCGGGAGGGGAGTCAGACGGGCTCGGTGACCGCCACCGGTGCCGGTGTGCCGTCGTCCTTCCGGGGGCCCTCGCCCTTCAGCGGGACCTCCTTGACGAAGACCGCCGCCGCCAGCGAGAGCACCGCGATCACGGCGCCCAGGAGGAACGCCGCGTGGGTGCCCGAGGACACCGCGTGCTGGTACGCCTCGCGGACCGCCTCCGGCAGCTTCGCCAGCTTCGCCGGGTCCAGCTGGGCTGACTGCTCGGTCACCTTGGACCCCAGGGCGCCGGCCTTCTGGGCCATGACGTCCTGGACGCGGTTGTTGAACAGGGCGCCCATGATCGCGACGCCGAAGGACGCGCCGAGGGTGCGGAAGAGAGTGGTGGACGAGGAGGCGACCCCCATGTCCTTCATCTCGACGCTGTTCTGCGCGACCAGCATGGTGATCTGCATCAGGCAGCCCATGCCGAGGCCGACCACGGCCATGAAGACGCCGGAGGTGAACCGGGAGGTCCCGGTGTCCATCGTGGACAGCAGGTACAGGCCGACGATCATCAGCGCGCTGCCGAGCACCGGGAAGATCTTGTACCGGCCGGTGTCGGTGGTGACCCGGCCCGCCACCATCGAGGTGACCAGCATCGCGCCGAGCATCGGCAGGAGCAGCAGGCCGGAGTTGGTGGCGGAGGCGCCCTGCACGGCCTGCTGGTAGAGCGGCAGGAAGAGCGTCGCGCCGAACATCACGAAGCCGGTGATGAAGCCGATGACGGACATCAGCGTGAAGTTGCGGCTGCGGAAGATGTGCAGCGGCACCACCGGTTCGGCGGCCCTGGTCTGCCAGAACACGAAGCCCACGAGGGACGCGACACCGAGGCCGATCAGCTCCATGATCCGCGCGGAGGTCCAGGCGTACTCCGTGCCGCCCCAGGTGGTGACGAGCACGACGGCGGTGATGCCGACGGTCAGCAGCGCGACCCCGAGGTAGTCGATGCCGGCCTTGGCCCGCTTCTTCGGCAGGTGCAGTACGGCGCCGACGGCGGCCAGCGCGATCGCGCCGAGCGGCAGGTTGATGTAGAAGGCCCAGCGCCAGCCCCAGTTGTCGGTGATGGTGCCGCCGACCAGGGGTCCGCCGATCATCGCCAGCGCCATCACGGCGGCCATCATGCCCTGGTACTTGCCGCGCTCCCGGGGCGGGATGAGATCGCCGATGATCGCCATGACGCCGACCATCAGACCGCCGGCGCCCAGACCCTGCACCGCGCGGAAGCCGATCAGCTCACCCATGTTCTGGGCCATGCCGCTGAGCGCGGAACCGATCAGGAAGATCACGATCGACGTCATGAAGGTGGCCTTGCGGCCGTACATGTCGCCGAGCTTGCCCCAGACCGGGGTGGAGGCCGCGGTGGCCAGGGTGTAGGCGGTGACCACCCAGGACAGGTGCTCAAGGCCGCCCAGCTCGCCCACGATCGTCGGCATCGCCGTACCGATGATCATGTTGTCGAGCATCGCGAGCATCATCGCGATCATGAGTGCGAGCAGGACCACCCGCACGCTCTTCGGCTGTTTGCCGGTGTCCGTCTCCACGGTCCCCGCCGCTGGTGTGTCCGCCATGATTCCTTCTCCCCCGGCCACGGTCGCGTGACCACTGCCACTTACTTGCCGCCCGGCTAGTTCACTATGCCGGAAAGCTAGTCGCGTAACTAGCCGGGCGTCAAGTAAGTTTTCGCCAAGAGGGGTCGAGTAGGAGGATGGGCGGCACCATGGACGGCACCAGACAACGGCGCCGCGGGAACACCCGCCAGCGCATCCAGGACGTAGCCCTCGAGCTCTTCGCCGAGCAGGGCTACGAGAAGACCTCGCTGCGCGAGATCGCCGAGCACCTGGACGTCACCAAGGCGGCGCTCTACTACCACTTCAAGACGAAGGAAGAGATCCTCGTCGGCATCTTCGAGGACCTCTCGCGGCCGATCGAGGACCTGATCGAGTGGGGGCGGAAGCAGCCGCACTCGCTGGAGACCAAGCAGGAGATCATCCGCCGGTACAGCGAGGCACTGGCGGGCGCGGCCCCGCTCTTCCGCTTCATGCAGGAGAACCAGGCGACGATCCGCGAGCTGAGCATCGGCGAGATGTTCAAGACCCGCATGCTCGGGCTGCGCGACATCCTCATGGACCCGGACGCCGACCTGGTCGACCAGGTGCGCTGCGTCAGCGCCCTGTTCACCATGCACGCGGGGATGCACGTCCTGCAGGACGTCGAAAGCGACCCCGAGGAGAAGCGCAAGGCCGTCCTCGAGGTCGCCATCGATCTGATCACCCAGGCCCACCGGGGGTCCGGGGGCGCTTAGGCGCCGTGTGCGCGGCGGGTCAGACCGTCACGCCCTTGGAGCGGAGGAACTTCGCCGGGTCGATGGCGGAGCCGTAGTTCGGGGTGGTGCGGATCTCGAAGTGCAGGTGCGGGCCGCTGGAGTTGCCGGT
>NZ_JBVJKE010000034.1:0-38824 GCF_055585405.1 Streptomyces sp. NPDC053426 | reverse complement strand
GCCCGGTTACATTCCGAACCCGGAAGCTAAGCCTTACAGCGCCGATGGTACTGCAGGGGGGACCCTGTGGGAGAGTAGGACGCCGCCGAACAATCATTCAAAAGGGTTGGACCCCGAACTTCGGTTCCGGGTCCAACCTTTTTTTGTTCTGCGTCACTTGACGTTCACGTTGCGCAACGAGCATCCACTGCATGAGTACTGCTGCACTGCTCAGGGCCGCCGGTGTCGGAGTGGGCGACGAGGTCGTCGTACCGGCCTTCGGGAACGTGGAAGTCGCCGAAGCCGTGGCGATGGCAGGGGCGCTGCCGGTGTTCGCCGACATAGACCCGGCGACGTACTGCCTGGAGCCGGCCGCGGTGGAGGCGGCCGTAACTCCGCGGACGGCAGCCGTGGTTGTCGTACACCGCTTCGGAAGGCCCGCCGACGTCGGGCGGTTGCACGCGCTCGGCCGTCGGCACGGGCTGCTGGTGCTGGAGCACGGGGAATCCGAGGCCCCGTACGACGAGATGGCTCGGCGGCGGGAGCGGGCGGCGTTCCTCGACGCCAAGTTGAGGGGCGTGCGGACGCCCGAGAGCGGAGTCGGGCACACCTATCAGCAGTACGTCGTGCGGGTGCCGGGGAACGGCCGGCCCGACCGGGACGCCTTCGCACGCGCCATACGCGGCAAGGGCGTTGAGTGCCGCGTACCGGTGAAGACCCCCGTGCACCGGATGCCCGAGTTCCGGCGGTGCGTGTCCCTGCCCGAGACCGAGCGGGCCGCGGACGAGACGCTCGCGCTCCCCGTGGACGCGTCGCTGACCAGACGGGACATGCAGCGGATCGCGGCGGCGTGCAATGCGCTGGGCGGGCTGCTCCAGCCGACCGGCTGAGCGGTGGTTGGGAGCACGGCTCCGTTCGGGGTATGATCTATTCCGTTGGCGAGCGGAAAACCCCGCACACGGCAACAGGCCCCTATAGCTCAGTCGGCAGAGCGTCTCCATGGTAAGGAGAAGGTCAACGGTTCGATTCCGTTTGGGGGCTCGGACAGAAAGGCCCCGCCCATTCGGGCGGGGCCTTTCTCATGCCCTGCGGGAGTGCCTTGCAAGGGCGCGCCCTGCGGAGGCACCCGCTAATCCGTGTGCAGGCCCGGTACGCGCATGGCGAGGATCGCCATGTCGTCGGACGGGGGTTCGGAGGCGAAGCGTTCCACGGCGCGCATGATGCGGGCCGCGACCGCGCCGGCCGTCAGACCGGTGCAGGTGGTCAGGACGTCGGCGAGGCCGTCGTCCCCCAGCATGCGGGGGCCCTCGCGGCGTTCGGTGACACCGTCGGTGACGCAGAGGAGCACGTCGCCGGGATCGAGGGTGACCGTCTGCTCGTACAGCTCCAGGTCCTCGATGACGCCGAGGAGGGGCTGCGGTTCCGCCGCCGGTTCCACCGTGCCGTCCTGGCGCAGACGGAGCGGGAGGGGGTGGCCGGCGCAGACCACCTTCAGTTCCGCGCTGCCGTCGTCCTGCGGGCGCATCTCGCCGTAGAGGAGGGTGAGGAAGCGGCTGCGGGCGCCCTCGTCGAGGATCGCGGAGTTGAGGCGCTCCAGGACCGCCGGGCCGCTGAGACCCTCACGGGCCAGCAGCCGGAGCGCGTGCCGGGCGAGGCCGGTCACGGCCGCCGCGTTGGGGCCGGTGCCGCAGACGTCGCCGATGGCGAAACCGTACGCGCCGTCGCTGATCGGGAAGAGGTCGTAGAAGTCGCCGCCGACCTCGTTGCCCTCGCCGGCCGCGCGGTAGATGACCTCGACCTCGACGCCGTCGATCGTCGGCAGTTCCGGCGGCAGGAGGCTGCGCTGGAGGGACTGGCTGATGGCCGTGCGCTCCGAGTAGAGGCGGGCGTTGTCCAGGGCCAGGGCGGCCCGCCGGGAGAGGTCCTCGGCGAGCTCCAGGATCTCCTGGCGGAAGTGCTCGTCGGTCGGCTTGCCGAGCGTCAGCATGCCGATGACCCGGTTGCGGGCGACCAGGGGCAGGACCACCGTCTCGCCGCCGACCGCGGAGGCCGTCGCGAGGGTCGGGCCGATGCCCGGGGTGACCGGATGGGTCGGACTGCCGCTGAGGCCGAGGCTGCGCATGGAGGTGCGCAGGGCCGCCTGGTGGGCGACCTCCGCGGGGGCGGACCAGACGCGGGCGCCGGGCGTGGGGACCGGGTCGGGCGGGGCGATCTTCGACAGCAGGGACTTGATGCCGTCGATCAGCTCCTCGTCCTCGTGCAGCACGTAGGAGAGGTACGGCTCGGAGGCCTGGTCGGCGATCGTGTAGACGGCGCACCAGGTGGCGAGGGTCGGCACGGTCATCTGGGCCATCAGGGCCAGCGTCTGGTCCCGGTCCAGGGTGCCGGCCAGCAGGTCGGAGGCCTCGACGAGGAAGCTGAGCGAGCCGCGGCGCAGGCGCTCCAGTTCGCCCAGGCGGGCCGACTCGACGGCGAGCGCGATGCGGTCCGCCGCGAACTGCAGGCGCAGCGCCTCCTCGTTGGAGTACCTGCCGGGTGCCTCGGCGGCGACACCGAGGGAGCCGGTGAGGCGGCCCTCCACCTTCAGCGGGACGGTGACGACCGAGCGCATGCCGGTGCTGTTGAGGAGCGGTACCGCGCCGGGGACGGCGGTCAGGTCCTCGTGGACGGCCGGCATGCGGGCGGAGCCGTAGCGGCCGGGGCCGGCCTCGACGGGGACGCGGGCGAAGCGCTGGCGGGCCGAGGGCAGACCGGTGGAGGCGCGGACCTCCAGCTCCGTCTCGTCGTCGGTGGCGAGGAGCAGGAAGGCGGAGTCGCCGTCGAGCATGTCGCGGGCGCGTTCCACCGTGCGCTGGAGCAGACCGTCGAGGTCGTCCGGGGCCGGGGAGCCGATGAACATCTCGAAGGGGTCGGTGCTCTGCCCCTCGGAGGTGCCGGACTTGTCGGACGCGGGGCCGCGCAGCGGGGTCTGCAGAACCGCCCGTTCGTGGTCCCGTACGAGGAGGCAGACCGTTGACGGTTCGCCGTCGGTGTCCCGGACCCGCAGGTGGGAGGCGTACACGGGGATCACTCGGCCGTGGGCGCCCCTGATGCCGTAGCTGCCCTCCCAGCGGGAGAGCTGGAGCGCGTCGGCGATGCCGGTGCCGGTGCCCGGGGTGTGCGGCCAGGCCGCGAAGTCGGTCAGCGGTTTGCCGGTGACCTGCTCGGCGGAGTAGCCGAAGAGTTCCTCGGCGTCCTCGTTCCAGGCGGTGACGGAGCCGGTCCGGTCGATCTGGACGACGGCGACGCGGACCCGGGTGTCGGCGAGCGGGAGGAGGTGGGCCGGCAGGGAGGGGCCGGCGGCGCGGGTGCCGACCGGGCGCTCGGGAAGGTCGAGCTGGAACCAGACGGTCTTGTGGGTGGGGGTGTAGTCAACGCCCCAGTGGCCGGCCAGGGCCGCGCACAGCTGGAGCCCGCGGCCGCCCTCGCGGTCGGGGCTGCCCATGTTGACGGGCGAGCCCTGGAGGGGGATCTCCCGTTCCGGATACCGGTCGGCCACCTCGATCCGTACGCCTTCGTCGCTGCGCAGACAGAGGAGGTCGGCGGAGGTGCCGGCGTGGACCACGGCGTTGGTCACCAGTTCGCTGGTGAGAACCACGGCGTCGTCGACGATGTCGGAGAAGCCCCACCCCTGCAGGGTGTCGCGGACGAAGGAGCGGGCGCTCGCGACCGATCGCCCCACGGGCTCGAAGCTGGCGGCCGCGCGCGCGGTGATCACAGAACTCCCCATATGTCGGCGGCCCCTGCCCCTCCATGCCCGATTCCCCGGCTCGCTCGGTACAGGGTAGTCGGCCAGTGGATCGGTGTTCAGGGGGTATCCCCTGCGTCCTCCGGGGGATACCCCCTGAACACCGACGCGACGCGTCTCGCGTCACAGGTCGGCTGGTGAGCCTCGGGAAGCTGCCGAACCGTCGTGACTCCGCTCGACCCGAAGGTCCGCTTCTCGCTGGATCCGCGTCCGGCGAAGGACCAGCCCTGCCCGGCTGCTCAACGAGGAGCGGCGTTGTGAGTTACGGTCATAGGTCGGCATGGTGGAACACTGGGCGGGCTTCTTGCAAACGTCCGGGTGGGGCGAGTGCCCGCCGCCCACAGTGGGCAGCAGCCCGGAAAGCGGTCCGGCACGAGGATCGTGCCGGGTGGCAGTACGGGAAAGCGGCATCAACCGGTCCGCCGAGCGTGGTAGCACCCAAGAACAGCGGTAACGGTCGACCCCTGCGGGAGGGACACAGTGGAGTCTGGCGCAGCGACGCGGGGCACGAAGACGACGCGCGCGAAAGGCGGACAGTCCCTGGGCAAGCCGGGAAGGGCGCGGGGCGGGACCACGACCGTGGACACGGCGGCCCTGAACCGGTTGATGACGGCGCTGGTGGCGATGCGGGACGGGAACTTCCGCAAGCGGCTCACGGTGTCCGGCGACGGAGTGATGGCGGAGATCGCGGCGGTCTTCAACGAGGTGGCCGACCGCAATCTCCATCTGACGGGTGAGCTGGCGCGGGTGCGCCGCATGGTCGGGCGTGAGGGAAAGCTCACGGAGCGGCTGGAGACGGGGGCCTCCGAGGGCTCCTGGGCGACCGCGATCGACAACTCGAACGCGCTGGTGGACGACCTGGTGCGGCCCGTCTCCGAGGTCAGCCGGGTGCTGTCGGCGGTGGCGGAGGGCGATCTGTCGCCGCGTATGGAACTGCGGACGCAGGCGGCGCCGGAAGGGGCCGGGCATCCGCTGCGGGGCGAGTTCCTGAAGGTCGCGCGGACGGTGAACAACCTGGTCGACCAGTTGTCGACGTTCACCGACGAGGTCACGCGCGTGGCCAGTGAGGTGGGCACCGAGGGCAAGCTGGGCGGTCAGGCCCAGGTGCGTGGCATGTCAGGTTCCTGGAAGGACCTGACGGACTCCGTCAACACGATGGCGGAGCGGCTGACGGCGCAGGTGCGCGACATCGCGCTGGTGACGACGGCCGTCGCGCGCGGTGATCTGTCCCGCAAGGTCACCGTGCACGTCGAGGGCGAGATGCTGGAGCTGAAGAACACCGTCAACACGATGGTGGACCAGCTCTCCGCGTTCTCCTCGGAGGTGACCCGCGTCGCGCGCGAGGTGGGCACCGAGGGCGCCCTGGGCGGCCAGGCGCAGGTGCCCGGGGTGGACGGGGTGTGGAAGGAGCTCACCGACTCCGTCAACACCATGGCCGGGAACCTCACCGCGCAGGTGCGCGGGATCGCCGAGGTGACGACCGCGGTCGCCAACGGCAACCTGTCGCGGAAGGTGACGGTGCCGGCGCGCGGCGAGGTCGCGCAGCTCGCCGAGACGATCAACCAGATGACCGAGACGCTGCGGATCTTCGCGGACGAGGTCACGCGCGTCGCCAACGAGGTCGGCGGCGAGGGACGGCTGGGCGGTCAGGCGAACGTGCCGGGGGCGGCGGGGACGTGGAAGGACCTGACGGACTCCGTCAACACGGTGTTCCGGAACCTGACCACTCAGGTGCGGGACATCGCGGCGGTGACGACGGCGGTCGCCAACGGTGACCTGTCGCAGAAGGTCACCGTGGACGTGGCCGGCGAGATGCTGGAGCTGAAGAACACCGTCAACACGATGGTGGACCAGCTGTCGTCCTTCGGCGCGGAGGTCACGCGCGTGGCGCGCGAGATCGGTGTCGAGGGTGAGCTGGGCGGCCAGGCGCAGGTGCCGGGGGCGGCGGGGACGTGGAAGGACCTGACGGACTCCGTCAACACGGCGTTCCGCAACCTCACCGGACAGGTGAGGAACATCGCCCAGGTGACGACGGCGGTCGCCAACGGTGACCTGTCGCAGAAGGTCACCGTGGACGTCTCCGGTGAGATGCTCCAGCTGAAGAACACCGTGAACACGATGGTGGACCAGCTGTCGAGCTTCGCCGACCAGGTCACGCGGATGGCCCGGGACGTGGGTACGGAGGGCCGGCTGGGCGGTCAGGCGCGCGTGGACGGCGTGTCGGGCACCTGGAAGGAGCTGACCGACTCCGTCAACTCGATGGCGTCGAATCTGACCGGTCAGGTGCGCAACATCGCGCAGGTGACGACGGCCGTCGCGCGGGGCGACCTGTCGCAGAAGATCGACGTCGACGCGCGCGGGGAGATCCTGGAGCTGAAGAACACCATCAACACGATGGTGGACCAGCTGTCGTCGTTCGCCGACCAGGTGACGCGGGTGGCCCGCGAGGTGGGTACGGAGGGCCGGCTGGGCGGCCAGGCGCAGGTGCCCGGGGTCGCCGGTGTGTGGCGGGACCTGACGGACTCCGTGAACGGCATGGCGTCGAATCTGACCGGCCAGGTGCGCAACATCGCCCAGGTGGCGACGGCGGTGGCGCGCGGTGACCTGTCGCAGAAGATCACCGTGGACGCGCGCGGTGAGATCCTCGAGCTGAAGAACACGCTGAACACGATGGTGGACCAGCTGTCGTCGTTCGCCGAGGAGGTCACGCGGGTGGCCCGTGAGGTGGGTACGGAGGGCATCCTCGGCGGTCAGGCCGAGGTGCAGGGGGTCTCCGGCACCTGGAAGGACCTCACGCAGTCGGTGAACGGAATGGCGAACAACCTGACCCTTCAGGTGCGCAACATCGCCGAGGTCACCACGGCGGTCGCCAAGGGCGACCTGTCGAAGAAGATCACCGTCGACGCCAAGGGCGAGATCCTGGAGCTGGTGACCACCGTCAACACGATGGTGGACCAGCTGTCGTCGTTCGCCGAGCAGGTGACCCGGGTGGCCCGTGAGGTGGGCACCGAGGGCATCCTGGGCGGCCAGGCGCACGTACCGGGTGTCACGGGCATCTGGAAGGACCTGAGCGACAACGTCAACCTGATGGCGAAGAACCTGACCACTCAGGTGCGGAACATCTCCCAGGTGTCCGCGGCCGTCGCCAACGGCGACCTGTCGCGGCAGGTCAGCATCGAGGCGCGCGGTGAGGTGGCGCAGCTCGCCGACACCATCAACATCATGGTGAAGACGCTGAGCGCGTTCGCCGAGCAGGTCACCAAGGTGGCCCGCGAGGTGGGCACGGACGGCATCCTGGGCGGTCAGGCGCACGTGCCGGGTGTGGCGGGGACGTGGAAGGACCTCACCGAGTCGGTGAACCAGATGGCGTCCAACCTGACCGGTCAGGTGCGCAACATCGCCATGGTGACGACGGCCATCGCCAAGGGTGACCTGACGAAGAAGATCGACATCGACGCGCGCGGGGAGATCCTCGAGCTGAAGACCACCATCAACACGATGGTGGACCAGCTGTCGTCGTTCGCCGAGGAGGTCACGCGCGTGGCCCGCGAGGTGGGCACCGAGGGCCAGCTGGGCGGCCAGGCGCGCGTGCGGGACGTGGACGGCACCTGGCGGGACCTGACCGAGTCCGTGAACGAGATGGCCGGGAACCTGACCCGGCAGGTGCGTGCCATCGCGCGGGTGGCGACCGCGGTGACCCGCGGCGACCTGAACCTGAAGATCGACGTGGACGCGTCCGGGGAGATCCAGGAACTCCAGGACTACATCAACAAGATGATCGCCAACCTGCGCGACACCACGATCGCCAACAAGGAGCAGGACTGGCTCAAGGGCAATCTCGCCCGCATCTCCGCGCTGATGCAGGGCCGCCGCGACCTGGAGGACGTGGCCTCGCTGATCATGAGCGAGCTGACGCCGGTGGTGTCCGCGCAGCACGGCGCGTTCTTCCTCGCGATGCCGCTGGTCGACGGCGAGGACCTGAACGCCGCGGACGACGACCAGTTCGAGCTGCGCATGCTCGGCTCGTACGGCTACTCCATGGGATCCATGCCGACGTCGTTCCGGCCCGGTGAGGGGCTCATCGGGACGGCCGCCATGGAGAAGCGCACGATCCTGGTGGAGAACGCGCCCAGCGGCTACCTGAAGATCTCCTCGGGGCTCGGGGAGGCACCGCCGGCGCAGGTGATCGTGCTGCCGGTGTTGTTCGAGGGGAAGGTGCTCGGCGTCATCGAGCTGGCCTCGTTCACGCCGTTCACGCACATCCAGAAGGACTTCCTCAACCAGATCGCCGAGATGATCGCGACGAGCGTCAACACCATCTCGGTCAACACCAAGACCGAGCGGCTGCTCTCGCAGTCCCAGGAGCTGACCGAGCAACTGCGCGAACGGTCGGCGGAGTTGGAGCAGCGGCAGAAGGCGCTCCAGGCGTCCAACGCCGAACTGGAGGAGAAGGCCGAGCTGCTGGCCCGGCAGAACCGCGACATCGAGGTGAAGAACACCGAGATCGAGGAGGCGCGGCAGGTCCTGGAGGAGCGCGCCGAGCAGCTCGCGGTCTCCATGCGCTACAAGAGCGAGTTCCTCGCCAACATGTCGCACGAGCTGCGTACGCCGCTCAACTCGCTGCTGATCCTGGCGAAGCTGCTCGCCGACAACGCGGAGGGGAACCTCTCCCCGAAGCAGGTCGAGTTCGCCGAGACCATCCACGGCGCCGGGTCCGACCTGCTGCAGCTCATCAACGACATCCTCGACCTGTCGAAGGTCGAGGCGGGCAAGATGGACGTCTCCCCGACGCGCATCGCGCTGGTCCAGCTCGTGGACTACGTGGAGGCCACCTTCCGGCCGCTGACCGCGGAGAAGGGGCTGGACCTGTCGGTGCGGGTGTCGCCGGAGCTGCCGGCCACGCTGCACACCGACGAGCAGCGGCTGCTCCAGGTGCTGCGCAATCTGCTGTCCAACGCGGTGAAGTTCACCGACTCCGGGTCGGTCGAGCTGGTCATCCGGCCCGCCCGGGACGAGGTTCCGCAGGCCATCCGGGAGCAGTTGCTGGAGGCCGGCTCGCTGACCGACCCGGACGCGGACCTGATCGCGTTCTCGGTGAGCGACACGGGCATCGGCATCGCGGCCGGCAAGATGCGGGTGATCTTCGAGGCGTTCAAGCAGGCCGACGGCACCACCAGCCGCAAGTACGGCGGTACGGGGCTGGGGCTGTCCATCTCGCGGGAGATCGCGCAGCTGCTCGGCGGCGAGATCCACGCGCAGAGCGAGCCGGGCCGCGGCTCGACGTTCACGCTGTACCTGCCGCTGCACCCGAGCGAGCTGCCCCCGAACGGCTACCAGCAGCCCATGCCCGCGCTGGAGGCCGGTGACCTGGTGGCCTCGGCCGAGCTGACCGGGCCGCAGGTCGAGACGCCGGCCGAGGTGAAGTCGTACCGGGACACCCAGAACGGTCCGGCCGCGCTGTTCCGGCGCCGCCGCAGGGTCACGCTCGAGCAGCGGCCCGCTCCGGAGGCCGAGCAGTGGCCGGACGCGGAGCAGCAGGAGCCGGCTCCCCGGCCGTCGAGCCGCGGCATCCGTTTCGGCGGGCAGAAGGTGCTGATCGTCGACGACGACATCCGCAACGTCTTCGCGCTCACCAGCGTCCTGGAGCAGCACGGCCTGTCCGTGCTGTACGCGGAGAACGGCCGCGAGGGCATCGAGGTGCTGGAGCAGCACGACGACGTGGCGGTCGTCCTGATGGACATCATGATGCCCGAGATGGACGGATACGCCACGACCACGGCGATCCGCCGGATGCCGCAGTTCGCCGGGCTCCCGATCATCGCGCTCACCGCGAAGGCGATGAAGGGCGACCGGGAGAAGGCGATCGAGTCGGGTGCCTCCGACTACGTGACCAAGCCGGTCGACCCCGATCACCTGTTGTCGGTGATGGAGCAGTGGATGCGGGGGGAGTGAGACCGGCGTCCGGAGGGGGCGCGAAGGTGACGGGAAGCTTCGGTGTTCACATGATGTTGCTGACGCGGTGTGCGCGAAGCCGTGTAGAAGTACGGGAATCGGGGAACCTTCTGGTCTCCCGCCGCGTTTCTGCTACGTGCACAGTGACATCGCGGTGACAGGGTGTGGCGACGGGCGGGGTGCGGCTACGATGACCGGCACAAGGACGGGCGGCGCAAGGGAGTCGTCCCCTGGGGCGGTACCCGCGGGTACGTCCTCAGGTCCTGCGGACAGGGGAGGCCCCAAGCCGGGGCGAGGAGGGCGGGCCATGGTGCAGAAGGCCAAGATCCTCCTGGTCGATGACCGGCCGGAGAATCTGCTCGCGCTGGAGGCGATCCTCTCGGCGCTCGATCAGACGCTGGTGCGGGCATCGTCCGGGGAAGAAGCGCTCAAGGCACTGCTCACGGACGATTTCGCGGTCATTCTGCTGGACGTCCAGATGCCGGGCATGGACGGTTTCGAGACCGCCGCGCACATCAAGCGGCGGGAGCGGACCCGGGACATCCCGATCATCTTCCTCACCGC
Source organism: Streptomyces sp. NPDC053426 (assembly GCF_055585405.1). Taxonomy (NCBI): domain Bacteria; kingdom Bacillati; phylum Actinomycetota; class Actinomycetes; order Kitasatosporales; family Streptomycetaceae; genus Streptomyces; species Streptomyces sp. NPDC053426. The sequence continues at coordinate 28,542 of NZ_JBVJKE010000034.1, read as the reverse complement.
GATCAACCACGGCCCGCACCACACCTTCCGCGGGTACGCGGCGGGCGCGGTCGACTACATCTCCAAGCCGTTCGACCCGTGGGTGCTGCGCGCGAAGGTCTCGGTCTTCGTCGAGCTGTACATGAAGAACTGCCAGCTGCGGGAGCAGGCGGCGCTGCTGCGGCTCCAGCTGGAGGGCGGCGAGAAGGACGCGGCCGAGTCCAAGGAGTCGGCGGGGCTGCTCGCGGAGCTCTCGGCGCGGCTCGCGGCCGTCGAGGAGCAGGCCGAGGCGCTCACCAAGCAGCTCAACGACGAGTCGACGGACGCGGCCGCGGTGGCCACGGCCGCCCATCTGGAGCGCAAGCTCACGGGGTTGCGGCGGGCGCTGGACGCCCTGGAGCCCGGGACCGGCAGCGCGTCGTCGGTGCCGTCGCAGAACTGACGCCGAGGACAAGGGCGTTGGCCGGGCCTCCGACGCGCCGCGGGCGTGAGGCCGCGTCAACCGCACGTCAATGTCACGCCTCGACAAGAGCGACACGAACGGGTGAAGCATCCGCCACGCGTGTCACCGACCGTCTCCACCGGTAACCTCACCCCCATGGCCTCACGTCCCTCCGCAGCCAAGAAGCCGCCCGCGAAGAAGGCGCCCGCTTCCGCGAAGGCTCCGGCGAAGAAGGCCGCTGCCAAGAAGGCCCCGGCCAGGAAGGCCCCGGCGAAGAAGGCTCCCGCCAGGAAGGCCGCGGCGAAGAAGCCCGCGCCCGCACCGGCCGCCCCGAATCCGACCAGCGGCGTCTACCGGCTCGTACGCGCCCTGTGGCTGGGCCTCGCGCACGCGGTGGGCGCCGTCTTCCGCGGCATAGGGCAGGGCGCCAAGAACCTCGACCCCGCGCACCGCAAGGACGGCCTGGCGCTGCTGCTGCTCGCCGTCGCCCTCATCGTCGCCGCCGGCACCTGGGCCGACCTGAAGGGTCCCGTCGGCGACCTCGTGGAGATCCTGGTCGCCGGGGCCTTCGGCCGGCTCGACCTGCTGGTGCCGATCCTGGTCGCCGTCATCGCCGTACGGCTCATCCGGCACCCGGAGAAGCCGGAGGCCAACGGACGGATCGTCATCGGTCTGTCCGCGCTCGTCATCGGCGTGCTCGGGCAGATCCACATCGGCTGCGGCTCGCCCGCGCGCGGCGACGGCATGCAGGCCATAAGGGACGCGGGCGGGCTCATCGGCTGGGGCGCGGCCACACCGCTGTCGGCGACCATGACCGACGTCCTCGCCGTGCCGCTGCTGGTGCTGCTCACCGTCTTCGGTCTGCTGGTCGTCACCGCCACCCCGGTCAACGCCATCCCGCAGCGCCTGCGGCAGCTCGGTGTGCGGCTCGGACTCGTCCGCGAACCCGAGCCGGAGGAGTTCGGCGAGGACGACGAGCGCTACGAGCAGCAGTGGCGCGAGTCGCTGCCCGCGAGCCGCCGCGGACGGCGGCCGGCGCCCGAGGAGTACGACCCGGACGGCGCGGAGCAGGAGGCGCTGTCCAGGCGCCGGGGCCGGCCCCGCAGGCCCGCGGTGCCGAAGCCCGCCGTGGACCGGCCCATGGACGCCGTGGACGTGGCCGCCGCCGCTGCCGCCGCGCTGGACGGCGCCGTGCTGCACGGGATGCCGCCCTCGCCGATCGTCGCCGACCTGACCCAGGGCGTGAGCACCGGCGACCGGGAGCCGACCACACCGACGCCGGTCCCGGCCGCCCGCCCGCGGCGGGGGAAGCCGAAGGCGGACGGTTCTCCGGACGGTTCCCAGGACGGTCCTCAGGACAGGCCGAAGCGGGACAAGCCGCCGGCCGGTGTCCTGGACATGACCAAGGAGCCGCCGCGCGAACCCCGCGATCTGCCCGCCCGCGCGGAGCAGCTCCAGCTCTCCGGCGACATCACCTACTCGCTGCCCGCCCTCGACCTGCTCGAGCGCGGCGGCCCCGGCAAGGCGCGCAGCGCCGCCAACGACGCCGTCGTCGACGCGCTGCGGAAGGTCTTCACGGAGTTCAAGGTGGACGCCGCCGTCACCGGCTTCACCCGCGGTCCGACGGTCACCCGCTACGTGGTGGAACTCGGCCCCGCCGTGAAGGTCGAGCGGGTGACCGCGCTGACCAAGAACATCGCCTACGCCGTCGCCAGCCCGGACGTGCGGATCATCAGCCCGATCCCCGGCAAGTCCGCGGTGGGCATCGAGATCCCCAACACCGACCGGGAGATGGTCAACCTCGGTGACGTACTGCGGCTCGCGGAGTCCGCCGAGGACGACGACCCGATGCTGGTCGCCTTCGGCAAGGACGTCGAGGGCGGCTACGTCATGGACTCGCTGGCGAAGATGCCGCACATGCTGGTCGCCGGCGCCACCGGCTCCGGCAAGTCGTCCTGCATCAACTGCCTGATCACCTCGATCATGATGCGGGCGACCCCGGAGGACGTCCGGATGATCCTGGTCGACCCCAAGCGCGTGGAGCTGACGGCGTACGAGGGCATCCCGCACCTGATCACGCCGATCATCACCAACCCCAAGCGGGCCGCCGAGGCGCTCCAGTGGGTCGTGCGCGAGATGGACCTGCGCTACGACGACCTCGCGGCCTACGGCTACCGGCACATCGACGACTTCAACCGCGCGGTGCGCGAGGGGAAGGCCAAGCCGCCCGAGGGCAGTGAGCGCGAGCTCCAGCCGTACCCGTACCTGCTGGTGATCGTCGACGAGCTGGCCGACCTGATGATGGTCGCCCCGCGCGACGTCGAGGACGCCATCGTGCGCATCACGCAGCTCGCGCGGGCGGCCGGTATCCACCTGGTGCTCGCCACACAGCGGCCGTCCGTCGACGTGGTCACCGGTCTGATCAAGGCGAACGTGCCGTCCCGGCTGGCGTTCGCCACCTCCTCGCTCGCGGACTCGCGGGTCATCCTCGACCAGCCCGGCGCCGAGAAGCTGATCGGCAAGGGCGACGGGCTGTTCCTGCCGATGGGCGCGAACAAACCGACGCGTCTGCAGGGCGCGTTCGTGACCGAGGAGGAGGTCGCGGCCGTCGTCCGGCACTGCAAGGAGCAGATGGCGCCCGTCTTCCGGGACGACGTCACCGTCGGGAGCAAGCAGAAGAAGGAGATCGACGAGGACATCGGCGACGACCTGGACCTGCTGTGTCAGGCGGCCGAGCTGGTCGTCTCCACCCAGTTCGGGTCGACGTCCATGCTCCAGCGCAAGCTGCGCGTCGGCTTCGCCAAGGCGGGCCGGCTGATGGACCTCATGGAGTCGCGGAACATCGTCGGACCGAGCGAGGGTTCGAAGGCTCGTGACGTTCTTGTGAAGCCTGATGAACTGGATGGCGTGCTCGCGCTGATCCGGGGGGAGTCTGAAGGGTAGGCGAACGGGAGGCGGTCGTCACCTCCGGGCACCCGGGCGGTCGATCGTGACCCACCCGTTAGGGATCATCGAGCAACTGTTTCCCGTCGGTGTACGTCAAGTTGAGCGAAGTGACAAACCGCAGTCCCATCATCGGAATGTCGGGCCATTCCGATGGCGTACAAAGTCCTACCGCCCGGTTGCCCCATCCTCTCGTACCCCTCCTAGACTGAACCTCCAGCACAGGCGGCTACACGCTCGAAAGGCGCCCCCGTGTCCATCGGCAACTCCCCTGAAGACGAGCGTCCCTTCGAAGACGTTTCCGAGGAAGACCGCCCTTCCGTCTCCGTCGGCCGAGCGCTGCAACAGGCGCGCATCGCCGCCGGACTCACCGTCGACGACGTCAGTACCGCCACCCGGGTCCGTATCGCCATCGTGCACGCCATCGAGGCGGACGACTTCGCGCCCTGCGGCGGCGACGTCTACGCGCGCGGGCACATCCGGACCCTGGCCAGGGCCGTGGACCTCGACCCCGCCCCGCTGATCGCGCAGTACGAGGCCGAGCACGGCGGCGGCCGTCCGGCCCCGACCCCGGCCGCCCCGCTGTTCGAGGCGGAACGCATCCGTCCGGAGCGGCGCGGACCCAACTGGACCGCGGCCATGGTCGCCGCGATCGTCGTCGTGATCGGCTTCGTCGGGTTCACGATGGTCAAGGGCGACGACGACGGCGGCAAGGCGAACGTCGCCGACGGCGCCACGCCCGGCAAGCCGACCGCCTCGCCCGCCCCGAAGTCCGAGAAGCCCGCCGAGCCCGAGCCGGAACCGTCGGACAGCGCCATCGCCGCCGCGCCGCAGGACAAGGTGACGGTCCAGGTCAGCGCCGCCGACGGACGCAGCTGGATCTCCGCCAAGGACCACAACGGCCGGCTGCTGTTCGACGGACTGCTCAAGCAGGGCGATTCCAAGACCTTCCAGGACAGCACCAAGATCAACCTGGTCCTCGGCGACGCCGGCGCGATCGACCTGTTCGTGAACGGCAAGAAGATCGAGGACGACTGGCAGCCGGGCGCCGTCGAGCGCCTCACCTACACCAAGGGCGACCCGCAGGCCGGATGACCCGGCGCGAAGGGCGCTTCGTCGACGGGGTCGGCCATGATCGGCCAACCCCGTCGACGTGGGGCGTCAGCGGGACGAAGTAGTCTTGAGCCCATGCCTGAACGCCGTACCGTCGCACTCGTCACCCTTGGCTGCGCCCGTAACGAGGTGGACTCGGAGGAGCTCGCAGGCCGTTTGGAGGCGGACGGCTGGCAGCTCGTGGAGGACGCCGAGGAAGCGGACGTCGCCGTCGTCAACACCTGTGGCTTCGTCGAGGCCGCCAAGAAGGACTCCGTCGACGCCCTCCTGGAGGCCAACGACCTCAAGGGACACGGAAGAACCCAGGCCGTCGTCGCGGTGGGCTGCATGGCCGAGCGGTACGGCAAGGAACTCGCCGAGGCCCTCCCCGAAGCCGACGGCGTGCTCGGCTTCGACGACTACGCCGACATCTCCGACCGCCTCCAGACCATCCTGAACGGCGGCATCCACGCCTCCCACACCCCGCGCGACCGTCGCAAGCTGCTGCCGATCAGCCCGGCCGAGCGGCAGGACTCCGCCGCCGCCGTCGCCCTCCCGGGACACGGCCCGGTGGACCTGCCCGACGGCCTCGCCCCGGCCTCCGGCCCCCGCGCGCCGCTGCGCCGCCGGCTGGACGGCGCCCCGGTCGCCTCGGTGAAGCTCGCCTCCGGCTGCGACCGGCGCTGCTCCTTCTGCGCCATCCCCTCCTTCCGCGGCTCCTTCATCTCGCGCCGCCCCAGCGACGTGCTGAACGAGACGCGCTGGCTGGCCGAACAGGGCGTGAAGGAGATCATGCTGGTCTCCGAGAACAACACCTCCTACGGCAAGGACCTCGGCGACATCCGCCTGCTGGAGTCCCTGCTGCCCGAGCTGGCCGAGGTTGACGGCCTGGAGCGGGTGCGCGTCAGCTACCTCCAGCCGGCCGAGATGCGGCCCGGCCTGATCGACGTGCTGACCTCCACCCCGAAGGTCGCCCCCTACTTCGACCTGTCCTTCCAGCACTCCGCGCCCGACGTGCTGCGCGCGATGCGCCGCTTCGGCGACACCGACCGGTTCCTGGAACTGCTCGACACCATCCGGAGCAAGGCGCCCCAGGCCGGTGTGCGCTCCAACTTCATCGTCGGCTTCCCCGGCGAGTCCGCGGCCGACCTCGCCGAACTGGAGCGGTTCCTGAACCACGCGCGGCTGGACGCCATCGGCGTCTTCGGCTACTCCGACGAGGAGGGCACCGAGGCCGCGACGTACGACCGCAAGCTGGACGAGGACGTCGTCGCCGAGCGGCTGGCCCGGGTCTCCCGGCTGGCCGAGGAACTGGTCTCGCAGCGCGCCGAGGAACGGGTCGGCGAGACCGTGCACGTGCTGGTGGAGTCCGTCGACGAGACGGAGGGCGTGTACGGCCGGGCGGCGCACCAGGCCCCCGAGACGGACGGCCAGGTGCTGCTCACGAGCGGCGAGGGACTGGTCGTCGGCCGTATGGTCGAGGCGAAGGTGGTCGGCACGGAGGGTGTCGACCTGGTGGCCGAGCCGCTGTTCCAGGGTTCGCCCGCGTGTAGTGAGGAGGCGGGCAGATGACGGGTGTCCCGGCATCGGCGGCGGGAGGCCCCTCCGGCGCGAGGAGGACGGCGGGCACCGCACCCGGCGGCATGCCGGCGACCGGCCGCACGGTCGCGCGGGAGGCGCGGGGCACGGCTCCGGGACCGTCCGGCGGCGGACCGGCCCGGCGCGGCGCGTCCGGCCGTGGCCCGGCCGGCGCCCGGACGCACGGCGACGAGGCGGCGCCGGCCACCGCGTCCCGTGACGGCGTCGACGCCGGGGACGGGACCAGGCCCGCGCGCGGCGCGAAGATCGCGGCGGCGGCCGTCAACCAGGCCAGCGTCTGGAACATCGCCAACCTGCTGACCATGCTCCGGCTGCTCCTGGTGCCGGCGTTCGTCATGCTGATGCTCGCCGAGGGCGGATACGACCCGGCGTGGCGGTCGTTCGCCTGGGCGGCCTTCGCCATCGCCATGATCACCGACCTGTTCGACGGTCATCTGGCGCGCACGTACGACCTCGTCACCGACTTCGGGAAGATCGCCGATCCCATCGCCGACAAGGCGATCATGGGAGCGGCGCTGATCTGTCTCTCCTCGCTGGGCGATCTTCCGTGGTGGGTCACCGGAGTCATCCTCGGCCGGGAACTCGGCGTCACCCTGCTGCGTTTTCTGGTCATTCGCTACGGCGTGATCCCGGCCAGCCGAGGGGGCAAGCTCAAGACCCTCACCCAGGGCATCGCCGTCGGTATGTACGTACTGGCGCTGACGGGGTGGCTGGCCACACTGCGGTGGTGGGTGATGGCCGCGGCGGTCGTGCTGACCGTGGCGACCGGACTCGACTATGTGAAACAAGCCATTGTGCTGCGCAGGCAGGGAATCGCCGAGCGCGAGGCGGCGTTGGAGGAGACGGAAGCGTGAGTTCCGAGGCCACCGAAGTGGTGCGACTACTCACTGTGAACGGTGGAACGCTCGCCGTCGCGGAGTCGCTGACCGGTGGCCTGGTGGCGGCGGAGATCACTTCGGTTCCCGGGGCGTCCAAGGTCTTCCGGGGCTCGGTGACGGCGTACGCCACCGAACTCAAGCAGGAACTGCTCGGTGTGGACGCCACCCTGCTGGCGGAGCGCGGAGCGGTGGACCCGCAGGTGGCGGCCCGGATGGCGGCCGGCGTCCGCGAGGCGCTGGGTGCCGACTGGGGCATCGCCACCACCGGCGTCGCCGGTCCGGATCCCCAGGACGGCCAGGCCGTCGGCACGGTTTTCGTGGCCGTGGACGGCCCTTCGGGCACGGGGACGGGTTCCGCCCGCGGCGGAAAAGTGGAGCATCTGCGGTTGAACGGCGACCGCGCGGAAATTCGTATGGAGAGTGTACGGAGCGTACTCGCACTGCTTCTGACAGAGCTTGCGGGCGAACAGACCGGGAATGAGCGGGCACAGGATACGGAACGGAACGGGGGGTTTTGATGTTTGCAGCCCTGAGTGAACACGACATCGCTCCCCGCACGGCCGCGGCGCAAGGCGGTACGGTGGGGCGAGAAGGATGCGGCTACGCGGTCCGAGGAGGGAGCCACCGATGATTCTGCTCCGTCGCCTGCTGGGTGACGTGCTGCGTCGGCAGCGCCAACGCCAGGGCCGTACTCTGCGCGAAGTCTCCTCGTCCGCCCGAGTCTCACTCGGCTATCTCTCCGAGGTGGAGCGGGGGCAGAAGGAGGCTTCCTCCGAGCTGCTCTCCGCCATCTGCGACGCGCTGGACGTACGGATGTCCGAGCTCATGCGGGAAGTGAGCGACGAGCTCGCTCTCGCCGAACTGGCCCAGTCTGCTGCAGCGACCCCCAGCGAGCCCGTACCCACGCCGGTTCGTCCGATGCTGGGTTCCGTCTCGGTGACCGGTGTGCCACCGGAACGGGTGACCATCAAGGCGCCCGCCGAGGCGGTGGACGTCGTCGCCGCGTGAGCGTGGTGTTCCGCGCACGCGCGGTGTGAAGGTGTGGGATGCCCCGGTAGGGGCCCTTCCGGAAGATCCGGAGGGGTGCCGCCGGGGTTTTCGCATGCTCGGGCCTTTTTCGGTGCGTTTGCCGGTGCGGCGCGTGGCGGTCATCGTTGAGGGACGAGGCGGGGGCCGGCTACGGAGGTGCGGATGTACGTCGTGAAGAGCCCGTTGTCCGACGCGAACCTGAAGACCGTGTCCGAGGCGCTGCAGGGCGCCCTGGTCGATCTGGTGGATCTCGCCCTGGTGGGCAAGCAGATCCACTGGAACGTGGTCGGGCAACGCTTCCGTTCCGTGCACCTCCAGCTCGACGAGGTCGTGACCCTGGCGCGTACCCACTCCGACACCGTGGCGGAGCGCGCCGCGGCGCTGGGGGTCTCGCCCGACGGGCGGGCCGCGACGGTGGCCGTCGGCAGCGGCATCGGGGTGACGCCCGAGGGCTGGGTCGACGACACGACCGCGGTGGGCGCGCTCGTGGAGGCGCTGGGCGCGGTGATCGCCCGTATGCGGGAGCGGGTCACGGCGACCGCGGAGCCGGACCCGGTGAGCCAGGACATCCTGATCACGATCACCGCGGACCTGGAGAAGCAGCACTGGATGTTCCAGGCCGAGAACGGATGACGTGGCCTTGGGGGGCCGTGGGGTCCTCGTGGAGCGGCCCGGGGGTCCGGACGCGCCCGTGTGCCCTTGGTGCGCCCTGTGCGCGGGGGCGAGCGGTCTCATAGCGTCGGCGCGGGGGTGGGGGCCGTGACAACGGGGCGGATGGTGCGCCGGGGGGCCGTTCTGGGACTGGGGGCGCTGTGGTGGTGGGCGGTGGCGCGACTGCTGCTGGCGCCCGACGCCGGGGTGGTGGAAGGGGCGGTCGCGGCCGGCGGGTGGGGGCTCAGTCTGCTGCCGGTGCACTGCGTGCCCAAGGCGCGGGCGGAGGGGGCGCTCGCGGCGGGGCGGTGGCGGCGGGCGTGGCGGGTGAGCACCGTGCGTCGGTTCACCGACGGGGAGTGAACGGAGCCGGGCCCGGCTGGCAGGTGGGGCACCAGTACGTGGGACGCTCGCGGGAGCCGTCGCCCTGCTCGGCGAGGCGGACCGGGGTGCGGCAGCGCAGGCAGGGGCGGCGGGCGCGGCCGTACACGAACAGGTCCTGGCCGCGGCGGCCCGTGGTGTTGCGGACCGGGCGCTCGCGGTTGAACTCCAGCAGTCTCCGGGCGAGCACCGGCAGCTTCGCGGAACGGTCGGCGGGCAGCTCGCCCACGGGGAGCCAGGGGGTGACGCCGAGGAGGAAGCACAGCTCGCTCTTGAAGATGTTGCCGATTCCGGCGAGGTTCCGCTGGTCCAGCAGGGCCTCGCCGAGAGGGCGGGCCGGGTCCTTCAGGAGGTTGGCCAGTGCGAGGCCGGGGTCCCAGTCCGGGCCGAGGAGGTCGGGGCCGAGGTGGCCGACCGCGCGGTCCTCGTCGGTGGTGCGCATCAGTTCCAGGACGGGGAGCCGGTAGCCGACGGCCGTGTGGCCGGCGTTGCCGAGGATCGCGCGGATCTGGTGGGCGGGGCCACCGTTCCAGCGCTGCCCGTGCGGGTACACCCGCCAGGAGCCGTTCATCCTCAGGTGCGAGTGCAGCGTCAGGCCGCCTTCGACGCGGGTCAGCAGGTGCTTGCCGCGCGGGGTGACGTCCAGCACGGTGCGGCCGGTGAGGTCGGCCGTGGCGAACCTCGGCACCCGGAGGTCGCTGCGGGTCAGCACCTGGCCGGCCAGGGCGTCGTGCAGCCGCCGCGCGGCCTGCCAGACCGTGTCTCCTTCGGGCATGCGTCAAGGGTGGCACGCCGGGCGGCCGGGGCGCTCGGGTGGGCGTGGGCCGGGGGCGGAGGCGCAGTCCTCGGGGAGCGGCGCGAAGCTCACGGTTTCCAGAAAGTGGCGAGGGTCGACAGGGTCAGGGGCGCCGTGGCCCCACCGGCGCATGCGGGGTGTCCGGGCGGTAGGGGTCGGGACTGTCGGGGTGGTGGGTCAGGCGCGTAGGCGTAGTCCTCTGGGGGTGGCGACGAAGCCCGCGGTTTCCAGGAGGGTGCCCAGGGGGGATGTCAGTGCGGAGGTGCCGTTGACGCGCTCCACCGTGACCGTGCCCAGGGAGCCCGCGCGGGCGGCCGCGGCGAGGGCCTCGGCGGCGGCCGGGAGGCGCGGGTCGTCGGCGGGTTCGCCGTCGGAGTCGGCGGGCCAGGCCAGCAGCGTCTTGCCGCCGCGCTCCATGTAGAGCGTCAGCTCGCCGTCCACCAGCACCACCAGGGAGCCCGCCTTGCGGCCGGGTTTGTGCCCGGCACCGGTCGGCGGCTCGGGCCAGCCCAGAGCGGCACCGTAGGCGTTCGCCGGGTCGGCGGCGGCCAGGACCACGGCGCGTGCGGCGCGGTCCGCACCGGTACGGCGGCCGGCGAAGGGGTCGTACGCGGGACGCCCGCCGTTCCGCCGGGGCGGAGGGGACTGCGGGGCCAGGTCGCGCGGGGAGACGTAGTCGCCCGGCGAGGGGCGGGGGTACGGCGTGTCGTCCGGGCCGGGGAAGCCGTCGTACGCGGAGGTGTCGCCGAACGGGCCGGGCATGCCGGGGCCGGGGGCGGCCGGGAAGCCGTCGCTCCGCTCGCGGGCGTTGGCCGCCGCGCGGAGGCGGTCCACGGCCCCGTCCATCGCGAACTGGGCGGCGCCCAGACCCTCCACCACGTAGCCGCGACGCGCCTGCCCCGTCTCCTCGAAGGCGGACAGCACCCGGTACACCGCCGAGAAGCCGCCCTCGACGCCCTCCGCGGAGACGGCGCCCCGGGTCACCACACCGTGCCGGTCGAGCAGGGTGCGGGCCAGGGCGTGGGCGCGGACCGTGGCATCGGTGTCCGCGTCCGTGTTCGTGTCCGGGAGCAGGGACCAGCGGCCGGCGACGGTCGGCGGGCCGGTGCGGGAGGCGCCGCGGGCGGCCGCCGTGAGCGAGCCGTAGCGCCCGCGCGGGACGGAGCGCTTCGCGCGGTGGGCCGTGGCGCCCGCGGTGCGGCCCGAGCCCAGCAGGGAGCGCAGGGGAGTGAGCGTGTCGTTGGTCAGCCGCCCGGACCAGGCGAGGTCCCAGAGGGCGTCGGCCAGTTGGGGATCGGTGGCCTCGGGGTGCGTGGTGGCGCGGACCTGGTCGGCGATCTGGCGGAAGAACAGGCCGTAGCCGCCGGAGAGGGAGTCCAGGACGGACTGGTGGAGCGCGGTGAGTTCCAGGGGGTGCGGGGGCGGCAGGAGCAGCGGGGCCGTGTCCGCGAGGTAGAGGGAGACCCAGCCGTCCTTCCCGGGCAGCGAACCGGCGCCCGCCCACACCACCTCCCCGGCGGCCGTCAGCTCGTCCAGCATCGCCGGGGCGTAGTCCGCCACCCGGGACGGCAGGACCAGCTTCTCCAGGGCGGACGCGGGTACGGACGCGCCCTGCAACTGTTCGACGGCGCGCACCAGGCCGTCGATGCCGCGCAGGGAGTGTCCCTTGCCGATGTGCTGCCACTGGGGGAGGAACTGGGCGAGCGCGGGCGGCGGCACCGGCTCCAGTTCGTGCCGCAGCGCGGCCAGGGAACGGCGGCGCAGCCGGCGCAGTACGGCCGCGTCGCACCACTCCTGACCGATCCCGGCCGGGTGGAACTCGCCCTGGACGACCCTGCCCGCCGCCGAGAGCCGCTGCAGGGCGCCCTCGGTGACCGCCACGCCCAGACCGAAACGGGCCGCCGCCGTCGCCGACGTGAACGGGCCGTGAGTGCGCGCGTACCGCGCGAGGAGGTCACCGAGGGGGTCCTTGACGGGCTCGGTGAACGCCTCCGGCACACCGACCGGCAGCGCCGTGCCCAGCGCGTCGCGCAGCCGCCCGGCGTCCTCGATCGCCGCCCAGTGGTCGGTGCCGGCCACCCGCACCCGGATGGCGCGCCGCGCGGAGGCGAGCTCCCGGGCCCACTGCGGCTCGGCGCCCCGCTCGGCGAGTTCGGCGTCGGTGAGCGGGCCCAGCAGTCGCAGCAGGTCGGCCACGCCCTCCGCGTCCTTGACCCGCCGGTCCTCGGTGAGCCACCGCAGCTCGCGCTCCAGCTCGGTCAGCACCTCCGCGTCGAGCAGTTCGCGCAGTTCCGCCTGGCCGAGCAGCTCGGCCAGCAGCCGCGAGTCCAGCGACAGGGCGGCGGCGCGGCGCTCGGCGAGCGGGGAGTCGCCCTCGTACAGGAACTGGGCGACGTATCCGAAGAGGAGGGAGCGGGCGAAGGGGGACGGTTCGGGTGTGGTGACCTCGACCAGGCGCACCTTGCGCGCCTCCAGGTCGCCCATCAGCTCGACGAGTCCGGGCACGTCGAAGACGTCCTGGAGGCACTCGCGGACGGCTTCGAGGACGATCGGGAACGATCCGAACTCGCCGGCCACCTGGAGCAGTTGCGAGGCGCGCTGACGCTGCTGCCACAGCGGGGTGCGCCGGCCGGGGTTGCGGCGCGGCAGCAGCAGCGCGCGGGCGGCGCACTCGCGGAACCGGGACGCGAACAGCGCCGAGCCGCCCACCTGGTCGGTGACGACCTGGTCGACCTCGCCCTTGTCGAAGACGACGTCGGCCGCGCCCACGGGCGCCTGGTCCGCGTCGTACTCCGTGCCGGCCTTCACCGGCTCCTGGTCGAGCAGGTCGAGGCCCATCAGGTCGGCATCCGGCAGGCGCAGCACGATGCCGTCGTCGGCGTGCATCACCTGGGCGTCCATGCCGTACCGCTCGGAGAGGCGGGCGCCGAGCGCGAGCGCCCACGGGGCGTGCACCTGGGCGCCGAACGGGGAGTGCACGACGACCCGCCAGTCGCCCAGTTCGTCGCGGAAGCGCTCCACCACGATGGTGCGGTCGTCGGGGACGTGGCCGCAGGCCTCGCGCTGCTCGTCGAGGTAGGACAGGACGTTGTCGGCGGCCCAGGCGTCCAGTCCCGCCGCCAGGAGCCGCAGCCGGGCGTCGTCCTTGGGCAGCGAGCCCACTTCGCGCAGGAACGCGCCCACCGCGCGGCCGAGTTCCAGCGGGCGGCCCAGCTGGTCGCCCTTCCAGAACGGCAGCCGGCCCGGCACACCCGGCGCGGGGGAGACCAGGACGCGGTCGCGCGTGATGTCCTCGATGCGCCAGGAGCTGGTGCCCAGGGTGAAGACGTCGCCCACGCGGGACTCGTAGACCATCTCCTCGTCCAGCTCGCCGACCCGTCCGCCGCCCTTCTTGGGGTCGGCGCCCGCCAGGAACACCCCGAAGAGGCCGCGATCGGGGATCGTGCCCCCGGAGGTGACGGCCAGGCGCTGGGCGCCGGGACGGCCGGTGATCTCGCCCGTGACCCGGTCCCAGACCACGCGCGGGCGCAGCTCCGCGAAGGCGTCGGACGGGTAGCGGCCGGCGAGCATGTCCAGGACGCCCGTGAAGGCGGACTCGGGCAGGGAGGCGAAGGGTGCCGCGCGGCGGACCACGGCGAGCAGGTCGTCGAGCTGCCAGGTGTCCATGGCCGTCATGGCGACGAGCTGCTGGGCCAGCACGTCCAAGGGGTTCGCGGGGACGCGCAGGGACTCGATGGCGCCCGCGCGCATCCGCTCGGTGACCACGGCCGCCTGCACCAGGTCGCCCCGGTACTTCGGGAACACCACGCCCGTGGAGACCGCGCCCACCTGGTGCCCCGCGCGGCCGACGCGCTGGAGCCCGGAGGCGACGGAGGGTGGCGACTCGACCTGGACCACCAGATCGACGGCGCCCATGTCGATGCCCAGCTCCAGGCTTGAGGTGGCGACCACCGCGGGCAGCCGGCCCGCCTTGAGGTCCTCCTCGACCAGGGCGCGCTGCTCCTTGGACACCGAGCCGTGATGGGCGCGCGCGATGACCGCGGGCGCTCCCTGGGCGGTCCCGGAGCCGCCCATCAGCTCGGCGGGGGAGTGGTGCTCGTCCAGGGGCTCGCCGGTGGCCCGCTCGTAGGCGATCTCGTTGAGCCGGTTGCACAGCCGCTCCGCGAGGCGGCGGGAGTTCGCGAACACGATCGTCGAGCGGTGCGCCTGCACCAGGTCGGTGATCCGCTCCTCGACGTGCGGCCAGATCGACGGGCGCTCGGCGCCCTCCGAGCCGTCGGCGACCGGGGAGCCGCCCAGCTCGCCCAGGTCCTCGACCGGCACCACCACGGACAGGTCGAACTCCTTGCCGGACTCCGGCTGGACGATCTCCACCTTGCGGCGCGGGGAGAGGAACCGGGCGACCTCGTCGACCGGGCGCACCGTCGCCGAGAGGCCGATACGGCGGGCCGGACGGGGCAGCAGCTCGTCCAGTCGCTCCAGGGTGAGCGCGAGATGCGCGCCGCGCTTGGTGCCGGCGACCGCGTGCACCTCGTCGAGGATCACCGTCTCCACGCCCGTCAGCGCGTCGCGCGTGGCGGACGTCAGCATCAGGAACAGCGACTCGGGCGTGGTGATCAGGATGTCCGGCGGGCGGGTGGCCAGGGCGCGCCGCTCGGCGGGCGGGGTGTCGCCGGAGCGGATGCCGACCTTCACCTCGGGCTCGGGCAGCCCCAGACGCACGGACTCCTGGCGGATGCCGGTCAGCGGGCTGCGGAGGTTGCGCTCGACGTCGACGGCCAGTGCCTTCAGCGGCGAGACGTACAGGACGCGGCAGCGCTTCTTGGGGTCGGCGGGCGGCGGCGTCGAGGCGAGCTGGTCCAGGGCGGCGAGGAAGGCGGCCAGGGTCTTCCCGGAACCGGTGGGGGCGACCACCAGCACGTCCGAGCCCTCCCCGATGGCCCGCCACGCGCCGGCCTGGGCGGCGGTGGGCGCGGAGAACGCCCCCGTGAACCAGCCGCGGGTCGCGGGGGAGAAGCCGTCCAGGGCTCGGTGCGGATCACTGACCATGCGTCCATCGTGCACCCGGCCACTGACAATCGGGCCGGGGGACGGGCGGGGGCGGCCGGGGGCCGCGTGACAATGGCCGCATGGCGGAATCCCGGAAGGAGCGGGCGCGGCACTGGCGGTACGACGAACTGCCCGGTGTCGACCTGCTGCGTGCCCGGTACATACGGAAGACGTTCGTCCGGCACACCCACGAGAACTTCGTGATCGCCGCCATCGCCGACGGGGCGGAGGTCTTCCACCACGGCGGCGGTGACGTGTACGCGGGCGCCGGGTCCCTGGCCCTGGTGAACCCGGACACCCCGCACACCGGCCGGGCGGGTGTTCCCGAAGGGTGGCGGTACGGGGCGGTGTACCCGTCGCCCGAGGTGGTGACCGCGATCGCCGCCGAGACCACCACGCTGCGCGGAACACCGGGGTTCGTGACGCCGGTGCTCGACGATCCGTACACCGTCCGTCTGGTGCACCAGGTGCTGCGGGCCACCGACGAGGGCAACGCGCTCGCCGCCGACACCCTGCTCCGGGTCGTGGTGACCCGGCTGCTGCGGCTGAACGGCGGGACGCTGCCGCGGCGCGAGGTGCGCACGGCGGGCGCCGGGATCGCGGCACGCGCGCGTGCCGTGCTGGATGAGCGGATGGCGGATCCGCCGACGCTGGAGCGGCTGGCCGCCGAGCTGGGCACCGGCCCGTTCGCGCTGCTGCGCGCCTTCCGGGACACCTACGGGATGCCGCCGCACACCTGGCTCACCGACGCGCGCGTGCGGCGGGCGCGGCGGCTGCTGGACGCGGGGACGGCGCCGTCGGAGGCGGCCGTCGCGGTCGGGTTCACCGACCAGCCGCACCTGAACCGGCACTTCGGCCGGATCGTCGGCGTGCCCCCGGGCGCCTACCAGCGCGAGCGCAAGAACGTACAAGACGCGCGGGGCGGCACGCCCGTACCGTCCGGGGCGTGGCAGTGGAACGGACAGAAGCGCTCGCAGACGTACGGGACGACGGAGGAGGAAAGCCGGACGGTGCCGTCGTACGGGACGCCCTCGGTGTCGGGGTCGCCGTCGGACTCTCCGGGTTCGCCTTCGGCGTGACCTCGGCGGGCAGCGGGCTCACCCTGCTCCAGACCTGTGCGCTCAGCCTGCTGGTGTTCACCGGCGCCTCCCAGTTCGCGCTGGTGGGGGCGCTGGCGGCGGGTGGAGGGGCGTTCACGGCCGCCGCCGGGGCGTTCTTCCTGGGGGTGCGCAACGCGTTCTACGGGCTGCGGCTGTCGCAGCTGCTGGCGCTGCCCCGCGCGGTGCGGCCGTTCGCCGCGCAGTGGGTGATCGACGAGACGACGGCCGTCTCGCTCGCCCAGCCCGACCGGCGCGGCGCGCGCATCGGGTTCGTGGTGACGGGGCTCAGCCTGTACGTCCTGTGGAACCTCACCACGCTGCTCGGCGCGCTGGGCGCCGAGGCGATCGGGGACACCGCGGCGTGGGGGCTGGACGCGGCCGGCCCCGCGGTCTTCCTGGCGCTGCTCGCGCCGATGCTGCGCACCGGGACCGAGCGGGCCGTCGCCGGGCTCGCCGTTCTCCTGGGGCTGGGGCTGCTGCCCGTGCTGCCGGCCGGCGTGCCGGTCCTGGTGGCCGCGCTCGCGGCACCGGCCGTCCTGTGGGCCCAGGGCAGAAGGAGCGCCTCGCGCGGTGACATGACGGAGGGGGACCGTTGAACATCTGGATCGCGATCGGTGTGACCGCCGTCGGCTGCTACGCCGTCAAGCTCGCGGGGCTGCTGGTGCCCGCGGGGGTCCTGGAGCGGCCCCTCGTCAGGCGTCTCGCCGCGCTCCTTCCGGTCGCCCTGCTCGCCGCGCTGACCGCTCAGCAGACCTTCTCCGACGGTCAGGCCCTGGTCGTCGACGCACGGGCGGCGGGGGTGGCGGCCGCCGCCGTGGCCCTCGTCCTGCGCGCCCCGTTCCTGCTCGTCGTCGGAGCAGCGGTCGTCGTGACGGCGGGGGTGCGTGCCCTGGGCGGCTGAGGTGGCGGGCACGGTGCCCGGCGGTGCCGCGCGGCGGTCCGTCGCACCGGACCGGTGGCCGGCAGCTCGCCGGGCGGGTCGTCCACGACCGGCACGAAGGGCGCCGCCGTGGAGACGGACGTCGGACGGCGGCACAGGTCCTCCGCGCGGTGGCCGCCACAACGCCCCCACGGGGTCCAGCGCCGCCCCGCACCGACCCGGTGTCGCCGTCCCGGAAGCGGTGGGCGGAGAGGTGCTGTCCGAGCACCCGCGCGGTGAGCCGGACGAACCGTTCCGCCCGCGCGAGCGGGCCCTGCGGCGGGGGCGCCGGGGGTGGTGAGGCGGCTCCGGTGCCGGCCTTGGGGCCGACCGTGGGCGGAAAGCGGTGCCGGCGTCCCGGCTCAGGACCCTCCCCGCAGGCGGCCCGACTCGGGGCTGCTCCCGCAGGCGGGATACTGGGTGCATGCGGTTGACGGTTTTCTGGGAGCGGATGACGGAGCACTTCGGTGCGGGCTATGCCGACACCTTCGCGCGTGACCATGTCATGTCCGAGCTCGGCGGGCGCACCGTGCACGAGGCGCTGGCGGCCGGCTGGAGCGCCAAGGACGTCTGGCAGGTGGTCTGCGCGGTCATGAGCGTCCCCGCGGAAAAGCGCTGATCGTCACAGAGACCGCCGGGGACGCACGGCCGCCGCCGACGTGGGCGAGACTTGGTCCGTGGCACCCACTGACGAAACCGGGCAGGCGGCCCGGCATCCCACCACGCCCGGCGCGCCGCCGCCCGCCGGGCCCCCGACGGCCCCCATATCCGGGCCGGGCGCCCGCATGCCGCGCTGGCTGCCGCGCGCCATGGTGCTCGCCCTCGCGCTGTACGCCGTGTTCCAGCTGGGCAGCTGGGCCTTCCACCAGCTCATCGGCCTGCTGATCAACGTCCTCATCGCGTTCTTCCTGGCGCTCGCCGTCGAGCCCGCGGTGAGCTGGATGGCCGCGCGCGGAGTGCGCCGGGGCCTGGGCACCTTCCTCGTCTTCCTGGGCGTGCTGATCGCGGCGGCGGGCTTCGTCACGCTGCTCGGGTCCATGCTGGCGGGACAGATCGTCAAGATCGTCGAGGACTTCCCGGACTACCTCGACTCCGTGATCAACTGGATCAACACGCACTTCCACACCGAGCTGCGGCGCGTGGACATCCAGGAGGGCCTGCTGCGCTCCGACTGGCTGCGCAACTACGTCCAGAACAGCGCCACCGGTGTCCTGGACGTCTCCGCGCAGGTCCTCGGCGGCCTCTTCCAACTGCTGACCATCGGTCTGTTCTCGTTCTACTTCGCCGCCGACGGCCCGCGGCTGCGGCGCACCGTCTGCTCCCTGCTGCCGCCCGCCCGGCAGGCCGAGGTGCTGCGCGCGTGGGAGATCGCCGTGAACAAGACGGGCGGCTACCTCTACTCGCGCGGACTGATGGCACTGGTCTCCGGCCTGGCGCACTACGTCCTGCTGGAGTTCCTCGAGGTGCCCTACGCGCCCGTCCTTGCCGTGTGGGTGGGTCTGGTGTCGCAGTTCATCCCCACCATCGGCACCTATCTCGCGGGCGCCCTGCCCATGCTGATCGCCTTCACGGTCGACCCCTGGTACGCGCTGTGGGTGCTGATCTTCGTGGTGATCTACCAGCAGTTCGAGAACTACGTGCTGCAGCCCAAGCTGACCTCCAGGACCGTCGACATCCACCCGGCGGTCGCCTTCGGCTCGGTCGTCGCGGGCACCGCCCTGCTCGGTGCCGTGGGCGCGCTGATCGCCATCCCCGCCGTCGCCACCCTCCAGGCGTTCCTGGGTGCGTACGTGCGGCGGTACGACGTCACGGACGACCCCCGTGTGCTCGGGCACCGCGGTCCCGGCGGCGGCGGGCCGGGCGTCCTCCTGCGCGTCCGTCACCGGTGGGTCCGCCGGCCGGGGGCGGGGCGGCCACGCGGCGGAGACACCGGGGCCTCCTGAGGGCGGCCGCACCACGCGGCACACAGGTCTGTGGTGCCGTGTGGCGCGCTTGACACGAAAATCGAACATCCATTCTCATGGAAGTGCCGATGAGGCTCAACGGCAGGTGTTGTGTCCTGGTTTGGGCGGGAATGCACCCGCGTTATCCACAGGCCGGAGGTGCGTCGGGGCGCGTTGTCAGTGGCAGGCGTTAGCGTCTTTGACGTGAAGCGATCGAATCAAGCAAATCGGGTGGAACCCATGGCAGGAACCGACCGCGAGAAGGCGCTCGACGCCGCGCTCGCACAGATTGAACGGCAATTCGGCAAGGGCGCGGTCATGCGCATGGGCGACCGGACGAACGAGCCCATCGAAATCATCCCGACCGGATCGACCGCGCTCGACGTGGCCCTCGGCGTCGGCGGCCTGCCGCGCGGCCGTGTGGTGGAGATCTACGGACCGGAGTCCTCCGGCAAGACGACCCTGACCCTGCACGCGGTGGCGAACGCGCAGAAGGCCGGCGGCCAGGTCGCCTTCGTGGACGCGGAGCACGCCCTCGACCCCGAGTACGCGAAGAAGCTCGGCGTCGACATCGACAACCTGATCCTGTCTCAGCCGGACAACGGCGAGCAGGCCCTGGAGATCGTGGACATGCTGGTCCGCTCCGGCGCCCTCGACCTCATCGTCATCGACTCCGTCGCCGCGCTCGTCCCGCGCGCGGAGATCGAGGGCGAGATGGGCGACAGCCACGTGGGTCTGCAGGCCCGGCTGATGAGCCAGGCCCTGCGGAAGATCACCAGCGCCCTCAACCAGTCCAAGACCACCGCGATCTTCATCAACCAGCTCCGCGAGAAGATCGGCGTGATGTTCGGCTCCCCGGAGACCACGACCGGTGGCCGTGCGCTGAAGTTCTACGCCTCGGTGCGCATCGACATCCGTCGCATCGAGACCCTGAAGGACGGCACCGAGGCGGTCGGCAACCGCACCCGCTGCAAGGTCGTCAAGAACAAGGTGGCGCCGCCCTTCAAGCAGGCCGAGTTCGACATCCTCTACGGCCAGGGCATCAGCCGCGAGGGCGGCCTGATCGACATGGGCGTGGAGCACGGCTTCGTCCGCAAGGCCGGTGCCTGGTACACGTACGAGGGCGACCAGCTCGGCCAGGGCAAGGAGAACGCCCGCAACTTCCTGAAGGACAACCCCGACCTCGCCAACGAGATCGAGAAGAAGATCCTGACGAAGCTGGGCGTCGGCGTACGGCCCGAGGAGTCCGCCGCCGAGCCGGGCGCGGACGCCACGAGCACCGCCGCGGCCGAGCCGGCCGCGGTACCGGCCCCGGCTGCCAAGGCCTCCAAGTCCAAGGCCGCGGCGGCCAAGAGCTGACCCGTGACGCGACGAACCGACTGGGCCGAGTACGAGTTCGCCGCCTCCGGCGCCCCACGGGGGAGGGGCACCGAGGGCGGCGACGGCTCAGCCGTGGACGGTGACGCGGCGTACGACGACATCGCCGGCGGGGGCGGTCCCCGTGACGGGGGCCGCCCCCACGGGGGTGCCCCCCGCGACGGGGGTGGCGCACGGGCGGGCGGCTCGCGTGACGGCGGGCCGCGCGGTGGACGCGGGCGCAGACGCCGGACCTTCGGCGAGGCGGTCGCGGAGGACGGGGGCGCCTCTTCCTCGTCGAGGGCCGAGCGGGAGGAACCTCCGGCGGACCCGGTCGAGCGGGCGCGGGCGATCTGCCTGCGCCTGCTCACCGGGACTCCGCGCACCCGGAAGCAGCTCGCCGACGCCCTGCGCAAGCGGGAGATCCCGGACGAGGCCGCCGAGGAGGTGCTGTCCCGGTTCGAGGAGGTCGGACTGATCAACGACAGCGCCTTCGCGGACGCCTGGGTGGAGTCCCGGCACCACGGCCGGGGACTCGCCCGGCGCGCGCTCGCCCGGGAGCTGCGCACCAAGGGCGTCGATCCCACGCTGATCGACGCGGCCGTCTCCCAGCTCGACTCCGAGCAGGAGGAGGAGACCGCCCGGGAGCTGGTCGCCCGTAAGCTGCGCGCCACCCGCGGACTCGACCGCGACAAGCGGCTCCGCCGCCTCGCGGGCATGCTCGCCCGCAAGGGCTACCCCGAGGGCCTCGCCCTGCGCGTCGTCCGGCAGGCGCTGGAGGAGGAGGGCGAGGACACGGAGTTCCTCGGCGACGAGGGGTTCTGAGACGACGGGGGCGGCCCCGCCCTACGCGGGCGCGGGCTCGACCGGCAGGCCCGCCTCCCGCCAGGCCTGGAAGCCGCCCACCAGATCGGTGGCCCGGTGCAGGCCCAGGCGGTGGAGGGACTCCGCTGCCAGGCTGGAGGCGTATCCCTCGTTGCAGATCACCACGATCCGCAGGTCGTGGCTCGTGGCCTCCGGGAGGCGGTGGCTGCCCCGCGGGTCCAGGCGCCACTCCAGTTCGTTGCGTTCGACGACGAGGGCTCCGGGAACGAGTCCGTCCCGGTCCCGCAGGGCGGCGTAGCGGATGTCCACCAGCAGTGCCTCACCGGTCCGCGCGGCCTCGTACGCGGCCCGGGGGCGGATGCGTACGTAACCGGCGCGCACCCGCTCCAGCAACTCGTCGATGCCAACGCTCACTGCCAGTCCTCCGGTCGTTCGACCTGCTCCAGGCGGAGCATACGGCCGCTGCGACTGTAGCGGCGGATCCGTGGCAACGGCGGGTAGTAGGCGTGCACGGAGATCGCGTGCCGGTCCGGGGACTCGTTGAGGACCTCGTGGACGTGGTGCCGTCCGAAGGCACGCCCCTGCCCGGTACCCAGCCGTCGTTCCCGGTCCACGCCGTCCGTGAGTTCCAGGGTCTTCCAGCCGTCGGTGGGCAGCCGCGCGGCGAGCGAGTTCTCCCTCAGCTCACCCGACGCGGTCATGAAGGCACCGACGGAGTCGGCGTGGTCGTGCCAGCCGGTACCGGTGCCAGGAGGCCAGCCGATCAGCCAGGCCTCGCTGCCACCGGGCCCGTCGAGCCGCACCCAGGTGCGCCCCTCGGGATCGAGCGGAAGGGCGGCGATCAGTTCGGCGTCGGCGACGGTACGCCGTACGAAGTCGAGGAGGTCCGCCTGCGTGGGAACGGAGACGGGAGCCGGAACAGGGGAGGAGACAGACATGTGCACCGTCCTGGAGGAGGTTCGCGGAGGCGCGGCCACGCGGACGAGACGGCGGGCGGCGCGCTGGGAAAGGGAGGGACGCGAATCAGCGGGACGGGCGACACACGCAGCCCGCATAGCGGACGAGGTCCATATGGACCCTCCGCCACAGGTGCACGCAGGTGTCGGTCACGAGCGGAGTACACCACGGGGCCGCGCGCCGATTCAACTCGTCGTCACCCCGCGGACCGCGGGGTGACGACGACTCGGCCGACCGGGACTCTCAGCGCGACCCGGCCCCCGCATCAGCCTTGGCCTCCGCCTCCGTGACGGCGGGCCCGCCGACCGCCGCTTCCGCCGCCGCGTACAGATCCGCCGGGCGGACCCCGCTCAGCGCCGTCACCAGGTGACCGTCGGGGCGTACCAGGAGCACGGTGTGGGCCGCCGCCCCCGGATAGCTCTCGGCGACCAGCAGTTCGGCCCGGTGCGGCAGCGCCGAGACGGCCGCCGCCAGCCGGGGCATGATCCCGGCGGACACCCAGTGCCGGCGCTCCCACACCCCCGTACCGGGCGCGATCAGCACCACCAGCAGCGCACCCCGGCCGAACCGGTCCCGCAGCCGGACGAAGGTGCCGTCCTCCGCCGTGACCCGTACGTCCGTCACCGCAGAACCGGGAGCCGTTCCGATGGGCACCTCGCCCTCGAGGCGGCCGGGAGCGAGCGGCGAGCCGGCGTACGTCCCCGGCGCGCCCAGCGCGCCCCGTCCCAGGTGACCGTCCATCAGCAGTGTGTCGTGTCCCCGCGCGGACCCGGGAACGTAGGAACGCAGCCCTCCGCCGCCGCGCACCAGCGGCAGCGCCTGGTCGGCGGCGCGCAGCCGGGCGGCGACGATCGCCCGGCGCTCGGTCTGGTAGCTGTCGAGCAGCGCCTCGTGCGGACCGTGGTGCCAGGCCAGCGCCAGTTTCCAGGCGAGGTTGTCGGCGTCGCGGAGCCCTTCCTCCAGCCCGTGCGTGCCCAGCGCGCCGAGCAGATGGGCCGAGTCCCCGGCGAGGAACACCCGGTCGGCCCGCCAGCGCCGGGCCAGCCGGTGGTGGACGGTGTGCACCCCGGTGTCCAGCAGTTCGTACGGCGGGGTCGGACCGTCGGTCCAGCCGGCCAGGGTCTCCCGGATCCGGCCCAGCAGCAGTTCGGGCGTGACCAGGTCCTTGCCCGGCGGCAGCAGCCAGTCCAGGCGCCACACCCCGTCCGGCAGCGGGCGCGCGGTGATCTCCCCGGCCGAGGGTCCTGACGTGCGCCACGGCGGCGTGCGGTGCAGCAGCGCCTCGTCGTACCAGGGGAGTTCGGTGCGCAGCGCGGCCACGGCGTGACGTTCCACCGCGGTGCGGCCGGGGAAGCGGATGTCCTGGAGCTTGCGCACGGTCGAGCGCGGGCCGTCGCAGCCGACCAGGTAACTGCCGCGCCACCAGGTGCCGGTGTCGCCGCGGGTGTGGGCGGTGACGCCCGAGGGTTCCTGCTCCATGGTGTCCAGCCTGCTGTTCACGGCGATCCTGACGAGCCGTTCACCGGCGAGGGCCGCGCGCAGCGCACCCGTCAGGACGTGCTGGGCGATGTGCAGGGGCGCGGGCTCGGTGTCGCCGAAGGCGACCTCGGCCGTCACCTGCTTGCGCCGCATCGACCGCCATCCGGCCCAACGGACACCGGCGTGCGCGAGCGGCACGCCGGTCAGCCGCTCCATGAGCGCGGCGGTCTCCTCGCGCAGGACGACGGTGCGCGCCGGGCGGGGTTCGTCCTTGCCCGGTCCTTCGTCGAGGACCACGCTCGGCACGTCCTGGCGTGCCAGCGCCAGCGCGAGCGTGAGCCCGACGGGCCCCGCTCCGACGATGATCACCGGGTCCACGGCGCGGCGCCCCCTGCTCGAAGTGACGCCCGAAGGGACGTGGAGGAACAGGAAGATGGAGCAGGGTGCACGATCACAGAACGTATGCAACCTATTGCCGGTGCTTGCGTCAAGTGACCGAAGGGCAGTGGCGATCATGAAGTGGGGAGGGGCCGGTCACATCACTTGACTGTTCATCACACAAGTCCGGGGCGTACGGCTCCTCCGCACCGGTCCCGAACGTACCTCCAGCCTCGGCCGCGTTGAGGCTGATGTCGCCACCATGTTGCAGGGATGACCTTGGCGTGGTTGGCAGCCAGCGCCCATGCGAAAAGGGTGCGCGCCGGATTACCGAGTGATTGAGCCTCTTTCATACTGTGCTGGAGGGTGAAATGGGCTGGTCAGTGGGTGGGGTGACAAGGCAGGGCCCCTCGTCGTTGGCGTGGTGATTCCACTCAGCACACCGGCGACCGAAGGGGCCCTGTTGGTTCGGTATCCTGCCACGCTCGACGTGCCACATGAGCTCGTCGAGCATGTCGCCTGGCTGCTGCACGAGCACCGCCGGGACCGCAACACCCGACGGCGTAAACTCGGCTGCTTCCAGCAGGCACTGCTCACACTGGTGCACCTGCGTAAGAACGAGACGTTCTCGCAGCTCGGAGCTGGTTTCGGGATATCCCAGGCCACCGCCTGGTGGTACGTCGACGAGACCTTAAACGTCCTGGTCGGCTGGGCACCCGGCCTCCATGAAGCCTTCACCGGCCTCGGTGAAGGCGACCACGTCATCGTTGACGGCACCCTCATCCCCACCGACCGGATCGCCGCCGACGAGCCGTACTACTCGATGAAGCACAAGAAGCACGGCATGAACGTGCAGGTCATCGCCCGTCCCGATGGCACATCGCTCTGGTTCTCCCACGCGACACCGGCCCGCACCCACGACCTGACCGCGGCCCGCGCCCACGGCATCGTCCAGGCCTGCCTCACCCGGCAGATCCTCGTCCTGACCGACCGCGCCTACCAGGGCGCCGGCGTCACCGTCCGTACCCCGTACTACCACCACCGCCAACACCCCGAGCACTAAGAACCCCTAACAGAATGAACTGATCTCTTGGTCGGTGCGCGACCGGGTGAGGAGATCATTACTCTGCATGGGTGTTGTCATATGACGAGTTGACCCCGCCGGAGCGCGAGCTATGGGACGCCTTCCCTGAGGGGTGTCGAGTTGATCTGCGCACAGGTGCGCCCGAGGCGGACGCTCCCTCCTCGGGTGCTCGGTGGGGTCCCGAACGCACGGTCCGCGCGGCCGTCGTGATGGCGCTGCTGCTCGGCGCGAACGATGATCGGTCTGGGGGCGTAGCCGCCCTGCGTCTCGCCGGGACGCGTATCACCGGCCGTCTTGACCTGTCCGGGGCGGAGATCTGCCACAGGTTCTCGCTGGAGGGCTGCCGGCTGGACGAGGCGGTGCGGCTGCGCGGGGCCACGACCCGGACGATCGAGGTCGCGGACAGCTGGGTTCCGGGGATCGATGCCGAACTCGCACGGATCGAGGGCGACCTGGATCTGAGGCGGTCGACTGTCGAAGGTGGCTCTCTCATACTCGTCAACGCCCGTATGGCCGGGAATCTCCTGCTCGCGGATGCCAAGATTTCAAGCCCGGAAGAATGGGCGGTGCTCGCGGGCGGCCTTGTCCTGGACGGCGGCGTCTTCGCCCGGCGGCTCACCACACGAGGCGGGTTCCGGCTGCCTGGCGCACGACTGCTCAGCGGTCTGTTCCTGCAAGGCGCACGGTTGGAGAACACCGGTGGCGTCGCACTTGCCGCAGGTGGTGTGACCGCCTCGACCGTGGACTGCTCCCAGGGATTCACCGCGCAAGGAAGTGTGCGGCTGCGCAGGGCTCGCATAGAAGGTCTGTTGACCTTCGAAGGAGCCCGTCTGAACGGGGACGGCACAGCCCTGGACTGCGTGGCGATGCAGGTGGGTGACTTCGACTACAGAACCGCAGCACCGCTCTCAGGGCTGGTGGACCTCCGGTCCGCACAGGTCACCTGGTGCCAGGACAGCGAGCGGAGCTGGCCTGAGAAGGTGCTTCTGGAAGGGTTCACCTACGGCTCCATCCGATTCCGGGATACGCCGTCCGCAGCGGGCGAAGGCGAAACGCCCGACAGGGACGAGGTGGCCCGTCGCCTGGCGTGGGTCCGTCGGAATCCCGGGTATGCCCCGCAGCCGTACGAGCAACTCGCGGGCTGGTACCGGCGGATCGGCCACGACGACGACGCCCGCCGCGTGCTCCTGGCCAAACAGCGCCACCGACGCCTCACCCTATCCCTGCCGGCACGGGCGTGGGGGCACCTGCTCGACGTGACCGTAGGCTATGGCTACCGGCCCTGGTTGGCAGGCGTCTGGCTCCTGACACTGACCCTGCTGGGCGCCCTGGTCTTCGGTACCCACTCTCCCACCCCGGTGAAGCCGGGTGAAGGCGTCCCGTTCCAGCCCCTGGTCTACACACTCGACCTCTTGATTCCCATCGGTGGTCTGGGACAGCGCGTGGGGTGGTACTGGTCGAACAACGGCCTCCAGTGGCTGGCCTACCTGCTGATCGCTTTCGGTTGGATGCTCACGACCGCCGTCATCGCCGGTGTCACCCGCACCCTGCAGAAGAACTAGCGATCGACAGTTGAGTTCAGGCGTCGCCAGCAGAGCAGTGCGCATCCGAGGATGAGGAAGGCTTCGTGGATGTCGTCGCGGATCTCCCAGCGGATCCGCAGGCGGCGGAACCAGTGCAGGTGGGCGAAGGCACGCTCGACAACCCAGCGTTGAGTGCCGAGTCCGGAGCCGTGTTCGGTGCCGCGTCGCGCGATCAGCGGCTTCACTCCCAGCACGCGGACGAGACGGCGGTACTTGTCATGGTCGTAGCCGCGGTCACCGAGCACGACGTCGGGGCGGCGCCGAGGTCGGCCGCACTTGCCCCGGACGGGCGGCACTGCCTGGAGCAGTGGGATGAGCTGGGTGACGTCGTTGCGGTTGCCGCCGGTCAAGGTGGCGGCGAGCGGGATGCCGGTGGCGTCGGTGATCAGGTGATGTTTGCTGCCCGTCCTGCCCCGGTCAACAGGGCTTCGTCCCGTCTTCGATCCCCCTTTAACGCACGGATGTGGGAGCCGTCGACTGCCGTCCGGGAGAAGTCCAGGGCGTCCGCACCGCGGAGCCTGGCCAAGAGCGCTTCGTGGAGCCGGGGCCACACGCTGGCCTTGGTCCACTCGGCCAGGCGCCGCCAGCAGGTCATGCCCGAACCGAAACCAAGTTCCTGTGGCAGGTGTTCCCAGGCGATCCCGGTGTGCAGCACGAACAGGATCCCCTGAAACACCAGCCTGTCCGGATGCCGCTTGCGCCCCGGATGCCGGACCCGACGTTCCACCTTCGGCAGCAGCGGCTCGATCACCGCCCACAGCTCGTCATCGACATCCCACGGCTTCCGCCGAGCCACCCTGCACCCCCAGATCAACACTTCCGGAACGATCCAAGCACCTCGAAGGACCATTTCGTTAGGAGTTCTAACAGCAGTTCAATCGCGACCATGCCCGGCTCAGAGTCCCCGGTGAACGCGCCTTCGCCCAGCTGAAGTCCTGGCGACTACTCTGGCGAGCCAGATGCTCTACCCGCCGTATCAGCACCATCGCCCGAGCCGTGCACACGCTGCTGACCTGTAGCTATCCAGGATGAAAGAGGCTCAGTGATAGTGCGGGGTCCGTGCGGTCGAGTTGACCACTCACCAGCGAAGTCACGTCACTCAGAATCCTTCTTGAGGGCTTAACAACGGCTAACACAAAGGGGGCGCTGGTCAGCCCATGCAGGCGATGCAGCGGGTGAGGTCTTCCGAGAGGAAGACGGTGAACCGTCGCTGCGTGCCGGTGATCGTCGCCGAGTAGACGCGATCGGTTCCTGCGGAATAGAGCCTGTCGACAGCTTCGGCCAGCCCGGGACGAGGGGTGACGCCCGTCCCAAGCATGGTCTGGTGCCGGTGGGACCAGGTCGTCTGAAGTAGACGGGCTGAGGCGGTCTGGCTTTCGAACAGCTTGAAATCGGCGCCCGCCCGCAGCTCGGCCCGGGCAGCACACGCAGAGGCACTCTGGTCACTGCCGAGTGCGGCCTCCAGGTCATCACGGTTCATGGGGTCAGTTTGTCGGACCCCGGTTGTCGAGTGGGACGGGTGCTGGTCAGGTGAGGGACAACAGTTGACGGTGGGTGATGAGGCAGCAGGCGAGTCTGAGGAACGCTTCGTGGATGTCGGCTCGCTTTCCCATCGGATGCGTAGGCGTCGGAAGCCGTGCAACCACGCAAAACTCCTCTCCACGACCCAGCGGTAGGTACCCAGACCAGTGCCGTGCAGGGTGCCGCGGCGGGCGATCGCTGGCACGATGCCGCGGGCACGGACCTGGTCGCGGTAGATGTCGTGGTCGTAGCCTCGGTCAGCGAACAGCGAGTCCGGTCTGCGACGGGGCCGGCCGACCCGGCCGCGGACCGGCGGGATCGCCTCGAGCAGCGACAGGAGCTGAGTGACGTCGTTGCGGTTGCCGCCGGTCAGCAGAACCGCGAGCGGGGTGCCGTGCCCGTCGGTGATCAGATGATGCTTCGAGCCGGCCCGGCCCCGATCGATCGGCGAGGGGCCCGTGTGGATCCCCGTTACCTTTTCCGTGGCTCCGCTATCGGGGCTCCGGTCTCCTGGCCCGGTATGACTTGGTCCCCTCGTCGACATGATTGAAAAGGTGG
>NZ_JBVJKE010000033.1:0-45404 GCF_055585405.1 Streptomyces sp. NPDC053426 | reverse complement strand
TTTCCCCCCTCCCCGGAACCACACCCCTCCCCCCCCCCCCCCCCCCCCCCCCCTCTCCGCCTCCCCCCCCCCCCCCCCCCCCCCCCCCCCCCCACCGCCGTAGAGCGGTGGCTACGGACGGCCGGCCGTCCGTCATGCCCCGCTCGCCCGGCCGCGCTGGCGCAGTGCGATCCGGTTGCCGTCCGGGTCCACGGCCTCGATGCGCACCCCGAACGGGTAATCCTCCGGCTCGGGCTGGTCGAACGTCACACCGCGGTCGCGCCACACCGCGAAGTCCTTCCGCAGGTCGTCCGATTCGAGGAAGACCACACCGAGCGCCCTGCCGTCCGGCTCACCCTCGGCCGGCCGCCCCGCGCCCGCCGCGTGCGGCCACAGGAGGAACTCCAGAGCACTGCCCGGGACACCCACCGTGAGGAAGCGCCCCTCGGGGCCCGGATGGTCCACACGCTTCTCCAGGCCGAGCTGGTCCGTGTAGAACCTCAGAGCCCGGTCCTGGTCGGTCACGTTGATCGTCACGTACATGACGCTGGTCAGCATCGTGCGGCCCCTTCCCGCCACCCGTCCGACGCGGCGGGTCGCCACGTCGTGTCACGTCACTGACGGACGACGGCCGGACGATGTGACGGGTGGAAGGAGAAAGACTTCAGCGGCTCTGCGCCGAGAGCTCCTTCGCCGCCTCCGTCAGGTCCTTCGCGGTGTCGATCGCCCGCCAGTAGGAGCCCTGGGGGATGGGGAAGCCCGCCAGGCGGCGTTCGCGCGCGAGGTGCGGGAACGTGGTGCGCTCGTGGTCGCCGCGCTCCGGGAGCAGGCCGGCGAACTCGGGGGAGAAGACGTACACGCCCGCGTTGATCTCGAAGGTCGACGGCGGGGCCTCGATGAAGTCGGTGATGTGCCCGAAGCCGTCCGTGCGCACCGCGCCCCACGGGATGCGCGGGCGGGCCAGGGCGAGGGTCGCGACGGCGTCGCGCTCGGTGTGGAAGTCGGCCATGTCGCGCAGCGAGAAACGGGTCCAGATGTCGCCGTTGGTGGCGTACCAGGGCCGGTCCGGGTGCGGGAGGTGCGCGGCGGCGTACTTCAGGCCGCCGCCGCGGCCGAGGGGTTCCGTCTCGACGACGGTGGTGACGGAGAGGGGCAGGTCGGCGGTGTCCAGCCACTCCTGCAGGACCTCGGCGAGGTGGCCGCAGGAGACCACCACGTCCGTCACGCCCTCCTCGGCGAGCCAGGAGAGCTGGTGGCCGATGATCGGGGTCCCCGTGCCGGGGATCTCGACCATCGGCTTGGGGCGGTCGTCGGTGTACGGCCGCAGCCGGGATCCCTGGCCTCCGGCCAGGACCACGGCTTGTACGGGGCGGGCGACGGCTCGCGGATCGGTCATGCCCGCACTTTACGCGGCGCGGCGTTCGGTGCCTTTGCGGGTGCCCTGTGCTGGCGCCGGCCGGGGGTGGGTCGTGGGACCCGGTGCTTTGCGGGGTCCCACGGTGGTGTGGGCCGGGGGTGTTCGCGCGGCCCGGCGCTCACGGGGTGCCTCCCCCACTCTCGGCTTCTCCCCCACTCTCGGCTTCGCTCGAGCGGGAGGTGCCCCCATCGCCCTGGGGGCACCTCCCAGGCCCTTGAGGCACTGGGGGAGGCACGACTGCCCGCGGCGGGCGCGGCAGGCGGCTGCCCGTGGAGGGCGGGGCGGCGGGCTGCCCGGGAGGGCGCGGCAGGCGGCTGCCCGTGGAGGGCGGTGGGGTCAGCGGTTGGCCGTCGTGACGCCTGAGGCGAAGGAGGTGTCGCAGACCGGGCGGGCGTAGGACTGGGCCCTGGTGGGGCCGTAGACGCGGACCGCCGCCTTGCCGAGGGCGCGGGCGATGGACGCGCAGTGCTTCGCCAGCGACGGGCGGTCGTTCACCGCCTGCTGGAGGTGGGTGAGCGCCACGCCCGGGTTCTCCTCCTGCAGTTCCACCAGCAGCTTGTCCCGCAGCACATGCTGCGGCGCCTGGGCGTCGGCACGGGAGGACGCGCCGGAGGCGGCCGTGAGCACGGGGCTCGAGGAGGCCCCCGACCAGTTGACCCGCGCGACCGCGAAAGTCCCGGAGAGCACCAGGACGACGGGCAGGACGAAGGCGAGGGAGCGGCCGATCCGGCGGGCGGGGCCCTGGCCGCGACGCGTCTGACGGTTAGTGGAGTGCTTCACGCGTGTGAGGGTAGCGCCCGGTAGCGACAAGAAAACATTCCGTCACCGTTACGGGGGACAAGGAACCCTGGACTCCGGGCGCAGTGTTGACGTACAGGGTCGAAATGACCGATGTGCCGGGGTATTTGTCGACAACGCGAAGGGCCCCGCAGCGATCTGCGGGGCCCTTCCACGGAACAGCGTCAGTCGGACAGGCGCGCACCGGTCGACGTCGAGAACACGTGGCTCTCGCCCGTACGCGGCACGACGTGCAGCTGGCTGCCCTTCTCCGGGACCTCACGGCCACCGACGCGGACGACGATGTCCTTGGACTCGCCACCGACCTGCGTGGTGCCGTAGACGTACGCGTCGGAGCCCAGCTCCTCGACGACGTTCACGGTGACCGCGACACCCTGGTCGGAGTCGGCGCCGGCCACGTCGAAGTGCTCGGGGCGGACGCCCACGGTGACGGTCTTGTCGCTGGTCGCGGAGAGCGCGTCACGCTGCACCGGCACCACCGAGTTGCCGAACTTCACACCGCCGTCGGTGACCGGGACCTCGATCAGGTTCATGGCCGGGGAACCGATGAAGCCGGCGACGAACAGGTTCGCGGGCTTGTCGTACATGTTGCGCGGGGTGTCGACCTGCTGGAGCAGACCGTCCTTGAGGACCGCGACGCGGTCACCCATGGTGAGGGCCTCGACCTGGTCGTGGGTGACGTAGACGGTGGTGATGCCCAGACGGCGCTGCAGCGACGCGATCTGCGTACGGGTGGACACACGGAGCTTGGCGTCCAGGTTGGACAGCGGCTCGTCCATGAGGAACACCTGCGGCTCACGCACGATGGCGCGGCCCATCGCGACACGCTGGCGCTGACCACCGGAGAGCGCCTTCGGCTTGCGGTCCAGGTACTCGGTCAGGTCGAGGATCTTCGCGGCCTCCTCGACCTTCTGCCGGATCTCCGCCTTGTTGACACCGGCGATCTTGAGCGCGAAGCCCATGTTGTCGGCGACCGTCATGTGCGGGTAGAGCGCGTAGTTCTGGAACACCATGGCGATGTCCCGGTCCTTCGGCGGCAGGTGCGTGACGTCGCGGTCACCGATGCGGATCGCGCCGCCGTTGACGTCCTCGAGCCCCGCGAGCATGCGGAGCGAGGTGGACTTGCCGCAACCGGACGGGCCGACCAGGACGAGGAACTCGCCGTCCGCGATGTCGATCTCCAGGGCGTCGACGGCGGGCTTGGTGGAGCCGGGGTAGACCCGGGTCGCCTTGTCGAACGTGACAGTGGCCATGGTGAATGGTCCCCTTCTACCGGCAGGAACGTGCCGGACGATCCGAGTAGGAAGGTGTTGCCACGACGGGTGTTCCGTTGTGGTGTTGGTCCACACGAGTGAACTGGCACAGGACGGTACCTGGCGTTCATTTGCTTGTCAGCAGTTCCAGGGCTGTGAATTTCACGGAAACTTTCGACCGTGGGGGTGACGGCCCGGTTGCGTAAGCGATCACCGGTCGGCCGCGTACGGGGTCACCGCCCGGCCCGTACAAGGTGATACCCGGTCGTGCAGGGGATCACTGCTCAGTCCCGTACCGGTCCGCCAGCACCGCCACCGCCGACGCGACCGCCTCCCGCAGCCCCGCCGGACCGAGTACCTCCGCCTCGACGCCGAGCCGCAGCAGATCGCCGGTCGCGACCGGCTCCGACTCGACGGCCAGCTCCACCTCCACCCAGCCCCGCCCGTCCGCCGGCCCCGCGTCCGCGAGCGCCCGCACCCCCGCCGCCCCGAACTGCATCGGCAGCAGCTTCTGCCCGCGCGGTGACAGCCGCAGCCGGGCCGTGCCCTGCCGCGTCGCCGCCTCCATCCGCCGGGAGGACTCCGTCCAGTACGCGGCCAGGTCGAAGCCCGGGGGCCGGGTGAACTCCACGCCCGTCTCCGTCACCGCCTGGAACCGCGACACCCGGTAGGTGCGCACCGAGTCCTCCGCCAGCGCCACCAGGTACCAGATGCCGCCCTTCAGGACGAGCCCCAGCGGACGCACCTCCCGGTGCACGTCACCGCGCCAGCGCCGGTAGTGGGTGCGCAGCACCCTCCGCTCCCACACCGCCCGCGCGACGGCCTCCAGATGCGGCACGGGGTCGGCGTCCCGGAACCAGGCCGGCGCGTCCAGGTGGAACCGCTCGCGCACCCGCCGCGCCTGATCCGCCAGTTCGCCCGGAAGGGCGGCCTCCATCTTCAGCTGGGCGCTCGCCAGGACGGCACCGAGGCCCAGGTCCCTGGCCGGTCCGGGCAGCCCCGCCAGGACCAGCGAACCGGCCTCCGCGTCCGTCAGCCCGGTCAGCCGCGTGCGGTAGCCCTCCATCAGGCGGTAGCCGCCCTCGGGCCCGCGCTCGGCCCGCACCGGTACCCCGGAGGCGCCGAGCGCCTCGACGTCCCGGTAGACGGTGCGCACCGACACCTCCAGCTCGGCCGCCAGCTCGGAGGCGGTCATCCGGCCGCGGTTCTGCAGCAGCAGGAGCAGGGAGAGAAGCCGGTCGGCACGCATGGGAACCATTGTCCGGCCGTACCTGACAGAAGGTGTCAGGTACGGCCGGAAGAGTGGGGGCACACCGTCGGCCACCCCGGAAGGGAACACACATGCCCACCACCACCGAGCTCACCGGCCACTTCACCTTCGCCGACTGGAAGGAGAGTGCCGTCACCGGCGAGGACGGCCTCCCCCGGCTCGCGAACGCCACGGTCACCAACGCCTTCTCGGGCGGCATCGAGGCCGAGGCCACCACCTGTGACTACTCGATCGCCTACCTGACCGGGGGCACCGGCACCTTCGCGGGCATGGAGCTCGTCAGCGGCCGGGTCGACGGCCGCGCGGGCACCTTCGTCCTGGAGGAGCGCGGCCGCTTCGAGAGCGACGGCACCGTCCACTGCGCCCTCGAGGTCGTCGAGGGCTCGGGCACCGGGGAACTGACGGGACTGCGCGGCTCGGGCGGGTTCACCTACCGGCACGGGGAGACGAAGGTGGCGTACACCTTCGAGTACGGCCTGGGGTGACCGGGAGGGCCCCACTCCCACAAGTGCGTGGCTCGGCGAAACCGGCTCTGTGTACAGTGGACCAGCCTTCGCGCGCCGCGCGGTGCCTCCTTAGCTCAGTTGGCCAGAGCAACGCACTTGTAATGCGTAGGTCGTCGGTTCGAATCCGACAGGGGGCTCTGTCGAAATCCCAGGCCGGAACTGCTCCGGCCTGGGGTTTCTCATGCCGTACGACCGCGCAGCCGGCGCGCGATCTCCAGGTCCGCCTCGTCCAGGGGGCGGCCGTCCTCGATCTCCCAGAGGCAGTTCTGCAGCAGCCTGCCGTACGTCCACGCGCGCGCCCGCGCGCGGTCCAGGCCGAGGACGTCGGTCATGGCGTCGAGGCGCCAGACGACGTCGTCGGGGTCGAAGTTGTTGGCGAGGGCGGGCCAGAGGTCGAAGCCGGGGTCGCCGGCCAGGGGTTTGGGGTCGATGGCGAGCCAGGGGGCGCGGTCGGCGGCGAGGACGTTCTCGTCGTGCAGGTCCCAGTGGAGGAGGCGGTCGCCGGGTTCGTCGGCGACCTCGCGTACGGCGGCGGCGCAGTCGGCGACGAGGCGGCGGGCGGCCGGGTCCGGGACGCGGTCCAGGGCCGCGGGGGTCCGTTCCAGCATGGCCGGTGCGATGTCGCGGAGGTGGCGCATGCCCTCGGGGGCCGGGGTGGTGTGGAGGTGGGCGAGGAGGCGGGCGATCACCAGGACGCCCTCGTGGACGTCCTCCTGGTGCGAGAGCATCCGGGAGGCGTCGAGGCGCTCCAGGAGCATGGTGCCGGTGGGTTCGTCGTGGTCGAGCAGGCGGACCGCGCCGTCACCGTTCCACAGGCGCAGGGCGACCGGTTCGCCGTCGGTCTCGTGGTCGCGGATCTGGAGCTTCAGCACCGCGTGTGTGCCGTCCGCGCGGGCGACGGGGAGGACCAGGGCGCTCACGCCGTGCATGGGCGTTCCGATGACGCGCAGCTCCCAGCGGTCCAGGAAGGCGTCGGTGAGGTCCGGCAGGGCGGCGATGAAGGCGCGGCCCGCCTCCTTGTTGTACTTCTCCTGGGCGGCGGCGAGTTCCGCGGGGATGTCGATCACCTCTCGCACAGTAGTGGTGCCCGCTATGGCTCCAGTACGACTTTTCCGGTCGTGGCCCTGTTCTCCAGGGCCCGGTGGGCGGCGGCGGCCTCGGCGAGGGGGAAGCGGTGCACGGCGGGGGTGAGCCTGCCCTCGGCGGCCTGGGCGAGGGCGCGTAGTTCGAGGGTGCGGACGGGGTCGGGGCCGCCGGCCCTGCGCATCATCTCGGGGCCGAGGACGTTGTGGGAGACGCCCTCGACGACGTACGGGCTGTCGCCGTCGATGCCTTGGGAGGACCAGCCGAACACGATGTGCCGGCCGTCGGGGGCGAGGAGACCGACCGCCGCGCGGGCGACGTCTCCGCCCACGCCGTCGTACACGACGGTGACCTTGCCCCGGTGGGCGTCGAGCAGTCCGGGCCAGTCCGGGTCCGTGTAGTCGACGGCGAGGTCGGCGCCGTTCGCTGCCACCCGGGCCTTCTTCGCGGGGCCGCCGGCCAGGCCGATGACGGTGGCGCCGGCGTTCTTGGCGTACTGCACGAGGAGCGTGCCGATGCCGCCGGCCGCCGCCGGGATGAGCACCACGTCCGCGGGGCCCGGTTCGGCGAACTGCACGATCCCCATCGCCGTACGGCCCGTGCCGATCATGGCGACGGCCTCGGCGAAGTCCAGGCGTCCGGGGATCTCGTGCAGCCGGCCGGCGTCGGTGACGGCCAGTTCCGCGTAGCCGCCGGGGGCGAAACCGAGGTGGGCGACCACGCGGCGGCCGAGCAGGTCCTCGGGGGCGCCCTCGCCGAGCGCGTCGACCACTCCGGCGACCTCGCGGCCGGGGACGGTCGGCAGGGCGGCCGGGGCCGGGCCGGGGCCCCGCATGCCCTCGCGCAGGGCGGTGTCCAGGAGGTGGACGCCGGCCGCGCGGACGGCGACACGGACCTGCCCCGGGCCCGGCCGCGGGTCCTCGACCTCCTCGTGGGTGAGGTTCTCGGCCGGACCGAAGGCGTGCAGACGGATGGCGTGCATGTGGGATCCCCCAGGAGTCGGGTCGTGCGCCGCTACGGCTCCCACTCTTCGACCTCAAGCATGCTTGAGGTCAAGGGTGTTCCGGCCGAGGGCGAGGGAGACGGCCGTCAGGGCGCTGTTGAAGGAGACCTCGGAGAGCACTCCGGGCGCGGCGACCTGGTCGCCGGCGAGGTAGACGCCGTCGCCGCGGTCGACGGCGGGGCGGTCGCGCCAGCTGGTGCCGGGCAGGTCGACGGCGCCGGTGCGGCCGTTCGCCACCGCGTCCCGCCGCCAGGTGACCCGCTCCCGCCAGCCCTGGAAGGCGAGGTCCAGCAACTCCTCCGCGCGGGCGGCGCCGTCCGCCTTGGACTCGTGCGGGCCGATGGGGATCTGACCCTGGACGAGCTGCTCGCCGGCGGGGGCGAGGGTGCGGTCCTGGGCGGTGAAGCGCTCCAGCCAGCCGGGCGCGTCCAGGTCGGACACGGCGAACGCGTCGCCGCGCCGGGTGCGCACGGCGAGGTCGACCAGGACGGTGCGGCCGCTCGGCCAGGCCAGTGAGGGGTCGCCGAGGAGGCGGCGGGCGGAGTCCAGCGAGGTGGCGACGACGACGGGGGTGTCGGTGGGCAGGGTGTCGACGCGGGACAGCGTCTCCAGGCGCACGCCCAGGTTCCACGCGCGGGCGGCCATCCGGTCGACGAGGCCGCCCCAGCCGCCGCGCGGGTAGTGGGCCTCCGGGGGCAGTTTGGTGGCGCGGCGCAGGCGTTCCTGCACGAACGCGGCGGACAGGGAACCGGGGTCGTGGTGGAACAGCGCGACCGCGGCGTAGTGGGCGGCGGCCCGCGCGCCCTCCTCGCCGGCGATCCCGGTGGCCCAGGTGAGGAAGTCGGTGTCGACGGGGGCTTCGGCGCCGCCGCGGCGCAGCAGCTTGAGCATGGCGAAGGGCGGGGTGCGGCGCAGGGCGCCCCGGTGGCGGAGCCGCAGCCGGGCCGCCTCCAGGGGCGGGAGCGGGGCGAGGGGGCCGATGAGGCCGCGCTGTCGGAGCCAGGTCCAGTGCGGGCCGCCGTTGTAGAGGGCGTGGGGTCCGTCGTTGGTCCGGTAGGGGCCTTCGGCGGTACGGGCCCGGCCGCCCAGGGTGTGGTGGGCCTCGTGGACGGTGACCTTGGCGCCGGCCTCCGCGGCGGTGATGGCCGCGGTGAGTCCGGCGAATCCGCCGCCGATGACGGTGATGCGGTGCATGGCTGGGGGTCTCCCTCGGT
Source organism: Streptomyces sp. NPDC053426 (assembly GCF_055585405.1). NCBI lineage: Bacteria > Bacillati > Actinomycetota > Actinomycetes > Kitasatosporales > Streptomycetaceae > Streptomyces > Streptomyces sp. NPDC053426. The sequence continues at coordinate 36,881 of NZ_JBVJKE010000033.1, read as the reverse complement.
CGGGGTCGCCTTCCGGCTTTGCGCATACGACGGAGTGAGGGCGCGGGGATGTGACATGCGCGGTGTTTTCGCAGGTCGGGGGGTTTGTCAGTGGTGGGGTGCAGCATGGGGTCATGGCGAGGAGAGCGGTGGGCGGTACGGGAGTGAAGGGGGCGCTCCGCCCCGAGTTGCGGCTGCCCGCGCTGGAGCGGTGGGAGGGGGGCGGGCTGGAGCCGGACGGGGATTACGACGGGCTGGAGTTCCGGGAGGCGGACCTCGCCGGGCAGGACGGCGGCGGGGCGCGCTTCATGGACTGCGCGCTGACGGGGTGCGCGCTGGACGGGACGCGGCTGTCCCGTGCGCGGCTGCTGGACTCGGCGCTCGCCGGTGTCCGGGGCGTGGGCACCGACCTGGCCGAGGCGACCCTGCGCGATGTCGAGCTGACCGACGCGCGGCTCGGGGGGACGCAGTTGCACGGGGCCGCGCTGGAGCGGGTGCTGGTCCGGGGCGGGAAGATCAACTTCCTGAACCTGCGCTCGGCCCGGCTCAAGGACGTCGTCTTCGAGGGCTGTGTCCTGGTCGAGCCGGACTTCGGCGGTGCCCGGCTGGAGCGCGTGGAGTTCGTGGACTGCGCGCTGAAGGGCGCGGACCTCTCGGGGGCCACGCTGAAGGACGTGGACCTGCGTGGGGCCGCGTCGCTGGAGATCGCGAGGGGGGTGGACCGGTTGTCGGGGGCGGTGGTCAGCACGGCCCAGTTGCTGGACCTGGCGCCGGTGCTGGCGGGGGAGCTGGGGATCCGGGTGGAGGACTGAACCGAGGGGAGGGGGTCACTTCACGCGGGGGAAGCGGGCCTGGAGGGTCCAGATGGCCGGGTTTTCGCCGAGGTCCTCGTGGAGGTCGGTCAGGTCGGCGAGGAGGTCGTGGAGGAAGTCGCGGGCCTCGCGGCGGAGTTCGGTGTGGGAGAAGGTCAACGGGGGTTCGGCGGCGGGCAGCCACTCCGCTTCGATGTCCACCCAGCCGAAGCGGCGTTCGAAGAGGAGGCGGTCGGTGGACTCGGTGAAGTCCAGTTCGGCGTACTGGGGGCGGGAGGCGCGGGAGCCGGCCGGGTCCTGGTCGACTCGCTCGACGATGTCGCACAGTGCCCATGCGAAGTCGAGCACCGGCACCCATCCCCAGGCTGTGGACAGCTCGCGGTCCGACTCGGTGTCGGCGAGGTAGACGTCCCCGCAGAACAGGTCGTGCCGCAGGGCGTGGACGTCCGCGCGGCGGTAGTCGGTCTGCGGGGGGTCGGGGAAGCGGTTGGAGAGGGCGTAGCCGATGTCGAGCACGGGGGTGATGGTGTCACGTCGTGGCGCGCCGGCCCTCATAGGATCTTGGGGTGCGCTTCCACCGTCCCGGTTCCCGCAGTGTCGTCGCCGCTCTGCTCGTGGTGTCCGTGGCCGCCTGCGGGGGTGGGGGAGGGGCTTTCGCCGGTGGCTCCGGTGTGGGGGATCCGTACTTCCCGAAGGCCGGTAACGGCGGCTACGACGTCCGTCACTACGCCCTCGACCTCGCCTACGACCCCCGCGCGCACCACCTCACGGGCACCGCGACGATCACCGCCCGCGCGACGGAGGATCTCTCCGCGCTGAACCTCGACCTCAGGGGTCTCGACGTCGAGGAGGTCACCGTCGACGGTGTGGCCGCCCGCTGGAGCCGGGCGGGGCAGGAGTTGACCGTCCGCCCGCGCGAGGCGGTGGAGGGCACCTTCCGGGTGACGGTCCGCTATGCCGGTGCCCCGGTGACCGTCACCGACCCTGACGGTTCCGAGGAGGGCTGGCTGCGTACCGCCGACGGGGCGCTGGCGCTGGGGGAGCCGGTGGGGTCGATGGCGTGGTTCCCGGGCAACCACCACCCCTCCGACAAGGCGACGTACAGCCTCGCGGTGACCGTGCCGAAGGAGCTGCGGGTGGTGTCCAACGGGGAGCCGGCCGGTGAGGAGCGCGAGGGGAGCCGTACGACGTACCGCTGGCGCACCGGTGAGCCGATGGCGAGCTATCTCGCGACGCTGGCCGTCGGCAGGTACGACGTCCGCCGCACGGCTACGGACGGCGGGTTGCCCGTGTACACGGCCGTCGATCCGGAGCAGGCGGGGGAGAGCCGTGCGGTTCTGGCGCGGATCCCCGAGGTGCTGGCTTGGGCGGAGCGGACCTTCGGTCCGTATCCCTTCTCCTCCGCGGGTGCGATCGTCGAGCGCCCCGAGGACGCCGGGTACGCCCTGGAGACCCAGAGCCGGCCCGTTTTCCCCGGTGCCCCGGACATCGTGCTGCTGGTCCATGAGATCGCCCACCAGTGGTACGGCGACTCCGTGACGCCGCGTACCTGGCGGGACATGTGGCTCAACGAGGGCTTCGCGACATACGCGCAGTGGTTGTGGCAGGAGGACCACGGCGGCGACACCGCGCAGCGGACCTTCGACCTGCTGTACGCCGGTTCGTACTTCCCGGACGCGGGGACCGCCGAGGCGCTCTGGTCCTTCCCGCCCGCGGAGCCGCCGGACGCGGCGAGCGTCTCCGCCACCCCCGTGTACTGGCGCGGCGCGATGGTCCTGCACAAGATCCGGCAGGCGGTCGGCGACGACGCCTTCTTCGCCCTGCTCCGGGGCTGGGCGCGGGAGCACCGTCACGGCAACGCGGACACCGGCGACTTCACGGCGTACGTGGAGAAGGCGGCCCCGGGCGAGGACTTCGCCGGGATCTGGGAGGAGTGGCTGTACGGGGAGGGGCGGCCGGAGCGGCCCTGACGGCGCGCCGGAGCCCCGGCCGGGCGGCTACTGCCCGGCCGGGGGCTCCGTCACGAGCGGGGCGTCCGTCAGACGTTCACGCCGAAGTCCTGGGCGATGCCCACGAGGCCCGAGGCGTAGCCCTGGCCGACCGCGCGGAACTTCCACTCCGCGCCGTTGCGGTACAGCTCGCCGAAGACCATGGCGGTCTCGGTGGCAGCGTCCTCCGACAGGTCGTAGCGGGCGATCTCGGAGCCGCCGGCCTGGTTGATGATGCGGATGTAGGCGTTGCGCACCTGGCCGAAGTTCTGGCTGCGGTTCTCGGCGTCGTAGATCGACACCGGGAAGACGATCTTGTCGATGTCGGCCGGGAGGGCGGCGAGGTTGACGTTGATCGCCTCGTCGTCGCCGGCGCCCTCACCGGTGCGGTTGTCACCGGTGTGGACGATGGTGTTGTCCGGGGTCTGCTTGTTGTTGAAGAACACGAAGTGGGCGTCGGAGTAGACCTTGCCCTGCGTGTTGACCGCGATCGCCGAGGCGTCGAGGTCGAAGTCCGTGCCGGTGGTGGTGCGGACGTCCCAGCCGAGGCCCACGGTGACGGCGGTCAGGCCCGGAGCCTCCTTGGTGAGCGAGACGTTGCCACCCTTGGACAGGCTTACAGCCATTGTTGGGAGTCCCTTCCCTCGTTTGCGTACGGCTAGAAGCTACAGCTACCCCATTGAACGCGGAGAGGGGTACGAGAGGTTCCAGGTCGCTTTACTTTCTTTACCCGTGTCCCGGGATCCGTGCCCCGCGATCCGGGATATTCGGGTGACGTGGCCCGGTCAGGCGCGGGAACCTGTACGGCATGTCCGGTCCCTATCTCATCCGCGGCTCCGTCTCCCTGCCCGAGGCCGAGCTCATGTGGCGTTTCTCGCGGTCGTCCGGGCCCGGTGGGCAGCATGTGAACACCAGCGACTCCCAGGTCGAACTGCGTTTCGACCTCGCCCGTACCGAGGCGCTGCCCGAGGTGTGGAAGCAGCGGGCGCTGGAGCGGCTGGCCGGGCGGCTGACCGGCGGGGTGATCACTGTTCGCGCTTCGGAGCACCGTTCGCAGTGGCGCAACCGGGAGACGGCGGCGGTGCGGCTGGCGGCGCTGCTCGCGGAGGCGAGTGCGCCACCGCCGAAGCCGCGCAGGCCCACGCGTATTCCGCGGGGGATCAACGAGCGGCGGTTGCGGGAGAAGAAGCAGCGGTCCGAGACGAAGAGGGGGCGCTCCGCGCGGGACTGGGGGTGACCCTCCCGGCTCCCCCGGGTGTGGCCCCGGCCCCGGCACGAGTGTCCCCGCGGGTCCGTCGTGGCTGGTCGCGCAGTTCCCCGCGCCCCTTTGGGGCGCGAAACCCCGCCCCCCGAGAGGGCCCCGGCGTTTCAGTCCAGCTTCAGCACGCCCACCGTCTCCTCCTCGGCGAGTTCGCCGGTCTTGTGGAAGCCCAGTCCCAGGTAGAAGTTCTCGGGGCCGTCGTCGCCGGGGTGCCAGGTGACGTAGAGCTCGTGTACGCCCCGGCGGCGGAGCTCCTCGGCCACCGACCGGACGGCGAAGCGGCCGTAGCCCTTGCCCTGTTCCTCCGCCGCGATGTTCAGCCGCCACAGGCCGGAGCGGATGACGCTGCCGCCGTCCTCGTGCCAGTCGATGTCGAGGAAGGCCATCAGGAAGCCGACCGCGCGGTCGCCGTCCACGATCAGGCGGGGCCAGGCCTTACCGGGATGCACGTAGGCCTCGGCGAGGGAGTTCACCACCGGGTCGACCGCGAATTCCTGGTCGGGACGGACCCGTATGCCGAGGGCGGCCTTGAGGTTCTTCGGGGTGATCTCTTCGAGGCGGAGTGCGGTGGTCGTCGTCACCCGGGCACCCTAAGCGGGTAAATCCCGTCCGGTAAAAGGGATTTCGGCAACGGCGGCAAAGCGTTCAGCCCAACTGCCGGTAACGGCCGCGGAAATACGTCAGCGGACCGCCTTCCGCGCTCGGTACCCGGGCGGTCAGGACGCGGCCGATCACCAGGGTGTGGTCCCCGGCCGGGACCCGCTGCTCGGTGCGGCACTCCAGGGTGGCCAGCGCGCCGCCCACCAGTGGCGCGCCGCTGTGCTCGCCGCGCAGGTACGGGATGTCCGCGAAGAGCAGGCGGTCGCTGACCCTGCCCTTCATCGCGAAGCGGCCCGCGACGTGCCGCTGGCTCTCGGAGAGCACGGACACCGCCCACAGGGGCTGCTCGTCGAGGAGTTCGTCCATGCGGGAGCCGTTGCGCAGGCTGACCAGCACCAGCGGCGGGTCCAGGGAGACCGACAGGAACGCGGTGGCCGTCATGCCGACGTCCTCGCCGGCCGGCCCCGAGGGGTCGTCGGGGTCCAGGGGCGGCTCCTGCGCGGTCACCAGGACCACGCCGGCGGCCAGCCGGGACAGGGCGGCTCGGAACTCGTCGTTGCTCACCCCCTCAGCATGCCGGGTGGCGGCGGGCGGAACGGTGATCATGGGCGGGGCGGAAGTGTTCGGCACGCCGGAAACGCTAATCTCCGCTCCACGGGCACCGCATCGGACCCGGGCCCGAGCCGGGACCTAGGACCAACGCCCGAGACGGGCACAGTCCCTGCACAAGCACCACAAAAACTGTGTTCGTCGAAAGCAAGGGGAAACCGCGGAAAGTCCACGCAATTGTTCACGTTTACCTGTGACTTGAGTCACAAGGGGCAAGAATTGTTGACCCTGTGTACCGAGTGGGCAGCGCGCTGTGATTCAGTGGCGGGGAAGCTGCTGGGACGATACGCCGAAGACAACCCTTGATTCGCTGCGAGGTCTCGGGGGGAGGGCGAGGATGGAGACCGAGTCGGAACCCTACGTCCGTCTTGCGTCGCTGCGACAACTCCACCAAGCCATGGCCGACATGAACACGGCCCGCAGCCTGGCGGACACGCTGCAGACGGTCGCCGACGGCGTCGTGGGCGCCCTCAACTACGATCTGGCGTGCGTCAACCTCGTACGCCACGACGGCGACCTCGTGGTCGCCGCGCTCGCCGGGAACTCCGCCGCCGAGGCCCTCATCACCGGCCGGACCGGCTCCCGCGAGGCCTGGGACCGCCGCCTCAACATGGGTGAACGCTGGGGCGATCTGATCTTCATACCGCACACCGAGGGCTGGGTCCTCGACGACGACGACGTCCCGCAGTGGTACACCGACGGGCCCGCGCCCCGCTTCGAGGACGAGTGGCACCCCTCCGACCGGCTCTTCGCCCCGATGTACGCCCCCGGCCCGCAGGGCGGCGGCACCTCCGGGGAACTGGTCGGCGTCCTGTCCGTGGACCGCCCGCGCAACGGCCGCCGGCCCGGCGCCTGGGGCCGCGAGGCGCTCCAGATGTACGCCTTCCAGGCCGCCATCGCGATCAGCAACGCGCGTCTACGTGCCAACATGCAGCGCGCCCTGGTCCGCCTGGAGCGCGACCAGCAGGCGCTGCGGGCCAGCGAGGAGAGCTTCCGGCAGGCCTTCGAGTACGCCCCCTCCGGCATGGCCATCGCCGAGATGGGCGGCGACCAGCACGGCCGCATCCTGCGCACCAACGACGCCCTGTGCCGCCTCCTGGGCCGTCCCGCCTCCGCGATGCGCCGCTACTCCTTCTCCGACCTGGTCCACCCCGAGGACATAGGCACCCTGCTGCGCACCTCCGCCGAGGGCGGCCGGGCCGAGCTGCGCCTGTGCCGCCGCGACGGCACGTACGTCTGGGTGTCCCTGCGCAACAGCGTCGTCGCCGACGCCGCCGACGGCCCCCGCTTCCTGCTCACCCACGTCGAGGACATCGAGGAGCGCAAGCGCCGCGAGCTCCAGCTCGCCCACCGCGCCTCCCACGACTCGCTCACCGGACTGCCGAACTCCGCCGAGCTGCGGGCGCGGCTGTCCGCCCGGCTGTGCCGGCAGCAGCCGCAGGGCGTGCTGCCCGCCTCCGTCGACTCCATGGAACCCTTCGAGTCCTTCGACTCCGCGGACTCCTTCGACGCCGCCTACGGCGCACCCGCCTTCGACCGGGGGCACGACTTCGACTTCCCGCCGGGCACGGAGGGGCACGGGGGCTACGACGGCTACGACCACCACGTGCACACCGTCGCGCCCGCCGCCGAGTTCGACGACGGCGCCAAGGGACTCGCGGTGCTCTTCTGCGACCTCGACGGCTTCAAGTCGATCAACGACCGGTTCGGGCACAACGCGGGCGACGCGGTGCTCATCGAGGTCGCCCGCCGGCTCGGCAACGGCGTACGCGACGGCGACACCGTCGCCCGGCTCGGCGGCGACGAGTTCGTGATCCTCGCCGACGGCCTCGGCCGGGCCGACGCCCAGGACCTCGCCGTACGGCTGCGCAACGAGATCATCCAGCCCATCCGGGCCGAGGGACGGGCCGTGCGGGTCGGCGCCAGCTTCGGCATCGGGTGGGCGCACTGCGGGATGACGGCGGACGAAGTGCTGAAGTCAGCCGACGAACGGATGTACGTCGAGAAACGATCTCGTCCCAAACAGCACAGACGTGCGGGATGAAGCGCAGGTCAGTGGGTTGATGCGGTACGGGTCACCCGTTCGGGCCATGGGAAGCGGGTAGGCTCGTTTTCTCCACCACTCGTACCGCACCCGATCCGCAGCTAGGAGCACCAAGGGATGACGGCCGGCAACAACGGCGCGAGCACGCCGGAGGACGACGACCCGTTCGGCTACCTCTACGCCGACGGGCAGGCCAACGGGGCCCAGCCGCCGTCCGGGGGCTACGGCTACCCGAACTCGGTCAACCGGGTGCGGCCGGTCGGGACCCGCCAGTACGGCCAGCAGGCGCAGCCCGCTCCGCAGCAGCAGGGCACGTACGGCCAGGCGAACGCCCACTACGCCGCCCCGGAGACGCTGCCCGGCGGCGCACCCGCCGCCCACTCCCCGCAGCCGTCGCACGGCGGCGGGGGCGGCCGGGGCCGCGGCCCGAACACCAAGGGCCTGCTCATCGGCGCGATCGCGGTGGTCGCCGCGGTCGTGATCGGCATCAGCGTGGCCATGATCGGCGGCGACGACGAGGACACCGGCGGCAACCAGGCGGACTCCACGCCGACCCAGTCCCAGGACAGCGGCGAGCCGACCCCGTCGGCGAGCAAGAGCGCCGGCGAGGAGGAGGCGGTGGAGCTGCCCACCGCCGACGCGAAGGCGATGCGGCTGGGCGGTACGGCCGCCCTCGCGTCGGACGTCGAGGGCGCGCAGTCCGACGGCGGCGCCTACGTGGCCAATCTCAACCAGCCGGGGAACTCGGTCACCTGGACCGTCAACGACATCCCGAAGGACGGTACTTACACCGTCTTCGTGCGCTACAGCACCGCCGACGAGCCCCAGTCGATGACGCTCACCGTCAACGGCAAGGAGTTCGGCTCCAAGCTCAACATGGACAACTTCGCCCGCGCCAAGGACGGCGACTTCTCCAAGGGCTGGACCCAGACCTACGCCTGGCCGACGCTCAACAAGGGCTCCAACACCATCTCGGTCTCCTGCGCCGACGGCGACAAGTGCAACGTCCTGCTGGACCAGCTGTGGCTGAAGGAGGGCCAGGTCGAGAAGTGACCCGCCCTACGCCGCGGTCGCTTCCCCGGTCACCGTGACCCCGGTCAGCAGCTCCTCGTAGGCCGCCCGGTCGACGTCGCCGGCCGTCGGGGACAGGACCGTCGCCGCCGACAGGGCGACCGCGCGGGCCAGCCGGTCCGGCCAGGGACGGTGCTCCACCAGGGCCGAGAGCAGGCCCGCGACGGCCGAGTCGCCGGCGCCGGTCGGGTTGCCGCGCAGCCGCCGCGGAGGGGCCGCGCGCCAGCGGCCCTCGGGGGTCACCGCGAGCAGGCCCTCCGGGCCCAGGGAGGCCACCACCGCGCCCGCGCCGCGCCGGCGGGCGTCCTGGGTGGCGCGCAGCGGCTCGTGGGAGCCGGTGAGTTCGGCCAGTTCCCCGGCGTTCGGCTTGAGGACGTCGGGCCGTCCGGCGACCCCGCGGCGCAGCGCCGCGCCGCTGGTGTCGAGGAGGGTCGGGACCCCGGCCGCGCGGGCGGTGCGGATCAGGCCCGCGTACGCGCCCACCGGGACGCCCGGGGGCAGGCTGCCGCACAGGGCCACCGCCGAGGCGTCGGCCAGCAGATCCTCGTACACCTCCTGGAACGCGGACCACTCGGCGTGGCCGATCACCGGGCCGGGCTCGTTGAGCTGGGTGGTGGTGCCGGAGCGCCCGTCGACGACCGCGACGGTGCGCCGGGTCGTGCCGGAGACCGGCACCAGCGCGTCCGTCAGGCGCGGGACCTCGGCGAGCCGGTCCCGCAGGATCCGGCCCGTCGTGCCGCCCGAGAAGCCGGTGACCGTCACCTCGTGGCCGAGGGCCGCGAGCACCCGCGCCACGTTGACGCCCTTGCCGCCGGGGCGTTCCGTCACCTCGGCGACCCGGTGGGAGGCCCCCGGCCGCAGGGACGGTACGCGATAGGTGATGTCGAGAGCGGTGTTCAGCGTGACCGTGAGGATCACCGGGCCGACCTCCCCCTTGGTGCCTGCGCTTGCCGTGAAACCCGTGGTCACGATCATGCCAAACGGACGGCGGTCGGCCCACCCCCCGGACCGGCCACCGTCCGTCGGCGGCGGGACGGATCAGCCCAGTCGGGGATCGACCACCCATTCCCCCCGCCGCATGACGCCCACCAGGTCAAAGCCGGCGTCCAGAACCACCAGGTCGGCGTCCTTGCCGGGCTCCAGGGAGCCGATCCGGTCGTCCAGGCCGAGCAGGCGGGCCGGGTTGGCGGAGATCGCCCGTACGACGTCCTCGACGGGCAGCCCGTCCACCGTCACCGCCCGCTTGAAGGCGCGGTCCAGGGTGAGCGTGGAGCCGGCGATCGAGCCGCCCTCCACCAGCCGGGCCACCCCGTCCGCGACCTCGACCTCCATGGAGCCGAGCATGTAGCGGCCGTCGCCGAAGCCGGCCGCGTCCATCGCGTCGGTGATGAAGGCGACCCGCGCGGCGCCCGCGTGGTGGAAGGCGAGCCGGAGTGCGGCCGGATGCAGATGGGTGCCGTCGTTGATCAGTTCGACGGTGACCCGCTCGTCCTCCAGCAGGGCGGTGATCGGGCCGGGGGAGCGGTGGCCGAGCGGCGGCATCGCGTTGAACAGGTGGGTGGCGACGGTCGCGCCCGCGTCGATGGCCTGGAGCGTCTGCTCGTACGTGGCGTCCGTGTGCCCGACCGCCGCGATCACCCCGTGCTCGGCGAGCAGCCGTACGGAGTCCAGGCCGCCCGGCAGCTCGGTCGCCAGGGTGACCATCCTGGCGTGCCCGTGCGAGGCGTCGAGCAGTTTGCGGACCTCGGCCGGGTCGGGGTCGCGCAGCAGCCCCTCGTCGTGCGCGCCCTTGCGGCACGGGGAGATGAACGGCCCCTCGAAGTGGATGCCGGCGATGTCGCCCTGCTGGGCCAGCTCCGCGAGCATCCCGGCCTGACGGCCGAGGGAGTCCAGGTCACCGGTGACGGCGGAGGCGACCACCGTGGTGGTGCCGTGCAGGTGGTGGGTGTGCACGCCCTTGAGGACGTCCTCGGCGGTGCCGCCGGTGAAGGACGCCCCACCGCCGCCGTGGTTGTGGAGGTCGACGAAACCGGGGACCACCCAGTGGCCGCTCAGGTCGACCGTCTCGGCGTTCTCGGGTGCCGTGCCCGCGATCCGCGTGCCCTCGACGGTCACGCGGCCGTCGTCCACGGTCCCGGTGGGCAGGACCACCCGGGCACCGGCGAGAACCTTGGTGGGGGCCATCAGGTGGTTACCTCCGAGGGGTACGAGGGATACGAGGGGTCGGTGGTGTCGATCAGGTCCCAGGCGAGGAGTCCCGCGCCCAGGCACCCGGCGGTGTCCCCGAGAGCCGCGGGGACCAGGGACGGCAGCTTCTGGAAGGTGACCCGCCGCCGGACGGCCTCCCGCAGCGGTGTGAACAAGGTTTCCCCCGCCTCGGCGAGCCCGCCACCGATGATCAGCGCCCGGGGGTCCAGCAGGGTGAGCGCGGTGACCAGCCCGTCGGCGAGCGCGTCCACCGCGTCCTGCCACACCTGGCGGGCCCGCACGTCCCCGGACTCGACGGCCTTCGCGCAGTCCGCCGCGTCCGCGTCCGGGTCCCCGCAGGCCGCCGCCCACGCCTCGCTCACCGCGGCGGCGGACGCGAACCGCTCCAGACAGCCGCGCTGTCCGCACGGACAGGGGGCACCCTGGGGCCGTACGACGATGTGGCCGATCTCGCCCGCGAAGCCGTGCGCGCCCGCCTCCACCCGGCCGTCGATGCCGATGGCGCCCGCGATACCGGTGCCCAGCGGCACGAACAGGAAGCGGTCGGCGCCCCGGCCGGCTCCGATGCGGCCCTCGGCGAGACCGCCGGCGCGCACGTCGTGGCCGAGGGCGACGGGGACGCCGCCGAGCCGTTCGGTGAGCAGCGCGCGCAGCGGGACGTCACGCCAGCCGAGGTTGGCCGCGTAGACGGCGACGCCCTCCGCCTCGTCGACGATGCCGGGGACGGCGACGCCGGCGGCGGACGCGGCCTCGCCGTACTGCCGCACGCCGTGGGCGCGCAGCTCGGCCGCGAAGTCGAGGATGTCCGCGACGACCGCGTCCGGGCCGCGTTCGCGGCCGGTGGCCCGGCGGGCCTGGTGCAGCAGCGTGCCGTCCGCCCCGACCAGGGCGGCCTTCATCCCGGTGCCGCCCACATCGAGGGCGATGACGTGTTTCACGTGGAACAGTGTGGCCCCCGGACCCGCGAGAGGTCTAGTCCACTCACGTGGTGTAGACCTTATTCCGATTATCGAAAACGTTTCGGATGGCGCGGACGCGCCGGGGTAGGGGCAAGGCAAGTGCAGCGGCGGGTCAGGACAAGGACGATCGCGGCGGTGTCCGCACTGGGGCTGATGGGAGTCCTCGGCGGATGCGGGCTCGGCGGCGGGTCCTCCGACGTGACCTTGAAGCTGGTCGCGGCCGACTACGGCGACAGCGCGGCCAACAGCTCCAAGAAGTACTGGGCCGACCTGGTCGAGCGGTACGAGTCCAAGCACCCCGATGTGAAGATCGACGTGGACGTCTACTCCTGGAACGACGTCGACCGCAAGGTCAAGGAGATGGTCGACGCGGGCGACCCGCCGGACATGGCGCAGATCGGCGCGTACGCCGACTACGCGGCCGAGGGCAGGCTCTACAAGGCCGGCGACCTGCTCTCCATCCCCGTCCAGGCGGACTTCCTCGCCCAGCTCACCACCGCGGGCGAGGTCAACAGCGTGCAGTACGGCCTGCCGTTCGCCTCCTCCACGCGCGTGCTGTTCTACAACAAGAAGCTGTTCGCCGAGGCCGGCGCCACCCCGCCTCAGACCTGGGACGAGCTCGCCGAGGCCGCCGAGGCGCTCGACGCGGAGGGCGTGAAGTACCCGTACGCGCTGCCGCTCGGCCCGGAGGAGGCACAGGCCGAGACCATGCAGTGGCTGCTCAGCGGCGACGGCGGCTACACCGACATCATGGGCACGTACAGCATCGACTCCGCGCAGAACGTCGAGACCTTCACCTGGCTGAGGGACGAACTGGTCGGCAAGGGCCTGACCGGTCCCGTCGCGCCCGGCAAGCTCGACCGGGCCGACGCGTTCGCGGCGTTCGCCGCCGGGGACGTCGGCATGCTCAACGGACACCCCTCGCTGATGGAGATGGCGAAGGAGAAGGGCGTGGAGTTCGGCATGGTGCCGACGCCGGGCGCCGACGGCGTGAGCCCGGCCACGCTCGGTGTCGCCGACTGGATGATGGCCTTCAAGAAGAACGGCCACCGCGACCAGGTCGGCGAGTTCCTCGACTTCGTCTACAGCGAGGAGAACGTGCTCGACTTCTCCCGCGAGTACAACCTGCTGCCGGTCACCACCTCCGCGTCCCGGACGATGGCCGCGTCCGACCAGGACAAGGACCTCAAGCCCTTCCTCGACCAGCTCGCGACCTCGGAGCTCTACCCGGTCGGCAACACCTCCTGGGCGGCGGTCAACGCGGCGGTCAAGAAGCAGATCGGCAAGGCGGTCGGTCCGGGCGGCAGCCCCGCCGGTGTCCTCGGCGGACTCCAGGCGACGGCGACGCGCGCGGAGAGCGCGGAGTAGTCTGCGGGGCATGGACACGGGGGGCGAGGAGCACGAGGCCGGCGCGGGGCTGGCCCGTCGCGAACAGGACATCCTCGCGATGGAGCGCCGGGGGTTTTCCGGGCCCGGCGTCAAGGAACGCGCGATCCGTGAGGAGCTGGGGCTGGCGCCCGTGCGCTACTACCAGCTCCTGAACGCGCTCCTGGACGATCCCCGGGCTCTCGCCCACGATCCGGTGACGGTCAACCGTCTTCGCCGGGTGCGGGAGACCCGCCGCACCGAGCGTTGATCGCTCCCGCCGCCCCTTCCCGTCCCTGGGGCTCCGCCCCGGACCCCGCTCCTCGAACGCCGGAGAGGCTGAGAACCAGCCTCTCCGGCGTTTGAGGAGCGGGGACGAGAAAACCGGTCAGGGCATCCGCTCCGCCAGCCACCGCAGCAGCCGCACCACCCCCGCAGGCCCGTCGACCACCACATCCGCACGCTCCCGAAGCTCCGCGACCTCGTCGCTGCCGCTGCACACCAGCAGCCCCGGAGTGCCGGCGGAGCGGAGCTTGTCGACGGCCGTGTAGGCGGGGAGGTCGCCCAGGTCGTCACCCGCGTACAGGACCGACTCCGCGCCGATGTCCCGCGCGTACTCCATCAGGGCGATGCCCTTGTCCATGCCGGGCGGGCGCAGCTCCAGGACCATGCGGCCGGGCTCGACGACGAGGCCGTGCCGGGTGGCGAGGCCGGTGAGCGGCTCGCGCAGGGCCTCGAACGCGGCCTGCGGATCGGCGGCCCGGCGGGTGTGGACCGCCACCGCCCGGCCGCCCTTCTCCTCGATCCACGTGCCCTGCCACGCGCCGACCCGGTCGAGCACCCCCGGCAGCTCCGCGCGGACGGCGGCGACTCCGGGGTGCGGGGCGGGCGCGGTGACCGTGCCGGTGACGGCGTCCCAGCGCTCGGCGCCGTAATGGCCGAGAACGACGAGGTGTCCGAGGCCGGGAACGCCCGCGAAGCCCCCGTGGCGGACCGCGACGCCCGCCGGCCGGCCGGTGACGACCGCGACCGCGGCCACCTTGGGCGCGAGCGCGGCGAGCGCGTCCACCGCGTCCGGGTGCGCGCGGGCCTGCTCGGGATCGGCCACGATCGGCGCGAGCGTCCCGTCGAAGTCGAGCCCGATCAGTGCCTTCCCCGGGCGGGAGAGAAGCGCCTCCAGCCCTTCCCGCCCGGCCTGCGTGGCGGGCGTCGGCGTGGCGTTCGGCTCCGTGGAATCCGTATGGCTGGCCATACCGTCCAACCTATCCGCGCCCGTCCCCCCGCACGCCTGTGTGACCGGCCATACCTCCGGTCAGCCGGGCGTGACCTCCCGCAGCGCGTCCAGCTGCTCCAGGAACCAGCGGGCCGGGGGCAGCGCGGTCGCCGCCGCGGCCAGCCGCTTGGCGCGCTCGGCGCGTTCGTCCGGGCCCATCGTCAGGGCCTCGTGCAGGGCCTCGGCGGTTCCGACGACGTCGTACGGGTTGACCGTGAGCGCGTCCTCGCCCAGCTCCTCGTGGGCGCCCGCCTCCCGCGACAGCACCAGCGCGCAGCCCGCGTCGGAGACGACCGGGACCTCCTTGGCGACCAGGTTCATGCCGTCGCGGATCGGGTTGACCAGCGCCACGTCCGCCATCCGGTACGCGGCGAGCGAGCGCGCGAAGTCGTCCTTGACGTGCAGGACGACCGGCCGCCAGCCCGGCGTGCCGTACCGCTCGTCGATCTCCTCCGCGAGTCGCCGCACCTCGGCGGTGTAGTCGCGGTACACGGCGAGATCCTGCCGGGAGGGGTAGGCGAACGCGACGTGCACGACGCGTTCGCGCCACTCGGGGTGGTCGTCCAGGAGCTGCCGGTAGGCCAGCAGTCCGCGCACGATGTTCTTCGACAGTTCGGTGCGGTCGACCCGGACGATCGTCCGGCGCCCTTCGCCGATCTCCTCCCGGAGCGCGGTCATCCGCTCCTCGACGTCCGCCTCGTGGGCGCGGGCGCGCAGGAAGTCCGCGTCGGCGCCGAGGCCGTGCACGCCGATCCGCGTGTTCCCGAGGCCGTCCGCGAAGCGTTCGCAGCACGCGGTGAACGCGTCCGCCCAGCGGTGGGTGAGGAAGCCGAGCCGGTCGGCGCCGAGCATCCCGCGCAGCACCTGCCGTGCGATGTCGTCGGGCAGCATCGCGAAGTACTCCGGCGGCGCCCACGGTGTGTGCGAGAAGTGCGCGATGCGCAGGTCGGGGCGGAGTTCGCGGAGCATCCCGGGGACGAGCGTCAGGTGGTAGTCCTGGACCAGTACCGCCGCGCCCCGCGCCGCCTCCTCGGCCAGCGCCTCGGCGAACGCCCGGTTGTAGGCCTCGTACGACGCCCACCGCCGGCGGAACTCCGCGTCGAAGACCGGCTCCAGCGGCGTCTGGTACAGCATGTGGTGCACGAACCACAGCACCGAGTTGGCGATCCCGTTGTACGCGTCCGCGTGCACGTCCGCCGGGACGTCCAGCATCCGCACGCCGTCCTCGCCGACCCCGCGCCGCACCGCCTCGCGGTCGCCGTCGGACAGCGCCGAGCACACCCACAGCGCCCCCGCGTCCGGCCCGATCGCCGACAGCCCGGACACCAGCCCGCCACCGCCCCGCCCGGCCCGCAGCGAACCGTCGTCCTCCACCGTGTACGAGACGGGCCCCCGGTTGGAGGCGACCAGCACCTGAGCAGCACCGAAGCTTGAAGCCATACGCTGCAACCTAGCCCGGCCCCACGGGCCTCAAACGTGCGGATCGGCCGTATACGGGTCAGGCCACCCTTCGCGCCTGGTACTCCGCGATCTCCGCCATCGGCGGCCGTTCCTCCGTGTCGACGGAGTACGTACGGGGTTCGAAGTTGTCGCCGGTGCGCTCGAACTGGGTCAGGGACGGGCGGATCAGATGGCCGCGGGCCAGGCGGAGCTGGGCGGTGCGGTAGATCGCGGCGGCCATCCGGCCGAGGGCCTGGCCGTCCTGGTGGCGGTGCTTGCGGACACCGACGTCCACCTGGGCGAGGGCGTCCAGGCCGACCAGGTGCAGGGCGTCGACCAGCATGCCGAGCTCGACGCCGTACCCGACCGGGAACGGGAGCTGCTCCAGCAGGGAGCGGCGGGCCGCGTACTCGCCGCCGAGCGGCTGGACGAAGCCGGCGAGCTGGGGCCAGTGCATGTTCAGCAGCGGGCGGGCCATCAGCTCCGTGACCCGGCCGCCCTGACCGGCGGCGATCGTGCCGGAGGCGCGTCCGTCGGACACCGTGAGGGGACGGTCGTACATGGCCTTGACCAGGTGCACGTCCGGCTCGGTGAGCAGCGGGCCGACGATGCCGGAGACGAAGTCGGAGGAGAACTCCCGCAGATCCGCGTCGACGAAGCACACGATGTCGCCGCGGGTGACGAGCAGGGAGCGCCACAGCACCTCGCCCTTGCCGGGCACCGCCGGTATCCGGGGCAGGATCGCGTCCCGGTGCACCACGGTCGCGCCCGCAGCCGCCGCCACCTCGGCCGTGCGGTCGGTCGAGCCCGAGTCGACCACCACCACCTCGTCGACCAGCGGGACCTGGAGCACCAGGTCGTGCCGGATCACCGAGACGATCTCGCCGACCGTCGCCTCCTCGTCGAGCGCGGGCAGCACCACGCTCACCGTCTGCCCCGTGGCACGTTTCGCCGCCAGGATCCGGTGGAGCGGGCGGTCGGCCACGGACCAGGAGCGGTCGATCAGCCAGCGCTCGACTTCTTCCAGCACGGTCCCGGACTCCTCACTGGCCTGTGATCCATCTCGCGGTGCGGACGACTATCTCAACCATGCAGGCCTTCGGTTACAGTCTTGAGCAACGCCGACGACCACCGCATGCCGGGGTCACCGCGCGGACGACAACTGAACACCGCTCATCCAGAGGGGCAGAGGGATACGGCCCGATGAAGCCCCGGCAACCCTCCAGTCGGTTCTTGTCACACGGACGTGGCGAGGCTCCCGGCTAGGGAAGGTGCCAAATCCGTCTCACGGCGAGGTGCGTCGTGAGGAAGATGAGGAGAAAGGGCCTCGCCTCCATGGCTGTGCAGACCGTTGCAAGCACCACCGATTCCGCTGTAGACCTCGGCCCCGCCGCCGCGCTCTCCTGCCGCGAATGCGGACACCGCGTGCCCCTCGGCCCGGTCTTCGCCTGCGAGGAGTGTTTCGGCCCGCTGGAGATCGCGTACGACTTCTCGGCCCACGACACCGAGGAGCTCCGCAAGCGGATCGAGGCGGGACCCGCGAACATCTGGCGCTACGCGCCGCTGCTGCCCGTCCCGGCGGACGTGGCGACCAAGCCGAACCTGAACCCCGGCTGGACCAAGCTCGTCCAGGCCGACAACCTCGCGCGTGAGCTGGGTGTCGACGCCGGCAAGCTGTTCGTCAAGGACGACTCCGGCAACCCGACGCACTCCTTCAAGGACCGCGTCGTCGCCCAGGCCATCGAGGCCGCCCGCGCCTTCGGCTTCACCACCCTCTCCTGCTCCTCCACCGGCAACCTCGCCGGCGCCGTCGGCGCCGCCGCGGCCCGGGCGGGCTTCCGGTCCTGCGTGTTCATCCCGCACGACCTGGAGCAGGGCAAGGTCGTCATGGCCGCCGTCTACGGCGGTGAACTCGTCGGCATCGAGGGCAACTACGACGACGTGAACCGCTTCTGCTCCGAGCTGATCGGCGACCCGGCCGGCGAGGGCTGGGGCTTCGTCAACGTCAACCTGCGGCCGTACTACGCGGAGGGGTCCAAGACCCTCGCGTACGAGATCTGCGAGCAGCTCGGCTGGCGGCTCCCGGACCAGATCGTGGTCCCGATCGCCTCCGGCTCCCAGCTCACGAAGATCGACAAGGGGCTGCAGGAGCTGATCAAGCTCGGGCTGGTCGAGGACAAGCCGTACAAGATCTTCGGCGCGCAGGCCGAGGGGTGCTCGCCGGTGTCCACCGCGTACAAGGCGGGGCACGACGTCGTACGTCCGCAGAAGCCGGACACGATAGCCAAGTCGCTGGCGATCGGGAACCCGGCGGACGGGCCGTACGTGCTGGACATCGCCCGTCGGACGGGCGGGGCGGTGGAGGACGTGAACGACGAGCAGATCGTGGACGCGATCAAGCTGCTGGCGCGTACCGAGGGGATCTTCGCGGAGACCGCCGGTGGTGTGACCGTGGGGGTCACCAAGAAGCTTCTTGAGAGCGGTGCCCTCGACCCGTCTTTGACCACCGTGGTGCTCAACACGGGTGATGGTCTGAAGACGTTGGACGCGGTGGCGGGGACGGGGCTTACGGCGACGATCCGTCCGAGCCTCGAGTCGTTCCGTGAAGCCGGGCTTGTCTGAGTCGTTCGTCTGCGGACCGTCTGTGGCTGGTCGCGCAGTTCCCCGCGCCCCCAGGGTGCTGTCCCTTCCGGAGGTTTTGTCGTGAGCGTGACTGTCCGTATCCCCACCATCCTGCGTACCTACACCGGTGGGCAGGCCGAAGTGAGCGCCGAGGGGGCCACCCTCGGGGAGGTCATCTCGGACCTGGAGAAGAACCACACCGGGATCGCCGCCCGGGTGCTGGACGATCAGGGCAAGTTGCGGCGGTTCGTGAACGTCTACGTCAATGATGACGACGTGCGGTTCGAGCAGGGGCTCGAGACGGCCACCCCGGACGGGGCCGGCGTGTCGATCATTCCGGCGGTGGCCGGCGGCTGATCATTACCTTCGGTAATGACGGTTACCGAGCGTTTGGGACTTTGCCCCCTCCGTGAGAGATGCGGAGGGGGCAATTCCATGGGGTTGAGCGCGGTAGAGTTGGGGAACGCGCTCCCGATCCACTGATCGGAAACACTGAATTCCTGCCGCAGACCCGACTGGATGTAGCCAAAGTGCGGGCACCTTTCGCGGCATTTGTGACCTTTGCGCAGCCCGACTTGCCCTGGAATGAGGCGAATTCTCGCCACATTCCGGACCGGCGTCGTCCAGATTTCTCGTCCGATTGACCTGTTGCAGACGGCAGTTGGACAGATACATTCAGCCGCGGTCGACGCGTTCCGGCGCACGCCCCCAACCGTTGGGGGGTGAGGTCTGACCCGGATCCGCGAAGTGTGGATCTGTGCAAGGGCCAGTAATAGGGGAGTTAGGCATGGCTCAGGGCACCGTCAAGTGGTTCAACGCGGAGAAGGGGTACGGCTTCATCGCGGTCGACGGTGGTGCGGATGTTTTCGTCCACTACAGCGCGATCCAGATGGACGGCTACCGCACCCTCGAAGAAGGCCAGCGGGTCGAGTTCGAGATCTCGCAGGGTCAGAAGGGCCCACAGGCCGACATGGTTCGTCTCAGCGCCTGAACGCGCTACCAGTCGCAAGCATCTTCTGCCGACGAAGGGCCCGCACCTCCCGGGGTGCGGGCCCTTCGCCGTGCCCACGCGCGGCCGAGCGGCGTTCGCGTGCGGCTGAGCGACCCCGTGTACTCCCCATGGGCGCTTGCACTCGCATGGGTCGAGTGCTAATCATTGGCGTTAGCACTCTGAAGGTGAGAGTGACAACGAAGGACCGGGTCGGTGAGGCCCGCGGGCCGTGTGGGGCAAGGAACCACGGGGCCGGCGAGCCGTCCGTCGCGGGCGCGGGCGCGGTCCGAAGGAATCACCCCCAGTCCTGGAGGGACCACTTCACATGGCCAAGATCATCGCGTTCGACGAGGAGGCGCGGCGCGGCCTCGAGCGCGGCATGAACCAGCTCGCGGACGCCGTCAAGGTGACGCTCGGCCCCAAGGGCCGCAACGTCGTCCTCGAGAAGAAGTGGGGCGCCCCCACGATCACCAACGATGGTGTGTCCATCGCCAAGGAGATCGAGCTCGAGGACCCGTACGAGAAGATCGGCGCCGAGCTGGTCAAGGAAGTCGCCAAGAAGACGGACGACGTCGCCGGTGACGGTACGACCACCGCGACCGTTCTCGCCCAGGCCCTGGTCCGTGAGGGCCTGCGCAACGTGGCCGCCGGCGCCAACCCGATGGCCCTGAAGCGCGGTATCGAGAAGGCCGTCGAGGCCGTCTCCGGTGCCCTGCTGGAGCAGGCGAAGGACGTCGAGACCAAGGAGCAGATCGCCTCCACGGCCTCCATCTCCGCCGCCGACACCCAGATCGGCGAGCTGATCGCCGAGGCCATGGACAAGGTCGGCAAGGAAGGCGTCATCACCGTCGAGGAGTCCCAGACCTTCGGTCTGGAGCTGGAGCTCACCGAGGGTATGCGCTTCGACAAGGGCTACATCTCGGCGTACTTCGCCACCGACATGGAGCGTATGGAGGCCGTCCTCGACGACCCGTACATCCTGATCGCGAACTCCAAGGTCTCCAACGTCAAGGACCTGCTCCCGCTCCTGGAGAAGGTCATGCAGTCGGGCAAGCCGCTGCTGATCATCGCCGAGGACGTCGAGGGCGAGGCCCTGTCGACCCTGGTCGTCAACAAGATCCGCGGCACCTTCAAGTCCGTCGCCGTCAAGGCCCCGGGCTTCGGCGACCGCCGCAAGGCCATGCTCGGTGACATCGCCATCCTCACGGGCGGCGAGGTCATCTCCGAGGAGGTCGGCCTCAAGCTGGAGAACGCGACGCTCGACCTGCTGGGCAAGGCCCGCAAGGTCGTCATCACCAAGGACGAGACCACCATCGTCGACGGTGCCGGCTCGGCCGACCAGGTCCAGGGCCGCGTGAACCAGATCCGCGCCGAGATCGAGAACAGCGACTCGGACTACGACCGCGAGAAGCTGCAGGAGCGCCTGGCGAAGCTCGCCGGCGGTGTCGCGGTCATCAAGGCCGGTGCCGCCACCGAGGTGGAGCTCAAGGAGCGCAAGCACCGCATCGAGGACGCCGTGCGCAACGCCAAGGCGGCCGTCGAGGAGGGCATCGTCGCCGGTGGTGGCGTGGCCCTGCTCCAGGCCTCCCAGGTCTTCGAGAAGCTGGAGCTCGACGGTGACGAGGCGACCGGCGCCAACGCCGTGAAGCTCGCGCTGGAGGCCCCGCTGAAGCAGATCGCCGTCAACGGTGGTCTCGAGGGCGGCGTCGTCGTGGAGAAGGTCCGCAACCTCACGGTCGGCCACGGCCTGAACGCCGCGACCGGCGAGTACGTCGACATGATCGCCGAGGGCATCATCGACCCGGCGAAGGTGACGCGCTCCGCGCTGCAGAACGCCGCCTCCATCGCCGCGCTGTTCCTCACCACCGAGGCCGTCATCGCCGACAAGCCGGAGAAGGCCGCGGCCCCGGCCGGCGGCGGCATGCCGGGCGGTGACATGGACTTCTGATCCTTTTCGAGGATCGGATCCGTCCGTCGTACGACCGAGGGCGGCACCCCCTGTTCCGACAGGGGGTGCCGCCCTCGGGCGTTGTTTCAGGCGGCGCACCACGGCACGCGGCAGACGTGCGGTGACGCGCCCTGCGGGCACAGGCCCCGCAGCACCTCCTTGCGGATCGCCCGCCAGGTCCGCAGCGAGCACACCAGGCGGACGCGCAGCTCGACCGGTTCCCGTGCGCCGCTGCTTCGGCCCGGGTGCTCCAAGCCCCACTGTTCCGCCAGGTGGTCGTAGAGGTCGGCGGTCGTCATCCCGCTGCCGGGGAGCGTGCGGACGACGGCCCGGCCGACGGTCCGGGCGTTCCGGAGCGCTATGGCCCGGTCGACGACCGAGCCGGCCCACGCCAGCCCTTCCTCGTCCGCGTACAGACCGAAGCGCAGAAGGCGTGTTCTCATCGGACGACCGTACCCGGTGCGCGGGAAGGCGTCCCGTGTCCGGAGTCACACCTGTGTCCCGAGGGGAATTCCTCTTCCCCCTTCCCGGTTGGTGCCGAACGTGCATTAAATGCATGCGCACATACTGACCGGTATTCGAAGCAGAGGAGCCCCCACGTGACCGTCACCTCCCCGGACACCACCGCCCGAGCCGCCGGGATCCTCTCCCGGCCCGTCACGATCAACGGCCTGACCGTCCCCAACCGCATCGCCATGGCGCCGATGACCCGGATGTTCTCGCCGGGCGGTGTGCCCGGCGAGGACGTCGTGTCGTACTACTCGCGTCGTGCCGCGGCCGGCGTCGGGCTGATCGTCACCGAGGGGACGTACGTGGGGCACGAGTCGGCCGGGCAGAGCGACCGGGTGCCGCGGTTCCACGGGGAGGAGCAGCTCGCGGGCTGGGCGAAGGTCGCCGAGGCGGTGCACGCGGCGGGCGGCACGATCGTGCCGCAGCTCTGGCACATCGGCATGGTCCGCGAGCAGGGCCAGGCGCCGTACCCGCAGGCTCCGGCGGTCGGCCCGTCCGGGGTGCGCACGGACGGCACCGAGGGCAAGGGCGAGGCGATGACGCAGACCGACATCGACGACGTCGTCGCCGCGTTCGCCCGCGCCGCCGCCGACGCCGAGCGCATCGGCTTCGACGGCGTGGAGCTGCACGGCGCCCACGGCTACCTCATCGACCAGTTCCTGTGGTCCGGCACCAACCGCCGCACCGACGCCTACGGCGGTGACCCGGTGGCCCGCGCGCGGTTCGCGGCGGAGGTCGTGGCGGCGGTGCGCGCCGCCGTGTCGCCCGAGTTCCCGGTGATCTTCCGCTACTCGCAGTGGAAGCAGGACGCCTACGACGCCCGGCTCGCCGAGACGCCCCAGGAACTGGAGGCGATCCTCGCCCCGCTCGCCGCGGCCGGTGTCGACGCCTTCCACGCGTCCACGCGCCGCTACTGGCTCCCGGAGTTCGAGGACTCCGACCTCAACCTGGCCGGCTGGACGAAGAAGCTGACCGGCAGGCCCGCCATCACCGTCGGCTCCGTCGGTCTGAACGGCGAGTTCCTCAAGGCCTTCCAGGGGCAGGGGGCCGAGCTGGGCAGCATCGACAACCTGCTCGACCGGATGGAGCGGGACGAGTTCGACCTCGTCGCCGTGGGCCGCGCGCTGCTCCAGGACCCGAACTGGGCGGCCAAGGTGCTGGCCGGCCGCTTCGACGAGCTGACGCCGTACGAGCCGGCGTCCATGCAGACCCTGAGCTGACGCGGTACGGGCCGGCGTTCCCCGCGGACGCCGAGCTGACGCGGTACGGGTCGGCGTCCCTGTGGACGCCGAGCCGACGCCGTACGACCCGGTGTCCCCTGCGGGCGCCGGGTCGAGCCGGTCGGTGGCGCTCCCGGACGCGGGGGCGCCATCCGCTTGTCACCCGGTTTTAATTTGCTTAAGTCAATCAATCGCCTTAAAGTTGCCTGAGTCAAGTATTGGCCCGAGTCCCGACGGAGACCTCCCACATGCCCGACGCACTCGACCGTTCCCCCACGCCCGGCACCGCCGCGCCGCCCGAGACCGGTGCCGTGGTGCCCGTGCTGGCCTTCGGCGGCATCGTGGTCTCGCTGATGCAGACCCTGGTGATCCCGATCGTGGGGCAACTGCCGCAGTACCTGAACGCCTCCGCCGCGGACACCGCCTGGGCCATCACCGCCACCCTGCTCGCCGCCGCCGTCGCCACGCCCGTCATGGGCCGCCTCGGCGACATGTACGGCAAGCGCCGCATGCTGCTGGTCAGCATGGCCATGCTGGTGGTCGGCTCCGTCGTCGCCGGACTCAGCGACTCCCTGACCCCGATGATCGTCGGCCGCGCCCTGCAGGGCCTGTCGTCCGGTGTGATCCCGCTCGGCATCAGCATCCTGCGCGACGAACTGCCCGCGGAGAAGCTGGGCTCGGCCACCGCGATGATCAGCGCCTCGCTCGGCGTCGGCGGCGCCCTCGGCCTGCCCGTCGCCGCGCTCATCGCCGACAACTTCGACTGGCACATGCTCTTCTGGATCTCGGCCGCGCTGGGCGTGGTCGCGCTGGTCCTGGTGCTGGCCCTCGTACCGGAGTCGAAGGTGCGCACCGGTGGCCGGTTCGACCTGCCCGGCTCGGCCGGCATGGCGGCCGGACTGATCTGCCTGCTGCTGGCGATCTCCAAGGGTGGCGACTGGGGCTGGACGAGCGGCACCACCCTCGGCCTGTTCGCGGCGGCCGTCGTGATCCTGGTGGCCTGGGGCTTCTACGAGCTGCGCGACGACCAGCCGCTGGTGGACCTGCGCAGCACGGCCCGCCCCCAGGTGCTGATCACCAACCTCGCCTCGATCGCCATCGGCTTCGCGATGTTCTCGATGTCCCTGGTCATCCCGCAGGTGCTGCAGCTCCCGGAGGAGACCGGCTACGGACTGGGCCAGTCGCTGCTGACGGCCGGTCTGGTCATGGCGCCGTCCGGTCTGGTGATGATGGCGCTGGCGCCGGTGTCCGCGCTCGTCTCCCGGGCCAAGGGGCCGAAGGTGACGCTCATGATCGGCGCGCTGATCGTGGCCGCCGGGTACGGCCTGAACGTGCTGCTGATGAGCGAGGTCTGGCACTTCGTGCTGGCGTCCTGCGTCATCGGCGCCGGCATCGGCTTCACCTACGGCGCGATGCCCACGCTGATCATGGGCGCCGTGCCCGCCTCCGAGACGGGGGCCGCCAACGCCCTCAACACCCTCATGCGGTCCATCGGCACCTCCGTCGCCAGTGCCGTCGCCGGTGTCGTCCTGGCCCAGATGACCACTGGGTTCGGCGGGTTCGCGCTGCCGTCCGAGGACGCCTTCCGTACGGTTCTGGCGCTCGGGGCCGGTGCGGCGCTGCTCGGATTCGTCATCGCCGCGTTCATTCCGCGGCAGCGGGCCGCGGGGGCGGAGGAAGTGGTCGGTGCCGGGCGGGCGCCGGAGCCGTCGAAGGCGTAGGGGCGGCCGGCGCCGTGTCCGGTGTCGTGGCGGGGGGTCGGGGGCTGTGGTTGTCCGCGGTGGGTGGGGTGTCGCGGCTGTGTTGCTCGCCCCCGCCGCCCCTTCCCTTCCCGTCCCTGGGGGCTCTGCCCCCCCCAGACCCCCGTGCGCAGTTCCCCGCGCCCCTTTAGGCCCAGGCCCCATCGCGCCTACGGCGGGGGCGTCAGGGGTTGCCCATCGGTTCGATGTCGAGTCTGACCGGTGTTCCCCACACGCGCAGTACCTCGTAGTCGGTGAACTCGTGCACGATCCGGTACGCCATGGCGGGGTGGGGCCCGCGCCGCTGTGCCGCGACGAACAGCTCCGCCTCGCGCCGGTCCCGGCGCGGGGTGCCGCACAGCTGCCACGTCTGGCCGTTCCACAGCTCCGGCAGCCAGCGCTGCTGCGGCTGCGGCCGGTCCCCGCGCACCCCGTACCGGGACGGCGCGGGCTCGGCGGGCCGGGCCTGCGGGGCCGGGCCGTTGAACTCGGCGCGGCGGGCGGCACGGCGCCGGGTCTCACAGAGCAGGCACAGGTCGGGGGCGCTCTCGTCGACCGGTCCGGTCGGGTGCTCGGCGCAGCGCGTGCTGGGCGCGGCCGTGGTGACGCTCTCCTCCAGCAGGTCCAGGGCCCGCCGCAGGTCGTCCTTCACTTCGTGCAGCCGGGCGTCCGGGGTGTCGGCGGACAGCGCCTCGCCGTGCTCCCCGAGCACGCGCAGGGCGCGGCCCAGGGCGGTGAGCTGCGCGTGGTTCATGGTTCCTCTCCGGGTCGGGTGCCCTCCAGTATCCGCCCACGGATTCCTTCTACTCCCGCGCCCTGGTGAGCGCCGCGCGCAGACGGCCGTCGGACTCCGCGAGCAGGCGGGCGGCCGTCGGGCCGTCCACGTCCGCCAGGATGACCAGGATCGCGTGCTTGACCTCGCCGTCCGTGGCGGTCAGGGCCCGCTCGACGACGTCGTCCGCCGCGCCCGTCGCCTGCGCGACGATACGGCGGGAGCGGGCGCGCAGCTTCTCGTTGGAGGCCCGCACGTCGACCATCAGGTTCCCGTACGTCTTGCCCAGCCGGATCATCGTGATCGTCGACAGCATGTTCAGCACCAGCTTCTGCGCCGTACCGGCCTTCAGGCGCGTGGAACCGGTGAGGAACTCCGGGCCCACGACGACCTCGATGCCGTGCTCGGCCGCCGCCGCCAGCGCACTGCCCCGGTTGCAGGCCAGGCCCACGGTGAGGGCGCCGCGCGCACGGGCGTACGCGACGGCGCCGACCGCGTACGGGGTCCGGCCGGAGGCGGAGACGCCGACCACCGTGTCGTCGGCGGTCAGCTCCAGGGCGGCCAGGTCGGCCTCGGCCAGCTCACGCGAGTCCTCGGCGCCCTCCACCGAGGTGACCATGGCGTCGGGGCCGCCCGCGATCAGGCCGACGACCCGCGCCGGATCGGTGTTGAAGGTCGGCGGGCACTCGGAGGCGTCCAGCACCCCCAGCCGCCCGGCGGTGCCCGCCCCCGCGTAGATCAGCCGCCCGCCCCGGGCCATCCGCTCGGCGACGGCGTCGATCGCGGCGGCGATCACCGGCACCTGCTCGCCCACGGCCCCGGCCACGGTGGCGTCCTCGCCGTTCATCAGCCGCGCGATGTCGAGGGTGGGCAGCCGGTCGACGTCCGCCAGCTCGGGCCGGAACGCCTCGGTGGTGAGGGTCTCCAACTGGGAGCGGAGGTCGCGGTGGTGGGAGGGGGAGGTCATGACGGTGTCTTTCCAGTCTGGGGTCGGGCGGCCAACCTAGGGGCGCGGGGAACTGCGCGATCAACCACGGATCACCCGCGGACAACCACGGCGGCGCGGCCCTACGGCCCCTTGCGGAGCACCCGGTGCCGGTGCGCCAACGCCTCGTACGAAGCGGACAGCGCCGGCGCCGCCGACTCGTACGTCCGCTGAGCGACGCCCACGAACAAACAGTCCACCACCAGCAACTGCCCCGTCCGGGACGACATCGCGGCCGGCCGCAGCTCGCTCTCCCGTGCCGTGGACGTGGTCAGGACGTGATCGGCGTACTGCGTGACGGGACTGTCCGGGCGCCCGGTGACCGCCACCGTCGTCGCCCCGCGCTCGAAGGCGACCCGGAGCGGTTCGATGACGTCCCCGGTCGACCCGGAGTGCGTGACGGCGATCGCCACGTCTCCCGACCGCAGCTGCACCGCGTTGGTGACGGCGAGGTGCGGATCGCTGTGGGCGTGCGCCATCAGACCTATGCGCAGCAGCTTCTGGGTGAGGTCCTGGGCGACGAGCCCCGACGCGCCGACGCCGTACACATCGGTGCGGCGGGCGCCGGCCAGGGCGGTCACGGCGGCGGCGAGCTGCACGGTGTCCAGTCCGGCCGCGGTGTCGGCGAGGGTCTGCTGCTCGTCGTAGGCGAGTTTCGCCACGACGTCGGCTATGGGGTCGTCCACCGCGATGTCGGTGGTGATGGCGGGTGCGCGCCCGGACTGCTGCTGGGCGGCGAGACCGGCCAGCGCCAGGCGCAGGTCGCGGTAGCCGGGGTAGCCGAGCAGGCGGGCGGTGCGTACGACGGTGGCCTCGCTGGTGCCGGTGAGTTCGGCGAGTCCGGTGACCGTGAGGGCCGCGCAGCCGGCCGGGTCGTCGGCGACGGCCTCGGCGACCCGCTGCATGGAACGGGTCATCGACGGGGCCAGCGTGCGCACCTTGGCCGCCAGGGCGGCGGGCGCGGGAGGGGAGGGCGTGCTGCCGCCCGAACCGTTCCCGAAAATTTCCTTCACGTCACGGGTCACGACATGAAAGATATTTTCGTTCCGGTCGTGCGGTCAAGAGTGCGCACAATGGGGGCATGGACCCCCACGATCCGCCCGGTGGACCCGGCGCCCCCGAGCCCCACCCGGTCAGCCCCATGGAACAAGCCTTGCACGCGGCGCGCGCCCTCGTGCTCGCCGACCTGGTCGCGCGCGAGGTCGCCGAGGCGGACGTGGTGTCCATGGTCGAGGAGTCCGTCACGCACCGGCGCTGGTGGGTGGAACAGTGGCCGGACGGCGCCGACTTCCTGGCCGGCCTGGTCGCCCAGGACGTACAGGACGCCCTGCTGGAGCGGCACGGGCGCTGGCCGCTGTGCCCGGTCTGCGGCACCGGCGACCCGCACGCGCTGGAGGTGGAGCCGGAACTCGGCCCCGACCCGCACTGGGTGTGCCACAAGGCGGGCGTGAAGGTCGCGGCGGTGGGCCGGCTGGGCGGGGCGGTCCCCTCGTGACCGTCTACATCGACCCGCCCACCTGGCCGGGCCACGGCCGGATGTGGTCCCACCTCGTCAGCGACCTCTCCTACGACGAACTGCACACCTTCGCCGACCGCCTGGGCGTCCCCCGCCGCGCCTTCGAACGCGACCACTACGACGTCCCCGCCCACCGGTACGCCGACGCGGTGCGCGCCGGGGCGGTCGAGGTCAGCAGCCGCGAGGTGGTGCGGCTGCTGCACGGGGCGGGGCTGCGGCGCCGCAAGGGCGCGGCTCAGCCGCGGAGTTCGTAGGCGAACTCGCCCTCGCTCCCCTCCCCGGTCCGGGTGAAGCCGGCGCGTGTGAGGACGGCCTGGGACGGGAGGTTGCCCGGGTCGGTCCTCGCGCACACCGACGTCACCTCCTCGTGGCCCAGCGCCCACGCCGACAGCGCGCGCAGCGCCTCGGTGGCGTAGCCGTGGCCGCGGGCGGCCTCGGTGAGGTCGTAGCCGATCTCCACCCGGCCGTTCTCGTCGGGCGTCCGGTGGAAGCCCATGCCGCCGACCGCGCGGTCGTCCTCCCGGCGCACCAGCACGAACATCCCCCACTCGGGCCGGAGCACGCCCTCCTCGTACTGCTTGAGCAGTATTTCGGCGGCCGTCCGCGTGCCCTCGAACGGTCCCGGACCGAGCCAGTCGAACCCGCCCTCGCCGCCCACGGCCAGATCGGCCGCGACCGCCGGGGTGACGCCCTCCAGGGTGAGCCGCCCGGCCGGTATCACCAGGTTGTTGCACCACTTCCACTCGGTGACGGGCGCCCGGCCCGGCAGATCACCGCGCCCGGTGGCCCACAGCAGCGTCCGCCACGGCGTGGGACCGGGCTGGACCTGCGGGAAGATCCGGGTGAGGACGAAGGCGGCCAGCTCGGCCGGCGGCTCGTAGCCGATGCCCATCCCCTCGGCGACGTCGTGCGTGTGCAGCAGCACCTCGGCGACGCCCATCGCGGCGAAGCCCTCGCGGTTCGCGTGCCGGAAGGGGAACGGGTGGAAGGCGCGGACCGCGCGCGGGGTGGTGCGGACGGCGGCGGCGAGCAGGGCGCCGGTCGCGGTGACCACCTGGAGGCAGCCGGCGTTGTCGGCGGGGTCCAGGCCGCCCTCCCTGCCGTCGAGGCTGATCTCGAAGGGCGTGTACGCGTCCTGCGTGCGCCCGGCGATCTGGCCCGCGTACGCGATGAGATCGCTCGCGATGTGCACCACCGTCTCCCGGCAGTTCCACTCCAGCCGCCCGGCCCGCACCCCCGTCCAGTCCCGGTCAGTGACCGCCCCCAGCGCCGCCACGCAGTCCGCGACGGCTTCCTCCACCTGTTCCGCTCCCACAGCATGCATGCGGGGCAGGCTAGGCGGGCGGTACGGCCGGGGTCGACAGCATTTCCAGCTCGCCGCGCATGTTGTAGCGGGCGGTGGCCTCCCAGTGCTCCCGCCCGTACGGCGTACGGAACAGGCGCGGCAGGGCGAGGAGTTGCCGCAGCACATCGGCCCGTCCCGCGCGGAACGCGTCGTTCGGCACGAAGTGGTACTCCTCGCGGACGGCGGCGGTGTAGGCGGCGTACGACGACGGCGACGCGGCGAGGATCGCGAGGTCGGCGTCGCACAGCACCTGCCCGTCCCGGTCGTCGTCGGCCGGATCGTGCGTGACGGTGAGCCGCACCAGCCGGGCGACCTCGGCGGTCTTCTCCGCGGACACCCCGGCCTCGGGGAGCGCCCGCTCGGCGAGCCGGGCGGAGCGCTCCTCGTTGGTGGACCGGTCCGGCAGGTAGACCGCGTCGTGGAACCAGGCGGCGAGCCGTACGACGTCCGGGTTGTCGGCGTACTCCTCCAGCACGTCGATGTGGTCCAGGACGGCGGTCAGGTGGGTGAGCGTGTGATAGTGCCGCTGGGGCTCCGACCAGCGGCGCAGCAGCGCGTCGGCGTACTGGTGCGGCTCGGGGTGGCACGCGCCGTCCCGTGCCGGGAGGAGGGCGCGCAGCCAGCGGGCACGGAGGGCGTCGGTGTCGGCCATGGACCCATTGTCCGCCCCGGCTCTTGTCGCCTGCCGCAGACTGAGGGGATGACCACGCAGAACCACTCCGTCGACCGTGAACTCGTCGAGGCCGCCGCCCGGGTCGCCCGTACCCGTTGCCGGGGCGACAACCACACCATGGCGGCCGCCGGCCGCGGCCGGGACGGGCGGATCGTCACCGCGGTGAACGCCTACCACTTCACCGGGGGGCCCTGCGCCGAGCTGGTTCTCGTCGGGGCCGCCGCGGCTCAGGGGATCTACGAACTGGAGACGATCGTCGCCGTGGGGGACCGGGACCGGGGGGTCGTTCCTCCGTGCGGCCGGTGCCGGCAGGTCCTGCTCGACTACTTTCCCGGGCTCGAGGTCATAGTCGGCGGGGGCGAGGACGTCCGTGCCGTCCCCATCGCCGAGCTGCTGCCCGTGAGCTATGTCTGGGCCGACCACCAGGTCGACGCCCAGTAGGCCGCGCGCCCCCGCCGCACTAGCGTGGGCGGCATGACGACTCCTGCGGATGTGCGGAACGTACGAGACCCCGAACTGCCCGGCCGGCTGCTGGCCGTCGAGCGGGACGCGCTGATCCCGCTGCTGCGGGGGAGGGCCGAGGGGGACTTCGCGCTGCCGGTGGCGGCGTGTCCGGGGTGGACGGTGCGGGATGTGCTGGCGCACTGTTCGGCCGCGTTCACCCGGGTCCTGGAGCGGCGGTTCGAGGCCGGGGTGTTCTCGCCCGAGAGCAATGAGCGGGACATCGCCGAGCGGGCCGAGTGGACGAACGCCCGGGTCGTGGACGAGCTGGAGCGCGGGATGGCCGAGGTGGGGCCCGTGATCGCCAAGTCGGGCGGGGCGCTGGACGTGCTCGCGCTGGGCGAGTGGGTGCACGCCGGGGACGTACGGGTCGCGTTCGGGGAGGCGGGGGCGTACGCGGGCGCGGGACTGCCGTACGCGCTCACCCTGCTGGGCCAGGTGACCGGCGGGAAAGGGCATCTTCCGCTGCACGCCGACCTCGACGACGCCGACGAGCCGCTGCGGCTGGGCGACGCCACGGGCGAACGTCCCCCGGCCCGCTACATCGGGGACGGGCCGACCCTCGTACGGCTGTACGCGGGGCGTCCGGTGGACGGTGCCGCGTACGAGCTGGCCGGGGCGGAGGCGGCGGAGCTGAACATTTTCGGGGACTGAGCGGAGGGGCGGGGCAGCCTCGGGCGGGCGGGCGGGCGTAGTCTTGGATTGGACTAGACCTGTAGTCGCCGTCTGATGCCGAGGAATGGGGTCCCATGAGCAAGCGTGCAGTCCTGGAGGTGATCGCCCTCGACGTCGAGGACGCGGTGGCCGCCCAGGCCGGAGGTGCGGACCGCCTCGAGCTGGTGACCGACATGGCGGCGGACGGGCTGACGCCTTCGGCGGCGACCGTCGCGGGGATCCGGGCGGCCGTGGACATTCCGGCGCGGGTGATGCTGCGGCTGGCGGACGGGTTCGCCGCGGGGGACGTCGAGCGGCTGGTGGGTGCCGCGTGCGAGATGCGCGAGGCCGGGGCGGAGGAGTTCGTGCTCGGGTTCCTCGGTCCGGGCGGTGATGTGGATCTGGGGGCGGTGGAGCGGGTCGCCTGTGTGCTGGAGGGGTGCCGGTGGACGTTCCACCGGGCGATCGACCGGGCCGCCGACCGGGATGCCCTGCGCAAGCAGCTCGACGGGGTGCCGGGGCTGGACACCTATCTGACGGCCGGGGCGGCCGAGGGCGTGGACGCCGGGTTGCCGGTTCTGCTCGCGGAGGCCCGGCGGCGGGGGGAGCCGGGGTACGAGCAGCAGTTGCTGGTGGGGGGCGGGCTGGGGCTGGAGCATGTGCCCACGCTGCTGGATGCCGGGATCGACGGGTTCCACATCGGTGGGGCGGCTCGGCCCGGAGGATGGGCCGGGCCCGTGTCGGCGGAGGCCGTCGCCGAGTGGCGGCGGGTGCTGGGGGGCTGAGCGTTCGCTCCCTTGTCACCGGGCGTCGGGCTGGGCGGGGTCGCCGCTGGGCGGGGGTGGGTCGCGCTGCCCGGCGCTTGCGGGGTGCCTCCCCCACTCTCGGCTTCTCCCCCACTCTCGGCTTCGCTCGAGCGGGGGGACCCCTATCGCCCTGGGGGTACCTCCCAGGCCCTTGAGGCACTGGGGGAGGCACGATTGCCCGCGGAAACGCGGGGAGGGGTTACGTCAGCTGCTCCGGCAGGGGTGCGTTGTGGGTGACGATCAGGCCTGATACCGCTCGGGTCAGGGTGACGTAGAGGCGGCGGAGGCCGGTGCGTTCGTCCGGTTCGGCGGCGACCACCGCGCGGGGTTCGTCCAGGAGTACGTAGTCGTACTCCAGGCCCTTCGCCAGGGAGGCCGGGACCAGGGTCAGGCGGGTTTCGTGGGTCGTCTCCTCGCCGGGGGCGATGTAGGTGATGCCCGCCGCCGTCAGCGCCTTCGCCAGGTCCGGGATGTGGGGGTCCGCCGCGATCAGGCCCACCGAGCCCTCGTTGCGCAGGAGTTCGCGGCACGCGGAGACCACGTCGTCCGTCCCCTCGGACCGGCGGACCTCGAAGAAGCCCGGGTTCTCGCGGATCGACGCCACCGGGGTCAGACCCGGTGCGATGTGCGTCAGGAGCCGGGAGGCGTAGGTGATGACGTCCGTGGGGACGCGGAAACCGGCCGTCAACTCCTCGATCACCGCGTCCTGTTTGCCCAGGTGGAGCAGGGCTTCGTCCCAGCTGCGCGTCGCCCACGGCGTGGTGCCCTGGGCCAGGTCGCCGAGGACGGTCGCAGAACCGGTCGTGCAGCGGCGGCCCACCGCGCGGTACTGCATGGGGGACAGGTCCTGCGCCTCGTCGAGCACCACGTGTCCGAGGGAGTGCGTGCGCTGGACGAGGTCCGTCGCCTCGTCGATCAGCACCGCGTCCGCCACCGACCACTTCGCCGACTTCACCGAGCGGGCGGGTTTCTCCCACAGGATCGTCTTCTGCTCCTGCTCGTCGAGCAGACCCTCCGCGTGCTCCGCCAGGAACTCCGGGTCGCTCAGCAGCCGTAGCACCAGCTTCGCCGGGTCCACGGCCGGCCAGACCGTCTTCACCGCCGCCTTCACCGCGCTGTTGCGGGCCACCGCGTCCTGGACGCGGTCGTCCGGCGCCTCGCCCGCCCGCTCCATCTGCACCAGCACGGCGTGCGCGATGCGCTGCGGGAGGGCGTCGCGGGCGGCCCCGTAGCGGATGCCGCGCTCGAGCAACTGCCGGACGATCTCCTCCAGTTCGTACGCCGGGACCCGCCAGCGGCGGGAACCGCGCACGACGACGACCGGCTCGGTGGGCATCGTGACGTGTGCGTAGAGGGCCCTGCGCAGGACCTCCGCCATCCGGGCGTCGCCCTTGACCACCGCCGCCGGGGCGTCGTCCGTCCCGCGCACCTCCACGTGCGCCACCAGGTCGTCCACCGTGGCCTGCGCGACCGTCAGCTCGCCCAGCGCGGGCAGCACCTGCTCGATGTAGTGCAGGAAGGAACGGTTCGGTCCGACGACCAGCGTGCCGGTGCGGGCCAGCCGCTCGCGGTGGGCGTAGAGGAGATAGGCGACCCGGTGCAGGCCGACGGCCGTCTTCCCGGTGCCGGGGCCTCCCTGCACGCACACGCTGCCCGACAGCCCGGACCGTACGATCTCGTCCTGCTCGGGCTGGATCGTCGCGACGATGTCCCGCATCGGGCCGACGCGCGGACGCTCGATCTCCTGCTGGAGCAGCTTGCTGGTGGTCGCCGCCTCGGAGGGATCGGAGAGGTGCTCGTCCTCGTACGCGGTGAGGTCGCCGCCGGTGTAGCCGAAGCGGCGGCGCAGCCCGATGTCCAGCGGGTCCTTCTTGGACGCCCGGTAGAACGGCTGGGACACCGGCGCACGCCAGTCGATCACCATCGGGTCGCCGTCCGCGTCGTGCACGTGCCGGCGCCCGATGTGCAGTGTCTGATAAGCGGCCTCCGGCCGCGGGCGCTCGCCCTCCGCGCCCTCGGCCTGCTCGGCGCCGGGGGAGTGCAGATAGTCGAGGCGGCCGAAGAACAGCGGGGTGTCGCTGAGGTCGGCCAGCGCCTTGATGCGCTCGTCGATCTGGTGCGCCAGCGCGGCCGCGTTGACCCAGTTCGCCGTGACGTCGCTGATGTCGAGGGCCTCGACGTCCTCACGCATGGCGCGCAGTGCGGAACGGGACGCGGCGAGGTGGGAGCGTTCGCGGGCGAGCGGGTCGTCCGAGGGGGTGGTCGCGGGACCGTCTACGGGCTCGTCTACCGGTGTGGACGCGGACAAGGGTGTGCCTCCGGGAGAACTGCTGCTGAAGTTGCTGCGAGATACCGGCCGGTTTCCGTCCGGACGGCGGCGCTCCGTGAGGGGAGGCGGGCAAGAGCGGAGATTCTAGGGCGCCGGGCCGGTGCGCTCCAAACCATTTATCGTCCGCCCCTCGCCCCCTAGGGGCGGGAGCTCCTGCCTGAGAAGTACGGGTCGCCCCGGAGACGTACGCGGAGGGTCCGCGGACCGGTCCCTTCGGCCGATGCCCGTCCCGCGGCCGGGGAGCAACCATGGAGACATGAGCGCAGCGACCGTCAACCCCACCACACCGCCGGTGCGGCCGACCGGCGCGACCCCGGTCCAGGGCAGCCACCCGCACCGCCTCGGCGACGCCCTGCGCGCCGTGAAGGTGTTCCTCGGCGCGGCCTTCGACGTGATCCTCCTCGGCGAGTACGCCGAGGAGGCGGGCGTCCGCCGCAAGTAGGCGGCGCCCCTCACTCGACCGTGCCGTCCGGGGCCGTTTTGGGCTTCGTGTGAAGGACCTCGCGGGCCTGCTCGGCGGCGCGGGCGATCGCCTCCGAGATGAAGTCGAGGTAGCGGGCGATGTTCTCCAGGCGCGTGGCGGCCGGTGTGCCGTGCCCCATGATGCCGACGCCCTGCCGTGAGGTCTCGGCGACCTGGGCGGTGGACCGGGCGCTGGCCATCATCGACTGGTGCCAGATGTCGTCGTCGACGCCGTAGCGCTCACGGCGGCCTTCTTCGCGTTCCCGGCGGATGAGCCCCTGGCCCTCCAGGAACGTGACCGCCTTGGAGACGGACGCCGGGGAGACCTCGAGGCGCTGCGCGAGTTCGGCGGCGGTGAGGCTGCCGGTGTCGGTGAGGGTCAGGCAGGCCATGACCCTGGCCATCATCTTGGGCGTGCCCGACGCTATGAAGACGGTGGTGAGCGTCTCCTCGTACTCGCGCACGGCCTCCGCGTCGCGTCCGTGCTCCTCCGGGAGCGCCTTCGCCCCCCTGGGCGCCGCGGCCTGTTTGCGCCGGTGGGCGCGGCGTTCGGTGGCGCGGTGGGCCAGGTCCGCGCGGTAGGCGGTGGGTCCGCCGTTGCGCATCACCTCACGCGTGATCGTCGAGGTGGGGCGGTCGAGACGCCTGGCGATCTCCGCGTAGGCGAGCCCGTCGGCCAGCCCTGTCGCGATCTGCTGGCGTTCCTGCTGGGTGAGCCTGCCTCCTGGCAACGCGATCCCCTCCGTGGTCCGTGGTGGCTCCAGCATAGCCTTCACTCTCAATTCATTGCAACGAACCGAGCTTGTTTGTTGCGTTAGATTCCAAACCGTTGCAACGATATTGCTGCTCTGAACTGCGTGAATCATCTTTCTATGCAACGAAGTTGTTGCCGTAATCATGAACGCAACGTAGCGTTTTCGATGTCAGAAACGACAGCCCGAAGGAGCGCACGATGCAGTTCGACACCCCCACCCCCGTCTCGGTCGTCCTCGACGTCCCCGCCGGCCGCATCCGGTTCATCGCCGCCGACCGGGCCGACACCGTGGTCGAGGTCCTGCCCGCGGACGCCACGAAGAGCCGCGACACGAAGGCGGCGGAGCAGACCGGGGTCGAGTACGGCGACGGAGTCCTGCGGATCGCCGGCCCGCCGGCGAAGAACCAGATCCTCGGCCCGTCCGGGGCCGTCGAGATCACCGTCCAACTGCCCGCCGGCTCCCACGTCGAGGCGAAGGCCGCCGGCGCGGAGCTGCGGGGCGTCGGCCGGCTCGGCGACGTCGTCTTCGAGGGCGCGCAGGGTCCGGTCAAGCTCGACGAGACCGCGAGCGCCCGCCTCGCCGTCCTCGCCGGCGACATCTCGGTCGGTCGCCTGGGCGGCCCCGCCGAGATCAGCACCCAGAAGGGCGACATCCGCGTCACCGAGGCCGTGCGCGGCGCGGTCATGCTGCGCACCGAGCACGGCGACATCACCGTCGGCGCCGCCCGCGGAGTCTCCGCCTCCCTCGACGCCGGCACCGGTTACGGCCGGATCCACAACACGCTCAGGAACGCCGACGGCGCCGCCGCCGGCCTGACCGTCCACGCGACCACCGCCTACGGCGACATCACCGCCCGCAGCCTGTAGATCCGCGGCCCGTAAAGGCCCGTAAGGGCATGTAAAGGAGAAACCCCCATGACCGGCTTGGCCATCGCGGCGAACGGGCTGCGCAAGTCCTACGGCGACAAGACCGTCCTGAACGGCGTCGACCTGACCGTCCCGGAAGGCACGATCTTCTCCCTGCTCGGCCCGAACGGCGCCGGCAAGACCACCGTCGTCAAGATCCTCTCCACCCTCGTCACCGCGGACGCCGGCGACCTGCGGGTCGGCGGCCACGACCTCACCACCGACCCCCAGGCCGTGCGGGCCGCGATCGGTGTCACCGGGCAGTTCTCCGCCGTGGACGGCCTGATCACCGGCGAGGAGAACATGCTCCTCATGGCCGACCTGCACCACCTGTCCAAGCGCGAGGGGCGGCGGGTGGCCGCCGAGCTGCTGGAGCGCTTCGACCTGGTCGAGGCCGCGAAGAAGCCCGCCTCCACCTACTCCGGCGGCATGAAGCGCCGCCTCGACATCGCCATGACCCTGGTCGGCGACCCGCGGATCATCTTCCTCGACGAACCGACCACCGGACTCGACCCCCGCTCCCGCCACACCATGTGGCA
>NZ_JBVJKE010000032.1:0-50917 GCF_055585405.1 Streptomyces sp. NPDC053426 | reverse complement strand
CGGTCGGGACGGCGTAGTCCTGGCCGCTGTGCTTGTGCGCCCACATGCCGCCGTTCTGGGCGAAGCTCGCGGACAGCTTGTAGCTCTTGACCGGGTCGATCCAGGACGCCTGCTTCTTGGCGGCGGCCTGCGCGGCCTTCTTCGCCTGGGCGGCCTTCGCGGCCTTCGCCTCGGCGGCCTTCTCGACCTGGGCGGCCTGGGCCTTCGCGGCCTTGGCCTGGGCGGCGGCCTGCGCCTGGACGGCGCCGGCGGCGCCGGACGCGGCCGTGGTGTCGACGGCGGCCGCGACCCCGGCTCCCATCACGACCGAGGCCCCCAGTCCGGCGGCCAGGACGGCCGCGCGGGTGCGGATCTGGGACGTACGGAAGGAGCGGGGCGTGACGCGCTGGGACATCTCAACCTCATCAGGAAGGGGGCGTGGGAAAACCACCCGGCGGACGG
Source organism: Streptomyces sp. NPDC053426 (assembly GCF_055585405.1). NCBI lineage: Bacteria > Bacillati > Actinomycetota > Actinomycetes > Kitasatosporales > Streptomycetaceae > Streptomyces > Streptomyces sp. NPDC053426. Next base: position 50,476 of record NZ_JBVJKE010000032.1, on the reverse strand, counting down.
ATCCGCGCCTCGGTGGTGATTCATTGGTAGCCCCTCCGGACATAACGGCGCAAAGGTGTGACCTACGACGAAAACTCGTAGACATGCACTGAGATGCACGTCTCTTGACACAGCACCGGTACCGGGCGAAACCCCCCATTTAGAGCCGATCGAGCAGAACCCTGGGGAAAATGTCCGTTTTGCGGGAAGGCTTTAGCCACTATTCCGGCTAGTACCGGACAAAGCGCCTGTGCACCATGTCACCGGGGACCGGGTTCGGCCATTCCACAAATGTGGCGCAGGCCTCTAGGCGCCTACCGCCCGGTAACCCTACGGTTCACCTCACGTCACCCTCGCAGACGAGCATGCACACGACACGTTGGCAGCGTTACGGACGTGAGAGGACCCCCACGAGATGAGAAGCCGACGCTCCTGGCCGATCCGCGCATCGGTCACCGCCGTCTCCGCGGTCGCCCTGGTGGCCCTGGCCGCACCGGCCGAGGCCACGGCCCCCGCTTCACCGGCCGTCTCCCCGGTGGCAGCCGCCACCGCGGCGGCGGACGTCGACTACGACACCTGGCAGCGGGACTGCCGGGCGGTCATGGACCAGGCCCTGCCCTATCTGAAGCAGCGGATCGGGGACACCGAACCGGGCGAGAAGCAGGCGATCGTCCTCGACGTCGACAACACCGCGCTGGAGACCGACTTCGGGTTCAGCTTCCCGCAGCCCGCCAACGAGCCGGTCCTGGAGGTCGCGGAGTACGCGCAGGAGCACGGCGTCGCCGTGTTCTTCGTGACCGCCCGCCCGGGCATCATCCACGCGCCCACCGACTGGAACCTCGACCACGTCGGCTACGAGTCCTCCGGCCTGTACGTCCGCGGCTTCCTCGACCTGTTCCGGAACGTGGCCGAGTACAAGACGGCCCAGCGCGCCGCCATCGAGGCCAAGGGCTACACGATCATCGCCAACATCGGCAACAGCGCCACCGACCTGTCGGGCGGCCACGCCGAGAGGACGTTCAAGCTGCCGGACTACGACGGTCAGCTGTCGTGACGCGTGCCCGCGTGCCCGCGGATACGCGCATCCTCGGGCACGCGGGCACGTGAAAGGGGCCGGTGCCTTTCGGGCACCGGCCCCTTTCGGTCGCCGTGGGACGCTTACGCGTCCTTGCTCAGGTTCGGACCGGCTCCGCCGGCCGCCTGCTCGATCGGCGGGACGTCGGGCAGGGCCGACTTCTCCTCACCGCGGAAGGTGAAGGTCGCGGCGTCGCCCTCGCCCTCGGTGTCCACGACCACGATGTGACCGGGACGCAGCTCGCCGAAGAGGATCTTCTCCGACAGCGTGTCCTCGACCTCGCGCTGGATCGTGCGGCGCAGCGGACGCGCGCCCAGCACCGGGTCGTAGCCCTTCTTGGACAGCAGCTCCTTGGCGGACTGGGAGAGCTCGATGCCCATGTCCCGGTCCTTGAGGCGCTCGTCCACCTTGCCGATCATCAGGTCGACGATCCGCAGGATGTCGTCCTGGCTGAGCTGCGGGAAGACGACCACGTCGTCGACGCGGTTGAGGAACTCGGGCCGGAAGTGCTGCTTGAGCTCGTCCTGGACCTTGTTCTTCATGCGCTCGTAGTTGGTCTTCGTGTCACCCGCGGCGGCGAAGCCCAGGTTGAAGCCCTTGGAGATGTCCCGGGTGCCGAGGTTGGTCGTCATGATGATGACCGTGTTCTTGAAGTCCACGACCCGGCCCTGGGAGTCGGTCAGGCGACCGTCCTCCAGGATCTGCAGCAGCGAGTTGAAGATGTCCGGGTGGGCCTTCTCGACCTCGTCGAAGAGGACGACCGAGAACGGCTTGCGGCGCACCTTCTCCGTGAGCTGGCCGCCCTCCTCGTAGCCCACGTAGCCGGGGGGCGAACCGAAGAGACGCGAGACCGTGTGCTTCTCGCTGAACTCCGACATGTCGAGGGAGATCAGCGCGTCCTCGTCACCGAAGAGGAACTCCGCCAGCGCCTTGGACAGCTCGGTCTTACCGACACCGGACGGGCCGGCGAAGATGAACGAGCCACCGGGACGCTTCGGGTCCTTCAGGCCGGCACGGGTACGGCGGATCGCCTTGGACAGCGCCTTGACGGCGTCGACCTGGCCGATGACCCGCTTGTGGAGCTCGTCCTCCATGCGCAGCAGGCGGGACGACTCCTCCTCCGTGAGCTTGAAGACCGGGATGCCCGTCGCCGTGGCGAGGACCTCGGCGATCAGCTCGCCGTCGACCTCGGCGACGACGTCCATGTCGCCGGCCTTCCACTCCTTCTCCCGCTTGGCCTTGGCGGCGAGGAGCTGCTTCTCCTTGTCGCGCAGGGAGGCGGCCTTCTCGAAGTCCTGCGAGTCGATCGCGGACTCCTTGTCGCGGCGGACGCCGGCGATCTTCTCGTCGAACTCGCGCAGGTCCGGCGGCGCGGTCATCCGGCGGATGCGCATCCGGGAGCCGGCCTCGTCGATCAGGTCGATCGCCTTGTCCGGCAGGAAGCGGTCCGAGATGTAGCGGTCGGCGAGCGTCGCCGCCTGGACCAGGGCCTCGTCGGTGATGGAGACGCGGTGGTGCGCCTCGTACCGGTCGCGCAGGCCCTTGAGGATCTCGATCGTGTGCGGCAGGGACGGCTCCGCGACCTGGATGGGCTGGAAGCGGCGCTCCAGGGCCGCGTCCTTCTCCAGGTGCTTGCGGTACTCGTCCAGCGTGGTCGCACCGATGGTCTGCAGCTCACCGCGGGCCAGCATCGGCTTGAGGATGCTCGCGGCGTCGATGGCGCCCTCGGCGGCACCCGCACCGACCAGCGTGTGCAGCTCGTCGATGAACAGGATGATGTCGCCGCGGGTGCGGATCTCCTTGAGCACCTTCTTCAGGCGCTCCTCGAAGTCACCGCGGTAGCGGGAGCCGGCGACCAGGGCACCGAGGTCCAGGGTGTAGAGGTGCTTGTCCTTGAGGGTCTCGGGCACCTCGCCCTTGACGATGGCCTGGGCGAGGCCCTCGACGACGGCGGTCTTGCCGACGCCGGGCTCACCGATCAGCACCGGGTTGTTCTTGGTACGGCGGGACAGCACCTGCATGACCCGCTCGATCTCCTTCTCGCGCCCGATGACCGGGTCGAGCTTGGACTCACGAGCGGCCTGGGTGAGGTTCCGGCCGAACTGGTCGAGGACCAGGGACGTGGAGGGGGTGCCCTCGGCAGGACCGCCGGCGGTGGCGGTCTCCTTGCCCTGGTAGCCGGAGAGCAGCTGGATGACCTGCTGCCGCACCCGGTTCAGATCGGCGCCCAGCTTGACCAGGACCTGGGCGGCGACGCCCTCGCCCTCACGGATCAGGCCGAGCAGGATGTGCTCCGTGCCGATGTAGTTGTGGCCCAGCTGAAGGGCCTCGCGGAGCGACAGCTCCAGGACCTTCTTGGCACGGGGGGTGAAGGGGATGTGACCCGACGGGGCCTGCTGGCCCTGCCCGATGATCTCCTCCACCTGCTGGCGGACCGCCTCGAGCGAAATCCCGAGGCTCTCAAGGGCCTTGGCGGCGACACCCTCACCCTCGTGGATCAGGCCCAGGAGGATGTGCTCGGTGCCGATGTAGTTGTGGTTGAGCATCCGGGCTTCTTCCTGAGCCAGGACGACAACCCGCCGCGCGCGGTCGGTGAACCTCTCGAACATCGTTAATCGCTCCTCAGAGCGGTCAGGCAGTGGGGGGAACTTCCCCTCCCTGTCCTTCCGCAGCTTAGTCCCGCGAGCGGGGACCGCTCATTCCAACTGCCGACACCGTCGATGGCCTCCTGACCCCGCTCACGCCGACATCTGCTCCAACCCGATGGTGCGAGACGATGTTCCCGCAGGCCAGGCAGTTACCCCCTTCGCCAGTACGCCCATGGCGAACGGGAGACGTCCCGCCCTGCGTGTCGCCCCCTCTCACTAGGGATGTCTTACCCGCTGCTACGGACAGTCCATGCCGAGTGCACGGGTTCCCTCCGCTACGGGCGAACAACCTTGCGCCTCCCCGCACCCCCGCACGCCCCCTTGTTCGACACCCCTCGCTTACGCACGAGCACCCAGCGTAACCCGAAGGGCGTCGGGACGTTGCGTCGGGCATGGCCCGGACCGTCGCCCCCGTAGTGCCGTTCCCCCGCCGGCCGCTCACGCCGAGCGACGACGAGGTGCGGCTCTGGTACGAGAACGCGCTGGGGTGGCCCACCGTGCCCGGGGCGCCGGTGCGGCTGGCGGTGGGGGTGTGCTTCGACGTCCTGGACGTGCCCGCGGAGGCGGGGTGCGCGGCGCTGGAGCGCCTCGGGCGCTCGGGAGGGCTCGGGCGGGGGTTCCCGGTGGCGCTGCGGGAGGGCAGGATGCGGCTGCTGGTGGCGGCGGGCAGCGCGGAGGAGCTGCCGGGGCTGCTGGAGTGGCTGGACTGGGGGGCGCTGGCGCTGGACCTGGTGGCAGTCGGCGCGGGAGGTCTCATGGACGCTCCCTGGCCCCCTGGCGCCGTTGCCGACGGCGCTGCCGGTGGTGACGCCGGCGGTGGTGCCGGTCCCGCCGCCCGGCCGTTCCCCCCTGGCCGTGACGGATCACAGGGGGCCGCCGTGTGGCTGCGGCCCCCCGAGCCGGGACGCGGGGCCGAGGCCTCGCTGCCGACGCTGTCGGCGATGGGCACGAGGGGTGGTGCGAGGGGGGACCGGGACGTCCCCCCGGATCTCGTGCGGCTGGTGAACACGGTGGCCACACAGGTCCACCGGGTCCGGCTGCGGCGTGCGTGCGCCGCCGTACGGGCCGACGGTCAGCCGTTGGCCTTCTCGTAGGCCTCGCGGATGGACGCGGGGACGCGGCCGCGGTCGTTGACCTCGTAGCCGTTCTCCTTCGCCCACGCGCGGATGGCCGCGGTGTCCTGGCTGCCACCGGAAGAGGCACGCGCCTTTCCGCGCCCGCCCGAAGCACGGCCTCCGGTACGACGACCGCCCTTCACGTAAGGATCGAGAAGGCCTCGGAGCTTGTCCGCATTGGCGGTGGTGAGATCGATCTCGTACGTCTTGCCGTCCAACGCGAACGTCACGGTCTCGTCCGCCTCGCCGCCGTCGAGGTCGTCGACAAGAAGGACCTGAACCTTCTGTGCCACCGGATTTCCTTTCATCGATAACTTGAGGGCCGGGGTGTGCCGGCGTCCGCCGTATCGCCGCCCCTTGTTATATCCAGTACTGCAGTACTCCGGAAAGCAAACCGCTTTTGCCGTAAAAACACAAACCCCTGGCGGAGACCCACTGCCCGTACCCGCCCCGGAAACATGCGCGTTTCGGACATAGGGCACCGCCCGCAGATCACAGATGCAGAAGCATCCGGCTGTTGCCCAAGGTGTTCGGTTTCACGCGTTCGAGGCCGAGGAACTCCGCGACACCCTCGTCATAGGAGCGCAGCAACTCCGCGTACACATCGGTGTCGACGGGCGTCTCACCGATCTCCACGAAGCCGTGCTTGCCGAAGAAGTCCACTTCGAAGGTCAGGCAGAATACGCGCCGAACACCGAGCCAGCGGGCGGTCTCCAGCAACTTCTCCAGCAACCGGTGTCCGACGCCCGCGCCCTTCAGGCCCGGCTTCACGGCGAGAGTGCGGACTTCCGCGAGGTCTTCCCACATCACGTGCAGGGCGCCGCAGCCGACCACCTCCGCGTTGTCGTCCCGTTCCGCGACCCAGAACTCCTGGATGTCCTCGTAAAGCGTCACCGTCGCTTTGTCGAGCAGGATGCGCCCGCGGACGTAGGCGTCAAGGAGCCGGCGCACGGCGGGGACATCGCTGGTGCGGGCCCGTCGGACCGTGATGGCTTTTGCGGGGACTTCGGGGCTGCCTTCGAGGCTGTCTTCGGGGCTGTCTTCGGGGCTGTCTGCGGACATGGGCGGACGCTATCGTCCGCTCCGGCCCTCTGCTGAGCCGGGGTTCTCGTCGGCGGGGGTTTCCGGGAGCTGGACGATGCGGACCGCGTCGGTGAGAGCCTGGCGCTGTTCCTCGCTCATCATGCCGAAGAACGCGACGAGAGCGGCGGCGGCGTTGTCGCTCTGCGACCACGCTTCGTTCATCAGCGCGGCGGCGTAGGCGGCGCGAGTGGAGACCGCCTCATATCGATAGGCCCTGCCTTCCGCCTCTCGGCGCACCCAGCCCTTCTGATGGAGATTGTCCAAAACGGTCATCACCGTGGTGTACGCGATGGACCGTTCCTTCTGAAGATCTTCCAGGACTTCCCGAACGGTCACCGGGCGGTTCCACTTCCACACCCGCGTCATGACCGCGTCTTCGAGTTCTCCCAATGGGCGAGGCACAACTCAGAACAATAGTGGCGGATCCCGATAATGGCGTGCCGGACGTGCACGATCGTCGGCAAACGTGAACAAAAAGGGCGTACGACCTCGGGTCGTACGCCGGGGGCGGCTGGGATCGGGCCGGTCAGGCTTCGGTCTTGGGGGCGGGCTGGGAGCCCTGCACCCGCGCGAGGGCCGCGTCGACCGCGGCGTCCTCCTTGGTCTTGTTGGCGCCGCCCTGGGTCTTCACGATCACCCGGATCACGCCGATGAAGAGGACGGCCATGACGGCCGGGGGGAGGAGCGCGGAGACGTAGTCCATGGGTCCAGGGTAGGGCAGCGGGGGTGGTCAGCCGGCGGCCAGGTGCTGGTCCGGCGGGGGCGGGGTGGGTTTGCGCCGGGGGAAGACCTCGCCGGGGGTGGGGATGGGGCGGGCGGGGCCGGGTGCGGGAGTGGGGTTCGGGGCGGGGCGGGGGGTGGCGGGTGGCCTCCGGGCCGGGTCCTGCTCCTCCTGCGGGTCCTCTGCGGCCGCGCGGCCTCCCGGGAGGGCCAGGAGGAAGGTGCGCCGGCAGTGGCGCAGGAGGGTGGCGGCGGTGGGGTTGCCGCGCAGGGCCCGGAGGGCGGCCAGGTCGTCGGGGTGGGGGCGGTATCCGGCGCCCAGCGCCTCCTCCAGGAGCGTGAGGTAGCCGGCGGCGGTGCCGGGGAGGGCGGCGCGGTAGCGGCCGAGGTCGGCCAGGAGGAAGGCGCGCAGCCGGGCACTTTCCCGCGTCGCCTCGTCGAGGTCCGTGACGAGGCGTAGGCAGTCCTGGAGGTCGTCGGCCGAGGCGGGGGTGGGGCACAGGGCGAGGGCGAGAGCGCGGCGGAGCACGCGCAGTTCCTCCGCGCCGAACGCCATGCCGCCGCGGGGTCCGTAGGGCGTGGGCATGCTGTGACGATACGCGCTAATCAGACAAACAGCGCGTATGGGGCAGGTGTGGCGCGGGTCGCCACCCGGGTGGGCGGGACACCACCCCCCGCACCCCTGCCGCTCCCGCCGCTCCCGCCGCTCCTGCCGCCCCTGCCGCCCCTGCCGCCCCTGCCGCCCCTACCGCTCCCGCCGCTCCCGCCGTCCCTGCCGCTCCCGCGGGCAGTCGTGCCGCTGGGGCGGCACGGGTGGGCGCGACGGCACCCCGTCAGCGCCGGGCTGCGCGACCAACCCCCGGCCCACGCCAACACAGGGCACCCCGTACCGCGCCGGCCGCGTGAACCCGGCGCCGGGCCACAACAGCGAGGGGCACCCGTACGGCACCGAGCCGCACAGCCACCCGCGCGCGTCACAGACGCGACACGTTCCGTTCGTACACCAGGCGCAGCCCGATCAGCGTCAGCCACGGCTCGTGCTCGTCGATGACCGAGCTCTCGCCCAGCACCATCGGCGCCAGCCCACCCGTCGCGATGACCGTCACGTCCTCGGGATCGTCCGCCAGCTCGCGGGCCATCCGGTTGACCACACCATCGACCTGCCCGGCGAATCCGTAGATGATGCCGGACTGCATCGCCTCGACCGTGTTCTTGCCGATCACACTGCGCGGACGCGCCACCTCGATCTTCCGCAGCTGCGCACCGCGGACGCCGAGCGCCTCGACGGAGATCTCGATGCCGGGGGCGATGACCCCACCGACGTACTCCCCCCGCGCGGAGACCGCGTCGAACGTCGTCGCCGTGCCGAAGTCGACGACGATCGCCGGACCGCCGTAGAGGTCGACCGCCGCGACCGCGTTGATGATGCGGTCCGCGCCGACCTCCTTGGGGTTGTCGGTGAGGATCGGCACCCCCGTCTTCACGCCCGGTTCCACCAGCACCGCCGGCACGTCGCCGTAGTAGCGGCGCGTGACCTCGCGGAGTTCGTGCAGGACGGACGGGACCGTCGCACAGATCGCGATGCCGTCGATGCCGTCGCCCAGTTCGTCGCCCAGCAGCGGGTGCATGCCCATCAGGCCCTGGAGGAGGACCGCGAGCTCGTCGGCCGTGCGGCGCGCGTCCGTGGAGATGCGCCAGTGTTCGACGATGTCGTCGCCGTCGAAGAGGCCCAGGACGGTGTGCGTGTTGCCCACGTCGATCGTCAGCAGCATGGCCGGTCCTACTCCGCCGCTCGCAGGTCGAGGCCGATGTCGAGGATCGGCGAGGAGTGGGTGAGGGCGCCCACCGCCAGGTAGTCGACGCCCGTGTCCGCGTACGCCTTCGCGTTGGCGAGGGTGAGGCGGCCGGAGGCCTCCAGGGCGGCGCGGCCGTCGACGAGGGCCACCGCCTCCTCGCACTCGCCGGGCGTGAAGTTGTCCAGCAGGATCAGGTCGGCGCCGGCGTCCAGGACCTCGCGGAGCTGGTGCAGGGTGTCGACCTCGACCTCGATCGGGACGTCGGGGAAGCGCTCGCGGACCGCGTTGAAGGCCTCGGCGACACCGCCGGCGGCCACCACGTGGTTGTCCTTGACCAGGGCCGCGTCCGAGAGGGACATGCGGTGGTTGACGCCGCCGCCGCAGCGCACGGCGAACTTCTCCAGGCTGCGCAGGCCGGGCGTGGTCTTGCGGGTGTCGCGGACCTTCGCCTTGGTGCCCTCCAGGACGTCCGCCCACGCGCGCGTGGCGGTCGCGATGCCCGACAGGCGGCACAGCAGGTTCAGGGCGCTGCGCTCCGCGGTGAGGAGGTCGCGGGTGCGGGTCGTGACGGACAGCAGGGTCTGGCCCGCCTCCACGCGGTCACCATCCTCCGCGTGGCGTTCGACCTCGAACTCCTCCGCGCAGACGATCGACATGACCGCCTCGGCGATCCTCAGGCCCGCCACGGTGCCCGCCTCCCGCGCGGTGAAGTCGGCGGTGGCGACGGCGTCCTCCGGGATGGTCGCGACCGTCGTCACGTCCACGCCGTGGGCCAGGTCCTCCTGGAGGGCCACGTTGGCGATGTCCTCGACCTCCACGGGGTCGAGGCCCGCGTCGGCCAGGAGCTGGGCGAGCGCGGAGTCGAGGCCGCACTCCAGGTAGGTCTCCTCGTCGGCGCCGCAGGCGCAGCCGTCGCCACAGCCGCCGGAGGAAACGAGGGGAAGGTCGGGGGTGGTCACTGCTGTCACTGCTCCTGGGCCTGAGGGAGGGTCGGGGGGAAGTCTGTGGTGTCGGTGGTGTGCGCCGCCAGCGATCGGTCCGGATTCAGCCGTACGACGATGTGGCGGCGCCAGGTCGTGTCGTCGCGCTCGGGACGGTCCTCGCGCCAGTGGCAGCCGCGGGTCTCCTCGCGCCGCTGCGCGGAGGCGACCAGGACGCGGGCCACGCACAGGAGGTTGGTGGCCTCCCAGGTGTCGACGCCGGGCTCGGCGGTCTTGCCGTTCTCGTCGAGGGCGTCGCGCGCGTCGGCGTGGAGCCGGTGGAGACGGTCGGCCGCCTCGGAGAGGGAGTCCTCGGAGCGCAGTACGCCTGCTCCCCGGCTCATGATCCGCTGGACGGCGAAGCGGGCCTCCGGGGGGAGGAGGGGGTAGGCGGGGCGCTCCGTGACGGGGAGCGGTTGCGGCACGCGCGCGTGGAGGGTGTTCCCGGCGCGCGCGATGTCGGCGGCGATGCGCTCGGCGTAGACCAGGCCCTCGAGGAGGGAGTTGGAGGCGAGGCGGTTGGCGCCGTGCACGCCGGTGCAGGCGACCTCGCCGCACGCGTACAGGCCGGGCACGGTGGTGCGGCCGTGGGAGTCGGTGCGGACGCCGCCGGAGGCGTAGTGGGCGGCCGGGGCGACCGGAACGGGCTCGGTGACCGGGTCGATGCCGTGCGCGCGGCAGGCGGCGAGGATCGTGGGGAAGCGGTGTTCCCACATCTCGGCGCCGAAGTGGCGGGCGTCGAGGTACATGTGCTCGGCGTCCTGCTCCCGCATGCGGCGCATGATGCCCTTGGCGACGATGTCCCGGGGCGCGAGTTCGGCGAGTTCGTGCTGTCCCTGCATGAAGCGCACGCCGTCGGCGTCCACCAGGTGGGCGCCCTCGCCGCGTACCGCCTCGGAGACGAGCGGCTGCTGGCCCTCCGCGTCCGGGCCGAGGAAGAGCACCGTCGGGTGGAACTGGACGAATTCGAGGTCGCTCACCTCGGCGCCCGCGCGCAGGGCGAGGGCCACGCCGTCGCCCGTGGAGACGGCGGGGTTCGTGGTCGCCGAGAAGACCTGGCCCATGCCGCCGGTCGCCAGGACCACGGCGGGCGCGTGGACGGCGCCCACGCCGTCGTGCTGGCCCTCGCCCATGACGTGCAGGGTGACGCCGGCGGTGCGGCCGTCGGCGTCGGTGAGGAGGTCGAGGACGAGGGCGTTCTCGACGGTGCGCATCCCGCGCGCGCGGACCGCCTCGACGAGGGCGCGGGAGATCTCCGCGCCGGTGGCGTCGCCGCCCGCGTGGGCGATGCGGCGGCGGTGGTGGCCGCCCTCGCGGGTGAGTTCCAGCCCGCCGTCGGTCGACTCGTCGAAGTGCGCGCCGGTCGCGATGAGGCGGCGTACGGCGTCGGGCCCCTCGGTGACGAGGATGCGGACCGCCTCCTCGTCGCACAGGCCCGCACCGGCGACCAGGGTGTCGTCCAGGTGCTGCTCGGGGGTGTCGCCCTCGCCGAGGGCCGCGGCGATGCCGCCCTGGGCCCAGCGGGTGGAGCCGTCGTCGAGGCGGGCCTTGGTGACGACCACCGTCGTCAGGCCGGCGGCCTCGCAGCGCAGGGCGGCGGTGAGGCCGGCGACGCCGGAACCGACGACCACGACGTCCGCGTCGATGGACCACCCGGGCGCGGGCGCGTGCAAACGGGGGCGATCCCGAAGCGCTCTCGTTCGAGGGTGGTGGGCGACGGGCGGGCGTATGCCTGTGCTGGTCACGAGGCGGCTCCGAACGTTCCGAAGGTCAGGGGGATGTTGTCGATCAGGCGGGTGGTGCCCACGCGGGCGGCCACGGCGAGGACGGCCTCTCCGGTGAAGTCGTCGCCGATCTCGGTGAAGTCGGACGGGTCGACCAGGGCCAGGTAGTCCAGGTCGAGGGGCGGCGTGAGGCGGGCGGCCTCGTCGAGGACCAGGCGGGCGGCGGCGCGGACGGCCCCCGGGCCGCCGGCGGTCGTGGCGACGGCGTGCGCGTCGGCCGCCGCGCGGGACTCCCCTATGGCGCTGAGCGCCTCGGCACGCGCGCGCGTGGAGGGCACCTCACTCGCACGCGCGCGCAGCGCCTGCTGGGCGGCGTGCCGGTCGCGGCCCGCGAACAGGGCCTGGGACAGGGCGAGCGCGGTGCGCCGCTCGGCGGGCGAGAGGTAGCGGTTGCGGCTGGACAGGGCGAGCCCGTCCTCCTCACGGACGGTGGGGACGCCGACGATCTCGACGCCGAAGTTCAGGTCCCGCACCATGCGGCGGATCAGGGCGAGCTGCTGGGCGTCCTTCTGGCCGTACAGCGCGATGTCGGGGCGGGTGAGGTGGAGCAGTTTGGCGACGACGGTGAGCATGCCGTCGAAGTGGCCGGGGCGGGCGGCGCCCTCCAGGCGTTCGCCCATGGGGCCGGCCGTGACGCGGACCTGGGGTTCGCCGCCCGGGTAGACCTCGTCCGCGGACGGGGCGAAGACGGCGTCGGCACCCGCCTGCCCGGCGAGCTCGATGTCGGCGTCCAGGGTGCGCGGGTAGCGGTCCAGGTCCTCGCCCGCGCCGAACTGCAGCGGGTTGACGAAGACGGTGACCACGACCTCGCCGTCGGGGCCGGCGATCCCCCGCGCGGTGCGGATCAGTGTGGCGTGGCCCTCGTGCAGGGCGCCCATGGTCATCACGACGGCGCGGCGGCCGGTACGCGCGCGTGCGCGCAGTTCGGCGGCGGTGCGCAGCAGGGTGGCGGTCATCGGGTGACTCCGTTCCGGGACGCGCGCGTCGCCGCGGGGGTGGGGTGGGCGGGGTGTCGGGGCGTGCCGCTCATCGGTCCTCCCCCGGGGTGCTTCCGGTGCCGTCGGTGCCCGTGACTCCGCCGGCTCCGCCGGTTCCGTCGGCGAGCACTCCGAGGAGGTCCTCGGCGAGTTCGGGCTTCAGCAGGCCGTGGGCGAGGGCCCGGTCGGCGGTCGCGCGGGCCATCGCCAGGTAGCCGGCGACGGCCCCCGGGGCGTGCCGGCGCAACTCGGTGACGTGCGCGGCGACCGTGCCCGCGTCGCCGCGCGCGACCGGGCCGGTGAGGGCTGCGTCGCCGGAGCGCAGGGCGTTGTCCAGGGCGGCGCCGAGCAGCGGGCCGAGCATCCGGTCGGGGGCCTCGACACCTGCGGTGCGCAGCAGTTCCAGGGACTGGGCGACCAGGGTGACCAGGTGGTTGGCGCCCAGGGCGAGGGCCGCGTGGTAGAGCGGGCGGTTCTCCTCGGCGATCCATTCCGGCTCGCCGCCCATCTCGACGACGAGGGCCTCGGCGGCCAGCCGCAGCTCCTCGGGGGCGGTGACGCCGAAGGAGCACCCGGCGAGGCGCTGCACGTCGACGGAGGTGCCGGTGAACGTCATCGCGGGGTGCAGGGCGAGCGGCAGCGCGCCGGCCCGCAGGGCGGGGTCGAGCACCTTCGCGCCGTACCGCCCGGAGGTGTGCACCAGTAGCTGGCCCGGCCGCACCGCGCCGGTGTCGGCGAGTCCGGCGACCAGCTCGGGCAGGGCGTCGTCCGGGACGGTCAGCAGGACCAGCTCGGACCGCTGGAGGACCTCGGCGGGCGGCACCACCGGCACGTCGGGGAGCATCCGCTCGGCGCGCCTGCGGGAGGCGTCGGAGACGGCGGAGACGGCCACCGGGCGGTGCCCGGCGAGCCGGAGGGACGCGGCCAGGGCGGGGCCCACGCGTCCGGCGCCGACGACGCCGACGGTGAGCCGCGCGGGGCGGTCCCGGGGATCTGGCTGTGGGGTTGTGTTCACGCGACGGGGGCCTTCCCGTTCCAGTCCGCTCGGGGTACCGGACGATTTCTCGTCATGTTAACGCGATCGGTTCCGGGGGCGGTCGGCTGTCCACAGGCTGTGGGTTTCCGTGCGCCGTCGTGGCACACGCGTGTGCGGAAATGAGGGTGCCCGCGCGGGTGGGGGCGCGGCATGATCGCGCGCATGAGTGATACGGACGGCACGAATGACACGGACGGCACGAGCGACCCCACGGCGTTGCGGAAGCGGCGGATCGCCGCCTGGCGCGCCGCCCCGCGCGTGCTCGCGCGCCTCGACTTCCTCGCCCCCCTCTCGGAGCGGCTGACCCTGCTGGAGGCGGCGGGGAGCGTGTACGACCTCGACGAGACGTCCGACATCTACGGCAACGGCGTCGTCGAGGCCCTGGAGAAGCGGGTCGCCGGTCTGCTCGGCACCGAGGCCGCCGCGTTCTTCCCGACCGGCACGATGGCCCAGCAGGTGGCGCTGCGCTGCTGGGCCGGCCGCACCGGCGACCCGGCGGTCGCGCTGCATCCGCTCAGCCACCCGGAGGTGTACGAGCGGAACGCGTTCAGCCAGGTCAGCGGGTTGCGGCCGGTGCGGATGACGAGCGAGCCCCGGCTGCCCACCGCCGAGGAGGTCCGCGACTTCGAGGAGCCCTTCGGGGCGCTGATGCTGGAGCTGCCGCTCAGGGACGCCGGTTTCGTGCTGCCCACGTGGGAGGAGCTGACCGAGGTGGTGGCCGCCGCGCGGGAACGCGAGGCGGTCGTGCACTTCGACGGGGCCCGGCTGTGGGAGTGCACCGAGCACTTCGGCCGGCCGCTGGAGGAGATCGCGGGCCTCGCGGACAGCGTCTACGTGTCGTTCTACAAGTCCCTCGACGCCTATGGCGGCGCCGCCCTCGCCGGTCCCGCGAGCCTGATCGAGGAGGCGCGGGCCTGGCGGCACCGGTACGGGGGCAACGTGTTCCAGCAGTTCCCGACCGCGCTGTCGGCGTTGATCGGTCTGGAGCGGGAGCTGCCACGGCTGCCGGAGTACGTCCGGCACGCGCGCGTGGTGGCCGCCGCGCTGCGGGAGGGGCTGGAAGCAGGGGGGCTGCCCTGGTTCCGCGTCCACCCCGAGGTGCCGCACACCCATGACTTCCAGGTGTGGCTGCCGTACGACGCGGACGTCGTCGCCGAGGTGGCGATCCGGGCGGCCGAGGAGACGGGAACGGTGCTTTTCGCCAACCACTGGGATCCGAAGGGGCCGGGGTTGTCCTTCGCGGAGGTGTACGTGCGTTCCGCGGGGCTGGAGTGGACGGCCGAGGACGTACGCGCGGCGGCGGTGGAGTTCGCGCGGCGGCTGCTCCGGGCCTGAGGGTTTCCCCGGAGTTCGCGCGGCGGCTGCTCCGGGTCTGAGGGTTTCCCCGCCCCCGCCGCCCCTTCCCCTTCCCGTCCCCCGGGGGGGCTGGATGCCAGCCTCTCCGGCGTTTGAGGAGCGGGGTCCGGGGCGGAGCCCCGGGTTCGGGACGGGAAGGGGCGGCGGGGGCGAGAACTCCTCACCGGCAGGTGGCGGGGTGCACCATGTGTGCATGAGCGTGAGCATCGACATCGCGGGGCTGCGGCCGGAGAGGGTCACCGTCGTGCCCTCGCCCCTGGCCGAGCTCGGCATGGCGCTGCACGCGCTGTCCGAGCCGGGGCACCACCCGAAGCTCCAGGGCTGGGTGACGGGCGTGACCGCGCGACTGGACCCGCATCTCGCGGACCGGATGTGCGAGGCCGACTTCCTGTGGCGCACGACGTTCTCGGACCTGTTCCTGCCGAGCGCCGGCATACCGGGCCGCACGACGCTCCCGGGCGGGACCCTCACCGAGGAACTGGACCTGCTGGACAAGCTGTCCGACGAGCAGTTCGTGGACGCCGCCCTGGAGTTCACCTGCGCGCTCCCCTACGGCGCTCCGGGCGCGGGCCCGCTCACCGATGAAGGACTGCGGCGCCGCTCGCTGGAGCTGGCCGCCGCGCGGGGGCCGCGCCAGACGGAGTTCACCGAGCGGCTGCTCGCCGACCCGCCGCGGATCAGGGACTGGCTGCGGCAGTTCCTGCGGGACTGCGACGAGGCGTTCTTCGCCGAGGCGTGGTCCCGGCTGCGGCATCAGCTCGCCGCGGACACCCGTCACAAGACCGACCTGCTCCGGCACAAGGGACTGGCCGAGGCGCTGGCGGCGGTGTCGCCCGCGGTGACGCTCGACGAGACCGCCGGGCGGATCACCGTCGACAAGCTGGGTGAGGGGCGTACGGCCACGGGCGACGGCGGGCTGCTGCTGATCCCGACCAGTCTCGGCTGGCCGCACCTGATGGTGCTGCACCGGTACGGCTGGCAGCCGGTGCTGCACTACCCGGTCGGCTCCGCCGAGCCGGCCGCCCCGCCGACGGTCGAGCAGCTCGCCCTGCGGATGACCGCGCTGTCCCACCCGGTCCGCATGCGCATGTGCCGCCACCTCGCCCGCAGCGCGTACACCACCGGCGAGCTGGTCCAGGTGCACGGCATGACGGCGCCGGAGATATCCCGGCACCTGAGCGTGCTGAAGAAGGCCGGCCTGATCACCACCCGCCGCCGTGGGCGGTACGTACTGCACCAGTTGGACGTGACGGTGGTGGCCCGGCTCGGCAGCGACTTCCTGGAGGGGATCCTGCGCTGACGGCGCGTACGGCGTCCGTCAGTCGAAGCGGATGTGGCGGATGCCCACGCCCGCCTGCCGCAGCCGGGTCCGCAGCCGGCCCTCGTGGTTGGGGCGCAGCTTCAGCCCGGCCAGGACCGCGATGCGGTCCGCCGTCTTCGGCACCGTGGTGTGGTCCGTCCACAGGTGCTCGGCGAACTCCGGCTCGCTCAGCCGCTCCAGGCAGTGGTCGAGCCGCCGCACCGCCCAGCTCTCCCCGCGCGGCCCGTCCTTCGCCCTCGCGTACCGCACGAACTCGCCGATGCGGCGTTCGCGCAGCCTCCGCAGCACCGTCGCGCGCTCGGCGAGGAGGGTGAAGTGGCGCACGTCGTGGCCGAGTTCGCGCAGCCGGCCGACGGTCTCCGCGAAGTGCCCGGCGTCGGTGACGGTCATGGGGGCGATCACCACGCCGTCCTGCTCGGTCAGGGCCAGGTCGAGGACCTCGACGACGCCCTGCCGCCAGGCCCGCAGGTCCTGGAAGTCGCCGCGCAGTCCGGGCGGCAGCATGCGGTGCAGGCCGAACCCGGGGTGCTCCGGGTCGCAGACGACGCTGCCCGGCAGGCGGCGCTGTATCTCGTGTGCGGTCTGTGTCTTGCCGCCCCCGAAGGGGCCGTTGATCCACAGGAGCATGCGCGCACCCTACCGGCGCGCGGCCGTCCGTTCAGCCGTGTCCGCCGGCCCGTACCAGACCCGTCTCGTAGGCGAGGACGACCACCTGCACCCGGTCCCGCAGGCCCAGCTTGGTCAGGATGCGGCCCACGTGGGTCTTCACGGTCGCCTCGGACAGCACCAGCCGGGCCGCGATCTCGCCGTTGGACAGGCCCTGCGCGACCAGCACCATGACCTCCCGCTCGCGCTCGGTGAGGCGCTCCAGCTCCTTGTGCTCGGGCTGCTTGCCCGTGCTGGGCAGCATCGGCGCGAACCGGTCCAGGAGCCGGCGGGTGGTGGACGGGGCGACCACGGCGTCGCCGCTGTGCACCGCGCGGATCGCGGCGAGCAGCTCGCCCGGCGGCACGTCCTTGAGCATGAAGCCGGACGCGCCCGCCTTCAGTCCGGAGAAGGCGTACTCGTCGAGGTCGAAGGTGGTGAGGATCAGCACCTTCGGCGGGTCGGTGTCCGCGCAGATCCGGCGGGTCGTCTCCACGCCGTCGAGCTTGGGCATGCGCACGTCCATCAGCACCACGTCGACGGCGGTGGACCGCAGCACCTCCAGGGCCTCGACGCCGTTGCCCGCCTCCGCCACGACGTCCATGTCCGGCTGGGCGGCGAGCACCATCCGGAACCCGGTGCGCAGCAGCACCTGGTCGTCGACGAGCATCACGCGGATCGTCATCGGGGCCTCTTCCATTCGGTCGTCAAGTCGTCGCGGGGTGTGACAGGTGTCAACAGGGGGCGTGCGCGGGCGTCAATGCGCGGGTTTGAGCGGCAGCAGCACGCTGATGCGGAATCCTCCGCCGGGGCGCGGGCCCGCGTCCAGGGTGCCGCCGACCATGCCGACCCGCTCGCGCATGCCGATCAGGCCGTGGCCCTGCCCGTCGAAGCCGCCCTCCTCGTACAGCTCGTGCGGGGCGCCCTTGCCGTCGTCCTCCACCAGGAGGCCGAGACCGTCGTCGAAGTACACCAGGCGCACGCTGGCGCCCACGTCGGAGCCCCCGTGCTTGCGGGTGTTGGTGAGCGCCTCCTGCACGATGCGGTACGCGGTGAGCTCGACGCCGCTGGGCAGCGGGCGCGGGGTGCCCTCGACCTTGAAGTCCACCGGCAGTCCCGACCCCCGGCACTGCTCGACGAGGTCCTCTATCTGCTGCACGTCGGGCTGCGGCACGTACTCCCCGGCCTCCTGGTGCTCGCCGGTGCGCAGCACGCCCAGCAGGCGGCGCATCTCGGCGAGGGCCTGGCGGCCGGTGGAGGAGATCGTCTCCAGGGCCTTCTTGGCCTGGTCGGGGGCGGCGTCGAGGACGTAGGCGGCGCCGTCGGCCTGCACCACCATCACCGACACGTTGTGCGCGACGACGTCGTGCAGCTCGCGGGCTATCCGGGCGCGTTCGGCGGCGACCGCGACCTTGGCCTGCGCCTCGCGCTCCTTCTCCAGCCGGGCGGCCCGCTCCTCCAGCTGCGCGAAGTACGCGCGGCGGGTGCGGATGGAGTCGCCGAGCACCCAGGCGAGGGCGAACGGCACGGCCTGGAAGATCATTATGGCGATGTTCTGCGCCGTGCCCGCCTCGTGGTCGGGCCAGCGCAACTGCGCCAGCGGAGCCGCGATCAGCGCGGCGGTCAGCGCGAGTCGGGAGGCCCAGCGGGCCCCGACCGCCGCGACCGTGTAGACGATCACCAGCAGGGCGAAGTCGGCGGGCATCGTCGCCACGTCCGCGATCAGCTGCCCCAGGCCCACGGCGAGGGCGAGGACCAGCATCCGTTCGGGCATCCGGCGGCGCAGCGCGACGACCAGCGACAGCAGCAGCATGACGGGCACCGTGAGGGCGGGCAGATCCGTCCCCCGGGCCTCCTCCATGCTCGCTCCGCCGAGCACCGAAATTCCGAAGAGGACCACGGCCCAGAAGCCGTCGACCCACGTCGGGTGTCTGCGGAGGAAGTCATAGAGGCGCTGCACGTAACCCAGCGTAGGGAAGCGAAATGCGTGCAGGGGTCAACCGGAGGGCCGATCCCCGGTCGGCACGTGTACTCCGCAAGGTGGAGGCCCGGCATATCCGCGCGCTTAACCTGGGCCGGTGACGACAGTGACGGCGGGGGTGTGGAACCGGTGACCGCAGGGGCTGTGGAGGGCGGCGGCCCGCGGGGCTGGCGGGCGGCGGCCCAGGACGCCCTGTACGGCCCTGGCGGCTTCTACCGCGGGTCCGGCGCGGGCCCGGCCGGGCACTTCCGTACGTCCGTGCACGCCTCGCCGCTGTTCGCCGGCGCCGTCGCGCGGCTGCTGTGCCGGGTCGACGAGGCGCTGGGACGCCCTGCGGTGCTCGGCTTCGTGGACATGGCGGCCGGGCGGGGCGAGCTGGTCACCGGTGTCCTCGCCGCGCTGCCCGCCGACGTGGCGCCGCGCGTGCGGGCGTACGCCGTCGAGCTCGCCGACCGGCCGGCCGGGCTGGATCACCGGATCGAGTGGCGGGCCGAGCCCCCGCAAGGGATCACTGGGCTGCTCTTCGCCAACGAGTGGCTGGACAACGTGCCCGTGGACGTCGCCGAGGTGGACCCGTCGGGCGTACCGCGGCTGGTGCTGGTGCGGGAGGACGGGACGGAGCGGCTCGGGGAGCCGGTCGCGGGTGCGGCGGCCGAGTGGCTGGCGCGGTGGTGGCCGTTGGGGGCCGAAGAGGGGCTCCGCGCGGAGATCGGGCTGCCGCGGGACCGGGCCTGGGCGTCGGCCGTCGGCACGCTCGCGCGGGGGCTCGCCGTCGCCGTGGACTACGCGCACACGGCCACCGCGCGGCCGCCGTTCGGGACGCTCACGGCGTTCCGGGAGGGGCGGGAGACGACACCCGTGCCGGACGGGTCGTGCGACCTCACCGCGCATGTGGCCCTGGACGCGTGCGCCGCGGCCGGCGCGCTCCCCGGCACGCGCCTGCTGACCCAGCGGGACGCCCTGCGCGCGCTGGGCGTCGGCGGCGCACGCCCTCCGCTCACGCTGGCATCCACCGACCCGGCCGGGTACGTACGCGCCCTCGCGGGCGCCGGGGAAGCCGCCGAACTCACCGCGCCGGGCGGGCTCGGCGACTTCGGGTGGCTGGTGCAGCCGGTGGGGGTCGCGGGGGCCCTGTTCGCCGCGGGGGACCTATTTGTCGATGTCTCCGACGACGAAGAACAGTGACCCGAGGATCGCCACCATGTCCGCGACCAGCGTCCCCGGCAGCAGCTCGGTGAGCGCCTGGATGTTGTTGTACGACGCCGAGCGCAGCTTCAGCCGGTACGGGGTCTTCTCGCCCTTGCTGACCAGGTAGTAGCCGTTGATGCCGAGCGGGTTCTCGGTCCACGCGTACGTGTGCCCCTCGGGCGCCTTGAGCACCTTGGGGAGCCGCTGGTTGACCGGGCCCGGGGGGAGCTCGGCGAGCCGGTCGAGGCAGGCGTCGGCGAGGTCGAGGGCGTTGTGGGTCTGCTCCAGGAGGCACTCGAAACGGGCGAGGCAGTCGCCCTCCGCGCGGGTCACCACCTTCAGGACGTCGCCCAGTTCGCCGTAGGCGAGGTACGGCTCGTCGCGGCGCAGGTCGAAGTCGACGCCGGACGCGCGGGCGATCGGCCCGCTCACCCCGTACGCGTGCACCGCCTGGGGCGACAGCACGCCGACGCCGCGCGTACGGCCGCGGAAGATCTCGTTGCCGAGCACCAGGTCGTCGAAGCGGTCCATGCGGGAGCGCACGTCGGCGACGGCGCCACGCGCGCGTGCGGCCCATCCCGCCGGGAGGTCCTCCTTGAGGCCGCCCACGCGGTTGAACATGTAGTGCATGCGCCCGCCGGAGACCTCCTCCATGACGTGCTGGAGCTCCTCGCGCTCCCGGAAGGCGTAGAAGATCGGGGTGATGCCGCCCAGTTCCAGCGGATAGGAGCCGAGGAACATCAGGTGGTTGAGCACCCGGTTCAGCTCCGCGAGCAGGGTGCGCAGCCACACCGCGCGCTCGGGGACCTCCATGCCGAGCATCCGCTCCACGGCGAGGACCACGCCCAGCTCGTTGGAGAACGCCGACAGCCAGTCGTGACGGTTGGCCAGCATGATGATCTGGCGGTAGTCCCGGGCCTCGAACAACTTCTCCGCGCCCCGGTGCATATAGCCGATCACGGGCTCCGCGCGGACGACGCGCTCGCCGTCCAGGACGAGCTTCAGCCGCAGCACGCCGTGCGTGGACGGGTGCTGGGGCCCGATGTTGAGCACCATGTCGGTGCTCTCCGCCGCGCCGCCGATACCGACCATGGTCTCCGTCGTAGGAGTCATGAACACAGTCTCCCCTACGTACGCTGGGCCCATGGAGACGGGGAGCCCGCACGACACGGGGACCGCGGGAACGGGCAGGCCGGCGGTCCCGGGCGGCGAGGAGCCGGTGTGGTTCGCGCTGCCCCCGGGGCTGCTGAGGATGCGGCGGCTGCTGCTGGTGGTGTGGCTGGGGCTGCTGACCCTGGCCTCCGCGCTGGTGCCGGGGCTGCTGGCCGGGCCCGGCTGGGCCGCCTTCGCGCTGCTGCCGCTGGCCCTGCTGATCTGGGGCTGGGTGCTGCTGGAGCGGAACTGGCGTTCCTGGCGCTACGCGGAGCGCGCCGACGACCTGCTGATCAGCCGGGGTGTCCTGTGGCGCCAGGAGACGGTCGTGCCGTACGGGCGGATGCAACTGGTCGAGGTCACCTCCGGGCCGGTGGAACGGCACTTCGGGCTGTCCAGCGTGCAGCTGCACACGGCCGCCGCGGCGACCGACGCCACCATCCCCGGCCTCGACCCGGCCGAGGCGGAGCGGCTGCGCGACCGGCTCACCGAGCTCGGCGAGGCCCGATCGGCGGGGCTGTGACGGCCCCCGACGTCCACGAGGACGTACGCGGCCGGCCGCCCGTGACCGAGAGGCGGCTGCACCCCGTCACGCCGCTCAGGCGGGCGTGGGCGCCCGTCGCGGTGCTGATCGGGTGGGCGCTGCACGACCCCGACCAGGCGCAGCGCCAGCTGACCCGGCTGACGACGACGCACCTGCTGATCGGTCTCGCCGTACTCATTCCGGCCGCCGCCCTCTACGGCTTTCTGACCTGGTGGTTCACTCGTTTCGCGGTGACCGAGAGCGAGCTGCGCATCCGGACCGGGCTGCTGTTCCGGCGCACCGCGCACATCCGCCTCGAGCGGATCCAGGCCATCGACGTCACCCAGCCGCTGCTCGCGCGGGTGGCGGGCGTGGCGAAGCTCAGACTCGACGTCATAGGCACCGACAAGAAGGACGAACTCGCCTTCCTGGGCGCCGACGAGGCGCGCGCCCTGCGCGCGGAACTCCTCGCGCGGGCGGCGGGTTTCGCTCCGGAGACCGCGCACGAGGTGGGCGAGGCGCCGTCCCGGGAGATGCTGCGGGTGCCGCCGGGCGTCCTCGCCGTCTCCCTTCTGCTGACCGGGGCGACCTGGGGCTGGCTCCTGGTCGCCGCCGTGGTGGTGCCGCTGCTGTGGACGGCCACCCACAGCCTGTGGACGGTGCTCGCCGCGGC
Organism: Streptomyces sp. NPDC053426; assembly: GCF_055585405.1. NCBI lineage: Bacteria > Bacillati > Actinomycetota > Actinomycetes > Kitasatosporales > Streptomycetaceae > Streptomyces > Streptomyces sp. NPDC053426. The sequence goes on along the minus strand of NZ_JBVJKE010000032.1, from coordinate 28,444 downwards.
CGTGCCGCTGCTCGGCGCCGCGGGCGCGAGCAGTGTGGGCCGGTTCGTCGCCGAGTACGACTGGACGCTGGGCGAGTCGCCCGACGGGCTGCGCATCGACCACGGGCTGCTGGACCGGGCGCACGAGACGGTGCCGCCGGGGCGCGTGCAGACGGTACGGCTGATCGAGCCGCTGCTGTGGCGGCGGCGCGACTGGGTGCGGGTGGAACTGGACGTGGCGGGTTCGTCCAACTCCCTGCTGCTGCCGGTCGCTCCGCGCGAACTCGCCGAATCGGTCGTCGCGCGGGTGCTGCCCGGGGTGAGCGTGCCCCCGCGCGAGGCGCTCTCCCGGCCGCCGCGCCGCGCGCGGTGGTGCGTCCCGTTGTGGTGGCGGGGTTACGGACTCGCCGTCACCGACGCGGTGTTCGCCGCCCGCCACGGGCTGCTGCGGCGCAGCCTGTCCCTGGTGCCGCACGCCAAGGTGCAGAGCGTACGGCTGGTCCAGGGCCCCTGGCAGCGGGCCCGAGGGGTCGCGGACGTCCACGTGGACACCGGTGCGAACAAGTCGGTGACGGCCCGCCTCCGGGACGCCACGGAGGCGGCGGCCCTCCTCCACTCCCAGGCGGAACGCTCCCGCACCGGCCGCAGGGACGCCCGCCCGGACCGCTGGATGGCCTGACCCGCACAGCCGGCGGAACGCCTGCCGGGGCTGCTGAGGCCGACGGCGCACAGGGGGCGGAAGCGACTGCCGGGGGCCACTGAGGCGGCGGCACCCAGGCCCGGGAACACCTGCCGGGGCCGTTGAGACAGACAGCGCAAGGGGTGGGAGCGGGCCTGCCGAGGCTGTTGGGACAGACGGCGCGCAGAGGCCGGAAGCGGGCTCGCCAGGACTGCTGAGGCGACGGCGCAGGCCGCGAGAACGTCCGCCGGGGCCACTGGAGACGGACGGCGTGCGGGGCGGAGGGAAGGACGTGCACCGGCCGTGGGAGCCCGTCCCTGCCGTTGGACGGCATCGCCCGCACCCGCGCGGGCACGGCACGGCCCTCTACCGCACCCCCGCCCGCGAACGCGTCAACCGCACCCGCACGGACACGGCCGCACGGAGGAGCCCGCCCCCGGAGGGACGGGCGCATCGCCCGCACGCGCGTGTGCGCACCGGAACGCCGAACGGGCCCCGCGCGGTGTGCGCGGGGCCCGTTCGGCTGGTGCGGTGGGTCAGGAGACCGCGCTGCGCAGGTCCTCGACGTCGATGTGTTCCGTCTCGTCGTGTGCCGTCAGGTCGATGACCTGGCCGACGCCGCGTTCCCCCTCGTCGGCGGGCTTGAACCGCGCCTCGGCCTCCGCCTTGTGCAGCGCGAGCGCCTCCTGGCCGACCACGTCGGCCAGGTCCTCGTTCTGGACGGTGTCCAGGGCGGCGCCGTCCGTGTCCTTCTTCGTCCCGAAGAAGTCGAAGCCCCCCTCGGACACCGGCTGCCGTACCGGTGCGGTCGGCGGTACGACCGCCACCGCCGTCGGCACGGTGAAGTGCCCGGAGGGCTGCCGCGCGGGCGGGGCCAAAGGAGCGGCCGGCGCGGGGGAGTCGGCGGTCGTACGCCCGTGCTCGTCGACCGCCTCGCTCCGCCCCTCGGCCTCGGGCTCGTCCTCCTGCGCCTGTTCCCGTCCGGACCGCTTCGTGGGCTCGGGGCCGTCGTCCTCGGGGCCCTCGGAGGCGTCGTCGCCCTTCGGGGAGCCGTCGTCCTTCGGCGTGTCACCGGTCCGGGCGTCGTCGTCGGCCTGCCCGGCCGACCCGTCGGCCCGTACGTCCACGTCCGTGTCGGCACCGTCCTCCACGGCGTCGGCGTCCGCGTCCGCGGCGGCGGCGAGCCGCGCCAGTGCCGCGTCGGCGCGCAGGAACAGCTTCGACCCCTCCGGCGAGAAGACGGACGGAGCCGCCGGCGTCTCCTCGGCGACGGCCTCGTCCCGCTCCACCGTCCCGGGCCCCGCCTGCTCCGGCACCTCCGCGTCGCCGGGCGCCGCCGACGGTCCCGCCGGCAGCGCGCGGACCGGAACCGCGGCCTCTATCTCGAGCACCCGGCGTTCCTCCAGGACGCTCGCCCGGTCGACCTCCGACGCGGCGTACCGCCGCAGCAGAGCCGCGTGCTCGTTGCGCAGCCCGGTGAGTTCCGCGCGCTTGGCGCGCAACCGCTGCTCCAGTTTCGCCCGCAGCTCGCGCGACTCCTCGAGGTCGGACTCCAGTTCGGCGACCCGCTCCTCGAAACGCCATTCGTCGCTCGCACGCGCGCGCGTGAGATCGGCGACGCGTTTGCCCGCCTGGGCGTCCCAGTGCCGCATGACGGCGGCGCCGACGACCGCCGTGACCGCGGCGGCCGCGGCCAGGACACGAAGCACCATCGGTTGCGTGAAAACCCAGGGCCCCAGGGCGCAGACGACGGACACGCCTGCGATCGCCGACGGGGGCAGCATCCTGTGCAGAGGCGGGGAATGACGGTGACGTCCACGTGGCATGGCCAGAAACTTACCGCGCGTAGGCGAATGATGGTGCCCCGCCCCGTAAAAACAAAGCCGCACCGAGGATTTCACAGGGCATCAGGGAACGCGCGACACACGTGAATAGACGTATTGCCCAATTATCAAGATCGTTTATTGCCCCGTGAACCGCCCGCCGAACTCCGCCCGGCGAACTCCGCGTATCCCGACCGCTTTGCCGGGCAGCCGCCCGCACACCGTCGCCGAGCCGCCGAGCCGCCGAGCCGCCTCCACGGCACCCCACGGGCCCCGGACGCCCCACCCGGCCCGAGGCGTGCCCCGGCCCCTCGCGGGCCTACGCTGAACATATGAGCAACCACAGCGGACGCCGCCAGGTCGCGGGCCTTCCTCACTGGGACCGCTGCGCGGTCATGGGAGTCGTGAACGTCACCCCCGACTCCTTCTCCGACGGCGGCCGCTGGTTCGACACGACGACCGCCGTCAAGCACGGCCTCGACCTGGTGGCCCAGGGCGCCGACCTGGTCGACGTCGGCGGCGAGTCCACCCGGCCCGGCGCCACCCGCGTCGACGAGGCCGAGGAGCTCAAGCGCGTCATCCCCGTGGTCCGCGGCCTCGCCGCCGAGGGCGTCACCATATCCGTCGACACCATGCGCGCCTCCGTCGCCGAACAGTCCCTCGCGGCCGGTGCCGCCCTGGTCAACGACGTCAGCGGCGGACTCGCCGATCCGGCCATGATCCCCGTCGTCGCCGCCGCCGGCGCCCCCTTCGTCGTCATGCACTGGCGCGGCTTCCTGGAGGGCGGCAACATCGAGGGCGTGTACACCGACGTGGTCACGGAGGTCGCCGGGGAACTGCACGCGCGCGTGGAGGCCGTCCTGGAAGGCGGGATCGCCGCCGACCGCGTGATCGTCGATCCCGGACTCGGCTTCTCCAAGGGCGCCGACCACGACCTGGCCCTCCTCGCCCGCCTCGACCGCGTCCTGGCCCTCGGCCACCCGGTGCTCGTCGCCGCCTCCCGCAAGCGGTTCCTCGGCCGTGTCCTGGCCGGTCCGGACGGCGCGGCCCCGCCCGCGCGGGAGCGCGACGCCGCCACCGCCGCCGTCTCCGCCCTCGCCGCGCAGGCCGGCGCCTGGGCGGTCCGCGTGCACGAGGTACGCGCCACCGCGGACGCCGTACGGGTCACCCGCGCCATAGCGCAGGCGCGCACGGCGGACACCACACCCCCCGAACCCGGCGCGCACGGCGCAGAAGGAGCCCGGTGAGCGCACCCCACACCGACGTCGAGCACGTCGAGGCCGCCAACACCGCCTTCTACGAGGCGCTCGAAAGGGGTGACTTCGAGGAGGTCGCGTCGCTCTGGCTGACCCCCGGCGACCTCGGCGTCGACGAGTCGTACCACGACCCCGCGGACACCGGCGTGGTCTCCTGCGTGCACCCCGGCTGGCCCGTGCTCACCGGGCGCGGCGAGGTGCTCAGGTCGTACGCCCTGATCATGGCGAACACCGACTACATCCAGTTCTTCCTCACCGACACGCACGTCTCCGTCACCGGCGACACCGCCCTGGTGACGTGCACCGAGAACATCCTCAGCGGCGGCCCCGCCCCCGAGGCCGGCGAGGAGCTCGGCCCCCTGGTCGGCCAGCTCGTCGTCGCCACCAACGTGTTCCGGCGCACCCCGTCCGGCTGGAAGCTCTGGTCCCACCACGCCTCCCCGGTCCTCGCCGAGGAGGAGGACGCCGAGGACGACGACACCCCGGCCTGAGCGGGTAGACGGACCTCATGGCCCGTCGTCCCCTCCCCGGAAGTGGCGGGAATCACGACGGGGCGGGCGGGGGCGGCCACCGTCCCGTGAGCCCCCGGCCTCCCCAGGGGAAACGGACGGTGAAATCCCCTGCCACCGGCCCGTCCCCGCACCCCCGGGTCACCGGTGCTGTCGGTGCCCGCGGGTAGATTCGAGTGCAGGCCGGTGTGCCGTCCGCACAGGCACCGACCGGCCGGACCGACGACTGCAGGAGTGATTCGTGTGGATCGTGTCGCGCTGCGCGGCCTGAAGGCCCGCGGGCACCACGGTGTGTTCCCCAAGGAACGCGAAGACGGCCAGACCTTCATCGTGGACCTCGTCCTCGGCCTGGACACCCGGTCGGCCGCGGCCGACGACGACCTGACGAAGACCGTGCACTACGGCATCGTGGCCGAGGAGGTCGTGGCGGTCGTCCAGGGCGAGCCGCTCAACCTCATCGAGACGCTCGCCGAGCACATCGCCCAGGTCTGTCTGAAGCACGACCTGGTGCAGGAGGTCGAGGTGTGCGTCCACAAACCGGACGCGCCGATCACCGTGCCCTTCGACGACGTGACCGTCACCATCACCCGGAGCCGCGTATGACCAGGCCGTCCACCCAGGGCCAGACCGACCCGACCGTTCAGCCCGTCCCCGCCTCCGTGGTCGAGCGGGTCGACGCCGCCGACACCACCCTGCACAATCCGAAACGGGCCGTGGTCTCCCTCGGCGCCAACCTCGGCAACCGTCTGGAGACCCTCCAGGGGGCCGTCGACGCCCTGGAGGACACCCCGGGCATCCGGGTCAAGGCCGTCTCCCCCGTGTACGAGACGGAGCCGTGGGGCGTCGAGCCCGGCAGCCAGCCCTCGTACTTCAACGCGGTCGTGGTGCTGAAGACCACCCTGCCCCCGTCCTCCCTGCTGGAGCGGGCGCACGCGGTCGAGGAGGCCTTCCACCGGGTCCGGGACGAGCGCTGGGGCCCGCGCACCCTGGACGTGGACATCGTCTCGTACGCGGATCTCCACTCCGACGACCCTCAGCTCACGCTCCCGCACCCGCGCGCCCACGAGCGCGCCTTCGTGCTCGCCCCCTGGCACGACGTCGACCCCGAGGCGGAGCTGCCCGGCCGCGGCCCGGTCACCGATCTCCTCGCCGCGGTCACCCGTGAGGGCGTCACACCCCGCGCGGACCTGGAACTCCGGCTGCCGGAGTAGCCGTTAAGGTCGACACGACCACATTCCGGGGCACCGTCCGGGGGAACGCGAAGGGACACCGTGAAAGAGCTGCGCATCAGGGTGCTGGCAGGCGTCTTCGTCGTGGCCGGGATCCTGTCCTGGGCCGGCGCCCGCCTCTGGAACTCCTTGGGCACCCTTCCGAGCGTGCCCGTGGCCGCGCCCATCGTCCTCGCCCTGATCGCGGTGGTCCTCGCGGCCACCGCGCTGTCCATCCGCGCCCGCCTCAAGGCCCAGCGCGAGCGGCAGGCCGACGCCAAGGGCGTCGACCCCCTGATGGCCGCCCGCGCGGTCGTGTTCGGGCAGGCCAGCGCCCTGGTGGCCGCGCTCGTCGCCGGCATGTACGGCGGCACGGGCGTCTTCCTGCTGGAGTCCCTGGACGTCCCCGCCCGCCGTGACCAGGCCATCTACGCCGGCTTCTCGGTCCTGGCGGGCATCGGCGTCATAGCGGCGGCCATCTTCCTGGAGCGTGTCTGCAAGCTCCCGGAGGACGACGACACGAACGGCCCGGGCACGGCACCGGCGGCCTGAGGCACACCCGCACCGGCCTGGGCCTCAGCGCACCCGCATCGACACGGAGCCTCAAGCACACCCGCGTCGACCCGGGGTCTCAGCCCGCCCTCGTCAGCCCAGAGCCTCAGGCCCGTCCACGTCGGCGCGTGGCGTGTGTCGCGTCAGCGCGCCATGATCAGGCTCATCGCCTCGTTGCGCGTCGTCGCGTCCCGCAGCTGGCCTCGCACGGCCGAGGTGAGGGTCTTCGCGCCGGGCTTGCGGATGCCCCGCATCGACATGCACATGTGCTCGCACTCCACGACCACGATCACCCCGCGCGGCTCCAGGATGTCCATCAGGGAGTCCGCGATCTGCGTGGTGAGTCGTTCCTGCACCTGCGGGCGGCGGGCGTAGACGTCCACCAGCCGGGCCAGCTTGGACAATCCCGTGATCTTGCCGCTGGTGGCCGGGATGTACCCGACGTGCGCCACACCCCGGAACGGCACCAGGTGGTGCTCGCAGGTCGAGTACACCTCGATGTCCTTGACCAGCACCATCTCGTCGTGACCGAGGTCGAACGTCGTCGTCAGCACGTCCTCGGGCTTCTGCCACAGCCCCGCGAATATCTCCCGGTACGCCCGCGCCACCCGCGCCGGAGTCTCCAGCAGACCCTCCCGGTCCGGGTCCTCGCCGACCGCGATCAGGAGTTCGCGTACGGCGTTCTGGGCCCGCTTCTCGTCGAACTCGCCGATGGTGGCCATGCCGTCCAGCGTCACGGGGTCGGTCATGTGGATGCCTCGTTCCTGTGCCTTCACGCGTGGGGGCACGCGTCTCAACTGCGGGTACGCAAAATGCCGCGCCCCCCAGGCTAGAACCAGGGGGGCACGGCATCCATTCCGGGCCCGGTGGGACCACCGGGGGCCTCGGGATCAGCTCTCGGGGCGTTCCTCCGGGGTCCGCTCCGGCGCCGGGGCGGGGTCCGCCGCGGTGCTCTTGGCGGTGGTGATGGCCGGCGTCGCGCCGTTCGTCCCGTTCGTCAGGGCCAGCTCCTTGGGGGAGAGGACCGGCGGGCGGGTGGACGGCGTACGGCGGGAGGAGCCGGTCCAGGCGGGCCTGGGCGGACGCTTGACGATCGGCGCGAAGATCTCGGCGATCTCCTCCTTGCCCAGCGTCTCCCGCTCCAGGAGGGCCAGGACCAGGTTGTCGAGGACGTCACGGTTCTCGACGAGGATCTCCCACGCCTCGTTGTGCGCGGTCTCGATGAGCTTCTTGACCTCTTCGTCGACCAGCGCGGCGACCTCTTCCGAGTAGTCGCGCTGGTGAGCCATCTCACGTCCGAGGAACGGCTCGGAGTTGTCGCCGCCGAACTTGATGGCGCCGAGCCGCTCGGTCATGCCGTACTGCGTGACCATCGCACGGGCCACACCGGTGGCCTTCTCGATGTCGTTGGCGGCACCGGTGGTCGGGTCGTGGAAGACGAGTTCCTCGGCCGCACGGCCGCCCAGCATGTAGGCGAGCTGGTCCAGCATCTCGTTGCGCGTGGTCGAGTACTTGTCCTCGTCCGGGAGCACCATCGTGTAGCCGAGGGCGCGGCCCCGGGAGAGGATCGTGATCTTGTGGACGGGGTCGGAGTTCGGGGAGGCCGCCGCCACCAGGGCGTGTCCGCCCTCGTGGTACGCGGTGATCTTCTTCTCCTTGTCCGACATGATCCGGGTCCGCTTCTGCGGGCCCGCGACCACACGGTCGATCGCCTCGTCCAGCATCTTGTTGTCGATCAGCTTCTGATCGCTGCGCGCGGTCAGCAGCGCGGCCTCGTTCAGCACGTTGGCCAGGTCGGCACCGGTCATGCCGGGGGTGCGGCGGGCGACGGCCGACAGGTCGACGTCCGGGGCGACCGGCTTGCCCTTCTGGTGCACCTTGAGGATCTCGAGGCGGCCCTGCATGTCCGGGCGGTCGACCGCGATCTGGCGGTCGAAGCGGCCGGGACGCAGCAGCGCCGGGTCGAGGATGTCGGGCCGGTTCGTCGCGGCGATGAGGATCACGCCGCCCTTGACGTCGAAGCCGTCCATCTCGACGAGGAGCTGGTTCAGGGTCTGCTCACGCTCGTCGTGCCCACCGCCGAGGCCGGCGCCGCGGTGGCGGCCGACCGCGTCGATCTCGTCGACGAAGACGATCGCGGGAGCGTTGGCCTTGGCCTGCTCGAACAGGTCACGGACCCGGGAGGCACCGACACCGACGAACATCTCGACGAAGTCGGAACCGGAGATCGAGTAGAACGGCACACCGGCCTCGCCCGCGACGGCACGCGCGAGCAGGGTCTTACCGGTACCGGGCGGGCCGTAGAGCAGGACGCCCTTGGGGATCTTCGCCCCGACGGCCTGGAACTTCGCCGGCTCCTGCAGGAACTCCTTGATCTCGTGGAGCTCCTCCACCGCCTCGTCCGATCCCGCGACGTCGGAGAACGTCGTCTTCGGGGTGTCCTTGGTGATGAGCTTCGCCTTGGACTTGCCGAAGTTCATGACGCGGGAGCCGCCGCCCTGCATCTGATTCATCAGGAACAGGAAGACGACCACGATGAGGACGAAGGGCAGCAACGACAGCAGAATGCTCACGAACGCGTTCTGCTTGGACGGCGAGACCGTGTAGCCGTCCGGGATCTGATCGTTCTGGAATTTGTCCTGCAGCGTGCTGGCGATGGTGACGCCCTGGTCGCCGATGTAGCTCGCCTGGATCTTCGAGCTGTCCTTGACCTCGGCGCCGTCCTTGAGCTGGACCTTGATCATCTGCTCGTCGCCGGTGGTCAGCTTGGCCGACTCGACCTTGTTCTCATTGATCGCCTGGACGACCTCGCCGGTGTCCACCGTCTTGTAGCCGCCGGACGAGCCGACGACCTGCATCAACACGACCACGGCGAGGACGGCCAGCACGATCCACATGACCGGCCCACGGAAGTATCGCTTCACGTCCATCCATACGGAGCGGTGCCGCCCCGTCCCTCCTGCCATAGTGAGTTTGATAAAGGCTGTTCTTCGGACGGTACCCCAGCTTTGTCCCCCGAAGCTGCGGGGGACAGCCGGCAATCGCGTCCACGCATGCTCCAACGCCGCGGAGCCCGCCGGGGTTCCCGATCATGCACGGCGGGCCCGGCCCCGGGTTTCAGCCGCCGTAGACGTGTGGCGCGAGCGTACCGACGAACGGGAGGTTGCGGTACTTCTCGGCGTAGTCGAGGCCGTAGCCGACGACGAACTCGTTGGGAATGTCGAAGCCGACCCATTCCACGTCGATGGCGACCTTGGCGGCGTCGGGCTTGCGCAGCAGCGTGCACACCTTGAGGGAGGCGGGCTCGCGCGAGCCGAGGTTGGAGATCAGCCAGGACAGGGTCAGCCCGGAGTCGATGATGTCCTCGACGATCAGGACGTGCCGGCCCTTGATGTCGGTGTCGAGGTCCTTGAGGATCCGCACCACACCGGAGGACTGGGTGCCCGCCCCGTACGAGGACACGGCCATCCAGTCCATCGTGACGGGGGTGGACAGCGCCCGCGCGAGGTCGGCCATCACCATCACCGCGCCCTTGAGCACGCCGACGATCAGCAGGTCCTTGCCCGCGTACTCCGCGTCGATCTTCGCGGCCAGCTCCGCCAGCTTGGCGTCGATCTCTTCCTTGGTGATGAGCACCTTCTCGAGGTCGGCACCCATGTCTTTCGCGTCCACCCGCATCACTTTCGGTCGTCCCACCGGCCGGTCCGGTCCGTCCCGCGACTCGTACGGGTCGGTGGGGTCCGGATTCAGCCCTGCCGAATCACCAGTCTGCCACCCTGCCGACGGGCCACGACCCGGCCGGGGAGATTGATGGCCCCCTGACCGCGCCAGCCGGTGATCAGCCGGTCGACTTCCTCGATGTGGCGGGCGAACAGCGAACCGGCCGGCGCGCCGGCCTCGATGGCCGCGCGGCGCAGCACACGGCGGCGCACGGCGGGCGGCAGGTCGTGCAGCGCGGCGCACTCCAGGCGGCCGTCGGCGTCGCGGACGCCGGCCTCGGCCCGGCCGGCCCAGGCGTCGAGGGCGTCCGCGTCGTCGCGGGAGAGCTGGGCCGTACGGGCGAGGGCCTCGACGACGCCCTTGCCGAGGGCCTTCTCCAGGGCGGGCAGACCCTCGTGGCGGAGCCGGGAGCGGGTGTAGGCGGGGTCGGCGTTGTGCGGGTCGTCCCAGACGGGCAGGGACTGGACCATGCAGGCCTTGCGGGCGGTCTGCCGGTCGAGCTGGAGGAAGGGACGCCGGTAACGGCCGTCGGCCCCCGAGACCGCGGCCATTCCGGACAGGGAGCGGATGCCCGAGCCGCGGGCGAGGCCGAGCAGGACGGTCTCGGCCTGGTCGTCGCGGGTGTGGCCGAGCAGGACGGCGGTGGCGCCGTGCCGTTCGGCGGCGGCGTCCAGGGCGGCGTAGCGGGCGTCCCGGGCGGCGGCCTCCGGGCCACCGCCCCGGCCGACGGTGACGGCGGCGGACTCGACGGGGTCGAGACCGAGTTCGCGCAGGCGCGAGGCGACTTCGGCGGCGCGCAGGTCGGAGCCGGCCTGGAGGCCGTGGTCGACGGTGACGCCGCCGGCGCGGACGCCGAGGCGGGGGGCTTCGAAGGCGAGGGCGGAGGCGAGCGCCATGGAGTCGGCGCCGCCGGAGCAGGCCACGAGCACGAGCGGGGAGGGCGGCCGCTCGTGCGGTGCGCGGCCGGGGGCTCGGCCGTGGTCGTCGAGGATGTCGGTCAGGACGCGGCGGACCGCCAGGCGTATCGCCGCGACCGCAGGATGGGGACCCATGTCCGGTTCCCTTCATGAAGTTGTCGGGGGGTGAGCCCGAGGTTCGGTCACTCAGAGTGTGTAGATGGTGACAGAACCGGGCCGTTCCCCGAGCATTGCACGCCTACTCGGGACTCACGGTCCCTCGGACGGGTGATTGGAGGGGCGTCCGTCTGCCGTCGGCCGTGTGCGGCGCATGACGGTGCGCGGTGCTCAGGCTTCCGGTTTGCGGTGCACCCGTGTGATCCAGTCCGCCGGTTTGGCGATCTCCGCCTTGGTGGGGAGCGTGTTGGGCGAGGTCCACACCCGGTTGAAGCCGTCCATGCCGACCTCCTCGACGACGGCGCGCACGAAGCGTTCGCCGTCGCGGTACTGGCGGAGCTTGGCGTCCAGGCCGAGCAGTTTGCGCAGGGCCATGTCCAGGCGGGAGGCGCCCTTGGCGCGGCGCTGCTGGAACTTCTCGCGGATCTCGGCGACGCTCGGCACGACGGCGGGTCCGACGCCGTCCATCACGAAGTCGGCGTGGCCCTCCAGCAGGGACATCACGGCGGTGAGCCGGCCGAGGATCTCGCGCTGGGCGGGGGTCTGCACGAGTTCGACGAGGGAGCGCCCCTCGTCGCCCTCCTCGCCCTCGGGACGGCCGCCGGCCAGGGACTGCGCGGCCTCGCGGACGCGTTCCAGGACGGTCATGGGGTCGACGTCGGTCTCCCCCAGGAACGACTGGATCTCGCCCTCCAGGTGGTCCCGCAGCCAGGGCACGGCGGTGAACTGGGTGCGGTGGGTCTCCTCGTGGAGGGTCACCCACAGGCGGAAGTCGTGCGGTTCGACGTCGAGTTCGCGTTCGACGTGGACGATGTTGGGGGCGACGAGCAGCAGTCGGCCGGCGCCGTTCGCACCGGCCGGCAGGTCGCGGGTGGCGGGGGCGAAGGTCTCGTACTGGCCGAGGACGCGGGAGGCGAGGAAGGACAGCAGCATGCCCAGTTCCACGCCGGTGACCTTGCCGCCGACGGCGCCGAGGACCACGTTGCCGGGGCTGGTGCCGCGCCGTTCCTGCATCTTGTCGAGGAGGGGTTTGAGCAGTTCGCGGAAGCCGGCGACGTTGGCCCGGACCCAGCCGGGGCGGTCGACGACGAGGACGGGGGTGTCGTGGGTCTCCTCGGTGCCCAGACGAGTGAAGCCCCGGACGTGTTCCTCCGAGGCCTTCGCGTGCCGGCGCAGTTCCGCGACGACGGCCCTGGCCTCGTCTCGGCTCACGTCGGGGCCCGGCCGCATGAGGCGGGTCGCGGTCGCGACCGCGAGATTCCAGTCGACCATCCCGAAAGAGGCAGCACCACCGATGCTCGTCATGCGTCAACGGTACGTGAGTGGTCCGGATCGGGGCAGGGTGGCGAGGCGGCGGGGGCGGCCCGGGGGGTGGGCGCGGCGCCGTTCGTCGTGCCTCCGGTTTTTTCGCCCCCGCCGCCCCTTCCCTTCCCGTCCCTGGGGGGCTCCGCCCCCCAGACCCCCTTGCGCAGTTCCCCGCGCCCCTGGCATGCGCAGTTCCCCGCGCTCCTAGCGGCAGCCGCACGCCGCCAGGGCCGTGACCGTCTTGTCCAGGGCGGACTGGGCCGCCGTGGGGGCGGTGGTGTCGTTCGCCAGGAAGGCGAAGGCCAGGAGGCGGCCGTCCTTGTCGACGACCGTGCCCGCCAGTGTGTTCACGCCGGTGAGCGTGCCGGTCTTGGCGCGTACGACGCCGGCCGCGCCGTCGGTGTAGCGGCCGGCGAGGGTGCCGGTGAAGCCGGCGACGGGCAGGCCGGTGAGGGCGGGGCGCAGCTCGGGGCGGGCCGGGTCGCCGGCCTTGACGAGCAGGGCGGTGAGGAGGTCGGCGGTGAGTTTGTCGCGCCGGTCGAGGCCGCTGCCGTCCCTGATGGCGGTTCCGGCGCCCTTCAGAGGGAGCCCGAGGTGCTTCAGACGGGCGGTGATCGCCGCGCCGGCGCCCGCGAAGTCGGCGCTCTCGCCGGTGGCCAGGGCGGTGTGGCGGGCGAGGGCCTCGGCGAGGTCGTTGTCGCTGTTGGTCAGCATCCGCTCGACGAGGGCGGCCAGCGGGGGCGAGGAGACCGTGGCGAGGGTGGCGGCGCGGGTGGTGGCCTTCGAGGGACCGGGGGGCGTGGCCTTGACGCCGTGCTCCTTCAGCAGGTCGCCGAACTTCCGCGCGGCGTCGGCCGCCGGGTCCGCGACCCGCGGGGCCGGTCCGCTGGTGGAGCCGTCGGTGCGGGCCTCGTCGACCATCAGGGGGGTGACGGCCGCGAGGTTCGGATTGACCCCGATCGGATGGATCGTGGTGCCCTTGTAGAGGGTCGTGTCGTACGACAGCGTCACCTCGCGCACCCCCCGCTTGGCCAGGGCGGCGGCGGTCCGCTCCGCGAGGTCGCGCAGGCTCGCGAGACCTCCGGCCTCCTTGCGGGCGGTGAGCGTGGGGTCGCCGCCGCCGACCAGGACGACCTCCCCGGTGTCGGGTTCGTACACCGCGCGGGTGGTGAGGCGGTGGTCGGTGCCCATCGCGGAGAGCGCGGCGACGGCGGTGGCGATCTTGGTGGTGGAGGCGGGGATGAGCGCGTCCCCGGAGCCGGTGCCGTAGAGCCGTTCGCCGGTGGCCACGTCGACCACGGCGGCGGAGTGCCGGCCGAGCGCCGGGTTCTTCAGCAGCGGGTCGAGGACGGCACCGAGGGCCTTGCGGCCGGGCGCCGACTTCACGGTGGTGGCGGTGCCGCCGAGGCCGGTGAGCACGGAGACGGCCGGCGGGACGGCCTGGGGTCCGCGGGGCGGCGTACCGGCGTGGGCGCGGGTGCCGCCGTGATCTGCGCCACGCGCGGCTTCCAGGGCCACGGCCCGGTCCCGCTCGGCCGTACGCTGACCCGAGGAGTCCCAGGGACCGGCGGCGGTCACCACACCCGCGGCCAGCGCCAGACCGGCGGTGGCGGCGGTCGCGGTGAACTGCCAGGTCTTCGGCCGCGCGACCCGCGGGACCTGCGGTGATCCCGGCCGGCCCGGCCGCGCGAACCGTGGCCCGACGGCCGCGGCGACGCGCGCCAGACGTGGTCGTACGGTCTCCGCGGCCCGGGCGAGACGAGGTCGTACGGCGTCCGCGATCCGCACGACGTGCGGTCCCGCGGCCCGCCAAGGCCTCAGCTCTGGCACGACCACCAGCCCCTTTCGCGATCACACACCTGCGTGAGGGACACTTAATCACCAGAACTATGTGCTGATCATGGAGGAGCGTCCGGTGGAGTTCGACGTCACGATCGAGATCCCGAAGGGTTCGCGGAACAAGTACGAGGTGGACCACGAGACGGGTCGGATCCGCCTGGACCGTCGGCTCTTCACCTCGACCGCCTACCCGACCGACTACGGCTTCGTCGAGAACACCCTCGGCGAGGACGGCGACCCGCTGGACGCGCTGGTCATCCTGGACGAGCCGACGTTCCCGGGCTGCCTGATCCGCTGCCGCGCGATCGGCATGTTCCGGATGACGGACGAGGCCGGCGGCGACGACAAGCTGCTCTGCGTCCCGTCGACGGACCCGCGCGTGGAGCACCTGCGTGACATCCACCACGTGTCCGAGTTCGACCGCCTGGAGATCCAGCACTTCTTCGAGGTCTACAAGGACCTGGAGCCGGGCAAGTCGGTCGAGGGCGCCAACTGGGTCGGCCGGGTGGACGCCGAGGCGGAGATCGAGCGGTCCTACAAGCGTTTCAAGGAGACGGGCGGCCACTGAGCCCTCCCGCTGCGCGACGCAGAAACGGGCCGCACGCGCGTGCGGCCCGTTTTGCTGTGCGTGCGCATACTGAGGCTGTACGGGGCAGGCTTACGGACGGTCTCACGGACGGTGTCGTAAAGGGAGAGCGGAGCAGGTGACGGACGCGGAGGACCGCAAGCCGCAGTCGGACGAGGCGAGGAGCGCGTTCACGCCTCCCGCCGGTGTCGCGGCGCCGGCCGAGGGCGAGTCGTCGACGACCTCCGAGTTCGCCGTCCCCGAGGGGCTGGCCGTCCCGGCGACCGGTACGGAGTCCGAGACGACCTCCGAGTTCGCCGTTCCGGACGGCCTGGAGGTGTCCCCGCCTCCCCCGGACGGGACGGAGGGGTCGGCGTTCAGCACGCCGAGCACCTACAGCGCGAAGCAGCCGGCCGCGTTCACCCCGGCGAGCGGGATCCCGCTGGTCAGCCTGGCCAAGGACGTGCCGTGGCAGGACCGGATGCGCACCATGCTGCGCATGCCGGTGACCGAGCGGCCGGCTCCGGAACCGGTGCAGCGGCACGACGAGGCCGGGCCGGCCGTGCCGCGCGTGCTCGACCTGACCCTGCGCATCGGCGAGCTGCTGCTGGCCGGCGGTGAGGGCGCCGAGGACGTGGAGGCGGCGATGTTCGCCGTGTGCCGCTCCTACGGCCTGGACCGCTGCGAGCCCAACGTCACGTTCACCCTGCTGTCGATCTCCCACCAGCCGTCCCTGGTCGACGACCCGGTGACCGCGTCGCGCACGGTGCGGCGCCGCAGCCCCGACTACACCCGGCTGGCGGCCGTCTACCGGCTGGTGGACGACCTCAGCGACGACGAGACGCACGTCTCCCTGGAGGAGGCCTACCGCCGGCTGGCGGAGATCCGCCGCAACCGGCACCCGTACCCCGGCTGGGCGCTGACCGTGGCGAGCGGACTGCTCGCGGGTGCGGCCTCGGTGCTCGTCGGCGGCGGCTTCCTGGTGTTCGTGTCGGCCGCGGTCGGCGCGATGCTCGGCGACCGGCTGGCCTGGCTGTGCGCGGGGCGCGGGCTGCCGGAGTTCTACCAGTTCACGGTGG
Organism: Streptomyces sp. NPDC053426; assembly: GCF_055585405.1. Classification (NCBI taxonomy): domain Bacteria; kingdom Bacillati; phylum Actinomycetota; class Actinomycetes; order Kitasatosporales; family Streptomycetaceae; genus Streptomyces; species Streptomyces sp. NPDC053426. The sequence goes on along the minus strand of NZ_JBVJKE010000032.1, from coordinate 12,857 downwards.
CCGCGACGCCGCCGGCCGCGATCGGGGTGGCGCTGACGGTGGCACACGTGGACGTGAAGGCGTCCGCGGTGATCACCGGTGGGCTGTTCGCGCTGCTGCCCGGTCGGGCGCTGGTGGCCGGCGTGCAGGACGGCCTGACCGGCTTCTACATCACGGCGTCCGCGCGTCTGCTGGAGGTCCTGTACTTCTTCGTGGGCATCGTGGCCGGGGTGCTGACGGTGCTGTACTTCGGCGTGCAGCTGGGCGCCAACCTGAACCCGGACGCGGCGCTCGGCGTCTCCGACGACCCGCTGTCGCAGATCGCCGCGTCGATGCTGCTGTCGCTGGCCTTCGCGGTGCTGCTCCAGCAGGAACGGTCCACCGTGCTGATGGCGACCCTGAACGGCGGGGTCGCCTGGGTGGTGTACGGCGCGATGCACTACACCGGCGACATCTCGCCGGTGGTCTCCACGACCGCGGCGGCGGGCCTCGTGGGCCTGTTCGGGCAGTTGCTGGCCCGCTACCGGTTCGCGTCCGCGCTGCCGTACACCACGGCGGCGATCGGGCCGCTGCTGCCCGGTTCCGCGACGTACTTCGGTCTGCTGGGGATCGCCCAGAACGAGGTCGACTCGGGGCTGTCGTACCTCACGAAGGCCGTGGCACTGGCCATGGCCATCGCGATCGGGGTGAACCTCGGGTCGGAGATCTCGCGGATCTTCCTGCGGATCGGGTCCGCGGAGAAGCGCCGGGCGGCGAAGCGGACGCGGGGCTTCTAGCGCCGGGCGCGGTTTTGACGCCGGGCGCCATCCGGCTCGGGGCTTGCTGAGGATGGGCGGCCGCGGGACGTCGGGGGTTGCTCGCGCCCACGCGGCGGAGCCGCATATCGACACAGCCCCGCGCCCCTCAGGTCGGTTCAGTGGCCGCGGTTGTAAGGCTGCTGCTGGTTGTAGTACTCGTCGCCGTACGGCTGCTGGGGCTGCTGCTGCGGGTAGCCCTGGTTGCCGTACGGCTGCTGGGGCTGCTGGGGGTATCCCTGGTTGCCGTAGTGCTGCTGCTGGGGCTGCTGCGGGGTGGGCGGGGTGATGCGGCGCAGCTGGGTCGTGGCGTCGTCCATGACCTGGTTCTGGGGGGCCTGGGGGTGCTCGGGGCGCTGGGGGTACTGCGGGGCCACGGCCGGGGTTTCGGCGGCGGCGCGCTTCTTCTTTCCGCGCTCGCGCAGGTACTCGATGATGATCGGCACCACGGAGACGAGGACGATCAGGACGAGGATCGGCTCGACGTTGGTCTTGATGAACTCGATCTGCCCGAGCCAGTAGCCCGCGAGGGTGACACCGCAGCCCCAGGCGACACCGCCGACGAGGTTGTACGTGAAGAACGTGCGGTACTTCATGCGGCCGGCGCCGGCCACGATGGGCGCGAACGTGCGCACGATCGGCACGAAGCGGGCCAGGACGATCGCCTTGGGGCCGTACTTCTCCATGAACTCGTGCGCCTTCTCCAGGTTCTCCTGTTTGAAGAGCTTGGAGTTCGGCCGGTTGAACAGCTTGGGCCCGAAGAACTTGCCGATCATGTAACCGACTTGGTCGCCGATGACGGCGGCCAGCACGATCAGCGTGCACACCAGCCACAGCGGCTGGCTGATGTAATTACCCTCAGCAACGAAGAGGCCCGCCGTGAACAGCAGGGAGTCACCGGGCAGGAACGCGAAGAGTCCGGACTCCGCGAAGACGATCAGCAGGATGCCGGGCAGGCTGAAGGTCTCGATCAGGTAGTCCGGGCTCAGCCACTCAGGGCCGAGCGCAAGCGTGGTCACGGGGATGTGGCTCCTGCAGCTGGGGGGTAAGGGCTGGGCTGGCTGCCCAAATTATGAACGCAGCCGTAGGGGCCCAGGTTCCGCGGGGTACCCAGGATGCCCTGTGTCCCGTCCCGGAGAAAGCCGCGAGCCGTGGCGCGGGGAACAACCCGCAGGTCGTGGCCCGGATGTGAGCCGGGCCACGACACTCAGGCGGTGTGCCGCGCGGCGTTGGCGAGGATCGCCTCCCTGAGGTGCTCGGCGAGACCGGGCCGCATGGAGTCGTAGTACGCCTTGAAGCGCTCGTCGGAGACGTACATCTCCGCGAAACACTTGTGCATCTCGTACGGCACCTCGAAGTACCACTTGCTGACGTGCCGGCGGTGCTCTTCGGCCAGGTCCATGGCCGCCTCGCCGGACGGCTGCCCTCCGGCGGCCACCAGGGCGGTGTACCGCTCCTGCCAGTCGTCGACCTCGGCCTGGACGCGCTTCCAGTCCTCCTTGGTGTAGCTCGCCGCGCGGCGCTGCGACTCGGCGTACGCCTCGGTGCCGCCCCAGCGTTCCTCCGCCTCGGCGGCGTACTGCTCGGGGTCCTTGTCCCCGAACACCTCGAACCTCTCCTCGGGCGTCAGATTGATCCCCATCTTGCGTGCCTCCATGGCGTGCTCCACGGCCGCCGCCATCTGCTTCAGCTTCTCGATCCGGGCGGTCAGCAGTTCGTGCTGCCGGCGCAGATGCGCGCGCGGGTCCGCGTCCGGGTCGTCGAGCAGGGCGGCGACCTCGTCGAGCGGGAAGCCGAGCTCGCGGTAGAACAGGATCTGCTGCAACCGGTCGAGGTCGGCGTCGCTGTAGCGCCGGTGCCCCGCGTGGCTGCGCCCGCTCGGGACGAGCAGGCCGATGTCGTCGTAGTGGTGCAGGGTGCGCACGGTGACACCGGCGAATCCGGTCACCTGTCCCACGGAGTAGCTCACTTCCGCTCCCTTCTCGGTACGCGCCCCAGCCTGGGTCCTCACGCCACGTGAGGTGCAAGCCGGTTACCGATTTGCCCGGCTCGTCCCTTTATCGTGTGCGCGTGGCCCAGGACAGTACGCAGCAGGCACCCTCCGCCGCCCCGGCACGCGCCCTGCTGCCGGCCGTCGTCCCCGCGCTGGTCGTGGGCGTGGTGACGAGCCTGGTCCTGGTGGGGGTGAGCACGGCGGCCGAGGAGCTGCAGGACGTGCTCTGGCAGGACGTGCCGGACGCCCTCGGCGTCGGCGGGTACTCCGTGCCGTGGATGTCCGTGATGCTTCTCGCCACCGGGATCGCGGTCGGGCTGGTGGTGTGGAAGGCGCCGGGACACGCGGGCCCCGACCCGGCGACCACCGGTCTCGACGCGCCGGTGCTGCCGCCCGCGGTGCTGCCGGGGCTGCTGCTGGCGACGGCGTTCGTGCTGGCCGGCGGGCCGAGCCTGGGACCCGAGAACCCGATCATCGCCGTGAACGTCTCGCTGGCGGTCTGGGCGGGTCTCAGGGTCTTCCCGCGGACCCGGGAGCGGAGCTGGGTGGCGCTGGCGGAGGCCGGGACGATCGGCGCGCTGTTCGGTACACCGGTGGCCGCCGCGCTGGTCATCTCCGAGGCGCTGGCCGGGCAGCGGGTCAAGGGGCGGCTGTGGGACAGCCTCTTCGCGCCGCTGGCGGCCGCCGGGACCGGTGCGCTCACCACCTCGCTGGTGTCGCGGCCGAGTTTCGATCTCCACCTGCCGCCGTTCGGGCGGCCCGGCTGGGGCGACCTGCTGGCGTCCCTCGTGGTGGCCCCGGTGGGCGCGCTGCTCGGCATGTGCGCCGTGTACGCCTTCCCGTACGTCCACGGGGCGTTCCGGCGGCTGCGGCACCCGATGCTGATGCTTCCCGCGGGCGGGCTGGTGCTGGGCGCCCTGGCGGCCCTGGGCGGGCATCTGACCCTGTTCAAGGGGCTCGACGAGATCGCGGAGCTGGCACGCGACCCCGACGGCTGGTCGGCGGGCGAGTTCGCCACGATGACGGTGGTGAAGCTGGCCGCGCTGCTCGTCGCCGCGTCCTGCGGCTTCCGGGGCGGGCGGATCTTCCCTGCGGTGTTCGTCGGCACCGCGCTCGGGCTGTGCGCGCACGCCCTGGTGCCCGGGGTGCAGCCGGCGGTGGGCGTGTCGGCGGGGGTGCTGGGGATCCTGCTGGCCATCACCCGGCAGGGCTGGGTGAGCCTGTTCGTCGCCGCCGTCCTGGTCGCCTCCCCCGGCATCCTCGCCCTCCTGTGCCTCGCCTCGCTGCCGGCCTGGCTGCTGGTGACGGGGCGCCCGCTGATGCAGCTGCGGGAGGACGGCACGGCCGTGCGATGAGCCTTCCCCCACCCCTCCCCGCCCCGTCGCCGTCACCCCGTCGCTCCCTTCGCTCCCGTCGCTCCCGTCGCTCCCGTCGCTCCCGAGATCAAGGAGACCCCCATGCCGCTCCACAAAGGCCCGCAGCACGACGAGCGCCCCGTGTCCGTCAACCCCTTCCTGGGGCCGGCCAATCCGGTCGGGGACATGACCGAGGCGCCGCCCAAGCACCGGCTGCCCGACACGCCCATGGCGCCCTCGACGGCGTACCAGCTCGTGCACGACGAGCTGATGCTGGACGGCAACGCGCGGCTGAACCTGGCCACCTTCGTCACCACCTGGATGGAGCCGGAGGCCGGCCGTCTGATGGCGGAGTGCCGGGACAAGAACATGATCGACAAGGACGAGTACCCGCGCACCGCCGAGCTGGAGCGGCGCTGCGTGGCGATGCTCGCCGACCTGTGGCACGCGCCCGATCCGGCGGCGGCCGTGGGCTGTTCGACGACCGGTTCGAGCGAGGCGTGCATGCTCGCCGGAATGGCGCTGAAGCGCCGCTGGAGCGGGCGCGCTCCCGCGCGGGGCGCCCGGCCCAACCTCGTCATGGGCGTCAACGTGCAGGTCTGCTGGGACAAGTTCTGCACCTTCTGGGAGGTGGAGCCCCGTCAGGTGCCCATGGAGGGCGAGCGGTTCCACCTCGACCCGCGGGCCGCCGCCGAACTGTGCGACGAGAACACCATCGGGGTCGTCGGCGTACTGGGCTCCACCTTCGACGGGTCGTACGAGCCGATCGCCGACCTGTGCGCCGCGCTGGACGAGCTCCAGGAGCGCACCGGCCTCGACGTCCCGGTGCACGTCGACGGGGCGTCCGGTGCGATGGTCGCGCCCTTCCTCGACGAGGACCTGGTGTGGGACTTCCGCCTCCCGCGCGTGGCGTCCGTCAACACCTCGGGGCACAAGTACGGGCTGGTGTACCCGGGTGTCGGCTGGGTGCTGTGGCGGGACGCGGACGCGCTGCCCGAGGAGCTGGTCTTCCGGGTGAACTACCTGGGCGGCGACATGCCGACCTTCGCGCTGAACTTCTCCCGGCCGGGCGCGCAGGTCGTGGCGCAGTACTACACGTTCCTGCGGCTCGGCCGCGACGGCTACCGCGCGGTGCAGCAGGCCGCGCGGGACGTCGCGCGGGGGCTCGCGGAACGGATCGGGGCGCTCGGCGACTTCCGGCTGCTCACGCGGGGCGACCAGCTCCCGGTGTTCGCGTTCACGACCGCCGACGACGTGACGGCGTACGACGTCTTCGACGTGTCCCGGCGGATGCGGGAGAGCGGCTGGCTGGTGCCCGCGTACACCTTCCCGGCGAACCGCCAGGACCTCTCCGTGCTGCGCGTGGTGTGCCGCAACGGCTTCTCCGAGGACCTCGCGGACGTGTTCGCCGAGGACCTGACCCGGCTGCTGCCGGGACTGCGCCGGCAGCCGCGTCCCCTCACCCACGACAGGAACGCGGCCACCGGCTTCCATCACTAGCGGCTGAGCCGCGAGAACCGGCGCACCGCCAGCGGGAAGAACACCGCCAGCAGCGCCAGTGGCCACACGACGGCGGCCCACACGTGGCCCGGTTCGCCGCCGGGGCCGCCGAACAGGTCGCGTACGGCCGTGGCGGTCTGGGACAGGGGGTTCCACTGGACGACCGTGCCCAGCCAGTCGGGCATGGACCCCGGGGCGGCGAAGGCGTTGGACAGGAAGCCGACCGGCCAGACCAGGATCTGCACGGCCTGCACCAGTTCCGGCTTCCCGGCGACCAGCGCCAGGTGGATGCCGATCCACAGCATCGCGAACCGGAACAGCAGCAGCAGTCCCACGGCGCCCAGGAAGCCCGCCGGGCCGCCCTCGGTGCGCCAGCCGAGCGCGGCGGCGACGGCGAGGAGCACCGCCAGGCCGAGCGCCGACTGGAGCATGTCCGCGGCGGAACGGCCCACCAGGACCGCGCCGTTGGCCATGGGCATGGAACGGAAGCGGTCGATGACGCCCTTGTTCAGGTCCTGGGTGACGGCGACCATCGTGCCCTCCAGGCCGAAGGCCATGGTGAGCGCGAGCATGCCGGGCACCAGGAAGTCGAGGTACTCGCCGCTCACGCCCCGGCCGCCGCCGACCAGGTAGCCGAACATCAGCAGCAGCATCACCGGGAAGACCAGGTTCACCACCACCGCGACCGGCTGCCGCCCCCAGCGGGCGAGTTCGCGGCGGGTCATGGTCCAGGAGTCGGTCAGGGCATACGTCGTGGTGGTCACGCGGCCTCCTTCGCCTGCTCGTCGCGCCCGGTCAGCCGCAGGAACACCTCGTCGAGCGTGGGCCTGCGCAGGGCGATGTCCTCGGCCTCGACGCCGGCCTCCTCCAGCGCTCGGACGACACCGGCCAGGGCCGCCATGCGGTCGGTGACGGGAGCGCTGAGCAGCCGCCGGTCGGTGTCCACGGTGATCGCGTCCTTCGGTACGGGCAGCAGGGCGACGGCCGTGCCCAGTTGCCCGGCGTCGCGCAGGACGACGTCGATGCGGTCGCCGCCGATGGCCGCCTTGAGCTCGTCCGCCGTGCCGTCGGCGACGACCCGGCCGGTGTCCACCAGGGAGATGCGGTCGGCGAGCTGGTCGGCCTCCTCCAGGTACTGGGTGGTGAGCAGGACCGTCGTACCGCCGCCGACCAGGGAGCGGACCGACTCCCACACCTCCGCGCGGCCGCGCGGGTCGAGGCCCGTGGTCGGTTCGTCCAGGAAGAGCACCTCCGGTTCGGTGATCAGGGAGGCGGCGAGGTCCAGGCGGCGGCGCATGCCGCCGCTGTACTGCTTGACCGCCTTGTGTCCGGTGCCGGAGAGCTCGAAGCGCTCCAGAAGTTCGTCGGCACGCGCGCGTGCGCGCCGTGCGCCCAGGTGGTGCAGGCGGCCGAACAGCTCCAGGTTCTGCCGGCCGCCGAGTTCCTCGTCGAGCGCCGCGTGCTGGCCGAGCAGGCCGATGCGCAGCCGTACGGCGTACGCCTCGCGCACAACGTCGTGTCCCGCCACCTCGATCCGGCCCGCGTCGGGCCGCAGCAGGGTGGCCAGGATCCTCACCAGGGTGGTCTTGCCCGCGCCGTTCGGGCCGAGCACCCCGTGCACCGTGCCGCGCGCGACCGTCAGGTCGAGCCCGTCCAGTGCGGGGCCGCTGCCGCCGCCCCTGTATGTCTTGTGTGCTTCCTCGACGGTGATCGCCGCGTCGGACAAAGAGACTCCCTCGCTAGTCAAAGTTGACTACCAGCCCGGACCGTATACCCGGACCCTTCTCTGGTCAAACTTGATTAGTGGTCGTCCCCGGGATGCCGCTTCCCCGTCCCGTACGGGTTCTCCTCGCCCTCGGCCAGTACGGCGACGAACGGTTCGCCCTCACCGGCGAAGGTGTAGGCGCCGCCCCGGATGCGCTCGATGAGGGCGCGGGTCCACTCGGCGCCGGTGTCGGCGGAGTGGACCCAGAAGTCCATGATCTCCCCGATGTGGCCGAGCTGACCGGGGCCGTCCTCGGGCGTGTAGTACTCGGTGACGGCCTTGCGCCACTCTCCGATCGCACGCATCCGCCGCTCGAGGAGCGCGAGGGCCTCCGCGCGCTCCAGGTCGACCATCAGGCCGAGCCCGGCCGAGAGCACGTCCGGCTTCTGGTCGTAGGAGGTCAGGGCCTCCCGCAGCAGCCGGAAGTACTCCTCGGCGCCCTGCTCGGTGATCTCGTACTCCGTGCGCGGCGGGCCGCCGGCCGTGGACGGCGCGATCTCGTGCGCGTGCAGCAGCCCCTGCTTCGCCATCTGCTTCAGCGCGTGGTAGATCGAGCCGGGCTTGGCGTTGGACCACTCGTGCGCGCCCCAGTACTCCAGGTCGTTGCGCACCTGGTACCCGTGGGCCCGCCCGTGCTGGCGCACCGCGCCGAGCACCAGGAGACGGATCACTGACATGTGCCCAGCGTAGGACCCCCGGGAGCGGCCCCGGGGGCTGCCCTGCCCGCTCGGAGCCCGCTCAGAACGGGAAGCCGCTCCGGCCGTGCTGCACCGAGATCCACTTCACCGTGGTGAAGGCGTCCAGCATGGTGTCGCCGTTCAGCCGGCCGATGCCCGAGTGCTTCTCGCCGCCGAAGGGGACGATCGGCTCGTCGTGCACGGTGCCGTCGTTCACGTGGAACATGCCGGTGTCGATCTGCTTGGCGAAGTTCACGCCGCGCTCGATGTCACCGGTGTGCACGGCGCCGCTCAGGCCGTACGGCGTGTCGTTGACGATGCGCACGGCCTCCTCCTCGCCGTCGAACGGGACGAGGAAGGCGACGGGTCCGAAGACCTCCTGCCGCAGCAGGGGCGAGTCCGCGGGCAGGCCGGTGAGGACGGACGGCTCGACCAGGTTGTCGGTGCGGTCGCCGCGCACCAGGGCGGTGGCGCCCTCGGCGAGCGCCTGCTCGACCACGCCGGCCAGGGCGTCCGCCTGACGGGAGTTGATCACCGGGCCGATGACCGTCTCCGGGTCGCGCGGGTCGCCGGCCTTGAGGGTCCTGACCTTGGCGACGAACTTCTCGGTGAACTCGTCGGCGACCGACCGGTCGACCAGGACGCGGTTGGCGGCCATGCAGACCTGGCCCTGGTGGACGTACCGGCTGAAGACGGCCGCGTCCACGGCGTAGTCGAGGTCGGCGTCGTCGAGGACCACCAGCGCGCTGTTGCCGCCGAGTTCGAGGACCGAGCGCTTGAAGAGGGAGGCGCAGACGGTGGCCACGTGGCGGCCGACCGCGTCCGAGCCGGTGAAGGAGATGACCTTCGGCACCGGGTGCTCGATGAAGGCGTCGCCGATCTCCGCGATGTCGGTGATGACGACGTTGAGCAGACCGCCGGGCAGGCCCGCGTCCTCGAAGATCTTCGCGACCAGGGAACCGCCGACGACCGGCGTGTTCTGGTGCGGCTTGAGCACCACGCCGTTGCCGAGCGCGAGCGCGGGGGCGACCGACTTGAGGGAGAGCAGGAAGGGGAAGTTGAAGGGGCTGATCACGCCCACGACGCCCACGGGCACGCGGTAGACGCGGTTCTCCTTGCCGTCCACCGGCGAGGGGACGATCCGGCCCTCGGGGCGCAGCGCCAGGTGGACCGCCTCGCGCAGGAACTCCTTGGCGAGGTGCAGCTCGAAGGCGGCCTTCAGACGCGTGCCGCCGAGCTCGGCGACGATCGCCTCGGAGATCTCCTCCTCGCGCTCCTCGACGAGTCTGAGCGCCTTCTCGAACACCGCGCGGCGGGCGTACGGATTGGTCGCCGCCCACTGCTTCTGCGCGCGGGCGGCCGCCCGGTACGCCTGATCGACCTCGTCGACCGTGGCTATCGTGATCGACGCGAGCTTCTCGTCGTCGTACGGGTTGAAGTCGATGATGTCCCAGGAGCCGGTGCCCGGGCGCCACTCACCGTCGATGTACTGCTGAGCCAGGTCGGTGAAGTACGACGACATGTGATCCCTCAATCCCTTGCTGCGTCGTTGCATCAGCGGAGCACTGATCGACCGCGAGGCCTGATCGGACGTCATCGTACTTGTGTTTCATGTGAGTTGAGGGTGACCTCAGGACATGTGCAGCAGCCCCCGCAGGAGGTCCCGGCTCTCCGACGGACCCGGGCCGTCGTGCTGGAGCTCCTTGAGCGCCTTCTCGTACTGGGCCACGTCCTCGGCCTTGTCGAGATACAGCGCGCTGGTGAGCTGCTCCAGGTACACGACGTCCGACAGGTCGGACTCGGGGAAGCTGAGGATGGTGAACGCGCCCGACTCGCCGGAGTGCCCGCCGAGGCTGAACGGCATGACCTGCAGCCGGACGTTGGGCCGCTCGGAGACGTCGATGAGGTGCTGGAGCTGGCCGCGCATCACCGCGCGGTCGCCGTACGGCCGGCGCAGGGCGGCCTCGTCGAGGACGACGTGGAACTCGGGGGCGTTCTCCGAGACCAGGTACTTCTGCCGCTCCAGGCGCAGCGTCACCCGCCGCTCGACGTCCTCCTCGCTCGCCCCCTTCATCCCGCGGCGCACCACCGCGCGGGCGTACTCCTCGGTCTGCAGCAGGCCGTGCACGAACTGCACCTCGTACGCCCGGATCAGCGAGGCGGCGCCCTCCAGGCCCACGTACGTGGGGAACCAGCTCGGCAGCACGTCCGAGTAACTGTGCCACCAGCCCGCCACATTGGCCTCCTTGGCGAGGGAGACCAGCGACAGGCGCTCCTGCTCGTCCGTGATGCCGTACAGCGTCAGCAGGTCCTCGACATCCCTGGTCTTGAAGCTCACCCGGCCCAACTCCATCCGGCTGATCTTCGATTCGGAGGCGCGGATCGAGTAACCCGCCGCCTCGCGCGTGATCCCCCGCGCCTCACGCAGTCGCCGCAGTTGTGATCCGAGCAGCATGCGCCGCACCACCGATCCCGGCTCTCCCGCGCTCACGTTCGCCAGCCTCCCCAACGTCTTCAGGGCCCGCAGTCTGCCACTAAAACACTTCGAGCAGTACTCGTCCGGTTACGGAAACGGAATCCGGCCGAGGATACCGATCGGGAAGGAGCACGGAACGGACACGGAAGGAGAAGGGAAGGAGCAGGAAGGAGCCACGAGGAGGCAAGGGAACAGCCGGAAGACGACAGGAAGATGACGGAAAAATTGGCCAACAAACCAGTACGGCAGGGAGGATTTCGGTCAGCTGCACGTGCATCTGCCCTTGCATCTGCTGTACGCATCCGAAACCATGGCCTTCGCACCACCGCAGCCTCGCTACGACCGCGAATTCCCGGGAGTGCCTCGCATGGGGACGAATGGATCGACCATGCTCGAGCCGTTACGGCAGGGCCTTCCGCCGCTGAACCTCGCGGCCGCCTCCGACGCCTCCTCCTGCGCCCTCCCCGCCCGCTACGAAGCGGTCCGCGAGGCCCGGCAGTTCACCCGCAAGACCCTCGACCAGTGGGACCTGGGCGACCGCTTCGACGACGTGTGCCTGGTCGTCTCCGAGCTGGTCACCAACGCCCTGCGGCACGGCCTGCCGGCCGACACCCCGCGGCCGGCGGCACCGGACCTGCCGGTACGGCTGCATCTGATGCGGTGGACCGAGCGGCTGGTGTGCGCGGTGCGCGACCCCAGCGAGGACAGTCCCGTCGCCCGCGAGTCGGACGACTTCTCCGCCGAGTCGGGCCGGGGGCTGTTCCTGGTCGAGTCCTTCAGCGACGGCTGGGGCTGGCACCCGATGGCCGGCGCGCTCGGCGGCAAGGTGGTCTGGGCCCTGTTCCGGCTGCCGCGCCCCGCCGGCCGCCCCCGTCCCGGCAGATGACGGACCGCGGCGCTTCGGGGCGCCGCGGTTCTACGCGCGTTGGTGCCTCCTGAGCAACTCCGGTTCGCTCCGGTCCCTCCCGGCGCGCCCCGGGGCGCGCCGTCCGTCCCGGCAGGCCGGTCAGCCGGCGACCAGGTGGTCGAACTCGCCGTCCTTCACGCCCAGCAGCATGGCCTCGATCTCCGCGCGGGTGTAGACGAGCGCGGGCCCGTCGGGGAAGCGGGAGTTGCGCACGGCCACCTCTCCGCCGGGCAGCCGGGCGAACTCCACGCAGGAACCCTGCGAGTTGCTGTGCCGGCTCTTCTGCCAGGCCACACCGTCCAGCCCGGTGGCCGCCATGCCGTTGTACACGCCGGGCGCGTCGGCACCGTCGTACACGTCACCGTCGTACACGTCGTGGTCCACAGGTCGCTCCCCGCTGGTGCACTGGCTGGTGTGGCCATTGATGCAGTGGTCAACTGACCGGGATCATAGCTTCGTTCATGTGCTGATGCATGAGCAGATGCACGTGCACGCGGGGTGTTCCCGTGATTACAGCCTCGACGGTCGCGCCGTGCCCGCTTTGACGGACGCTTTACCGAACCCCGCTTCCTAAGAGACGCACGCGGGGGCCTTTCTGTTCCATCGTGTTTCCTTGTGTGTTCTCCGCATTCCCCGCGCGCCGGTCCGCCCGTCGTGGACATGCTGTGCGAGGTGTGTCACGGAGGCTGGTGGGGTGCCGGGCGGGTCCTGTTAGCTGGCGGCGGTCGTCCGGCCGAGGGGGCCGGCCACAGCCAGGGGGCTCGCAGTGACTTCGGAGGCTTCGATGACGTACTCGTCCGCATCGCCGTCATCGCGCGGGTCGCGCTTCCGGCGCGCACGGGTCGCGTCGGCGGCCGTGGGACTGGCCGGCGCGCTCGCGCTGACCGCGTGCGGCGGGGACGGCTCCGACGACTCGGACGACTCCGCGACCGGCCCCACCCCGTCCGCCACGGCGACCGCGGACTCCGGCGGCGGCACCGGGGGCTCCGGCACGAGCACGGCCCCGGCGGGCGAACTGGAAGGAAGCTGGCTCACCACGGTCGACGGCAAGGCGGTGATCCTGATGGTCAGCGGCGGCGACGCCGCCCTCTTCACCACCGGCGGCAGCGTGTGCAGCGGCACCGCGCGGGAGCAGGCCGGGACCCGTTCGATCCGCCTGAAGTGCGGCGAGGGCACCGAGGACCGGGCGAACGGCACGGTCGACTCCGTCGGCGAGGACTCCCTGAAGGTCACCTGGGAGAGCGCCCTCGGCACCGAGACGTACACCAGGGCCGAGGGCGACTCCCTCCCGACGGGACTGCCGACGGAGGGACTGGGCTCCTAGTAGTGCTTCGTTAGGTTCTGGCTCTGGTTCTGCTGCTGGTGAGGGGTCGGCCGCAGGTGGTGCAGGTGCCGGTCCAGCACCTCAGCA
>NZ_JBVJKE010000031.1:0-59752 GCF_055585405.1 Streptomyces sp. NPDC053426 | reverse complement strand
TCACCAGGGCCATCACGCCACCGATGATGAAGAACACGAACGACGTCACCAGATACAGCGTGCCGATCGTCTTGTGGTCCGTGGTCGTCAGCCACGTGAGGCCCTTGCGGCCCCTGAATCCGTCGATGCTTTTCACGACCCGCCTGTGTCCGCGCCCCGCGCGCCGGTCACACTCGGAGGATGCGACATGGATCACGGCACACGGCTGTGACGATCACGGGGGAGCCGGACACGAACGGGACATGAGCGACGACGAGATCTTCGCCGCTGCCTATCGCGCGCACTACTGGGCGGTCAGCCGCTATGTCGCGCGGCGACTGGACGGGCGTACGAGTGAGGTGGAGGAAGTGGTGGCGGAGGTGTTCACGGTCGCCTGGCGGCGCCGGGCGGACCTGCCGGCCTCCCCGCTGCCGTGGCTGTACGGGGTGGCACGCAACTGTCTGGCCAACGCGGTACGCGGCCAGGGGCGCCGCCGACGGCTCGTCGACCGGCTCGGCAACGACCACACCGCCCACCGCCGGCACGTCGTGTCCGGCCCCGGCACCGAGACGCCGGGCGACTGGGTGCACGAGGCGCTGGCCCGGCTCGCCCCCGGCGACCAGGAGGTGCTGCGGCTGACCGCCTGGGAGGAACTCGGCATCGACGAGGTCGCCGTCGCCCTCGGCTGCGGCCGGCGGGCCGCCACCATGCGGCTGCACCGCGCCCGCCGGCGGCTGAGAGCCGAGATCGACCGACTGCGCCCCGCACTCGCCGACGCGAACGCCTCCAAGGACCACGACCATGACTGACGAACTCGACCTGCTGCGCCGCGCCAACCCGGTGCCGGACGACGGCCCCCGCTTCGGCGACGGCCCCCTCGACCACCGCGCGGAACACCGGCTCGCCCGGCTGACGGACAACCGTCGCACCGGCCCGCGCGTGCTGCGGCTCGGAGGCCGCTTCCGGCCGGTCTGGGCCCTCACCGCTGCCGTCGCCGCCGTCGCCGCGCTCACCTCCGTCCTGCTGCTCGGCGGACCCGCCGCCACCCCCGCGATCGCCGCGCCCCGCCCGCTGGCCGTCCTGGCCGACTCCACACCCGTACCCCTGGAACAGCTCGCCGAGCGGGCCGCGACCGCCGCGGCCGACGGCACCCCGGCGCTGCGCAAGGGCACGCACGTGCAGTCGTGGAGCCTGGGCATGAGCGACACGGAGCCGCCGGTCACCCTGCCCGAGGAGCGCATCGTGCGCTGGACGGCGGACGGCCGGCACACCGAACTCGTCGTGGCCACCGACCCCCGGCACCCGGGCCGCCCCGTCCTCACCGACGAGGACGGCGAGCCGCGCCTCGTCGACGACGGACAGGTGATCAGCCGGCAGGACTTCCCGCCGAGCTGGAGCGACGCCCCGCCCGCCGCGCGCCCGCCGCGCGACACCGGCGGGCTGCGCGCCTACCTCACCGAGGCGGTGCACGGCGAGATCCGGACGACGCCCGAACTCCTGTACGCCACCGAGCAGTTGCTGGACCACTGGACGCTCGGCGCCCGTGAGTCCGCCGCGCTCGCCCGGCTGCTGGCGGACGCCGAGGGGCTGCGGCCGGTGGGCGGGGTGACGGACCGGCTGGGCCGGCCCGGCCAGGCATATGTGCACGACGACGGCTCCGGCGTCCGCCACATGCTGATCCTGGACCCGTCCACGGGCGCCGTCCTCGGTCTGGAGGAGACGTTCACCACCGACCAGCCCGAGTACGGTGTGCGGGCGGGTGATGTCATGCAGTACAGCGCCTGGATGCGCTGATCACCTCCGTACCGACGTTCCTACTCGTCCCAGGCCTGGATCATCACCTGCCCGGTGATCTTGCCGTCCCGCAGCGTGAGCATCGACTCCGACAGCACCCGCACCCCGTCCGGGTACTGGCAGCTCTCGCAGTAGGCGGCGTGATCGCCCTGGACGACGCACGCCTCCAGCGTGTGCGTCATGTCGCGGCTGTAGACGTCGTCCAGCATGGTGGCGATCTCGTCCCGGCCGTGCAGGACCTTGGGATGGCTGGGCTGGGTGTTGCGGTCCACGATGCGCAGTTCCGCGTCGTCCGCGTAGAGCGACATCAGCGGCGCCGACGTGTCCGCCTCGAGACCCCGGCGCAGCGTGTCGGTGCCGAAGACGGGTTGTGACGCGGTCGTCATGACGACCCACCTCCTCCGCGGGGCCGTGGCCCGGACCTCCGGCGGGCCGGGACGGCCTCTCCTACGAGCGTCCTCCGGCCCGCCGGGCACGGCAAGCCAGGCCCCCGCGCCGCCTGGCGCCGCTCACTCGGCCGTCGCGAGGAACTGCGTGGCCGCCAGCTCCGCGTACAGCGGATCGGCGGTCACCAGCTCCCGGTGCGTGCCGACGGCCCGTACCCGGCCCGCGTCCATCACCACGATCCGGTCGGCCGCCGTCACCGTGGACAGCCGGTGCGCGACGACCAGGACCGTCGTCGTACGCGCCACGTCGGCGACGGTGTCGCGCAGCGCCGCCTCGTTCACCGCGTCGAGCTGCGAGGTGGCCTCGTCGAGCAGCAGCAGCCGGGGGCGGCGCAGCAGGGCGCGGGCTATGGCGACCCGCTGGCGCTCCCCGCCGGACAGCTTGGTGCCGCGGTGTCCGACGAGGGTGTCGAGCCCGTCCGGCAGCCGGGAGACCAGACCGTCGAGCCGGGTCGTCTTCAGCACCCGCGTCAGGGTGCCGTCGTCCGCCTCGGGGTTGCCCAGCAGCAGGTTGTCCCGCAGGGAGCCCGACAGCACCGGAGCGTCCTGCTCGACGTACCCGATCGCGGCCCGCAGCCGCGGCAGCTCCCAGTCGGCCAGATCACGGCCGTCGAGCGTGATCACGCCGGAGTCGGGGTCGTAGAACCGCTCGATGAGGGAGAAGACGGTGGTCTTGCCCGCGCCGGACGGGCCGACGAACGCGGTCATGCCCTGGGCGGGCACGGCGAACGTCACCCCGTGGTGGACGTACGGCAGGTCGTCGGCGTACCGGAAGCGGACGTCCTCGAAGGCGAGCGCGGCGGGCGCCGTGCCGGTGTCGGGCAGCCGCGCGGGCTCGGCGGCCGGTTCCGCGGGCAGCCGCAGCGCCTCCTGGATCCGGGCGAGGGCGGCGCTGCCCGTCTGGTACTGCGTGAGCGCGCCGACGACCTGCTGGATCGGCGCCATCAGATAGAACACGAACAGCAGGAACGCCACCAGCGTCCCGATGTCGATGGCGTCGGTCGCCACCCGCGCGCCGCCCACCGCGAGCACCGTGATGAACGCGATCTGCATGGCCAGCCCGGCCGTGTTGCCCGCCGCGGCCGACCACTTGGCGGCGCGCACGCTCTGCCGCCACGACTCCTGCGCGGCCTCGTGCAGCGCGCGCTCCTCCCGCGGCTCGGCACCGGACGCCTTGACCGTGCGCAACGCGCCGAGCACCCGCTCCAGCGAGGCGCCCATCACCCCGACCGCGTCCTGCGCCTGCCGGGAGGCCCGGTTGATGTGCGGCACGATCACCCCCAGCACCGTGCCCGCGAGCGCGATCACGCCCAGCGTGACGCCCAGCAGCACCGGGTCCACGAAACCCATCAGCACCACGGTCGCGATCAGCGTCAGTCCGCCCGTGCCGAGACCGACCAGCGAATCGGTGGTCACCTCGCGCAGCAGGGTGGTGTCGGAGGTGATGCGGGCCATCAGATCGCCCGGCTCACTGCGGTCCACGGCGGTGATCCGCAGTCGCAGCAGATACGACGACAGCGAGCGCCGCGCCCCGAGCACCACCGACTCGGCGGTGCGCCGCAGCACGTACGAACCCAGCGCCCCCAGTACGGCGTTGGCGACCACGAGCGCCGACATCAGCAGCAGCGCGCCGGTGATCGCCCGGTCGTCCGAGAGGTCGTCGATCAGGTCCCGGGCCACCAGCGGCAGCATCAGCCCCGTCGCCCCGGTCATCAGGGACAGCACGGCGCCGCCCAGCAGGGCCCACCGGTGCGGTCGTACGTATCCGAGGAGCAGCCGCCAGGCGGGCGGACCGGATTCCTCTGCCACGATGCTCACGTCGCCCCCTTGGCGTCGGTCGAAGGTTCAGGCTACGTCGCGGGGGCGCACCCGCCGCACGGCGGGCGGCGGAAGCGATCATTCCCGCGTAGGGTCGGGGGTACCGACATGGCCGATGAAGGAGTCAGCAGCATGGCGCAGGAAGTACGCGGCGTGATCGCACCCGGCAAGGACGAGCCGGTGCGGATCGAGACGATCGTCGTGCCCGATCCCGGACCCGGCGAGGCGGTCGTCCGGATCCAGGCCTGCGGGGTGTGCCACACCGATCTGCACTACAAGCAGGGCGGGATCAGCGACGACTTCCCCTTCCTGCTCGGTCACGAGGCCGCGGGCGTGGTCGAGTCGGTCGGCGACGGCGTCACCGACGTCGCGCCCGGCGACTTCGTGATCCTCAACTGGCGCGCGGTGTGCGGGAAGTGCCGCGCCTGTCTGCGCGGACGCCCCTGGTACTGCTTCGACACCCACAACGCGAAGCAGAGGATGACCCTCACCGACGGCACCGAGCTCTCCCCAGCCCTGGGCATCGGCGCCTTCGCCGAGAAGACCCTGGTCGCCGCCGGACAGTGCACCAAGGTCGACCCCGCCGTCTCCGCGCAGGTCGCCGGACTGCTCGGCTGCGGGGTGATGGCAGGCATCGGCGCCGCGATCAACACCGGCGACGTCGGCCGGGGCGACTCCGTCGCCGTCATCGGCTGCGGCGGCGTCGGGGACGCGGCGATCGCCGGGTCCCGGCTCGCCGGAGCGGCGAAGATCATCGCCGTCGACATCGACGACCGCAAGCTCGAGACCGCGCGCTCCATGGGCGCCACCCACACCGTCAACTCCCGTGAGACCGACCCCGTCGAGGCGATCCGCGAACTCACCGGCGGCTTCGGCGCCGACGTCGTCATCGAGGCCGTCGGCCGCCCCGAGACGTACCGGCAGGCCTTCTACGCCCGTGACCTGGCCGGCACGGTCGTCCTGGTCGGCGTGCCCACCCCGGAGATGAAGCTCGAACTGCCGCTCCTCGACGTCTTCGGCCGCGGCGGATCCCTCAAGTCCTCCTGGTACGGCGACTGCCTGCCCTCCCGCGACTTCCCGATGCTGATCGACCTCCATCTCCAGGGCCGCCTGGACCTGGGCGCGTTCGTCACCGAGACCATCCAGCTCGACGAGGTCGAGAAGGCCTTCGAGCGGATGCACCGCGGCGACGTGCTGCGTTCGGTGGTGGTGCTGTGATGGCCGCCCGCATCGAACGACTCGTCACCTCAGGCCAGTTCAGCCTCGACGGCGGCACCTGGGACGTCGACAACAACGTGTGGATCGTCGGCGACGACCACGAGGCGATCGTCATCGACGCCGCCCACGACGCCGACGCCATCGCCGAGGCGGTGGGGGACCGCCGCCTCACCGCCATCGTCTGCACCCACGCCCACAACGACCACATCGACGCCGCGCCCGCCCTCGCCGAGCGCACCGGCGCCACCATCTGGCTGCACCCCGACGACCTGCGGCTGTGGCAGCAGACCCACCCCGACCGCGACCCCGACTCCTGGCTCGTCGACGGCCAGGTGATCGAGGCCGCCGGCGCCGACCTCACCGTGCTGCACACCCCCGGGCACGCGCCCGGCGCGGTCTGCCTGTACGACCCGGGGCTGGGAGCCGTGTTCACCGGCGACACCCTCTTCCAGGGTGGTCCGGGCGCCACCGGCCGCTCCTTCTCCCACTTCCCGACGATCATCGACTCGATCCGGGACCGGCTGCTGACCCTCCCGCCCGAGACCGAGGTCCTCACCGGCCACGGCGAGGCGACCACCATCGGCGCGGAGGCCCCGCACCTGGAGGAGTGGATCGCCCGGGGGCACTGAGCGGCCCGCCCGGGTGACCGGCGCGAAAAGGTGACAGAAGACGTCCGGATTGCCCGTCACGCTCGAAGCGACAGCAGAGAGCCGTTGACGGGAGGCCGTACATGTCGGAGCAGTTGAAGGGCAGGGTCGCGCTGGTGGCCGGAGCGACCCGGGGCGCCGGGCGGGGCATCGCCGTGGAACTGGGGGCGGCGGGCGCGACCGTCTACGTCACGGGCCGCACCACCCGCGAACGCCGCTCCGAGTACGACCGCCCCGAGACCATCGAGGACACCGCCGACCTGGTCACCGAGGCGGGCGGCCGGGGCATCGCGGTGCCGACCGACCACCTCGAACCGGGGCAGGTGAAGGCACTCGTCGACCGGATCGCCGGCGAGCAGGGCCGCCTGGACGTCCTCGTCAACGACATCTGGGGCGGCGAGACCCTCTTCGACTGGGACGCCCCCGTCTGGGAGCACGACCTGGACAAGGGCCTGCGCCTGCTCCGCCTCGCCGTCGAGACCCACGCGATCACCAGCCACCACGCGCTGCCACTGCTGCTGCGCCACCCCGGCGGACTGGTCGTCGAGGTCACCGACGGCACCGCCGACTACAACCGCGACCACTACCGCGTCTCCTTCTTCTACGACCTCGCCAAGTCCTCCGTCCTGCGCATGGCGTTCGCCCTCGGCCACGAACTCGGCCCGCGCGGCGCCACGGCGCTCGCCCTCACCCCGGGCTGGCTGCGCTCGGAGATCATGCTCGACCACTTCGGGGTACGGGAGGACAACTGGCGCGACGCCCTCGGCAACGTCCCCCACTTCGCCATCTCCGAGACCCCGCGCTACGTCGGACGGGCCGTCACCGCCCTCGCCGCCGACCCGGACGTGGCCCGCTTCAACGGCACCTCCCTCTCCAGCGGCGGCCTCGCCCGGGAGTACGGCTTCACCGACCTCGACGGCAGCCGCCCCGACGCCTGGCGCTACCTCGTCGAGGTGCAGGACGCGGGCAAGCCGGCGGACGTGACCGGCTACCGCTGATCCCGTCCGACCCCTGCCGCGGTGATCGCCCCGGCCGCTACCTTCACCCCATGACGACGGACACGAGGCGTTTCGCGGGGCACGGGGTCCTCATCACCGGGGCGGCACGCGGCATCGGCGCGGCCACCGCCGCGCGGTTCGCCGAGGAGGGTGCGCGGGTCCTGGTGACCGACGCGGACCCCGACGAGGCGGAGCGGACGGCGTCGGCGCTGCGGGAGCGGGGGCTCGCGGCCGACTCCTTCGCCTGCGACGTGACCGACCGCGCCACGGTCGAGGCGGCCGTGGCGCACGCCGTGCACGCCTTCGGCTCGCTCGACGTCCTGGTGAACAACGCCGCCCACTGCACCCAGGACGCGCCCCGCTTGGAGGACGAGCCGGACGACCAGTGGGCCACGGACCTCGACGTCACCCTCACCGGCGCGTACCGCTGCTGCCGCGCCGCGCTCCCGCACCTCGCCGCCTCCGGCCGGGGCGCGATCGTGAGCGTGGGCTCCGTCAACGGCCTCCAGGACTTCGGCAACCACGCCTACAGCGCGGCCAAGGCGGGCCTGATCTCCCTCACCCGCACCCTCGCCGGGCACGCGGCGCCCCGCGGGGTCCGGGTCAACCTCGTCGCACCGGGGACCATCCGCACCCGCGCCTGGGCGGGCCGGGACGACGACCTCGAAGCGGCCCGGCGCCTCTACCCGCTGGGCCGGGTCGGCGAGCCCGAGGACATCGCGGCGGCCGTCGCCTTCCTCGCCTCCCGTGACGCGGCGTGGATCACCGGCACCACCCTCGTCGTCGACGGCGGCATCACGGCGGTCAACGCGGGATTCCGGCAGGCGCTGGGCGGGATCCCACCGCGATAGTCGATCGGTTTCGGCCCCGTCGACCGGACGTCACCGTTCGGTCGCGTCCCGGTTCGTCCGCACAACCGATTTTCCAGCCGGGCCGTCTACCTGGCAGAGTGCGCAGGCCATGCGCTCACTTCCGCGGAAAGGCAAAACGGACCATGGGGGACATACGTAGACGGAGTGCCGTCGTTCTCGGGGTCGCCTCGCTGGTGGCTCCGCTCACACTCGCGCTGGGCGCGACACCGGCGCAGGCCGCGAGTTGCACCACCTCGGCGGGCCCGTACCAGAAGAAGGTGGAGAAGTTCCTCGGCCGCCCGGCCGACGGGAAGCAGTCCTCCGCCGACTGCAAGGCCATCCGCGCCTTCCAGACCAAGCACGGCATCACGCCGGACATCGGGTACGCCGGCCCCGTGACCTGGGGCGTGATGGACCTGATGAACAAGCAGAAGGCCGTCGGGAAGAACCCGAACAAGTCAGGCAAATGCCCCACCAACAAGGGGCGTATCGCCTGCGTGGACCTCACGCTCCAGCTCAGCTGGATCCAGGACGGCAAGAAGCTCGTCCACGGTCCCGTCCCGGTCCGCACGGGGCGTGACGGGTACGAGACCCGCACCGGCCTGAAGAAGATCTACTGGCGCAACATCGACCACGTCTCGACCATCTACGACGTGCCGATGCCCTACAGCCAGTTCTTCGACGGCGGCCAGGCCTTCCACTCGGTCGGCGTCAGCATGTGGAACCCGCCGGGCTCCCACGGCTGCGTCAACATGACGAAGGCCGCCGCCAAGAAGTACTGGTCGCTGCTGAAGAACGGCGACGACGTCTACGTGTACGGCCGCAAGCCGGGCACCTGATCCCCGCGGGCGCCCGGCCCGCCGGGCGCCTCGCGTCCGGGCGCGTCCTCGAGGTCCGGATGTGAACTCGCCCACGTTCCTTGGCAGATGGACGTGATCAGCAACACTGCCCGAAATGCCCGATGAGCGTGCGATTACTCACAGCGCCTTCACGTCCGGCGCCGTATGCTTCACGGCATGTCCACCACTGTTGAACCCTCCTCCGAGCGATCGGCTGCCGAGGTCAACGAGGAGATCCGGGCCCTGTGGCTCCGGTCGGGCGGGACACTGAGCGTCGAACAGCGCGAGGAGTACCAGCGCCTGGTCCAGGAGTGGGCCTCGGCCCTCCCGCAGCCGGCCAGGGCCGCCTGACCGCCCGGCATCGTCCTCCGCTCGACGGGGCACCCGTGAACGGATGGGTGCCCTCCTCGCACTGACCTCGGCCCTCTGCTACGGCATCGTCGACTTCGCGGGCGGGCTGCTGTCCCGCCGCGTCCCGCATGCCGCCGTCACCTTTCTCGGCCAGCTCGGCGGCCTGCTGCTCGCCGCGGGGGCCGCCCTCCTCCTGCCCGCCGACGCCCTCGCCGGCTCCGACCTCCTCTGGGGCGCCCTGTCCGGCGTCGGCAGCGCCACCGCCATGCGCTTCCTCAACCGTGGCCTGAGTCACGGCGCGATGAGCGTGG
Organism: Streptomyces sp. NPDC053426; assembly: GCF_055585405.1. Lineage (NCBI taxonomy): Bacteria > Bacillati > Actinomycetota > Actinomycetes > Kitasatosporales > Streptomycetaceae > Streptomyces > Streptomyces sp. NPDC053426. The sequence continues at coordinate 50,500 of NZ_JBVJKE010000031.1, read as the reverse complement.
TCGTACCGGTGAGCGCCGTCACAGGCGTCGCGCTGTCCGTCCTCTGCGGCGTCCTCCTCCTCGGCGACCGTCCCGGCGCCCTGGCCTGGGCGGGGATCGCCGTCACCGGACCCGCCCTGTGGTGGGTGTCCGGCGGCGGCACCCGGACGGGCCGGGAGGCGACGGACGGGCTCCTGGCCAGCGCCGGCGTCGCCGTGCAGTACGTCGCCCTCGGCCAGGCCGATCCCACGAGCGGGTTGTGGCCGGTCGTCGCGGGCCGGGTCGCCGCCGTCCTCGTCCTGCTGCCCGGCGCCGCCCGCCGCCCCGGCCTCCTGCGGCTGCCCGTACGGCCGTGCGCCCAGGCCCTGCTGATCGGGGCGGGCGCCGCCCTCGGCCTGGTCCTCTACCTGCTGGCCGTCCAGCGGCAGATGCTCGCCGTCGCGGTGGTCCTCGCCTCCCTCTACCCGGCGCTCCCGGTCGTCCTCGGTCTCGCCGTCCTGCACGAACACGTCTCCCGGCGGCAGGCCGCCGGGCTGCTGGGAGCCGCCCTGGCGACCGTGCTGCTCACCGTCGGCTGACGGTCCGGCCGGACCCGCCGCCCACTCAGCCCCATGACGCCGAGTAGTGGCGCCGGTACTCCCTGCGGTCCTGCTCCGCCCGTATCCAGCGCGACGCCACCAAAGCGACCAGGCTGCCCGCGATCACCAGCAGTCCGGGACCGACGTTGCGGGGGTCGGCCAGCCGGGACAGCAGGGTCGACGGGTCCGGGAGGATGCCCCGCACCGGAGTCGACGACCCCGGCGAAGCGGCGTCCGGAGCCGCCGCGCCCCGCGCGTCCGACGGGGCGGGGGAGGGCGCCGCCGCACCCCCGTCGGCCCCGGGCGCCACGATGAGCCGTACGCCGAGCCGCGCCAGCGCCTTCGTCACCGGCTGGAAGTACGTCGTACCGCCCGTCCGGCAGTCACCGCTGCCGCCCGACGTGACACCGAGCGCGATGCCCTCGGAGAACATCGGGCCGCCACTGTCCCCGGGTTCGGCGCACACATCGGACTCGATGAGACCGCTGACCGTGCCCTCGGGATAGTTCACCGTCGCGTTGAGCGCGGTCACCTCGCCGTCCCGCAGCCCGCTGGTGCTGCCGCTGCGGAACACCCGCTGGCCCACCGTCGGATCCGCCACCCCCGTGATCCGTACGCCCTTGCCGTCGCCGACGGCCACCACGCCGGCGCCCTCGCCGGCCCGGCCGCCGGCGTACTCGATCAGCGAGTAGTCGTCCCCGGGGAAGCTGCCGCCGACCGTCGTCCCGACCTCCTGCCTGCCCTGGCCGTCGGCGAACCACACCGACCCGTCGGGCCCGCAGTGCCCGGCGGTGAGGATGAAGTCCCGCTCCCCGTCGGTCACGTTGAAGCCCGCCGAACAGCGGCCGGCCGTCGACAGGATGGGCCGTGCCCCGTTGAGCCGGGTGGTGAAGACGCCCTCGCTCCGCTCCATGCGGACGAAACCGCCGATGCCGTCCGCCACTTCGGTCAGCTCGGACCAGTCGTCCGCCGACACCGTGCTGTCGCCCCGGACCACCACCTCGTTGGTCCGGTAGTCCATGGCCCACGCCGTCCCGGGCACGCGCGGCGCCGAACGCAGCGTCTCGGTCGCGGACTTGAAGTCGTCCATGCTGTGCCGCACCATCTTCGGCTCGGCGCCGGCCCCGCGCACCTCGGCCGCCGCCTCCTCGTCGGTGACCGCGACCACCGTCCTGCCGTCGTCGGCGATCCAGCTGCCCGCCGTACGGGAGGTGCCGAGCCTCGACACCAGGCCGGCGCCCGGCCCGGCCGCCGTCTCCTCGGCGGTGGCGAACGGGACCGCGTCGGGGGCGCGGGGCTCACTGGCGACGGCGTGGGTGACCATCGTGGCCCCCAGGAGGAGTCCGCCGACGGCCGCCAGCCGTGTCACTCGCCGGACGACCCGTCGTCGTGCGTGCCTCATGCGTGGCTCCCGAACCTCGGCAGCGCGGTGCGCGCGCACCGCGAGGGCCTCCCCTGAGTCGGAGGCCCTCTTCCCATACGGGCCCGGAACCCGGCGCGTTCAGACCGGGCGCGGGCCGTCGTCCCGATGTCCGTTCACACCACGGCCCTTATCGTGTGCTCATGACCAGGATTCCGCACGAGACCTCCGGTGAACCGAATCCGCTGCACGCCCTCGACCTGGACCGCCTGCGCCGCCGCACCAGCATGAAATGGCGGACCTACCCCGAGGACGTGCTGCCCCTGTGGGTGGCCGAGATGGACGTACCCCTGGCCGGACCGGTCGTCCGCGCCGTCACCGAGGCGATGGAACTCGGCGACACCGGCTACCCCGCCGGCACCGCTTACGCGGAGGCGCTGGCCGCCTTCGCGGACAAGCGGTGGAACTGGGGCGGACTCGCCGTGGAGCGCACCGCGATCGTGCCCGACGTCATGCTCGGCGTGGTCGAGATGCTGAAACTGGTCACCGGGTACGGGGACGCGGTGGTGGTGAACTCACCGGTCTACCCGCCGTTCCACGACTTCGTCGGGCATATGGACCGCGAAGTGGCCGAGGCCCCGCTGGGCGCCGACGGGCGGATCGACCTCGACGTCCTGGAGGACGTCTTCCGGCGGGTGACGGCCGGCCGGCGGCGGGCCGCCCATCTGCTGTGCAGCCCGCACAACCCCACCGGCACCGTGCACACCGCCGACGAACTGTCCGCCGTCGCCGCCCTCGCCGAGCGGTACGGCGTACGCGTCGTCGCCGACGAGATCCACGCCCCGCTGGCCCTCGGCGACACGCGGTTCGTGCCGTACCTGAGCGTGCCGGGCGGCGAGCGGGGCCTGTCGCTGATGTCGGCGTCCAAGGCGTGGAACCTGGCCGGGCTCAAGGCCGCCCTCGCCGTCGCGGGGCCCGAGGCCGCGGGCGACCTGGCGCGGATGCCGGAGGAGGTCGGCCACGGCCCGAGCCACGTCGGCATCCTCGCCCACACCGCCGCCCTGCGCGACGGCACCGCCTGGCTGGACGCCCTGCTCGCCGGCCTCGACACCAACCGGCGGCTGCTCGCGGACCTCCTGGCCGAGCGGCTGCCGGCGGTCCGCTACCGGCCGGGCGACGCCACCTACCTCGCCTGGCTGGACTGCCGCGCCCTCGGCCTCGGCGACGACCCCGCCGACACCTTCCTCCGGCACGGCCGCGTGGCGCTCAACTCCGGCCTGCCCTTCGGCACCGGAGGAGCCGGCCACGCCCGGCTGAACCTCGCCGCCTCGCCCGAGGTGCTGGAGGAGGCGGTACGGCGGATGGCGGTCGCCGTGGAGCGCGCGGGCGGTGCCCGTGGCTGACGAGTGCTTCGGCCACCCACGGCTCGCCGCGCTCTACGATCCGCTCGACCCCGACCGGAGCGATCTCGACGCGTACCTGGACATGGCGGAGGAGTTCGGTGCCCGGCGGGTGCTGGACATCGGCTGCGGAACAGGGGTGTTCGCGCTGCTCCTGGCCGGCCGGGGGATCGAGGTCGTCGGCGTCGACCCCGCCGGGGCCTCCCTCGACGTGGCGCGGGGCAAGCCGGGCGGCGCACGGGTCCGCTGGATCGAGGGCGACGCGACGGCACTGCCGCCGCTGCGGGTCGATCTGGCGACCATGACGGCGAACGTCGCCCAGGCCGTCGCCGATCCCGGAGCCTGGCACGGCACCCTGCGCGGGGCCCACGCGGCGCTGCGGCCCGGGGGACGCCTGGTGTTCGAGACCCGCGATCCGGCCCGGCGGGCCTGGGAGGGGTGGACCAGGGAGGAGTCGTACGGCAGGGCGGACGTACCCGGCGTCGGCACGGTCGAGAGCTGGCACCAGGTGACCGAGGTGGACGGCCCGCTGGTGACGTTCCGCACGACCTACGTGTTCGCCGCGGACGGGGCGGTACTGACCTCGGACTCGACGCTGCGTTTCCGCGAGCGGGAGGAGGTCGGGGCGGACCTCGAAGGCCACGGCTACGTGGTGGAGGAGGTGCGGGACGCCCCCGACCGCCCGGGCCGGGAGTTCGTCTTCGTCGCGCGGCGCCCGGATGCCTGAGCGCTCCGCCGGCGGTACGGCGACGCGCCGTCGGTCGTCCGCGGCGGACTTCGCCGGGCCTGCTCGGGGAGCATCTGATCCGGGTGGTTGGTGTTCTGGGACGGGTTCGTGAGCTGGTGGCGTTGACGGTCGCCGAACGGTGTGAGAGTGCTCGTCGTCCGTACCGCGGTGATGTGATCGTCAACGCCACCCTGTACATCAACCGCAGGAGTACCTGCCGCACGACTACTGCGCGAAGTGGGAAGCCGACGGCACCACCCGGCAGGTCCACGGCCTGTTACGTGACAAGACCCGGCGGGCTCACGGCCGCAGTGCGGAGCCCACCGCGGCCGTAGTGGACGCGCGGAGCGTGAAGACCTCGGCAAACGTCGCCGAGACCAGCCAGGGCATCGACGCCGGCAAGAAGATCGAAGGACGCAAGCGGCACGTGATCACCGACACGCTCGGTCTGGTGCCGGCTGTCCTGGTCACCGCCGCGAATGCGCACGACACCACCGGCGGCAAGCTCCTGCTCGGCGACCTGGCCGCGGCACATCATCGGCCGAGGGCGTGATCGTCCGGTTCGCCCTGCTGATGCCGCCCCTTCTGCCGGCAGGCGGCGACGTGCTGGTGGACACGGACGGTGGTGGAGCCGGTCCGGACCGGCCGGTCGATGCCGTCGGGCGTGGCGGCGGAAGCGGGTGTACACCATCTGCGGCGTTCCGGCAGGTCACGCCAGGAGATCCCGGTGCGGATCTTGCAGACCATCCCGCCGATGACCTGCCGGCCCTTCACCCGAGGCCGCCCCGTCGAGGCCCGGGGTATCAGCGGAGCGGGTAACTCCCACTCCTGGTCGGTGAGTTCATGACGATGTACCACTACATCATGATCTGCCACCCGGATGACCTTCGAAGACGGACCCCAGCAGGAGGCGATCATGCCGCGCCGGAGCATCAGCTCCTCCACCTCACGGAAGCCGAGCGGGAAACGGACGTACAGCCGCACACGGTGAGAGAGCGCCTCGACCGGACACCGATGCCCCTGGACGACGGCGCACTGTCCGCCGAGGCTCCCGCCCGGCTCGATCAACCCGAAGGGTGTCCCACCCGGTCGACCGACGTGACAGCGCCCTTGAGCGAACTCCCACGCAGGACAGCGAAGCCCGTGTCGCTGACGACGGGCCGGATCACGGAGGCGGCGGCCCGGCGTCACCGGTCGGCCGGAGCAGCGCAGCCAGCTTTCTCTTGAGCACCTTTCCGCTCGGTCCCAGGGGCAGTCGGTCGAGGAAGACCACCTGCCGGGGGCGCCGGTAGGCCGCGATGTGGTGTTTGCCCCAGGCCACCAGGGAGTCCGCCAGCTCCGTGTCCGGTGTCAGACCGTCCCGCGGCACCACCACGGCGCATACCTCCTGGCCATGGACCGGATCCGGGAGCCCTACCACCGCTACCCGGGCGACCGCGGGGTGCCGGAGCAGCACGTCCTCGACCTCTCGGGGGTAGACGTTGTACCCGCCCCGCAGGATCACGTCCTTCTTGCGGTCGACGACGGTCAGATACCCCTCGTCGTCCAGCGTTCCGAGGTCCCCTGTGCGGAACCAGCCGGCGACGAACGCGGCAGCCGTGGCACCGGGGTCGTCGACGTACCCGGCCATCAGGTTGTGCCCGCGTACGACGATCTCGCCCACCTCCCCGACGGGGAGCGGCTCCATGGTGTCCTCGGCCTCGGAGCGGGCTATGGCGACCTCCACGCCCCAGACCGGCTTGCCGACCGTGCCGGGTTTCCTCGGCCAGTCGCGCTGGTTGTAGGCGACACAGGGGGACGTCTCGGTGAGGCCGTACCCCTCGTAGACCGGGCAGCCGAAGCCGTCCTCGAACGCGGCGAGCGTGCGCACCGGCAGGGCCGAGCCCCCGGAGTAGGCGCGTTCCAGCCTCGGCCGTACGGGACGGCGGGAGGCCGCCTCGACGAGGGCGAAGTACATGGTGGGCACGCCCATCAGGACCGTGCACCCCTCGGTCTCCATCAGGTCCAGCGCGTCCTCGGCGGTGAACCTGCGCATCAGCACCAGTCTCGCTCCGGCCCGGAAGGACGTCCCCATGCCGCAGATCTGGCCGAACGTGTGGGAGAGCGGCAGGCAGCCGAGCAGCACGTCGGCGGAGCTCATCTCGAAGGGGGAGAGCATCGTGGTGGTGACGTTCATCACCAGGTTGAGGTGCGTGATCGCCGCGCCCTTGGGGCGGCCGGTGGTGCCGGAGGTGTAGAGGATCACCGCGATGTCGCCCGGGGCGCGGGACACGAGTCCCGCCATCGGTGCGACAGTGGCGGCGAGTCCGTCGAGCGCGGGGTGCGGGGTGTGGCCGTCGCCCGCGCCGACGGTGAGGACGAGGGTGCCCGCCGCCTCGGCCGCGGGTTCCGCCTCCCCCAGCGACTCGGCCGAGCAGACGAGAGCCCGGGCTTTCGAGTGGCGGAGGATGTAGGCGATGTCGTCGGTCTTCAGCGACACGTTCACGGGCACGGCGGTCGCGCCGAGGGCGAGGATCGCGAAGTACGCCATCGGGAAGTACGGCGAGTTGGTCACCAGCAGGCCTATCCGGTCACCGGGACCCGCCCCCCGCTCGCGCAGCACCGCCGCGTACCGGAGCGCCGAATTCCAGAGCGAGCCGTAAGTGATCCGCTCGGAGCCGGCGACCAGCGCGATGCGATCCGGCCACCGGCCCGCGGAGTCCGAGAGGATCGTGGCCGCCGAAAGCGTCGGATTCCCGTAAAAACTCATCACAACTCCGCTCCGCGTTCCGGTAAACGGCAGTCATCGGCCGTACGGCAGCAGGAAACGTATTCTGTGCAAGTCCCGCGGTGGATCCTAGGATGAGCCCGACCCGTTGGGAAGCGGAAAAGGAGCGGACCTTGGACATGTCCCCGTACATGGACTTCTTCGTGCGCCTCGCCCACGAAACCGGTGACCGGAAGCGGGAGTTCCTCGAACTGGGCCGCAAGGCGGGCCGATTCCCTGCCGCGAGCACCTCGGATGGCGAGATCTCCATCTGGTGCAGCAACGACTATCTGGGTATGGGTCAGCATCCGGATGTCCTGGATGCGATGAAGCGCGCCGTGGACGAATACGGCGGCGGGTCAGGAGGTTCCCGGAACATCGGCGGCACGAATCACTGCCATGTGGCTCTGGAGCGCGAGTTGGCCGACCTGCACGGCAAGGAGGACGCTGTTCTCTTCGCCTCGGGATATTCGGCCAACGAGGGATCACTGTCGGTGCTCGCGGGTGTCATCGATGACTGCCAGGCGTTCTCGGATTCCGCGAACCACGCGTCCATCATCGACGGATTACGGCACAGCGGCGCCCGCAAGCACATATTCCGTCACAACGACGGGCAGCACCTGGAGGAGTTGCTGGCCGCGGCCGATCCGGAACGGCCGAAACTGGTTGTCCTGGAGTCCGTGCACTCGATGCGGGGCGACATCGCGCCCCTGGCGGAGGTCGCCGGCCTGGCCAAGCGGTACGGAGCCGTCACGTTCCTCGACGAGGTGCACGCGGTCGGCATGTACGGGCCGGAGGGTGCGGGAATCGCGGCTCGCGCCGGTCTCGACTCCGATTTCACGATGGTGATGGGGACCCTCGCCAAGGCCTTCGGCATGACAGGCGGCTACGTCGCGGGACCGGCCGTGCTCATGGACGCGGTACGGGCCCACGCCCGTTCCTTCATCTTCACGACGGCGCTGCCACCCGCGGTCGCGGCGGGCGCGCTCGCCGCGGTACGGCATCTGCGCGGCTCGGACGTGGAGCGGGAGCGACTGGCGCGAAACGCCCGGCTGATGCACGGGCTGCTGCGTGAACGGGGCATTCCCGTGTTGTCGGACGAGTCCCACATCGTCCCCGTCCTGGTCGGCGAGGACGGGATGTGCCGACGGATGTCGGCGCTGCTGCTGGAGCGGCACGGCGCGTACGTTCAGGCCATCGACGCGCCCAGTGTCCCGGTGGGGGAGGAGATCCTGCGGATCGCGCCCTCGGCGGTGCACGAGCCCGCGGAGATCCACCGCTTCGTGGGCGCCCTGGACGGCATCTGGTCCGAGCTGGGGGCGGCCCGGAAGGCCTGAGGCCCCGCGGGTGTCACCGTCCGGGAGGGCCGGGCGGAGCGGGCCCGGTGTCCCTGGTTCCGTCTCCCGGACCCGTGCCGGTCCAGATCCTGCCCATCTCGGCGGAGGCTGCCATGACCTCGTCGAAGGTGCCCGAGGCCTCCACCCGCCCGTCCACGAGCACCACCACGCAGTCGGCCGCGCGCAGCAGCGCCGGCCGGTGGGAGACCGCGAGCACGGTGCGCGTCCCGTCCAGCAGCCTCTCCCACAGCAGGTGCTCGGTATCAGGGTCCAGGGCGCTGGAGACGTCGTCCAGCACCAGGAGTTCGGGGTCGCCCGCCAGCATGCGGGCGATGGCGGCGCGCTGGGCCTGTCCGCCCGACAGACGCAGGCCGCGCGGGCCCACCACGGTGTCCGGTCCGTCCTGCATCGTCGCGAGGTCGGGCTCCATCACAGCGAGGCGGACGGCCTCGTCGAAGGCCGTGCCGTCCCGGCCCAGCAGGATGTTCTCCCGCACCGTTCCGCTGAACAGCCGAGGGACCTGTGGGGTGTATCCGCAACGGGGTGCGACCAGGAACGAGGCCGGGTCGGTGACGGGTTCGCCGTTCCACAGGACGGTGCCCCTCTCGTGCGGCAGCAGTCCGAGCACGGCCCGGACGAGGGTGCTCTTGCCGGAGCCGACGCGGCCGGTGACCACGGTGACGGTGTGCCGCTCCACCACCAGGTCCACATCCGCTATGCCGTGCGGCGTACCGGGGTGACGGGCCGTCAGGCGGCGGACGGTCAGTTCCCGCAGAGGCGGGACGGGGCGCGGGCCGGTGTCCGGGGCGGCGGCTGCCCGACCGGTGGCCTTGCCTTCCGCTTCCGGTGCGAGGGGCGGACCGGCCCGCTCCAGGGACCACCGCAGCCGGCCGCCGAGGAAACCGGCAACCCGTCCGAGCGCCACGGAGACCCGCTGCAGCCGTACGGACAGCATGCCGATCGAACCGAGGGCCTCGGTCAGGACCTGCAGGTAGAAGGCGAACAGGGCGAGGTCGCCGACGCTGAAGGCCCCCTCGTCCATCCGGCCCGCGACCAGCAGGAGCACCACGGCGACCCCGATCGGAGCCGCGTTGCCGATCACCGTGCGCTGGACGACGGCGTACAGCTCCTCCCGTACCGCGGCTCGGGCACGGACACCGTTCAGCCGGGTGACGTGCGCGGCGACCTGCGGTTCGGCGGCGGCGGCCTGCACCGCGCCGACGGCACCCACCATCTCCCGCAGGGCTCCCGCCACCTCGCCGGACGCGGCCCGGGTGGCGTGCCGGTAGCGCAGGAACCGGCTGTGGGCCAGTGCGGTGACCAGCGTCAGCAGGACGAGGAGGGCGAGGAGGGCGCCGGTGACCACGGCGTCGACGCGCATCATCACCGTGACCGACGCGGCGACGAACAGCCAGTGGGCGAGGTTGGTCGGCGCCCAGGCGACGAAGAACCCCGTCTCGTCGACGTCCTCGCCCACGGTGCGCAGGGACTCACCGGGCGTGGTGCGGGCGGTCACCTCCGGCCCGTGCAGAGCCGATCCGAGCAGGGCGTGCCGCAGCCGGGCCGTGGTGCCGTACTGGACCTTCGGCTCCAGCCTGGTGATGATCACGCCGAACTGGAGAAACAGGCGCCCCGCCTCGATCCCGGCCACCAGCGCGATGATCAGCCACACGCCGCCGTCCGCGCCGAGCGCGTCGAACAGCCGCTGGAACAGCAGCCCCACCACGAGCGTGCCCAGCCGCAGGACGATCCACAGACCGGTGAGGGACCAGTAGACACGGGCGGACCCGCGCAGCACGTCCACGAGCCGCCCGAGGACGGACCGCCGCTCGACGTCCCCGGGCGCGGGCCCCCTCTGTTCCCGCCCCACGTCCCGGTCCGCCGGCCCTCCTCCGTCGTCCGCCCGCTCCACGGGCCGCAGCCGGGTCACGGCCCGCCCCCGTCCCTCACCGGGCGGCCCCCGCCGTGCGGAGGAGTTCGTGGAAGTGCGACGAGGGGTCGGCGGCGAGGACGGTCCGCTCCCCCTCCTCGGCGACCTTGCCGTCCTCCAGCACCAGGATCCGGTCGGCGTCGCGCAGCAGGTGCGGCCGGTGCTCGACCACGACGGCGGTCCTGCCGTCGAGAAGCCGCTCCAGCGCGGGCACCAGAAGCCGCTCGCTGTACGGATCCAGCCGGGCCGTCGGCTCGTCCATCAGGACCAGTCCCGGATCGCGCAGGAACACCCTGGCCAGCGCGAGCTGTTGCTCCTCGCCCGCGGACATGCCACGGGCGCCGGCGCCGAGCAGCGTGTCCAGACCGTCGGGCAGGGTGCGCAGCCAGGGGCCGAGCCCCGCCTCGCCCAGCGCCGCGTACAGCCGGCCGTCGGAAACGGTGCGGTCGAAGAAGGTGAGGTTGTCGCGCAGTGCGGCGTGGAAGACGTGCACCTCCTGTGTGACCAGTGCGACCCGGCCGCGCAACGCCCGGGGGTCGAGTTCCGTCACGTCCAGGCCTCCGGCCGACACCGTGCCCGTCACCGGCCGGTGGAGTCCGAACAGCAGCCGCACCACGGTGGACTTGCCGCTTCCGGTGCGCCCCACGACGCCGAGGCGTTCACCGGGGCGCAGGGTGAAGGAGACGTCCCGCAGCACCGGCTCGCCGGGCTCGTAGGAGAAGGAGACCCGGTCGAAGCGGACGCCGGGCCGCCCGGCCGGCAGGGTCCGGTTGCCCGTGCGGGGCGCCGTCTCGTGGCCCAGCAGGTCCCTCAGCCGCTGGACGCTCGCGGCGGCGTCCTCCAGGTCGCGGAAGCGGGTGGTGACCGCGAGCAGGGGACGGCGCAGCAGCATGGCGTAGGACAGGGAGGCGAAGGCCGTCCCGGTGGAGAGCTGGCCGCGGGAGTGCAGCCAGGCGCTGACCGCCAGGGCGAGGACGACGCTGACGGCGGACAGGCCCTGCACGGTGGCGGGCCAGCGGGTTGAGACACGGGCGGCCTCTCGGGCCTTGCGGTACAAGTCGTCCTGGCGTTCGCCGAGTTCCCGCAGCGTGTACCGCGAGGCCCCGTTGGCGCGCAGGTCCTCCGCCGCCGCGAGACGCTCCTCGAGGAAGCCCTGGAGGTCCGCCGCCACCCGCTGTCGTGCGGTGACGAAGGGCATGGCGCGGCCCACCAGGGTCCGCAGCAGCAGGAGAGTGCCGGCCGCGAACGGGGCGAAGACCAGGGCGAGCCGCCACTCCAGCCGGAACAGGGCGACGAGGACGCCGACGATCAGCAGTGCCTGTGCCAGCAGTTCCAGCAGCAGCGCCGACATCACCGCGGCGAGCCGGGTGACGTCGCCGTCCATCCGCTCGACGAGTTCGCCGGGGGGATGCCTGCGGTAGAAGTCCGGCGGTCGGCTCAGGCAGTGCGCGACCAGGTCCGCACGGAGCCGGTTGGTGCTGCGCCAGGCTATCCGTGAGGACAGCGCCTCGGTGCCCGTGGTGACCACGAGCACGCCCAGGGCGGCGGCCAGGGCCCAGGCGGCCAGGCCGGTCAGCGTGCCGCCGGAGTCGCCCGAGAGCGTCCCGTCTATGAACCCGCGCAGCAGGTACGGCGCCACGAGCTGGAACGCGATCCCGGAAGGGACCAGCAGAGCCAGCAGCGTCATGGCGGTCCGTTCGCCGCGCAGGTAGCGGACAAGCATGGAAAGGTGCCGTAACGGACTGCCTGCCAACGTATCCTCCCCCATTCGCCCGGCGGCGAACGACCAGCATAAAGTCCCCTGTGCCGCCTTGTGAATGACACCGGAATGCCGATTGCGCCCCGACCGGGGACTGAAGCATGCTATTGCTCGTGATTGACGCGTGCTGTTAGACTCCCCAGGCCTCTTGGTCCGGACATGCGTTTCTCGACGACAAAACCCTGGCCAGCCGCACTCTTCACCGCCGCACAGCGCCACGGGCGTCCGAGCGGTCGGACCGGTCGATCCGGAGGCAGACGCGCGCACGTGCACCGAATGCACCGCCCGAGCACCGCCTTGACCAGCCACATGTGAGCGAAACAAGGGGGATTCATGTCGAGTGACACACGCGGAACGGACTCAACGGACGACAACGTTCTGGTCACCGGTGCGGCCGGTTTCATCGGATCACATCTCGTGACGGAATTGAGGAGTTCCGGCAGAAACGTTGTGGCGTTGGACCGCAAACCATTTCCGGACGACTTGGGGAGTCCGTCGTCAGGCCTTTTTGGATCACTCCGGACGATACGCGGCGATCTGAACTCGCTCCATCTGGCGGACTGCCTGGAAAACACCTCGACGGTGTTCCACCTGGCTGCATTACCCGGGGTCCGCCCGTCGTGGACCCAATTCCCCGAGTACCTCCAGTGCAACGTACTGGCGACCCAGCGCCTGCTGGACGCCTGCGTCCAGGCCGGAGTGGAACGCGTGGTGGTCGCCTCGTCGTCCAGCGTGTACGGCGGCGCGGACGGCGCGATGAGCGAGGACGACCTGCCCCGTCCGCTCTCCCCCTACGGGGTCACCAAGCTCGCCGCGGAGCGGCTGGCCCTGGCCTTCGCCGCCCGGGACGACGCCAAACTGTCGGTCGGCGCCCTTCGGTTCTTCACCGTCTACGGCCCCGGACAGCGCCCGGACATGTTCATCTCCCGTCTGATCCGGTCGACGCTGTGCAATGAGCCCGTCGAGATCTACGGCGACGGGACCCAGCTCCGCGACTTCACCCACGTGTCCGACGTGGTGCGCGCACTGGTGCTGGCCGCGGCGGTCCGGGACCGGGGCAGCGCGGTCCTGAACATCGGCACGGGGAACGCCGTCTCGGTCAACGAAGTAGTTTCCATGACCGCCGAGTTGACCGGATCGCGCCCGCGCACCTCGTACGGTGCGGCCCGCATCGGCGACGTCCGCTCGACCACCGCCGACGTCCGGCGGGCGGCCGGCGTCCTGGGCTTCACGGCCCGGACGGGACTGCGCAAGGGACTCGCCACCCAGATCGAGTCGACCCGGCGGTCACTGGCCCGCGAAGCGCAGGACGCCGTCGCGGTCGACGGTTTCACGGCGTCCGCACCGCGGCTGTAGCCGGCATGTGCGGATTCGCCGGATTCAGTGACGCGGGCATGACGCGGGAGGACATGCGGACAACGGCCGAGCACATGCTCGCCGCCGTGGCGCACCGCGGCCCCGATGGTGCGGGCCGGCTGCACCACCGGGGTGTCACCCTCGCGCACTGCGCCCTGACCTTCACCGACCCGGATCACGGCACGCAGCCGTTCGTCTCCGCGTCGGGAGCGACCGCCCTGGTGTTCAACGGCGAGATCTACAACCATGCCGAACTGCGCGCCGAGCTACGGGCCGCCGGTGTCGCGTTGCGCACCGGCAGCGACACCGAGGTCCTGGTGGAGCTGTACGAGTTACGGGGAACGCGGATGCTCGATCGGCTGCGGGGCATGTTCGCCTTCGTCCTGCACGACGCCCGCACCGGCACCACCGTGCTGGCCCGTGACCCGATGGGCAAGAAGCCCCTCTACTACACCCGCGTGCCGAACGGCATCGCCTTCGCCTCCGAGCTCACCGCCCTGCTGCGGCACCCCGCCGCACCGCGCGTCCCCGACCTCGGTGCGCTCGCCGACTACCTGGTGTTCCAGGCGTTCTGCGCCCCCGCCTCGGCCGTACGGGGGGTGAGCAAGGTACGCCCGGGAAGCTGTGTCACCCATGAGCGCGGGGAGTTGCGGGAGACCGAGTTCTGGCGGCCCCGCCTCGCTCCCGGCACAGGAGCGCGCCGGGGCCCCGGACTGCGGGAGGCCGAGCAGCGGTTCGAGGAGCTGTTTCGGGCCGCCGTCGCCCGGCGCGTCACCAGCACCGACCGCCGCCTCGGCGTGCTGCTCAGCGGCGGACTGGACTCCAGCGCGGTGGCCGCGGTGGCCCAGCAGCTGCGGCCCGGGCAGCCGGTGCCCACCTTCAGCGCGGGGTTCGTGGACCCGGACTTCGACGAGAGCGACCACGCCCTGGCGGTGGCACGCCATCTCGGCACCGAGCACCATGTGGTGCGGATCGGCGGCCCGGACCTGGCGGGCGTGGTGGAGTCCGAACTGGCTTACGCGGATGAACCGTTGGCCGATCCCTCCCTGCTGCCGATGCGCCTGGTCTGCCGGGCGGCCCGCGCGCACGTGCGGGGTGCCCTCACCGGTGACGGCGCGGACGAACTGCTCCTGGGATACCGCTACTTCCAGGCCGAGCGGGCGATCGAGCTGCTGCTGCGCGTCCTGCCCGCTCCCCGGCTGGAGGCTCTCGCCCGGCAGCTCGCGCGCCGGCTGCCGGCCCGTTCCGGCAACCTTCCCGTGGCGGCGGCCCTCGGTCTGCTGGCCAAAGGACTGCGCGCCTCGCCGGAGCACCGCTTCTATCTCTCGGCGGCACCCTTCACCCCGGGTGAGCTGCCGGGGGTGCTCACCCCCGAGGCCGGGGCCGAGCTGGCCGGGCACGATCCGTTCGCCGAGGTCTCGCGCCTGCTCCGGGACCAGCCCGGCCTCTCCCAGGTCCAGCTCAGCCAGCTCGCCGTGACGACCCACTTCCTGCGGGACGTGATCCTCACCAAGACGGACCGGGGCGGCATGCGCAGCGCCCTCGAACTGCGGTCGCCCTTCCTCGATCTGGACCTGGTCGAGTACGGCAACTCCCTGCCCACCGGCCTGAAACTGCACCGGTTCACCGGCAAGTACCTGCTGCGGCGGATTGCCGCCGACTGGCTTCCCCCCGCCGTCGTGCGCAGGACCAAACTGGGCTTCCGCGCGCCGATGGCCGCTCTGCTCCGCGGGGAGCTGCGGCCCCTGCTCCTGGACACCCTCTCCACGGCGTCGCTGCGCCGCGGCGGTCTGTTCGACACCGGGGCGGTGCGCCTGCTGATCGACGACCACCTCGGCGGCCGGCGGGACACGTCCCGCAAGCTGTGGGCCCTCCTGGTCTACCAGCTCTGGGCCGAGAGCCTGACGGCCCGGCCCCGCGCCTCCGAGACCCCCGCGTATCCGGCCCTCTCCTAGGAGAACCATGGCTGCTCCCGACCGACCGCTCGTCCACGTGCTCTCCCCCCGGACCTGGGGCGAGTTCGGCAACTACCTGGCCGCGACGCGTTTCTCCCGAGCCCTGCGGAGCGCGATCGACGCGGAGGTGACCCTCCTGGAGGCGGAACCGATCCTGCCGTGGATCGGGGAGGCCGGGGCGGAGATCCGGACCATCTCCCTGGAGAGCCCCGACGCAGTGGTCCGCAACCAGCGGTACATGGCTCTCATGGACCGCCTCCAGGCGCGTTTCCCGGAAGGGTTCGAGGCCGACCCCACGCCCGCCCAGCGGGCCGACCTGGCTCCCCTCACCCGGCATCTGCGCCGGACCGCCCCGGACGTGGTGGTCGGCACGAAGGGGTTCGTGGCAAGGCTGTGCGTGGCCGCCGTCCGGCTGGCCGGGACGTCCACCCGGGTGGTCAGCCACGTGACCAACCCCGGGCTGCTGCACCTGCCGCTGCACCGCAGCCGATACCCGGACCTGACGTTGGTCGGCTTCCCCCGGGCGAAGGAGCACCTGCTCGCCACGGCCGGCGGCGACCCGGAGCGCGTGCGGGTGGTGGGGCCGCTCGTCGCGCAGCACGACCTGCGGGACTTCATGACCAGCGAGTCGGCCGCCTCCGACGCGGGTCCCTGGGGCGCCGGTCCGGGTCCGGACCGGCCCCGGGTGATCGTCTTCTCCAACCGGGGCGGGGACACGTACCCGGAGCTGGTGCGGCGCCTCGCCGACCGGCACCCCGGCATCGACCTCGTCTTCGTCGGCTACGGCGACCCCGAGCTGGCCCGTCGCACCGCGGCGGTCGGGCGGTCCCACTGGCGGTTCCACAGCGTGCTCGGCCAGAACGAGTACTTCGACTACATCCGCTGTGCCTCCCGGTCGAGGTACGGGCTCCTCATCTCGAAGGCCGGTCCCAACACCACCCTCGAGGCGGCCTACTTCGGCATACCGGTGCTGATGCTCGAATCGGGGCTGCCCATGGAGCAGTGGGTGCCGGGACTCATCGACGAGGAGGGGCTGGGCCGAGCCTGCGCCACACCCGAGGAGCTCTTCGACACGGCGGACGACTGGCTGTCCCGTCCGTCGGTGATCGAGGGGCACAAGAAGGCCGCGCTCTCCTTCGCCGACTCCGCGCTGGACCAGGACGCGGTGACGGACCGGATCGGAGCCGCCCTCCGTACTCTGCTGGACGCCCGGTGACCGTCCGCCGCGGAGCCGCGCCCGCCCCCCGCATCCTCCTGGTCGCGGGGGCCGGCGGGGTGCGCGCGGAGGGCGACAAGGAGGTGCGCCTCGGGCACCCCCTCACCGGCGACCACCTGGACCCGGGCCCGCCGGCCGAAGGCGTCTTCGCCGGGTGGCGCTGGGACGGCGAACGCCTGGTGGCCCGCAACGACCGTTACGGCGTCTGCCCCCTCTTCCACCGGTCCGGCGGCGCCTCGCTCGCCCTCTCGCCCGACCCACTGGCGCTGCTGCCGGACGACGGGCCCGCCGAGCTGGACCACGACGCGCTGGCCGTTTTCCTCCGGCTGGGGTTCTTCCTCGCCGAGGACACCGCCTTCGCCGGGATCCACGCGCTGCCCCCGGCGGCCACGCTCACCTGGGACACCGGCGGAACGCGGCTCCGGTCCGGGGGACTGCCGTGCCCCGGACCCACCGGGATGACCGAGGAGCAGGCGGTCGACGGCTTCATCGACCTGTTCCGCGCCTCGGTGGCTCGCCGGGCGCCCGGCGAACCGTACGAACTGCCGCTCAGCGGCGGCCGGGACTCCCGGCACATCCTGCTCGAACTGTGCCGTCTGGCGACACCGCCGCGACGGTGCGTGAGCGGTTCGAAGTTCCCTCCCGATCCGGGGGCCGACGCCCGCGTCGCGGCCGTTCTCGCGGCCCGGCTCGGCCTGCCGCACACGGTGGTGCCGCGTCCGCACGCGCAGTTCCGCGCCGAGCTGTCCGCGCTGCCCGCACAGGGCATGACGACCCTGGACGGCGCGTGGGCCCAACCGCTCCTGGCTCACCTGCGCCGCCACAGCCGAGTCTCCTACGACGGTCTCGGCGGTGGGGAGCTGGCCCAGAACCCGAGCATCGCCTTCATCCGGGCCCATCCCTACGATCCCGCCGACCTGCCCGGCCTGGCGGACCGGCTGCTGGACGCGGGCCGGACCGGCCCGCACCTGGAGCACCTGCTGGGTCCGCGCACGAGCGTGCTGTGGAGCAGGCAGGTGGCACGGCGGCGTCTGGTCACCGAGCTGGCCCGGCACGCGGACAGCGCCTGCCCGCTCAGTTCCTTCTTCTTCTGGAACCGGACCCGGCGCTCCATCTCTGCGGCTCCGTTCGCCTTGGGCGACGGACGGCTCGTGACGCACACCCCCTATCTCGACCACGCGCTCTTCGACCACCTCGCCGCGGTGCCGCGCCGGTTCCTGGTCGACGGGACGTTCCACGACCGGGCGTTGCACCGGGCCTTCCCCGAGCACGCGGACCTGGGTTTCGCCTCGTCGGTGCCCCAGCTGCACGGCCCCCTGCTGGTCGCGCACCGGCTGACGTACCTGCTGCGGTTCCTCGCGCACGCGGTGGCCGTGGAACCGCAGTGGTGGCGCAGCCCCGACCGCTTCCTGCAACGGCTGCTGGCCGCCGGCCGGGGGCCCGGAGCACCGCAGCGCGTCAGCAGGCTCCAGCCCCTGGCGCTCTACCTGTTGCAACTGGAGGGCTTCGCCACCCGGCGGGCCAGCCACCGGCCCTAGCGGCCGGACACCCGTACACCCGTCAGACCCGCACACCGCACCCGACCACAGCCGCAGGGCCAGAAGGAGCGCACCGTATGCGGAAGACATTGCCCGTGATCAGCACAGGCCCCGCCGCGGGGGCGGCTTCGGACGGCTGCTCGGCCCCGGCCGCGGCCCCGGCCCGTTCGGCACTGCCGCTCTGGCGCAAGCGCAGGCTGCGCATCGCCCTCGTGCGCCACCACGACCTGTGCCTGAACACCCGTCAGATAGCCCGGGTCCAGAAGCGGGCCGGTGTGCTGCCGCACCTCGGGCTGGGCTACATCCACACCGCGCTGAAGTCGGCCGGGTTCCACAACGTCATCCAGGTCGACACCCCCGCCCTGGGCCTCGACAGCGAAGGGCTGCGCAAACTGCTCGCGGACTTCGGAGCGGACCTGGTCGGGGTGAGCACCACGACGCCCGGCCTGCCCGGTGCCGTCGAGGCGTGCGAGGCGGCCAAGAGCACCGGGGCCAAGGTGATCCTGGGCGGACCGCACACGGAGGTGTACGCGCACGAGAACCTCGTCCACGACTCCATCGACTACATCGGCGTCGGCGAAGGCATCACGATCATGCCGGAACTGGCGGAGGCGATGGAGCGGGGCGAGGACCCGGAGGGCATCCGCGGACTGGTGACCCGCAAGCACGACGGTGGCGCCGCGCCCATGGTGAACCTGGAGGAGGTCGGCTGGCCCGAACGCTCCGGGCTCCCGATGGACAGCTACTACTCCATCATGGCCCCGCGGCCGTTCGCGACGATGATCTCCAGCCGCGGCTGCCCCTTCAAGTGCAGCTTCTGCTTCAAGCAGGCCGTGGACAAGAAGTCCATGTACCGCAGTCCCGAGGACGTCGTCGGCGAGATGACGGAACTCAAGGAGCGGTGGGGGGTGAAGGAGATCATGTTCTACGACGACGTGTTCACCCTGCACCGCGGCCGGGTGCGGGAGATCTGCGCGCTCATCGGGGAGCGGGGCCTCAAGGTCCGCTGGGAGGCGCCCACCCGCGTCGACCTGGTGCCCGAACCGCTGCTGGAGGCGATGGCCGGGGCAGGGTGCGTGCGCCTGCGGTTCGGCATCGAGCACGGCGACACCGAGATTCTCGAGCGGATGCGCAAGGAGAGCGACATCGAGAAGATCGAGAAGGCGGTCACCTCCGCCCACGAGGCCGGGATCAAGGGCTTCGGGTACTTCATCGTCGGCTGGCTCGGTGAGACCCGGGAGCAGTTCCGCAAGACTGTCGACCTCGCCTGCCGGCTCCCTCTGGACTACGCCAGCTTCTACACCGCGACGCCCCTGCCCGGCACCCCCCTGCACACGGAGTCCGTGGCCGCCGGCCAGATTCCGGCCGACTACTGGGACCGGTTCGTGCGGGGCGAGTTCGACGCGCGGATCGGGTACCTGGTGCCGGACGCCCAGGAGCGTGCCCAGCGGGCGTACCGGTCCTTCTTCATGCGCCGTTCGATGGTCAGGCCGCTGCTGTCGCACATGGCGGTGACCGGCCAGTGGCGCAACACCCTGGACGGCCTGCGCAGCCTGCACCGGTCCACGTCCAACACCGACCGTGACTTCTGAACCCGCGGCCCCGGCCGTCCCGCGTCCGCCGGCCCGTCCGGGACCGCCGGTCCCCCTCAACCGTCCGCTCGGCCGGCGCAGGCGCCGGCCGCCCGGCGAGGGATTCCTGACGCACCATCTGCGCAGCACGATGGCCCGGGGCTTCAGGCCCCCGGAGTCCTGGGGGGTTCCGGTCCGGCATGTGCTGCCAGGTCTGCCGGCGGACGGGACCACGCGGGCCGAGGAGGCCGCGGCGGCGCTGCGCACGCCCGCCGGGCAGCCGGGCATCGCCATGGTCGTGCCGACCTACGTCGCCCGGACCGGCCCGGCGCGGCAGCGGGAATGGTTCGGCGCGTTGCTGGAGCAGGCGGCCGCGGTGGCCAGGGACCATCCTCGGGTGCCCCTGGTGCTGTTCGTCGGCATGCAGTGGTCGTCGGCCGACGAGGAGGCGGAGTCGCTGCGGCGCCTGCGCGTGCTGCTGGACGACGCCCGGGTCCGGCTGCCCGGTCTGCGGGTCTGCGGTCTCTCACTGCCCGGGCCGGGCAAGCCCCGTACCCTCAACGGGGCGATCGCGGTCGCCGAGCTCCTCGGCTGTGCGGGCGTCGGATGGGCCGACGACGACGTGGCCCTGGAGGACGGCTGCCTGTCCCGGCTGGTGCGGGACTTCCTGGCGGCGGGGTGTCGCGGTGCGGTCGGCGCGACCAAGATCGCGCACACTCATGCGTACGCCACTTCCCGGTTGCTGTCCCGGGCCAAGGCGATCGCCGCGCCGGCGACGAACTACCCGCACGGCTGCTGCCTCCTGGTGGCCACCGACGTGGTGGCCGGCGGGTTGCCGGGGCGATACGTGTCCGACGACGGCTATGTGTGCTTCCGTCTCCTCGACCCCACGTCACCCGACCCACTGGCCCGCCTACGGCTGGTTCCGGACGCCCGGTGCCACTACTACGTGGCGGGGCCGGCCGGTGAGACCCGCCGCAGGATCCGCAGGCTGCTGCTCAACCACCTCGTCGACGTCGCCGACTGGCCGCTGCCCGTGGTCCGTCACTACTTCGGCCACGTCCTCTTCGGCGGCATGTGGCCCCTGACCGGCTTCGACTCCTCCCGCGGTACCCGCCACGGTGTGAAGAAGGCGCTCATCAAGTGGCTGTACTTCGCTTGGTTCGCGGGCATCGGGGCCGAACTGTACGCGCGCGGACTGTGCGGCAGGCCGCTGCGCGGCATCGAGTGGGCTCCGTACTCGGACATCCGCAGGATCACGCCGTCGTCCCCGTCGTCCCCGTCGTCCCCCGCGTCCTCACCGTCCTCATCCATGTGTCAGGAGAGCTGATGAAGGTACTCTCACTCCACTCCGCCGGGCACGACACCGGCGTCGCCTACTTCGAGGACGGGCGGCTGGTCTTCGCCGTCGAGACCGAACGGCTCACCCGGGTCAAGCACGACCACCGCTGCGACGTCGCCCTGCGGCACGTGCTCGCGCAGGAGTGCGTCGACACCGACGGCATCGACCTGGTGGCCGTGAGCACGCCGGTGCGCAGCGGGCTGCTGCGCATCCCCGACATGGACCGGGCCCTGGAGCGGACGGCGGCGGGCGCGCTCCACCACCGGACCGTCTGCGAGATGCTGGGACGCCGGGTGGAATGCGTCGTGGTCACCCACGAGGTCTCCCACGCGGCGCTGGCCGCCCACTACGCGGGTTGGGAGGAGGGCACCGTCGTCCTCGTCAACGAGGGCCGCGGACAGCTCACCCGCAGCTCCCTGTTCCGGGTGTCGGAGGGGGCCCTGAAGTGGGTCGACAAGGACCCGCTGCCCTGGTATGGCAACGGTTTCGGGTGGACGGCGATCGGGTACCTCCTCGGTTTCGGCCCGAGCCCCAGCGTGGCCGGCAAGGTGATGGCACTGGGCGGCTACGGGCAGCCCGACGCCCGCGTCCGCGAACAGTTGCTGGCGGTCGACCCGGACGTGATGAACGACCGGGAACTCGCCGAGCGGGTGCGGGCGGACCTGGCCGCCCGGCCCGAGTTCGACCCCGGGTTCGAGACGGCCTCGCACGTGGTGGCGACGTTCCAGGAGATGTTCACCGGGGCCGTCCGGGAGGTGCTCGACCGGCACGTGACGCGCACGGACGCCGGGGTGGGTCCGATCGCCCTCGGCGGCGGCTGCGCCCTGAACATCGTGGCCAACTCGGCGCTGCGGGCGGAGTACGGACGGGACATCGCCGTTCCGCCCGCCTGCGGGGACGCGGGACACCTGACGGGAGCCGGCCTCTACGCGCTCTCACAGGTGGCCGGTGTGACACCGGAGCCGTTCGCGGTCTACCACAACGGTGGGGGCAACAGCCGCGCCGACGTCCTGGAGGCGGTGGAGCGTGTGGGACTGCGGGCCGTCGACTACGACCGGTCCGAGGTCGCCGGGGTGCTGGCCGCGGGCGGGGTCGTGGCGCTGGCGCAGGGCGCGGCGGAACTGGGACCGCGCGCGCTGGGGCACCGGTCGCTGCTGGGCTCTCCCTCGGTGCCGGGCATGCGCGAGCGCATGAGCGAGAAGCTGAAGCAGCGCGAGTGGTACCGGCCGCTGGGCGCCGTGATGCGCGACGAGCGGTTCACCGCGCTGTACCCGGGGCAGGCGCCGTCGCCGTACATGCTCTTCGAGTACCGGCTGCCGGACGGGACCGCGCCCGAGGCCCGGCACGTCAACGGCACCTGCCGGATCCAGACCCTGGGCCCCGGCGAGGACCGGCTGTACGGTCTGCTCGACGCGTTCGAGGGGCTGACCGGCGTGCCCGCGCTGATCAACACCTCCCTCAACGGGCCGGGCCGGCCCATCGCGCACACCGCCCGGGACGTACTCGACGACTTCGCGCACACGGACGTCGACCTCTTCGTGTTCGACGACCTGATGGTGCGGGGCGACGCGGCACGCTGACGCCGGGCTCCGGGTGAGCCGGGCGGCCGGCCGGAGAGGCTCCGGCCGGCCGCCGGTCATCAGCCCAGGTGCCGGGGGACGAGCCGGGTCAGTACGTCGTCCGTGTACAGGTGGACGACCTGCACCAGGCCGGGGGCGCCGGGCGGCACCCGGACGGCGGCCAGCGCCCGCCCGCGCAGTTCCTCCAACTGGGCCACGACGTCCTGGCCGGCCACCGCCCCGGTCCGCATCAGGTGTGCGAGATTGCCGTCCCGCTCGCCGTTGCGGTCGTAGTCGGTCAGGTCATCGGCCGTGGTGATGGTCAGGGCGAAGGCCTCCGCGAACTCCCTTACGGCGTCGCCGGGTTGCCCGTCGTCGCCGCAGGCGGCCGCGAGTGCCCCGTAGCGCCCCAGGAAGGCGGCGCCGTAGGTGCTCGCATGGGCGCGCCACTCCTGGAGGTTCGTGGCCCGGCTGCGTTTGGTGCCTATCTGACCGCCGCAGAGGTAGACGGCGTCCCGCTCCAGGATGTCCGTCACCGCCTTGGGATTCCGGGCGAGGGAGGCCAGTTCGTGGAGGGCCCGCAGATGGAGGCGGAGGCAGACACAGGCGAGTTCGACCCGGTCGAGGCCGGTGTCGTCGTCCATCAGGTCGTCGAGGAGCTTCATGGAGACGATGTCGAGGGCCAGTGCGCGGGAGACCGCGGCCCGCCGGTCCGGGTCGGTCGTCCACTCGGTGAGGAAGTGGGGGACCCGCAGGTACAGGCGGAGGGCGGCGGTGTGGGTCACCAGGTCCGGCGATCCCCCGGTCTCGGCGACGCAGCGGGTGACGTGGTCGCGGTTGGCGGCCTCGGCGGCGAGCATGGACCGCGTGTAGTCCGCGGGCAGGGCCGTGACCGGGGCGGCCGTCACCGCCCGCTCCCCGGGCGGGCCGGGGGGCGTTCCCCGCAGATCTCGGCGAGGGTGGCCCGCCAGTCCTGGTGTTCCAGGGCTCCGGCGAATCCCACGCGGTCGGCCCCGCTGTCGAGGTAGTCGGTGACCTGCCGGCCGGTGCGGACGTTGCCGCTCACGAAGAGGACCTGGTCGGGTCCGAGCCCTTTGCGGAAGTGCCGTACGACCTCGGGCGGCACGTGATCGTTGCGCGAGTACAGGTAGACCATGTGGAAGCCGAAGGTGCGGGCGACGTGGAGGTGCCGGTCGATCTCCTCGGTGCTCGTGGTGCTCACCGGCGTGGTGCCGAGCAGGTCCCCGGTGCGCCGGTCCTCGCCGAAGGTGAGGGCGACGGTGAGAATCAGCTCGGGCCACTCCGCGCGGGGTATGCGGCCGGGACAGGCGGCCAGGGTCTCCAGGAAGCTCTTCCACACGAAGTAGTCGTCGCCGGAGCCCAGCAGCGCGGGCAGCAGCACCGCGTCCGCGCCGCGGACCACCGGGAACCCGGCCCCCGGGCGGGGCGGGAAGTGCAGGACGACCGGCAGTGTCGTGACCGCCTTCACCGCCGCCACGTACGGTTCCATGTGCGACTCGAACGACTCGTAGTCCGTGCTGGCCAGAACAACGGCGGCGAAGCCCAGCCGCGTGAGTTCCGCCGCCTTCTCGACCGCCTCCGTCACCGGGACCTTGAAGGGGTCGATGATGTGGACGGGGCCCGGCCGGTGGTCGCGCAGCCGGGCGAGTACGCGCCCTGGTTGCCAGAGCGGTGGTGCGGCATGGAGTTCGGTGTGGTGGTCGAGCCGTGGTAAAGCGTTCACCAGCGTCTTCCCCCTTGTCGTCCGGGCGGGTCGCGCGACGAGGTGCCGGCCGCGTCACGCGTTCGGATGAGGTGTCGCACGTTCGGGCGGATGTGCGGGGCGCCCTGGCCCTCAGGGCCGTTCCCTGACCGGTCGCGAGTGATCGGCGCGGCGTCGCCGATGCCGGAGCGGGTACCTACGCCGGCGCCACCTCGCGGTATTCCGTCATGCTCGTGCAGAGGGCCACCGGACCGTTCCGGCATCCGCTGAGGTCGGTGTGGTGGAGGAGCGCTCCGGAATCCTTCGGCGAGCCTGCCCGGCGGATTCACCGGCGGACGGGCCAAGGGCCTCGTTCACGTACTCCCCTTCCATTGGAGAGACGAACAGCGGGTCCACCGGGCCGCGTCGAGAACAAGGAGCGGCAGGGCGGTTGCCGATACTACACGCGTTCGTTTCCACGGGGTAGGGAGACTTTGTGTGACGGTTATGAATGTCGGTCACACCGAAGTCGGCCACATCAAAGCAGGAACGCCCCGGCGCTTTGCCGCGCGGGGCGTTTCCAGCGGTCCGGGGCGTAATTCACGCGAATTGCAGATGGCGTCGGCGCCGCAATCGGCTCGCCATCACGCATCCGCTCGCCACGACCAGCAGCAGCGTCACTCCGAGGGCGTGGGTCACCCCGGAGGTGAACGAACCGGCGCCGGCGCCGTCGACGGCGTAGGTGATGATCTCCCGGGTCGACCAGAAGGGCAGCACCTTGGCCGAATCCTTGGCCGGGTCCGTCACCATCTGGGCGCCGATGACGGAGATCAGCAGCAGGGCGCCCTCCATGTCCCTCGGCACCACCGCCCCGAGCAGCAGCCCCAGGGGCACGGCGACCAGCGTGGTCAGGGCCAGTTCCACCAGGACGGCCTGCGGGTGCTGCACGTCCTGCCCGACCAGGATCACCACCGCGTAGAGGGCGCTGACGCCCAGGCCCGCGGTGAGGAGGGCCAGCAGGCGCCCCGCGAAGAGCTGGAGCGGGCGGAACCCGGAGAGGGCCAGGAGCGGTTCGATCTCCCGGCCGCCGACCGTGGAGAAGAGGGCCGCGGCACTGACCGCGAAGCCCACGCCGAGGCTGGCGAAGCGGACAGCCTGCCCGGTCTGGTCGTAGCGCCCGAGGTAGAAGACGAGCGGGACCAGCAGCAGCAGGCCCAGCACGCCTCGTCGGCGCAGCAGTTCACGGAAGGTCATCTCGGCCATCCGCAGGGTGGCTGTCATCGGATGCCCCTGTCCTTGCCGGGGGTGAGATCCAGCACCTGGTCCACCTGGTCGAGTTGGTTGAGCATGTGGGTGACCACGACGACGGCCTTGCCGGCCTCGCGCCATGCCCGGACGCTCCGCCAGAAGTCCACATATGAACCGTGGTCGAACCCCTGGTAGGGCTCGTCGAGCAGCAGCAGGTCGGGGCCGCCGAGGGCCGACAGCACGACGTTCAGCTTCTGACGGGTGCCGCCCGACAGGTCCTTGGCGAGGACGCCCCGCGCGGGGGACCAGTCGAGCTCTCCCGCGAGTTTCCGGCCCCGGCGGTCGGACTCCTTACGGCTCAGGCCCCGGCCGGTGCCGAAGAGGGTGAAGTGCTCCCCGGGAGTCAGGAACCCCATGACGCCGGCGTTCTGCGGGCAGTAACCGAGGCTGCCGGAGATGGTGATCTGTCCCTTGTCGGGGGAGAGGAGACCGGCGCAGATCTTGAGCAGGGTGGACTTGCCCGCCCCGTTGCCGCCGACGATCGCGGCGATCTCGCCCGAGTGCACGACGAGGTCCACACCGGTCAGGACGCGGCGGCGTTTGTAGCGCTTCACGATGCCCCGCGCCTGCAGGAGAACTTTACGGCCGGCGGGCTCGGACATGCCGTGGTACCCCTCTCGGGCACCGACGGAATAGCCCATGAATGCCACCTTTCTGCCGACCACGGCGAACGGCACGCGTTGTCGGCCTCAATGGTCAGGATTTGCGCCCCGGCCGGGTTCGCCGCCCCGGCCGACGCTCGTGGACTCAGCCTGCCACACGTGGCGTGAGAGGCGGTCGCGGCCGCGATTCCCCGGGAGTTCGGATCTCCCGCGATCCGGTTTCGGGGGATCCTACGGGGCGACCGGTCGGTGGCGGGATCCCTGCCCCGTGTTTCGGCCATCTGTCTCCCGTGCCCGGAACCGCTCTTGCAGGCCCGCCCAGCGGCTGGTTAGCGTACCGACCCAGCCACACTCATCGCTCACTTGTGCGTTGCCCGCATCGGTGTTCAATTCGCTTCTTCCGGAGTTCGCCGCCGGGACGGGAGCCGGTGGGCCGCACCCCGTGTCAGGGCCAGAGGGAATTCCGCTCGGAACGACGAAGGGGACGTGGATGCGCGGGGGAACCGTGGACCGTCGCATGTGGTGGCAGCGGGCCGTGGCCCGTGGTTTCGCGCCGCCGCCCGCCCGCCCCACCCCGTTCGTCCTGATGGGACGCGAGGGACCGGACTCGGACGTCCGCGGCGAGGTGCGCGAGAACGGCGTGACCGGCGCGCGGCCCGGCGGGGCGGCGTTCCCGCTGCCGTCCGGCGGCCTCGGGGTGCTGCTGCCCACCTATGTGGGGCGGTGCGACGCCGAGGCGCACGAGCAGACGTTCCGTCATGTGCTGGACTCCCTGGTGGAGGTGCGGCAGGCCCACCCGTCCTTTCCGCTGTCGGTGTGGGTGGGCATGCAGTACGGTCCGGGGGAGGACGAAGAGGCGCTGCGCAGGCTGCGCCGGTTGTCCGAGCTGGTCCCCGAGGACCCGGCCCTCACCCTGGTCGGGCTGGCCCTTCCCGGGCCGGGGAAGCTGCGCACGGTGAGCACGGTGCTGCGGCTCTCCGAGGATCTCGGTTACTCGGGCTGGCTCTGGACGGACGACGACATCGAGATCGCTCCCCGTTGCCTCGCCCTGCTGGTCTCCCGGTTCCTGGATCGCGGCGAACGGGGCGCGGTCGGGGCGCACTCGGTGGCGCTGGCCCGGGAGACGGTCACCTCGCAGGCCATGGACCGGGTCTCGGGCGTCACCGCTCCGCCGAAGGCCTGCCCGGCTGCGGCCTGTCTTGTGGTCGCGACGGACGTACTGGGCACCGGCATTCCGGTCAGACGCCTGACCGACGACGGATACGTGGTGTTCGAACTGCTCGACGCCGAGGCGTCCGATCCGCTGCACGACCTGGAGGTGCTGCCGGAGGCCCGGATCAGCTTCTACCGCGTCAGCCGCACCCACGACACGTTCCAGCGGCTGCGCCGCTCCCTCCACAGCCATGTGACCTGCGTCGCCGACTACCCCTGGCCCACCTCGCGGGTCTACCTGACCCAGGTCCTCTTCCACGGCCTGTGGCCGCTCGCGGCTTGGGACGGCAGCCGCGGTCCCGTGCGCGGCTTGCAGCGCTGGCTGATCAAGGGACTGCACTTCACCTGGTTCTGCGGCGTGGCCGGCTCCCTGGCGGTGCGCGGTGCGGCGGGACGGCCCCTGCGCCATGTGGCGTGGGGTGACGAGGGAGACTTCCGCAGCCCCACCGTCGAGGAACCCGCCGGGCGAGCGGCTGCCGGGCACTGACACACGAGGCCGCCCCGGGCGGCCCGGAAGGAGACCCGATGGTGACAGCCGGTCCGACCGGGGCGGCGGTGACCGTCATCCTGCCCCACTACGACTGTGCGGCGTACCTGGGTGCGGCCGTCGCGTCGGTGCTCGCCCAGGACCGTCCGGACCTCCGGCTGACAGTGGTGGACGACTGCTCACCCGACGAGAAGTGGATCCCCGAACTCCGCCCGTACGCCGGCGACCCGCGGCTGACGGTGCTGCGCACCTCCCGGAACGTCGGGCACCTGCGGATCAAGAACAAGGTACTGGAGTCGGTGGACACCCCCTACGTGGCCTTTCAGGACACCGACGACATCAGCCTGCCGGACCGGCTCCGCCGTCAACTGGCCGTCCTGGAGAAGGACCGCGCCGACCTGGTCGGGTGCGCCTACTCCTACATCGACGAGGCCGGCCGCACGACGGGGCGGCGGCGCATGCCCCGCAACGGCAACCTGTGGATGCGGCTGGGGCGGACGACCGTGCTCCTGCATCCGTCCTCGGTGGTCCGGCGCTCGGTGCTGGAGACACTCGGCGGCTTCGACGGCACCGTGCGGCTGGGCGCCGACACCGACTTCCACCTCCGGGCGGCCCGCCTGTACCGGCTGCGCAGCGTGCGCAAGGTGCTCTACCGGTACCGGATCTGGCCCAAGTCGCTCACCCAGGCGCCCGACACCGGATTCGGGTCCGCGGAACGACGGGCGTACACGGAGGCGCTGACCGCCCAGGAGGAGCGGCGACGACGGGCCCGCAGCCGTGAGGAGCTGCTCCCGCTGCTGGTCGCCCCGCCCAACGACATCGACTTCGCCCTGGCCCGGGTCGAGCTCGGCCAGGGGCGGGTGTAGACGACGTGGACGACGCCCCGGCGGAGAACGCGGACGCGCCGCTGCCCCGGATCGCGGTGGTGGTGGCCGATCCGGACGGCGGCGGGGAGCGCACGGTGCGCGCCCTCCTCGCCCAGACGGTGCGGCCCGTCTCCGTGACGGTGGTGACGACGGCCCCCACGCCGCTCGGAGGCGACCCGATGCCCTGGGACGACGCGGGAGCGCCGGCCGTACGGGTCGTCCGGTGTGCCCGCGGGGAACTCGGGCCGGCGTGTGTCGACGCGGTCAGGAACGCACGGGCGCCGTACGTCGCCGTGCTGCTCGGCGGCGACGAGGCCCTCCCTCACTGTCTGGAGCACCTGTCGCGGGCGGCCCGCGACGGCGGCGGGGACGGCGGTGCTCCGGTCGGCCTGGTGCAGTGCGGCACGCTCGGGCTGCGGGACGACGGTCTCGTGGACGGGTTCACCCTGCCGTCCCCCGCTGCCGGCTCCCCGCCTTCCCCCCGGGACCTCCTCGACGGTGCCTACCTGGTGCGGCGCGAACTGCTGGACGCGGACCGTGTCACGGCGGCCTGGGTCTCCGTACCCATGCTGCTGATCCGTCGGCGGGCCGGCACCGCCGGGAACACCGCCGTCGCCCTGGACCCCGGCATGCGCGTCCTCCGGCGGACCCGCCTGGTCCGGCGCGGGTACCGGGCGCCCGCCGCCGCACCGCGCGACGGAAGCACGCCCCGGCTCGTGTCGGTGGTCGTCCCGGTGCGTGACGGCGCCCGCACGCTCGCCGCCCAGCTGACCGCCCTGTCCCGGCAGACCGGCGCCGTTCCGTACGAAGTCCTGGTCGTGGACAACGGCTCGACGGACGCCACCCGCGAGGTGGCCGAACAGGCCCGCGCCGGACTGCGGGACCTGCGGATCGTCGACGCGTCCGACCGCCCCGGTGAGAGCCGCGCCCGCAACCGGGGCATCGCCGCGGCGCGCGGCGACTTCGTCGCGTTCTGCGACGCGGACGACGTCGCCGACTCCGGCTGGCTGGCCGCGATGACGGAGGCGGCCAAGGAGGCCGACCTGGTGGGAGGCGGCCTGGACACGTCCGTGCTCAGCCCGGCTCACGCCGACGAGCAGCCCCTGCCGATGGACGCGCAGACGGACTTCCTGCCGTTCGCCCGGGGAGCGAACTGCGGTGCCTGGAAGGACGTCCTGACAGCGACGGGCGGCTGGGACGAACGCTACCGGGGCGGCGGGGAGGACATGGACCTCTCCTGGCGTGCCCAGCTCTGCGGCTACCTCGTCCGTTACGCGGGCGACGCCATCATGCACTACCGGCTGCGGGACGAACTGACCGCGCTGGCAAGGCAGAAGTGGAACTACGGCCGTTCCGGCGCCCAGTTGTACGCCGCGTACCACCGCGCCGGATTCCAGCGGCGAGCGGGCCGGGTGGTCGTCATGAACTGGTGCTGGCTGGCGCTGCATGTTCCGGACCTGGCGCGGTCGTCCACGCTGCGCCGGCGCTACGTCCGCTACGGCGCGCGGCTGGCCGGGTTCCTGGCGGGAAGCGTGCGGCGGGGCACCCGGTACCTGTGAGGACCTGTTTCCGGTACGCGTGAGGGCGGAAGGCCGACGCCCGTGAGGCGGGGAGCCCGTACGTGAGGCGGCGCGCCGGGCGGGTCCGGCGCGCCGTCCACCCGGATCAGACCAGCCGGTGGCCGGGTTCCGGCGCCACGGAGTCGCCCTCCATGGCCCGGCAGGTGGCCCGCAGGGCGGCGACGACGGCGTGGTCCTCCCCCCAAGCGTCGAGATCCGGACCGTCCCCTGCCTTCAGGGCAGGCACCGGCACCTCCATGATCTTCGGGTGCACGTACCGGACCGGGGTTTCGGAGGGGGCCACCAAGGACTCGGTGAGTTTCTCCCCCGGTCTCAGTCCGACGTAGCGGACCGGAAGCTCCCCGCCCGCCTGCGCGATGACCCTTCGTGCGATGTCGAGGATCCGGACCTGCTCCCCCATGTCCAGTACCAGGGCGTGACCGACGCTGCCCAGCGCGGCCGACTGGATGACCAGTTCCACGGCTTCCTGCACGGTCATCAGATAGCGTGTCACCCCCGGGTGGGTGACCGTCACCGGGTTTCCGGCCGCGACCTGGCGGGCGAAGACGTCGAGGAAGGACCCCTGGCAGCCGAGCACGTTGCCGAACCGCACGCTCACGTACGGCCTGCCCGCCTGGATGGCGGCCGCCGCGGTGAGTCCCTCGGCTATGCGCTTGGAGTATCCGAGCACCCCGACCGGGTCGACCGCCTTGTCGGTCGAGATGTTCACCAGGAACGCGACGTTCGCGGCCAGCGCCGCGTCCAGAACCGCCCGGGTGCCGAAGACGTTCGTCTTGACGGCCTCGCCGGGGAATTCCTCCAGGATGGGAACCCACTTGAGTGCCGCCGCGTGAAAGACGATGTCCGGTCGGCACCGGTGGAAGAGCCGCGTGAGCCCTCGGGAGTCCCTGATGTCGGCAAGGAGGATACCGGGGCGCACCGACGAAGGGCCGTCCGCGACGCTGCCTGCCGCCAGGTGAAGAGCCGTCTCGTTGCGGTCGAGCATCATGAGGCTCTCGGGCCCCCACCGGCTGAGCTGCCGGCACAGCTCCGATCCGATGTAGCCGCCGGCCCCGGTGACCAGGATTCGCCGGCCGCGCAGGAACCCGGCACTGCTCTCGAGGTCGGTTCTTATCCTCTGCCGACCGAGAATTCTTTCGAGGTCCAGAGCGGGATGGTCGCCGGTTGGCAGGTGTGCACCATACCCTGCGGAATTATCGTCAAACATGCAGTCACACTTCCTTTTTGACAAGAGCCATGACTGATGTGCCGACCGACACGACGAACTGGACCGACGTATCGTCTTGGTGCTTTCTTCGCCGACACCATTGCGCTGCCTCCCCGGGGCGTTGTGCCCGGGGACCACATTCCGGCGGCCGTTCGCCACCTGCCGCACCGGATCCGTCGGCGTCGGGTGGATCCGCGTGGACGTCCGAAGGCGGCCGGGATCATCACTTTATCGAGGGGCGGATCGGCGCGGGGCGATTTCCTCGACTGCTGCCGGACACGCCAGGCGGCGCCGGGCGGTAAGCCGGGCCGGCTCACGGGCCGCCGACGCCGAGGAATTCGCGCGCGCCCCGCAAGCGGGTCCGGACCCGGGTGGCGTCGGTGACGAGGCGGATGTCCAGCCCCCCCGGCGGGTCCACGTCGCTGCGCAGCCCGGCCGGCAGCCGGGCGGGGTCCAGTCCGTCCCGCCGGGCTATGAGGACGCCCAGTTCGTGACGGTTCATCGCGTCCGGTCCGGCCACATGGAACACACCGGATCCGTCCGAGTCCGTGATCTCCAGGAGGGCGGAGGCCAGGTCGTCGACGTGGACCGGGCAGCGAGTGTCGTCCGTGAACAGGACGCCGGTGCGGGTACCGGCCGCCAGGGCGTGCACGGCCTTCTCGTGAGCGGACCGGCCGTGCCCCACGATGAGCGAGGTGCGCACCACCGCGGCCTCGGGCACCGCCACCCTGACGGCCGTCTCCGCCGCGGCCTTGGCGGCTCCGTAACGGGAGACGGGGTCGGGGAGCGCGTCCTCGTGGTAGTGGATGTCGGCTCCGGAGAACACCGCGTCGGAGGAGACGTGGACCAGCCTGCACCCGGCCCGCGCCGTGTGCAGGGCCAACCGGACCGCACCGTCGGCCGTGACCGCCCAGTCGGCGTGTCCGCCAGCCGTGTTGATCACCGCGGCCGGGCGGATCCGGCCCAGCACCTCTTCCATCCGCCCCGGGTCACGCAGATCGGCCCGGTACCAGGTGACCGACGGCAGGTCCCCCGGGCTGGTCCGGTAGGTCGCGGCCACGTCCCATCCGACGGCCACGGCCCGGCGGAGCACTTCGCACCCGAGGAACCCGCTCCCGCCGACGACAAGCACTCTCACGCATCACCCCCTGACGTCCGGACTTCCCCGATCGCTCCCAGGAGTACGGGGGATGACCCACGCGACCGTGTCGAGCCGTGATTCCTGGGAACCGATGCTACTGAAGGCCGCAGGCCACGGGGAAGGCGCCTGCCGGACGGCTTCGCCGGTCGGAGAGAGCGGGGAGAGCCGGGGAAACGGAAGAGGACGGGGGGACCGCTGTGCGGGCCCTGCCCTCTGGGGGTGCGGTCCGGGGCGGCCGGTGTGCGGGGCGGACCGGGACGGGGGTCTCGTCGTGCGTCTCCGCGGCCGGTCGCCGGTTCGGCTTCTCGCCCCCGAATGAGCCCGGGCGCGTGTGCTTCCGCAAGGCAGAACACGCGCCCGGGCTCAATCGCCTGCCGGCGGTACGTCCAGGCCATGACGGAACGTCGTGCGTATCCGGGTGACCTGTCCGGTGCCCGCTTAGACTTCCCCGCATGGACGACGCGTTGCGGGACCTGCTCGGGGCGGGGAAGTACCTGTTGGTCACCAGCTACCGCAAGAACGGCACGCCCGTCGCCACGCCGGTGTGGGTGGTGCGGGACGGTGAAGCGCTCGGGGTGTGGACCGTCGCCGACTCGTGGAAGGTGAAGCGGATCCGCGCACGCGGCGACGTCCTCGTCGGCCCCTGCGACATACGCGGCAACCCGACCGGTGACCAGGTCCCCGCCACCGCGGAGATCTGCGACCCGGCCACCACCGCCCGCTACCGGAGGCTGATCGGCCGCAAGTACGGCCTCGTGGGGCGGCTGACCCTGCTGGGCAGCAGGCTGCGCCGGGGCACGAGCGGCACGGTCGGCATCCGCGTCACGCTCTGATCCGCCTGCCGGACCGTGTCCGGCGGTCCGTCAGGTCCAGGCCCGGAACGGCTCGTCCACCAGTTGGAAGACCGGCTCGCCGCGCACCGGGTCCTTGGCCGTCGACAGCCGTACCCGGTCGCCGCCGTGGATGCCGATGGGCGGCCCCATGACCCGGCCGCGCACCACGAACCCCTCGGCCATCTCGATCAGGGACACATTGCGGGCCGCCGGGGTGTTGCGGTGCAGCACCGTGGAATGGCGGACCGTCCCGACGCCCTCGCTGCGTTCCGTGCGCAGGTCGCTGCCCTGACAGACCGGGCAGAGCAGCCGGTGGTACATGGCGGTGCCGCACCAGGTGCAGCGCTGGAAGAGCATGGCCTCCGCGTGGTCCCTGCCCTGGGGATCGAGGACACCCGTCGCGGAGCCGGCTGCCTGCTGAGCGACGCTTCCTGAGTGGTGGTACACGCTGGTCAACTCCCTGCACTCGGCCGGAATCCCGCGTGCGGTCACCCGGCACGCGCGTGCCGGTGCGCCCTGCCACCGTGCACAGCCACAGAGTATGGCACTCAGTGCCACTCGTAAAGGCACTCCGTACCCCCAAAAATGGGGTGGGCGTCCGCGCCGGATCACCCGCGCCCGAGCGTGGTCTCCAGTTCCTGCACCACCCTCCACAGCGGTGCCCCGCGCCGCGAGACGACCACCACCACGTCCCCGGGCCCCTCGCCCGCCGCGACGGCGGGCCCGGCGCCGAACGCGGCCCGCACATGCCCCAGCGCGTGGTCCACCACGGCCTCCGCGTCCCCCTTCCCGTCCGAACGCAGCCAGGAGCGCAGCGCGTTGTTGTGCGCCGCGACCACCGCCGCCGCGATCACATCGGCGCGGAGGGCGCCGTCGGGCAGACCGGCGAAGCGGCCCCGCAGAAATCCGGCCAGCGCCCGCTCGTACCGCCAGACCACGGACAGCTCGTACGCCCGCAGTCCGGGCACGCTCTTGGTGAGGCGGTAGCGCTGCACGGAGAACGCCGGGTTCTCGGCGTACATCAGCAGCACCAGCCGGGCCGCGTCGCAGACCCTGCGCACCGGATCGTCGTCAAAGTCCGCCGCCAGGAAGGCCGTCATGTCGGCGAGGCAGCGCTCGTGGTCGGGGAAGACCACGTCCTCCTTGGACGGGAAGTAGCGGAAGAAGGACCGCCGGCCCACCCCGGCGAGCGCCACGATGTCGTCGACCGTGGTCTGTTCGTAGCCCCGCTCCAGGAACAGCCGGAACGCCGCCGCGACCAGGGCGTCCCGCATCGGCGGCTTCTCGGCCCTGTCCCCGCGGCCGGGAGCCGCACTGCTGGAGCTCATGCACGGAACGTAGCACCGGGAAGCCACTGATGGCACTCAGTGCCCGCCGTGCACGGAACTCAGTACCGCCGTGTCCCCTTCCCGCAGGTCGTTCCTATGATCGAGCCACCGTCGTCCCCGAGGAGCCCGTATGCCGCCCGCCCGTCCCCGCGTCCTGTACGTCACCGACCTGGCCTACCCGGCCCGCGGACGCCGCTACTGCGACGAGGACGTCTTCCTCACCTCACGGCTGCGCGAGCACATCGACCTCGCCCTGTGCCACCCGCGGGACGCCGCCGCCCTGATGGACGGCTTCGACGCCGTCGTGGTCCGCAACAGCGGCCCCGTACTGGCCTACCGGGACGCCTACGACGCCTTCCGCGAGCGCGCCACCGCGACCGGCACACCGGTCTACAACCCGCTCACCGGCAAGGGCGACATGGCCGGCAAGCAGTACCTGCTCGACCTCACCGCCGCCGGCCGTCCGGTGATCCCCACCGTCGACCGGCCGCAGGACCTGCACCGGCTGCCCGCGGCGGAACGGTACGTGGTCAAGCCCAGGCTCGGCGCCGACTCCATAGGCCTGCGCGTCGTCCCCGTCGACGAGGTGCGCGGACTCGTCGACGGGGACGTCCTGGTGCAGCCGCACATCGACTTCGTCCACGAGATCTCCTTCTACTTCGTCGACCACGACTTCCAGTACGCCCTCTACGCCCCGCACCCCGAGCGCCGCTGGGAGCTGGAGCCGTACGAACCCGGCCCGGAGGACCTGGACTTCGCCCGGGGCTTCATCGACTGGAACACCCTCGGCCACGGCATCCAGCGCGTCGACGCCTGCCGCGCGCCGGGCGGCGAACTGCTGCTGGTCGAACTGGAGGACCTCAACCCCTATCTGTCCCTCGACGCCCTCGACGACACCGGCCGGGAGGCGTTCGTGTCCGCCATGACGGCGTCCCTGCGCCGCTTCCTCCGCGACGCCTGAACCCGCGGGACCTCCGTCACGTACCTCTGTGCGCAAGCGGACCGACTCCCCGCGCGGCACGGTAAGGAGAGCGACGTGACGACACCGCCCGGACCGGGACGACCGCACGACGGGCCGCCCCTCGAACCCGTCCGCGTCCTGCGCCCGCGCCGCACCGACGCACTCGCGGAGCTGTTCCGGGAGTGCGAGGAGGGGCGGGGCGGGTACGAGCCGGTGCCGCCGCCCCGGCCGCGGCACGGGTCCGAGGACCGGACACAGGAACTCCCGCCCGTGCCCGCGGCCCGGCACACCTCCGGGATCCACCGCACCGCCCTGGCGCTCGCCGTGGCCGCCGCCGCGGTGGCGGGCTTCGGCGGCGCGCTCCTGCTCGTGGAACGCGACGCCGACGACCGCGCGGCACCCGGCCCGCGTCCGTCCACGGCCGCCCCCGTCACCCCGGTCCCGCCCGTCCCCGCAGAGCAGGGGTTCCTCCGCGAGGGCGACTCGGGCCCCGAGGTGACCGAACTCCAGGAGCGGCTGCTGCGCGTCCCGGACGTCTACCGGTCCGGCGCCACCGACGGCCGCTACGACGCCACCCTCTCCGCCGCCGTCGCCCGCTTCCAGCTCTGGTACGGCGTCCGGGGCGACGAGACCGGCGTCTACGGCGACGACACCCGCCTCGCGCTGGAGTCCCGCACCGGCCGGTCGGCGTCGGGCACCTGACCCGGAGGCTACCGCTCCTTCGGCACCCGGATGTCCAGCACGCACACGTCGTCGCGGCGCTCGTCCTCCAGCATCGCCTCCAGCAGCGCGCCCAGGGACCCGGCCCCGTCGCCGGGGTGCGCCGCCACGGCCTCGGCCAGCCGCCCGAGGCCCACGTCGATGTTCTCCGGGGGCCGCTCCACCAGACCGTCGGTGTACAGCAGTATCCGGTCACCCGGTTCGAGACGGCACTCGGCCTCCTCGAACCGCGGCGTGGTGGTGCCGCCGAGCAGTATGCCGCTGGGCCGGCGCAGATACGTCACCTCGCCGTCGCGCAGCAGCAGGGGCGGGGTGTGTCCCGCCTGCGCCCAGAGCAGGCGCCGCTGCGCCGGCCGGTAGCGGGCCAGCACCATGGTCGCGGTGCCGTGGCTGTCCCGGGAGTGCAGCAGCAGGGTGTTGAGCCGGGCGAGCGCGCCGGTCAGGGAGGATCCGGTGATGACCATGCCCTTGGCGGTGAACCGGAGCTGGGCCATGGTGGCGACGGCGTCCACCCCGTGTCCGGCGACGTCGCCGACGACGAACAGGGCGTCGCCGTCGGGCAGTTCTATGGCGCTGAACCAGTCGCCGCCGACGTGTATGCCGGCCTGGGCGGGAAGGTAGGCGACCTCGACGCGCAGCCCGGCCAGGTCGACCGCCCGCTCGGGCAGCGGCAGCAGGGCGTTCTGCAGCCGGGCGACCAGGGACCGCTCGGCCTGGAGCACGTCGTGCTGGGTGACGATGGCCTGCTCGGTCTCCACCAGGGCGAGCTCGGCCCGCCGCCGCGCGGTCAGGTCCTGCACGAAGCCGTGCACCTCCACGGGCGTGCCGTGCAGATCGGCCACCGCCTCGGCGGCGAGCCGCAGATGCCGGACGCCGCGCGTGCCGCGGACCCGGAACGGGGTGTCCAGCGGCAGCCCCTCGTGGATCAGGGCGTCGACGGCGTGGCTCAGCGCGGACCGGTCCTCGGGCACCGCGAGGGCGGGGAGGTCGTCGAGCCGGACGGGCCCGTCCGCGGGGTCCCGGCCGAGGATCGCGAACACCTGCGACGACCAGGACGCCTCGGACGTGGTCAGGCTCCAGTTGGCCCAGCCGAGGTTGCCCAGCCGCTGCAGGTCGGCGAGCCGCTGCTCCTGCCGGTCGGAGGAGGCGTGCCGGACCCAGGTGACGACCAGCGCGTCCGCCGGCCGGGTCACCCGTACGGAGTATGTAGCCAGCTCGGTGGCGCCGTTCACGACCTCCTGGTGGGCGAACGGCTCGCTCTCGTACGTCCCCCCGCCGGCCAGGGTGTCCAGGCAGCCCCGCCACACCGGTGTGTCGACCAGGTCGGGCCGCACCTCCCGCAGCCGCCGCCCGACCGGATCGCCCCCGGTGCCGCCCAGGACGTCGGCCGCCTGCGCCGTCACGGCGTCCACCCGGAAGTCCTCGGCCCCGCCGGACGGGCCGCGCAGCGGGGTCAGCAGCATCGCCGGAACCGGCAGCGCCGCGAACAGCGCCCGTACGGCGTCCGGGAGCGGGTCGGCCGCGGGCTCGGACGGGGCGGTGAACGTACGCAGCCGGCCGGCGCAGAGCCGGACCACTCCGCGCAGATGGGCCCGGTCGCGCGGGGTGAAGGGGCCGGAGCGCTCGCGCAGCACACCGACGCAGACCCCGGGGCTCTCCTCGCCGGGCAGCGGCAGCCAGGCGCGCGAGCGCCACCGCCCGGGCGGGTCACCGATCAGCAGGTACCGCGCGCTGTCCCTGGCGAAGTCCTCCAGCCAGAGGGGTTCACCGGACTCGAGGGCGTCCAGCGCGGCGACCCCGCTGAAGGGGGGCACCTGACGCCACCGGGTGGCCAGCCGTTCGTCTATCCCGGCGTGCCCGAGCAGTTCGAGACCGCCGCCGGTGCGGCGGGCGTAGATCATGACCGAGTCCGCGGCCAGGTCCTGCCCGAGGTGTTCCAGCAGGCACCGGGCCAGCTCCTGGGGGGTGCCGGTGCGCACGAGGGTCCGGGCGAGGCGGCTCAGGGCGGCGGCGACGTCCTCGGGGGCCGGGCGCGCTGCCGGGGGGTCGGCCGCGGGGAGGCCGGCCGTCGCGTTCCCGGTCTCCCCGTCCGGCCCTGCGGACGGCTCACCGGAGTGGGCGGGCGCCAGTTCCCCCAGGGTGATCCAGCACTCCTCCAGCAGGGTGCGGCGGGCCGCCTTGGCACGCTGGAGCAGGGTCTCTCCGGCGGCGTCGGCGGAGCATCCGCTCAGCGCCATCACGACACCCTTGGCCCGCTCCACGACGGCCGATGTCGCGGCCTGCTCGCGCAGCCGGTCCATCTCGGCACGCTGCCGGGCCACGACCCTGGCCATTTCCACCAGGTCCGGCGCGGCTCCGGGCCCCACCGGGACAATGGGCTCCCTCATCACGCGATGAGCATCGCACACGTCTCCCGGTTCGTTGACCGACTGGTTCGCCCGGAAGTCCGCGGACGGCCCCGGCCAGGGGGCCCTGACGTGCGCACCGGGCGGGGACCGCGGTCAGCGGCCGGACTCGGCCAGGGCCCGGGCGACCGCCCGTACGCTGCGGGCGATGTGCTGGAGCTGCGTGACCTCGGCCGCGTAGAGCTTGATCGTGTGCTCGATGACCCCTTCGCGCAGTCCGGCCCGGGGCAGGTCGGACCGGGCGGTCTGCAGGGCGGTGCGGGCCACCCGGATCTCGTGCTCGACCTGGATCTGGGCGTGCCGGGCCAGCAGGACGGGGTGCCGGACGAACGCCGGGTAGCTCGCGTAGCGCGCGGGCACCAGCTCACGCAGCCACTTGGCCGCCGAGCGTTCCCAGTCGTAGCTGCCGGGGGTCTTGACCTGGCAGGGCCAGTCGGGACCGAGTCGCGTGGTCGTCAGGGGCATGATCATCGCTTCCGGGTGTACGGCGTCGCGTGGAGGGACGACGGAGTGGGGCGGCCCCGGCCTAGGGGATGACCGGGGCCGCCACGAACGGCCGGGCAGGGGATGCCCGGCCGGCCCCGGCCGCCGGAGCGGGTAGGTGCCGGCGGCTTCGGGTGTCCGTGCGGGCGCCCGGTGCTGAACGGCCGGGCCGTGATCCGTGAGCAGTATTTATATATGCCATCTGGTTTGCAAGACGTATGAAAACATTCATGCGCGCTTTGATGTGGGCGTTTCCATGGGGCGACCCCCGGCGGGATCAGTCCCTGAGGAAGAACTGGTGTTCGTCGGCGACGTGCTCGTACTCGTCGAGCCGGGCCTGCGTCCGCTCCGGATCCGCGTCCGTCATGGCCTGCAGCAGCGCCGCGCACATCACGACCGGAGCGGCGTAGGAGTCGAACACCAGCCGGGACCCGGTGCCGGTGGCGAAGGTGACGTCGGCCTCGTCCACGATCGGGCCCAGCGCCAGATCGGTGATCAGCGCGACCTTCAGCCCCGCGCTGCGGGCGACCCGCACCGCGGTCAGGGTCTCCTGGGCGTGCCGCGGCATGGAGAACGCCAGCACCCAGCTGCCGCCCGCTTCCCGCGACTGCAGCAGCGCGTCGTAGGCGACGCTGCCGCCCAGCGTCACGAGCCGGACGTCCGGGTGGATGCGGCGGGCGGCGTAGGCGAAGTACTCGGCCAGGGAGACGGAGATGCGCAGCCCGAGCACGGTGAGCGGAGTGGACGCGGACAGCCGGCGGCCGACCTCGATGAACCGGTCGGCGTCGGCGAAGTCCCGCCGCAGGTTCTCCAG
The DNA here is from genome assembly GCF_055585405.1 of Streptomyces sp. NPDC053426. Lineage (NCBI taxonomy): Bacteria > Bacillati > Actinomycetota > Actinomycetes > Kitasatosporales > Streptomycetaceae > Streptomyces > Streptomyces sp. NPDC053426. Next base: position 10,498 of record NZ_JBVJKE010000031.1, on the reverse strand, counting down.
GTTCTCGATCTCGGCGTCCACCGCCGCCTGCAGCTCGTTGCCCCGGACCTCGTCGGCGGGCCCGCCGGAACGGGTGCCGAGCGTGATCGACTGGAGCCTCTCCCGCAGCGCGGGGTAACCGCTGAAGCCGACCGCCGAGGCGAACCGGGTCACCGAGGGCTGGCTCACCCCGGCCCGGTCCGCGAGATCCGTGATCGACAGGAACGCCGCCTCGGTGATGTGCTCGATCAGGTACTGGGCGATGCGCCGCTGGCCGGGGGAGAGCCGGGGCCGGTCGAACAGCGTGCGGAGCTGGGCCGTCGGGGACACCTCCGGGTCCTGGCCCGCCTTCCCCGAGGTGATCGCGGATGCCTGTGCGCGTGCCTGCTGCGGCGATCGCACCGGTGCGCCTCCTTCGTCTCCCACGAGGGTTCAACATAGCCCACCCGCCGCGGTGACCAGGCCGCTCACCGGAGCACACCGGAACGCTCCACCGGGGATATCCGCGCCTCCCGGGGGAACCCGACGGCACAGCGAAGCAGAAACCCCATGACACACCAGGAGCCACCGGACATGACCGTCCCCGAGGAGAACCGGCCGAAGACCCGGGACACCGACGACATCGTCGAACAGCGGCAGGACAAGGAGACACGCGATCAGGGCGGCACCGGCCGCACGATGCGCGAGGCACTGGAGGAGGCCGAGATCAAGCCCGACGACTTCCGGGAACGCTAGACCACACCCACCGTCCTCCGCCCCCGACCACGTCCCGAGCAGGTGAGAGCATGAGCGCCCTGAGCGCGCTGGAAGAGGCCCTGGAGAACCGATGGGAAGCGCTGTGGGCGCGGCTGTCCGGCCGGGAGCCGGTCGAACTCGTCGACGCCCTGCGGCGCGAGTGCGACAGCCACGCCGTGGTGTGCCGGGCGGGCCGGGTGATGGTCCCCAACGCCTACGACGTGGAACTGGCCGAACCCGTGCACGAGGAACTGACCCGCCGCGGCAGCCGCGTGGGACAGGCGCTCACCGACCGGCTGGCCCGGCACGCCGCGCGCCACGGCTACGAATGGGCGGGCCCGCTCGCCGTGCACGTCCGCCGGTCCGCCGAAGTCCCCAACGGCCGCTTCCGCGTGGCGAGCAGCGTGATGCCGCACGTGAGCGCCGACGCCTTCCAGCGCGCGGGACGGCCGACGCCCGGCTGACGGCGCGGGTCAGCGCCGGTAGACCGTGATCGAGTGGCCCACGTCGTCGACCGGGCGGCTGCTGTCGATCAACTCGGCCAGCCGGCCGGTCGCCTTGGCCGCCGCGGAGTCCGACACCACCAGCACCCCGCGCACCTCGGCGAGCGGTACCCGGCGCGGATCGGCGGCGTCGACGCCGTAGTACGAGGGCACCCCGCCGCCCTTGTGGACCAGCCAGATCCGCTCCCCGCGGTACCGCTCGCGCAGCCGGTCGGCGAGCCTGCCGAGGTCCTGGCCCCAGTCGACGTTCGAGTCGTGCAGCCGGAACCGGGTCTTCGACGGACCGCCGAACGCCTCGTTGGAGTACGGCAGATAGAAGGGGAACGTCCGCAGCGAGCTCACCGCGACGAACGCCACCAGCAGCGCCGTCGCGGCCGGCACCCACCTCCGGCGCACCACGAGCACACAACCCGCCGCCACCGCCAGGAACATCGGCAGGAAGACGGCGTACCGGGTGCCGAAGTCCCGTGAGCCGTACGCGGCGGCGGCCAGCAGCACCGCCGGGGCCGGGAGCAGGTACGGCGCCGCGGGCCGCAGCCGCCGTACCGCCACCACCGTGACGGCGCCGGCCGCCCACAGCACGAGCGTGCCGAGCGGCGTCTTCACCAGCAGCGCGGCCGGCAGGTAGTACCAGAGCGAGCCCTCGTACACCCGCCCGAACAGGAAGCCTTCCCAGGGGCGGGTCTCGAGGCCGAACTGGACGCGCATGCCGTCCCGGAACGGCTCGGGGAACGGCATCAGATCCACGAGCAGCCCCCGCAGCCCGCGCGGTACCGGCACGGGCTGCTGCGGAACCCAGCGCAGCCGGGGATCGACGGCCAGATACACGGCCCACACCACGCCCACCGCGATCAGCGCGAAGGCGACGGCGCCCGCGGCGGACCTGCGCCGCCCGCCACCCGCGCACCGCACCGAGACGGCGGCCGTCACCACCAGCACCGGCAGCGCGGGCAGCACACTCATCTTCGTCGCCAGCGCCGCCCCGAACGCCACACCCGCGAGCGGCAGACGGAGCCGCGGCCGTCGCCGTGCCCGCCACAGCAGCCACACCGAGGTCAGGACGAACCCGGCGGCCGGCACGTCGAGCGTGGCCAGCGAGCCGTGGGCGATCACGTCGGGGGAGAGGCAGTACAGCGCGAGCGCCGCCAGGGCGCCCGCCGCACCGGCCGGTCCACGGGCGAAGGCGAACACGACGAGCCCGAACAGCAGCGTCAGGACGATCACCGGCAGGCGCGCCCAGAACATCAGCCGCCAGGGGTCGTTGCCCGACCCGTACAGCAGACGCCGCCCCAACTCGCCCTGGTCGCCGTCGAATCCCGGGTCGAGGTGCGGATCGGCGACCGCCACCCCGGCGGCGATCACCAGCTTCCCGAGCGGCGGATGCTCGGGGTTGTACCGCAGGCTGCGCTCCTCCAGGTACACGGCGGCCGTGCCCACGTACACCGGCTCGTCGATCGTCGGCGTCTGCCGCACGGCGGTGGTGACCATCGCCACGGCCATCTGTCCGAGCAGCAGCACCACGACCAGGGCCACCGGCCACCGCCGGCCCGCGCGCCGCGACACGGTGCCGTCGTCGCCACCGGTGGCCGGATCGCGTACGCCCGCCGCGAGACCCCTCATGGGCCCCTACTGTCGCACCGCACCCCCGCCCACGGGGGGAACCGCCCGCGCGGCGAGTTCCTCCAGCGGGGCACCGGTCAGCCGGCACACCGTCCACTCCTCCAGCAGCTCCGCGCCGAGCGACTCGTAGAAGGCGATCGCCGGTTCGTTCCAGTCCAGCACCACCCACTCGAAGCGCTCGAACCCGTTCTCCCGGCAGATCGCCGCGAGGGCGGCCAGCAACGCCTTGCCGTGCCCGGCACCCCGGGTGTCCGGACGGACGTAGAGGTCCTCCAGATGCATCCCGCGCGTACCGGTCCAGGTCGAGAAGCGCGGGAACCACAGCGCGAACCCTGCGATGACACCGGTGTCGTCGTCCTCGGCGATCAGGACGGACGCGGCGGGGCGCTCGCCGAACAGGGCCGCGCGGAGCTGTTCGTCGGTGGCGCGGGCCTGCTCGGCGGCCTTCTCGTAGGCGGCGAGCTCGCGGATCATCGCGCGGATCTCGGGGACGTCGTGCACGGTGGCTTCTCTGATCACGGTACGAGAGCCTGCGTCACCGGGCCGCACCCCGTCCAGCCGGTTCCGGTGGCCGGACCACCAGGTCGGCCCTGTCCCGCGTCGACGCCACCAGCTCGGCGTTGCGCCGGTCGCTGCGCTCGACCCACGCCACCGCCTCCGCGTGGCTCTTGCCGAACTCCTCGTGCCGGGCGATCAGCCGCCGCAGCCGCTCCTCCTCGTCCAGCACACAGAACCACACCTCGTCGAGGAGCGGCCGGACCCGCGCCCAGGCACCGGTGTCCAGCAGCAGGTAGTTGCCCTCCGTCACCACCAGCCGGGCCTCCGGCGGCACCGGGAGCGCGCCCGCGAGCGGCTGCTCCAGCGTCCGCTCGAAGCCGGGGGCGTACACGACCTCGCCGTACGTCTCCTCGCGCAGCCGCCGCAGCAGCGCCGCGTACCCGGCCGCGTCGAAGGTGTCCGGGGCGCCCTTGCGGTCACGGCGGCCGAGGCGGTCGAGTTCGGCGTCGGCGAGATGGAAGCCGTCCATCGGCACCTGCGCGGCCCACGGCTCCCCGCCGCCGTTCAGCTCCCGCACCAGCCGCTCCGCGAGCGTGGACTTGCCCGCGCCCGGACCGCCGGCGATGCCGAGGATCGCGCGCCGGCCGTCCCGCGGAAGGGCACGGGCACGGCGGAGGAGGTCGTCGAAGGTCAGCGCCACACGGAAGAGTGTGTCACCTGGGGAGCGGACGGTCCGCCGCCATGTGGCCCGCGCCACCCACTGTTCGGCACCGTATCGGGGAACGGTGTCCTGTATGACGGATCCAGGTCTGCCCGATGACATCCTCGCCTGCCTCTTCGACCTCGACGGCGTCGTCACGAAGACGGCCGTCGTCCACGCGGCCGCCTGGAGGGAGATGTTCGACGCCTTCCTCCGCGAACGGGACGGCGACGCCTTCCGGCCCTTCAGCGACGCCGACTACGACGAGTACGTCGACGGCCGCCCGCGCGCCGACGGCGTCCGCACCTTCCTCGCCTCCCGCGGCATCGAACTGCCCGAGGGCGAACGCGACGACCCGCCCGAGGCCCGCACCGTGCACGGCCTCGGCAACCGCAAGAACGAACTGCTGCTGGCGAGGATCCGCACCGACGGCGTGGAGGCCTACGAGGGCACCCTGCGCTACCTCGCCGCGGTCCGCGCCCGCGGACTGCGCACCGCGATCGTCTCCTCCAGCGCCAACTGCCGTGACGTACTGCGGTCGATCGGTGCCGAGCACCTCTTCGACGTCCGCATCGACGGTGTGGTCGCCGCCGAGCGCGGCCTGCCCGGGAAGCCGGAACCCGACACCTTCCTCGCCGCCGCCGCGGACCTCGGCGTCGAGCCGTCCCGGGCCGCCGTGTTCGAGGACGCGCTGGCCGGCATGGACGCGGGCCGCGCCGGGCACTTCGGATACGTCGTCGGTGTGGACCGGGTGGGCCAGACCGACGCGCTGTACGCGCACGGCGCCGACCGGGTCGTGACGGACCTCGCCGAACTCGGAGACGACAAGTGATCACACAGCGGGCGTACGCCGTCGAACCGTGGACCGTGCGTGAACGCAGCCTGGACCTCGACGTCCTGGCACAGAGCGAGTCCGTGTTCGCGCTGTCCAACGGCCACGTCGGCTGGCGCGGCAACCTCGACGAGGGCGAACCGCACGGCCTGCCCGGCTCCTACCTCAACGGCGTCCACGAACTGCACCCCCTGCCCTACGCCGAAGCCGGCTACGGCTACCCGGAGTCGGGCCAGACGGTCATCAACGTCACCAACGGCAAGGTGATCCGGCTGCTGGTCGACGACGAACCGTTCGACCTGCGCTACGGGCGCCTCGTCAGCCACGAACGGACCCTGGACCTGCGCCGGGGCGTCCTCGAACGGGTCTGCGAATGGACCTCCCCGGCCGGGTCCACGGTGCGGGTGCGCTCCACCCGGCTGGTCTCCCTCACCCAGCGGGCCGTCGCCGCCGTCGCCTACGAGGTCGAGCCCGTCGACAGCCGCACCCGCGTGGTGCTGCAGTCCGAACTCGTCACCAACGAGAGCCTGCCCGGACCGGACGGCGACCCGCGCGCCGCCCGCGCCCTGAAGTCCCCGCTGGAACCCGAGGAGGACCTCGCCAAGGACCACCGGCTCCGCCTGGTCCACCGCACCCGGCGCAGCGGCATCAGGGTCGCCGTGGCCGCCGACCACGTCGTCGACGGGCCCGAGCACACCACCACCGACTGCGAGAGCAACGTGGACATGGCCCGGCTGACCGTCACCTCCGTCCTGGAGCCGGGACAGCGGCTGCGGGTGGAGAAAATCGTCGCCCACGGCTGGTCCGGCGCCCGCTCCCGGCCCGCGATGAGCGACCAGGTGGAGGCGGCGCTGGCGGCCGCCGCGCACAGCGGCTGGCAGGGCCTCCTCGACGAACAGCGGGCCCACCTCGACGACTTCTGGGCCCGCGCCGACGTCGAGGTCGACGGCGACGAGGAGATCCAGCAGGCCGTGCGCTTCGCCCTCTTCCACGTCCTGCAGGCCGGGGCCCGCGCCGAACGGCGCGCGATACCCGCCAAGGGGCTGACCGGCTCCGGCTACGACGGCCACGCCTTCTGGGACACCGAGGTGTTCGTACTGCCCCTGCTGATCTGCACCGCGCCGGACGCCGCCGCCGAGGCGCTGCGCTGGCGGCAGACCACCCTGCCCGTCGCCCGTGAGCGCGCCGCCCAACTCGGCCTGCGCGGGGCCGCGTTCCCCTGGCGCACCATCGAGGGCTCGGAGGGCTCCGCGTACTGGCCGGCCGGCACCGCCGCCTTCCACGTCAACGCCGACATCGCCGACGCCGTGGTGCGCTACGTCCAGGCCACCGGCGACGAGCGCTTCGAACGCGACACCGGCGTGGAGCTGCTGGTGGAGACCGCCCGCCTCTGGCGCTCCCTCGGCCACCACGACGACCGGGGCGTCTTCCACATCGACGGCGTCACCGGACCGGACGAGTACAGCGCCGTCGCCGACGACAACACGTACACCAACCTCATGGCCCGGGCGAACCTGCTGGCCGCCGCCGACGCCTGCAAACGCCACCCCGACACCGCGGCGGCCCTCGGTGTCGACGAGGAGGAGAGCGCCGGCTGGCGGGACGCCGCCGAAGCCGTGAACCTCCCCTACAACGACGAACTCGGCGTGCACGAACAGCACGCGGGCTTCACCCGCTACCAGCGCTGGGACTTCGCCGGCACCCGCGCCGACCAGTACCCGCTGATGCTGCACTTCCCCTACTTCGACCTCTACCGCAAACAGGTGATCAAGCAGGCGGACCTGGTGCTGGCGATGCACACCTGCGCCGCCCACTTCGAGGAGGTCTTCGGCGAGGAGCAGATCGCCCGCAACTTCGCCTACTACGAGCCGCTGACCGTACGGGACTCCTCGCTGTCGGCCTGCGTCCAGGCCGTCCTCGCCGCCCGCACCGGCCACCTGGACCTGGCCCACGCCTACACCGCCGAGGCCGCCCTGATGGACCTCGCGGACCTGGAGCACAACACCCGCGACGGACTGCACATCGCCTCCCTGGCGGGCACCTGGACGGCCCTGGTCGCCGGGTTCGGCGGCATGCGCTGGGACGACGGCAGCCTCCGCTTCACCCCACGGCTGCCGTCGAGGCTGCGCCGCCTGGCGTTCACCCTGCGGTTCCTCGGCCGGTGCCTGCGCGTGGAGGTCACCGGGGACCGGGCGACGTACACGCTCCGTTCCGGACCGCCGCTGACCATCCGTCACCACGGCACCGAGCTGACCGTGCGCGAGGGCGCCCCCGCCGAGCGTCCCGTCCCGCCGCCCAGGCCCCGCCCGGCGCCCGAGCAGCCCCCGCACCGGGGCCCGCAGCCGCGCTGACCGGCGGCGGGCCCCGGGGCGGATGGCCGTATCCCGTCCTGCGGGCCCGCCGCACGCGGGTTAGTTTGTCGGTGATCCCCGGAACGCAGGTTCCCCGGAACCCGTCCTTCAGAGCGCAGGGCCCGTGGAACCCGGGGCCCGATGACGCGCGGGAATGAGGGACGGACGATGACCGACGGCACCGGTGCCCTTCTCACCGGCATACGGAGGGGCGAGCAGCGGGCCGGACCGGGCCCGTCACTGCGCGGCGGCACCCGCCCGCTCGCGGTGCTCGCGGTCGTCTTCACCCTCGCCCAACTCGCCCTGGTCCGCCCCGTGCTGGGCCTCGGCTGGGACGAGATCGTCTACACCAGCCAGGTCACCTCCCACCACCCGGCCGCCTTCTTCAGCGCCCCCCGCTCCCGCGGGGTGTCCCTGCTGGTGGCGCCCGTCGCGTCCTGGTCCGATTCCACGGCGCTGCTGCGCGTCTACCTCGCCCTGCTCTCCGGCCTCGCCCTCCACCTGGCCCTGCGCTCCTGGCGCGGCCTGTTCCCCACCCGGGTCCTGGTCACCGCCGGCGCCTTCTTCGCCTCCCTGTGGATCACGCTCTTCTACGGTCCCCAGGCCATGCCCAACTACTGGGTCGCCGTCGGCGCGCTGACCGCCGTCGGCTGCTTCCTGCGCCACCGCGCGGACCCCTCGTCCGGCGGCCCCCTGTGGGGAGTGGCGGCGGGGGCCGCGCTCATGGCCTGGATGCGGCCCACCGACGCCGTCTGGGCGACGGTCCCGCTCCTCGTCCTGGTGCTGGCCGGCTGGCACTGGCGGTCCCTGCTCGCCCTCGCCGGCGGTCTGCTGGCGGGAGCGGTCCCCTGGGTGGTCGAGGCGTACACCGCGTTCGGCGGCCTGCGGGAGCGGCTCGCCGAGGCCTCCCGCATCCAGGGCGGGCTCGGCCTGAACATCGCCGTCGACGACCAGCTGCGCAGCCTGGGCGGGCGCGCCCTGTGCCGTCCGTGCGCGGTCCCGATGCCCCACCCGGTGGTCACCCTGTGGTGGTTCGTGCTGCCGCTGCTCGTCGTCCTCGGACTGATCGTCGCCGTGCGGGCCCGCCGCACCCTGCGCACCGTGGTGCCGCTGGCCTGCGCCACGACCGTAGCCCTGCCCTACCTGTTCATGATCGAGTACGCGGCGCCCCGCTTCCTCCAGCCCGCCTACGCCCTGCTCGCGATACCGGTCGCCGACGCGCTGTGGTACCTGGTCACGGCACCGCGCGGAAAGTGGCGGCCGACGGCCAGAACCCTGGTCGCACTCGGCCTGGCCGGTCATCTCACGGTGCAGCTCACCGTCCTCGTGGGCACCGTGGACCGCAATGTCGACAGCCGCCGGGACTGGGCCCGCATGGCCGACGACCTGCACCGGCTCGGCGTCCGCCCGCCCTGTCTGATCACCGGCCACGAGGCGATCCCCATCGGCTACTACACCGGCTGCTCCTCCGGCGCGACCGCCGGGAACAACGAGAACACCACGGCCGCCGAGATCCTGCGCACCGCGGACCGCGTCCCGGTCGCCACCCTCACCGGGCCCGGCGGCACACCGCCCGGGTACGCCCGCTCCTGGCCCGCCCACCGGATCGGCGACCTCGAAGCCCGTATCGCCCCGGCGCCCGGCTCCGGCTGACGGCGACGGGTTTCCCGCGCACCCGCTCCAGGTAGGAGTCGGTTGTCGGAGCGCGAAGGAGCGACGAGGGGGGAAGCGGTATGGCGCAGAGCGAGCACGAAGGGCGGCTGGGGGAGGAGTTCTTCACCCCGGGAAGTTCGTCCTTCACCGAGTTCCTGGCGGCCCACCGCCCCGAACTGCTGGGCACGCGCCCCCTCCCCGAGGGCGTCCGCGCCACGGAGGTCCCGCACGGCACCACGATCCTCGCCCTCACCTACGGCGACGGCGTACTGATCGCCGGTGACCGCAGGGCCACCATGGGCAACCTGATCGCCCAGCGCGATCTGGAGAAGGTGCTGCCCGCCGACGACCACACCGCCGTCGCGATCGCCGGCTCCGTGGGGACCGCCCTCGACATGGTGCGGCTCTACCAGGTCGAACTCGCCCACTTCGAGAAGATCGAGGGCATCCCGATGACCCTCGGCGCCAAGGCGACCCGGCTCGCCACCATGATCCGCCAGAACCTCTCCCAGGCCATGCGGGGCCTCGCCGTCGTCCCGCTGCTCGCCGGCTACGACACCACCGCGCCCGGGGGAGGGCGGGGCCGGATCTTCTCCTACGACGCCGCCGGCGGCCGCTACGAGAAGTACGGCTTCCACACGGAGGGCTCCGGATCCCCGTACGCCAGAGGAGCCCTCAAGAAGCTCCACCGGCCCGGCATGTCCCGTGACGAGGCCGCCCTGGCCGCCCTGGAGGCCCTCTACGACGCCGCCGAGGACGACTCGGCGACCGGCGGCCCCGACCTCTCCCGCCGCATCTTCCCGGTCGTGTCGGTCATCACCGAGGACGGCTACGAACGGCTCGGCGAGAGCGAGATCCGACGGCTGAGCCTCGACATGGTCGACCGGCGGCACTCCCGCCCGGACGGCCCGAACGCACCCCTGTGATCCTCGCGGCACCCGCTCCCTCATCGGACGCACCGGGGTTAGAGACCGTGTCACGGGAAACGCGGACCTGACACCCGAGGCGAACGAGCCGACGCAGCGCGACAGGGAGGAAACCATGGGCACCGAGCCGATGGGGGACGACGCCTACCAGCCCACCGGGAGCAACGAGGAGCAGGAGGACGCCGCGCCGCTCGACATGCAGGACGCCGTCGACGAACGGACCTACGACGACACCCTCGACGAGGGCTACTCCCCGCCGGAGAAACCGCTCGGCGTGACCAAGCACGGCACCACGGCCGCGGAGCAGCACGACGGGGAGAGCCTCGACCAGCGGCTGGCCCAGGAGGTGCCGGACGCGTCCGCGCCCGCCGGGGACGCGGTGGGCGACCTTCCCGGCGGCGAGGGCGAGCCGGTCGACCCGGAGGCGGGCACCGGCCGCGCCGGGCGCCTGGTCGCCCCGGACGAGGGGGCCCGCACGGACACCACCAAGGAGTCCGTCGCCGAGGACGTCGGCATCGACGCGGGGGCGGCCGGCGCGGAGGAGGCCGCGGTGCACGTCGTGGAGGACGGGACGGCGCTCCCGGAGGACCGGGACAGAGCCTGACCCCGGCACGGGGGGGGGGGGGGGGGGGGGGGGGGGGGGGGGGGGGGGGGGGGGGGGGTGGGGGGGGGGGGGGGGGGGGGGGGGTGGGGGGGGGGGG
>NZ_JBVJKE010000030.1:0-60008 GCF_055585405.1 Streptomyces sp. NPDC053426 | reverse complement strand
GCTTCCCTTCGGTCTTGCGTTTCCGACTCTATCAGATCTTTCCGACCCGATTTCCTCGGCGCTTTCCAGGTTCCCGCTTTCGCGTTTCCCTTTCCGGCGGTTCCGACTCTATCAGATCCTTTCGGGCCTGATTCCCGGTCGGCGGGGTGTGCCGTCGAGCCCTCGACTTTCGCCTGTCGGCCTTTCGACATTCACTACGTTAACCGATTCCCTCGCTCGATTCATAATCGGGCTCCGCGGTTCGGAATTCAGACATGCGGACATGACGAATTCGACCCCGCTGAGGGGTGATCGTAGGTAGTGGGTTGGCCGCTTCCGGCTGCAGGCGATCGCCGTACCCGGTTCAAGCGGCTCGGGCTACCTTACGCACCTTCCAAGGTCGAGTCAACTTCGACGGCGTCGTGGCACGTGGGCCCGGTAGGGACTCACCGTCGGGTCGTCGGTGACCCAGTAGCGCCAGGGATGAACGGCTCCCTCACCGGAGACTCCGGTACGCGGGCCGTTGCTCACCCGGTCGGAGGGCACGGGGGTGCCGGTGAGGATGCGCAGCGGGGTGTCGCCCGCGGTGCAGGCGTCCGTGCCGTTGAGTGCGCGGTCGACGCCGAGGGCCGTGGCCAGGCGGGCCGGGCCTTTGGCGAGTTCCTTGTCGTTGCGGGCCGAAAGGCGGCGGCTGCGGGCCGGCTCGGCGCCCTCGATGATCTCGCCCGCGCGGAGGAGCACGGCGCTCGCGCGGCCCTCGGGGCCGCACACGAGGTTCATGCAGAACCACATGCCGTAGGTGAAGTAGACGTACACATGGCCGGGCGCACCGAACATCACGTCATTGCGGGCGGTGCGACCGCGGTAGGCGTGGGAGCCGGGGTCGTTCTGGCCGTCGTAGGCCTCGACCTCGGTGAGGCGGAGGGCGATCGGACCGTCCGGGGTGGTGCGGACCAGGATCCGGCCGAGGAGGTCGGGGGCGACCTCGAGGACGGGGCGGTCGAAGAACTCTCTGGGCAGGGGCGTACGGTCGGGGGTCGCGATCATGCCGTCCGAGGGTACTGGAGACGGGCGGCGCCGCGGGGTGGTCAGCGGGCTCCGCGGTTGCCAGGGTGGGGGACGCGGAACCGGCCACGGCCGGATCGCGTTGTTAGGGATCAAGGGTCCATACGTACGACTCGACGCAGGACGACGGATCAGGTGTGGCCCACGGGGGTCGCCTGGAGAGGGAGAGACATGGCGTTCAAGAAGCTGCTGGCGAGCCTGGGTGCCGGCGGGGCCTCGGTCGAGACGGTGCTGCACGAGGTCAACGTGGTTCCGGGCGGTGTCGTCCAGGGCGAGGTGCGGATCCAGGGCGGGTCCGTGAACCAGCAGATCGAGGGTCTGTCGGTCGGGCTGCAGGCCAAGGTCGAGGTGGAGAACGGCGACCAGGAGTACAAGCAGGACATCGAGTTCACCAAGTCGAGCCTGGGGGGTGCCTTCGAGATCCAGGCGGGTGCGGTGCACGCGGTGCAGTTCGGGCTGGAGATCCCGTGGGAGACGCCGATCACGATGATCGACGGGCAGCCGCTGCGCGGGATGAACATCGGGGTGAGCACCGAGCTGGCGATCGCGCGGGCCGTGGACTCCGGTGATCTGGACCCGGTCAACGTGCACCCGCTGCCGGCGCAGAAGGCGATCCTGGACGCGTTCATCCAGCTGGGCTTCCGCTTCAAGAACGCGGACATGGAGCGCGGCCACATCCGGGGCACCCGGCAGAAGCTGCCGTTCTACCAGGAGATCGAGTTCTTCCCGCCGCAGCAGTACCGGGGGCTGAACCAGGTCGAGCTGAGCTTCGTGGCCGACGAGCAGGCCATGGACGTCGTGCTGGAGATGGACAAGAAGCCCGGTCTGTTCAGCGAGGGCAGCGACACGTTCCGCTCCTTCAAGGTGGGGCTGAACGACTACCAGGGGACCGATTGGACGGCGTACCTCAACCAGTGGCTGTCGGAGGTCGGCAGCAAGCGCAACTGGTTCTAGGCTCGGTTTCCGACTGAACGCAACCGATCAGGAGGTACCGAGGTGACCGAGCTCAGGCGGCGGCCGCTCCCCCACGACTTCCATCCGCCCGTGCCGTCGTTCGCGGTGTCGAGCGAGGACGTGCAGGAGGGGGCGACGCTCAAGGACGCTCAGGTCCACGCGGCCGGCAACACCTCCCCGCACCTGCGGTGGGAGGGGTTCCCGCCGGAGACCAAGAGCTTCGCCGTGACCTGCTACGACCCCGATGCCCCGACGGGCAGCGGGTTCTGGCACTGGGTGGTGTTCGACATCCCGGCCACGGTGACCGAGCTGCCGGCCGGTGCGGGGAGTGGCACGTTCGAGGGGCTGCCCGAGGGCGCGGTCCACGCGCGCAACGACTACGGCGGCAAGGACTTCGGTGGTGCCGCGCCGCCGCCCGGGGACGGGCCGCACCGGTATGTGTTCACGGTGTACGCCGTGGACCAGGAGAAGCTCGGTCCGGACTCGGACGCGTCTCCCGCCGTGGTGGGCTTCAACCTGCGGTTCCACACGCTGGGGCGTGCCCAGCTGATCGGTGAGTACGAGGTGCCCGCGGAGTCCTGAGCGGTTTCCCGCGCGGCCTTGAGCGTTCATGGAACGTTTGCCCGCCCCTGGTCTTGGAATTGATCAGGGGCGGGCATTTTTGTTGCCGGGGGTCGCGGGGGTCACCTCCCGCAGGAGCAGCAGATATTGCGTTGTCCATCTCGGCGTGCCCGGCCAGAGTTGACCCCAGCCCGCCGAGGGGTGGGCCGGTGCACACGGGAGGTGGGCTGGTATGCGGGACACGCTGGTACTGAACGCGAGCTTCGAGCCGTTGTCGACGGTGACGCTGAACCGAGCCGTCGTTCTGGTGCTTCAGGACAAGGCCGTCGTCGAGCAGGCCCACCCCGAGCTGCGGATGCGTGGAGCCGCGGTCGACATACCGGCGCCCCGGGTGATCAGGCTCTGCCAGTACGTGAGGGTGCCGTTCCGAAGACAAGCGCCCTGGTCGAGGCGGGGTGTCCTGGTGCGGGACCGGCACCGGTGCGCGTACTGCGGGCGGCGGGCGACGACCGTGGACCACGTGGTGCCGCGGTCGCACGGCGGGCAGGACACGTGGCTGAACACGGTGGCGTCCTGCGCGGAGGACAATCACCGGAAGGCGAACCGGACGCCTGAGCAGGCGGGTATGCCGCTGTTGCGGCGGCCGTTCGAGCCTACGCCGGCCGATGCGATGTTGTTGGCGCTGGGCGCCGAGGAGTTCGAGGCGTTGCCCGAGTGGTTGGCGCTGGACGCGGCGTAGGTATGTCGCCGTAGGGGGCTTTGTGCTTCGTCGGCTGCGGGTGCGTTGTGGCTTGTCGCGCCCACGCGGCGGAGCCGCATATCGACAGGGCCCCGCGCCCCTGAGGGGTGCGGGGAACCCGTGTTTCCAGGGTGCCCTCAGTCGATCGAGGGCTTCTCCCGGCGTTCCTGGGGTGGGACGTTGGCGGGGGCCGGGGTGCCGTTGCCGCCCATGGAGCCGAAGTTGCCCATCGCTCCGGAGAGGCCCTTGAGGGCGTCGCCGATTTCGCTGGGGACGATCCAGAGCTTGTTGGCGTCGCCCTCGGCGATCTTGGGGAGCATCTGGAGGTACTGGTAGGAGAGGAGCTTCTGGTCCGGGTCCCCGGCGTGGATCGCCTCGAAGACCGTACGGACCGCCTGGGCCTCGCCCTCGGCGCGCAGGGCCGCCGCCTTGGCCTCGCCCTCGGCGCGCAGGATCTGGGACTGCTTCTCGCCCTCGGCGCGCAGGATCTCGGACTGGCGGACACCCTCGGCCTGGAGGATCGCGGCGCGCTTGTCGCGGTCGGCGCGCATCTGCTTCTCCATCGAGTCCTGGATGGAGGTGGGCGGTTCGATGGCCTTGAGCTCGACGCGGTTGACGCGGATGCCCCATTTGCCGGTGGCCTCGTCGAGGACGCCGCGCAGGGCCGCGTTGATCTCCTCGCGGGAGGTGAGGGTCCGTTCCAGGTCCATGCCGCCGATGATGTTGCGGAGCGTGGTGACGGTGAGCTGTTCGATGGCCTGGATGTAGCTGGCCACCTCGTAGGTGGCGGCCCGGGCGTCGGTCACCTGGTAGTAGATGACGGTGTCGATGTTGACGACCAGGTTGTCCTGGGTGATCACCGGCTGCGGCGGGAACGGGACGACCTGTTCGCGCAGGTCGATGCGGTTGCGGATGGTGTCGATGAACGGGACGACGATGTTGAGGCCCGCGTTGAGTGTCCGCGTGTAGCGGCCGAAGCGCTCGACGATGGCGGCGCTGGCCTGTGGGATGACTTGGATCGTCTTGATCAGGGCGATGAAGACCAACACCACCAGGATGATCAGGACGATGATGATCGGTTGCATCGTCGGTTCCCCGAACCCTTCTTAGCCTCGGCGCCTACGGCAGCTCTTGTGCCTGTGGAAGATCTCGCTGTTGAAGATCTTGCTGGTCGAGTCTGACAGACCATCGGTGCAACTGGGGGGTTGTTCGCCCCAGTTGTGTCGTGCCCGGTCACATGATGATGGCCGTGGCTCCCTCGATGTCCACGACGTCCACTTCCTGGCCTGCTTCATAGGCGCGGCCGGCGTCGAGTGCGCGTGCCGACCAGACCTCGCCGGCCAGCTTGATCCGGCCGCCGGATCCGTCGACGCGCTCCAGGACGACGGCCTGTTTCCCCTTCAGGGCGTCCACGCCGGTGGCGAGTTGGGGCCGCCCGGCGCGGTGTCTGTTCGCGATGGGCCGTACGACGGCGATGAGGGCGGTCGAGACGACGGCGAAGACCACGACCTGGGCGACGGCGCCGCCGCCGAAGATGCCGGAGACCACTGCCGCGGCGACGGCGCCCACCGCGAGCATGCCGAGTTCGGGCATCGCGGTGATCACGAGCCCGATGCCGAGTACCGCCGCGCCGATCAGCCACCACAGCCATGCGTCGATGTCCACGTGGTCATGGTAGGACCGCACACCCGGTCGCCGACAGGGCGCCGATCGGTTCGAACGCGCCGTGCGGCTCCGGGTCTTGGGCCGCGGGGCGGGATCAGGACATCGGGAGGCCCTGGGCGGTGAAGCGGTCGCCGACCTGTTCGACGACGAGCGGAAGGCCGAAGCAGAGGGAGAGGTTGCGGGAGGTGAGTTCCAGCTCCAACGGGCCGGCGGCGAGGACCTTGCCCTGGCGGATCATCAGGACGTGGGTGAAGCCCGGGGCGATCTCCTCGACGTGGTGCGTGACCATGATCATGGAGGGGGCGATCGGGTCGCGGGCGAGCCGGCCGAGACGGCGCACGAGGTCCTCGCGGCCGCCGAGGTCGAGTCCGGCGGCGGGCTCGTCGAGGAGCAGCAGCTCGGGGTCGGTCATCAGGGCGCGGGCGATGAGGGTGCGCTTGCGCTCGCCCTCGGAGAGGGTGCCGAACCTGCGGTCCAGGTACTCGGACATGCCGAGGCGGTCGAGGAAGGCGCGGGCGCGCTGCTCGTCGATGTCCTCGTACTCCTCCTGCCAGCCGGCGGTCATGCCGTAGGCGGCGGTGAGCACGGTCTGCAGGACGGTCTGCTTCTTGGGCAGCTTGTCGGCCATGGCGATGCCGGCCACGCCGATGCGGGGGCGCAGCTCGAAGACGTCGGTGCCGGGCCTGCCGAGCGTCTCGCCGAGGATGCCGACGGTGCCCTTGCTGGGGTAGAGGTAGCTGGACGCGATGTTGAGGAGGGTGGTCTTGCCGGCGCCGTTGGGGCCGAGGATGACCCAGCGCTCGCCCTCCTTGACCGACCAGGAGACCTGGTCCACCAGAGCCCGGCCCTCACGGACCACGGATACGTCCTGAAGCTCCAGAACATCGCTCATGAGCGCGTTGTCTCCCCTTGCAGTGTGGCCGGTCTCGGCTGTCGCGTACGCCTGTGGGTCGGTCCGCCGCACCCGTGGGCGCAGCCCATCATGAAATCTACGCCACTGGTCCACCCGGACATTCCTCCGGTCCGGTTCTCGGGCTCTGTCTAGGGTGTACGCATGCTCTCGGAACCTCGCTCTGGACGCCTTGCCGCTTGGGGAAACGCCCTTCTTGCCGGACTTGTCTCACCGGATGACGCCGTGCTCGCGATCGTCGGGGAGGACGCGGTGCACCGGGTGGAGGGGCTGCCGGGCGAGTCGGCGCCGGTGGGGCTCACGCTGGCGTTGGGACGGCTGCGGGCGCTGGGGGTGAGCGGGCTGCGGGTGGCGCTGCCGGCGCCGGGGCATCCGCTGGGGCTGAGCGGGCCGCCGGAGTTCAACGCGCGGGCGTTGGAGGCGGAGGAGGCGGTGGTCTGTTCCGGGGCCGCGGTCGGGCTGGTGCCGGAGGTGTATGAGGCCGGGCCCGCGGGTGATGTGCGTGTGGAGGTGGTGTGGCACTGCCTGCCGGTGCGGGTGGCGCCGCCGGCGGACGTGCCGTCGCTCGGGGAGGCGGAGCGGGAGCTGGCGGAGGCGTTGCGGGAGGCGACGGAGGTGTTGACGCGGCTGGATGTGGCCGGGTCGGGGCCGGTGGCGGAGGCGGCGATCGACGCGTATCGGGCGCGGGCCATGGGATCGCGGGGGCGGGAGGTGTTGGCGCCGGGGTATCCGCCTCGGGCGGTGCGGGTGCTGGAGCTGGCGCAGCGGGTGGGGGCGTTGGTGTCGCTGGCGGGGGTGCACGGGCACGGGGGTGCGGTGAGCGCTTCGGAGATTTCGGCGCGGGCCGGGGCGTTGCGGCCGGTGGAGCGGACGGCTCGGCGGGCGCAGGTGGCTGCGTACAACTCCGTTGTGGAGGAGCGGGGGGTGGGGTGAGGGGCCCCGGGGTCGCGTGGCCGGTGTTGGTGCGGTGGCGTCCCTCGGGGTCGCGTGGCCGGTGTTGGTGCTGGGCGGGGGTGGGTCGCGCTGCCCGGCGCTTGCGGGGTGCCGTCGCGCCCACCCGTGCCGCCCCAGCGGCACGACTGCCCGCGGAGGGCGGGGGCGTGGCGTGCGGGTGCCCGCGGGAACGCGGCATGCGGTTGCCCGCGGAGAGCGGGGAGGTATGGCGGAGCCCCGGCGCTCGGTGGGGGCGGGCGGCCGGGGCTGTGGGGTGCGCGTCAGTGGTTGACGGCGGTGTTGCCGAAGGCCGGGTTCAGGACGCCGATGACGTTGATGCTGTTGCCGGACACGTTGACCGGGACGTCGACCGGGACCTGGACGACGTTGCCGGAGACGACGCCCGGGGAGCCCACGGCCGTGCCGTCGGCGTGGCTGCCGTCGGTGGCGGAGGCCATCCCCGTACCGGCCGCGAGCAGACCGCCGGCCACCATCGTCACGGCCGCTGCCTTCTTCAGGTTCTTCACTTTCCGAGCCCTCCTTGCGATGACCGCGGCAGGCGCCGCGGCGTGCACTGGAGAACGGCCGGAGCGGACGATGGATACGGCCATCCGAGGGACATTCCCACTACGGTATGAATCTCGGATCGGAGGGGAACCTTCCGGCCGATCCGAGGCGTCACGGGTCAGCCGCTCAGACCATGGCGTACGGCCCACAGCGCGGCCTGCGTGCGGTCCGCCAGGTCGAGTTTCATCAGGATGTTCGAGACGTGGGTCTTCACGGTCTTCTCGGAGAGCACCAGGGCGCGGGCGATCTCCCGGTTGGCACGGCCGTCCGCTATGAGCCCGAGCACCTCGCGCTCCCGTTCGGTGAGGGAGCCCGCGCGTCCCGTGCCTGAGCCGGTCTCCTCCTGGGACAGCAGCGCGCCGGCCACCTCCGCCTGGAGCAGGACGTGCCCGGCGTGCACGGAGCGGATGGCTCCGGCGAGCGCGTCGGGGTCGACGTCCTTGTACACGTAACCGGCGGCGCCCGCGCGCAGGGCGGGGACCACCGTGCGCTGCTCGGTGAAGCTGGTGACGATCAGCACGCGCGCGGGGTGGTCCAGCTCGCGGAGCCGCCGCAGCGCGTCCACGCCGTCCATGCCGGGCATCTTGACGTCCATGAGGATGACGTCGGGCCCCAGCTCCCCCGCCAGGGCGACCCCCTCGGCGCCGTCCGCGGCCTCGCCGACGACCTCGATGTCGTCCTGCACCTCGAGGAAGGTGCGCAGACCCCGGCGTACCACCTGGTGATCGTCGACCAGCAGCACCTTGATTGCGTCAGCCACCGGGGACCTCCATCTCGATCGTGGTGCCCTTGCCGGGCGCCGATTCCACGGTCAGCCTGCCGCCGACCCCGCTCGCCCGGTCCCGCATGGAGACCAGGCCCAGATGACGGCCCGCGCGGCGGACGATCCGCGGGTCGAAGCCGCCGCCGTCGTCGCTGACCCGCAGGACCGCTCCGCCGCCGCGGCGGTCCAGGGTGACGTCGACGTGGTCGCCGCCGGAGTGCCGCAGCGCGTTGTGCAGTGCCTCCTGGGCGACGCGCAGCACCGCCTCCTCCTGGGCGGCCGGGAGGGCGCGTACGCCGTGCCCGGTGAAGGTCACGCGCGCGGTGTGGGCGCGGTCGAGGACCTGGATCTGGGTGCGCAGGGTGGCGACGAGGCCGTCCTCGTCGAGGGCCGCGGGGCGCAGTTCGACGACCGCCGCGCGCAGTTCGTCGGCGGCCTCGGCGGCCAGGGCGGCGACCTGCTGGAGTTCGCCCTTGGCGCGGGAGGGGTCGCGGTCGACGAGGCGGGCGGCGGCCTGGGCGGTGAGCCGCAGGGAGAAGAGTTTCTGGCTGACGGCGTCGTGGAGCTCGTGGGCGAGGCGGGAGCGTTCCTCGGCGATGGTCAGTTCGCGGCTGCGTTCGTAGAGCCGGGCGTTGGTGAGGGCGATGGCGGCGTGCTGGGCGAGGATGCCGAGCAGTTCCTCGTCGTCGGCGGTGAAGCCGCAGGTGCCCTCGGGTTTGGGGCAGTTCTTGTTGGCGAGGAAGAGCGCGCCGATGACCTCGTCGCCGTCGCGGACGGGCAGGCCCAGGAAGTCGACCAGGTCGGGATGGGCGCTGGGCCAGCCTCCGAAGCGGGGGTCGCGGCGCACGTCGGCGAGGCGCTGCGTGGTGGCCTCGTCAAGCATCGCGGCGAGGATGCCGTGCTGACGCGGGAGGGGCCCGATGGCCTTCCACTGGTCGTCGCTGACGCCGTCGACCACGAACTGGGCGAAGCCGCCGTGGTCGTCGGGCACGCCGAGCGCGGCGTACTGCGCGTCGAGGAGTTCGCGGGCCGAGGCGACGATCGTCTTGAGGACGTCGCGCACCTCGAGGTGCCTGCTCATGGCCAGCAACGCGGAGCTCACCGCGGCGAGGCCGGACCGGGGGCCGTGGCTCATGTCCTCACGGTACCGGCGGGCGGTGACAGCGGGATCGGACGTGTGGCGGCCGTCGGGCGGGCCGCGGGACCTAGGTCGAAGGTCCCGCCGTCCCGGTCGGGGCGTAGGACCGCGGGACCGGGGTCGGTGGCGTAGGGCGAAGGGCCCCGGGGCGTTGCGTCCCGGGGCCGAGGCGGTGGCGGGGGGCCGGTCCCTAAGTTGAGGGCACGCCGATCGAGCGGCGTCCGAGGACGAGGGGACGGTTGTCATGCCGGTTGCGATCATCACGGGGGCTTCGAAGGGGCTCGGGGAGGCGCTCGCCCGGGGGCTGGCGGAGCGCGGCTGGGATCTGGTGCTGGACGCGCGGGACCCGGTTCCGCTGGCGGAGGCGGCGGGGCTGGTGTCGGCGCACGGCACGCGCGTGACGGCGCTGCCCGGGGACGTCACGGACGCCGCGCACCGCGCGGAGCTGGTGGCGGCGGCGTGGCGGCTGGGCGGGGTGGACCTGGTGGTGCACAACGCGAGCGCGCTGGGCGCCGAGCCGCTGGTCCCGCTGGAGGAGCTGCCGCTGGACGGGCTGCGGCGGGCGCTGGAGGTGAACCTGGTGGCGGCGCTGGGCCTGGTGCAGGAGGCGCTGCCGCTGCTCAGGTCGGCGGCGGCCGGGGCGGTGCTGGTGGTCAGCTCGGACGCCGCCGCCGAGGCGTATCCGACGTGGGGCGGGTACGGGGCGTCCAAGGCGGCGCTGGACCAGTTGGCGGCGGTGCTGGCGGTGGAGGAGCCGGGGCTGCGGGTGTGGTCGGTCGATCCCGGGGACATGGCGACGGACCTGTACGCGGCGGCCGTACCGGACGACGACGATCCGCGTCCTGAGCCGGCCACCGTGGTGCCCGCCTTCCTGCGGCTGCTGGACGAGCGGCCGGCGAGCGGTCGCTACGGCGCCCCGGCGCTGCTGGAGGAGCGGCGATGACCGTGGCCGTCGAGGTACCGGAGGAGTTGTCCGCGCGGGTGCCGGTGGAGCAGCGGGGGCCGGGTCTTGAGCGGGACTCGGTGCGGCTGCTGGTGTCGCGGGGCACGGCGGTGTCGCATCACGCCTTCGTGGAGCTGCCGGGGCTGCTGCGGGCCGGGGACCTGCTGGTGGTGAACACCTCGCCGACGCTGGCGGCGGCGGTCGGGGGGTGGATCGGGCAGACGCGCGTGGTGGTGCATTTCTCCACGCGCGGTGACGACGGACGGTGGGCGGTCGAGCTGCGGGATCCCGACGGGCACGGCACCACGCGTGCGCGCGCGGGGGCGCCCGCGGGTACAGAGGTGCGGCTGGTCGGTGGTGTGCGGCTGGTACCGGAGGAGCCGCTGAGCGCGCGCGGGGAGCGGCTGTGGTGGGCGCGGGTGTCGGGGGACGTGCTCGGGGTGCTGCGGGAGCACGGGCGGGCCATCCGGTACGCGTACACGGAGCGGGACCAGCCGTTGTCGGCGTACCAGACGGTGTTCGCGCTGCCGTCGCCGGACGGTGCGGGGAGTGCGGAGATGCCGAGTGCGGGGCGTCCGTTCACCGCGCGGATGGTGGCGGAGCTGGTGAGCCGGGGGGTGCAGTTCGCCCCGGTCACGCTGCACACGGGGGTGGCGTCGGCGGAGGCGCACGAGCCGCCGTATCCGGAGCGGTTCGTGGTGCCGGAGGCGTCGGCGCGGCTGATCGGGGCGGTGCGGGCGGGGGGCGGCCGGGTGATCGCGGTGGGGACGACGGCCGTGCGGGCGGTGGAGTCGGCGGCCGGTGCGGACGGCGTGGTGCGGGCCCGCGCGGGGTGGACCGGTCTGGTGGTGACGCCCGAGCGCGGTGTGCGGGTGGTGGACGGGCTGCTGACCGGGCTGCACGAGCCGGAGGCCTCGCACCTGCTGATGCTGGAGGCGGTCGCGGGCCGGGCGGCGATCGACCGGGGGTACGAGGAGGCGCTGCGCGGGCGCTATCTGTGGCACGAGTTCGGCGATGTGCACCTGGTTCTGCCGGAGTGACGGGATCTCCTCACACAGAGCATTGCTCCAGCAACCACCGGTGAGGGCGGAGGGTGGTCGGTGTGAGGCCGGGCATAGGGCGCACATCACGTACGAAGAGGATTAGGAGAGACATACTGCCCGTGTGAGCGGGGCATACTGCCCCCTCTGCCCCGGTTTGCCCCTCCCTGATCCACTACCCGGCTTCGTACGTCACACCTTTGCCCAGCGATTTTGCGGCCGCTAAGAATGGCTGCGTCGCTCAGCGCCGTGGGTATCTCCCCGCGGCGTTTGTGCCGGAAGCACCCTGTCCCCACCGGACGTTGAGCGACCTCCGCGCTATTCGAAGAGGTCCATCCCGCATGTCCAAGAACATCCTCACCCGTGGTCATAGTCGTGCCCTGACCCGTCACCACAAGATCGCCGTCGCCGGTGTCGCGGCCCTCGGCGCCGCCGCCATCGGTCTCTCGGCCGTCCCGAGCAACGCGTCCACGGCCACCACGGCCGAGGCCGCCGCCCCCACGGCGAAGGTCGCGTACAGCACCGAGCCGATCCAGGACGTCAAGGCGAGCGTCACCGACCAGGTCGCCGGCTCCAGCGTCAAGGTCGAGCAGATCGCGGCGAAGAAGGAGGCCGCGGCCCAGGCCGCCGCCGAGAAGAAGGCCGCCGCTGCCGCCGCGGAGGCCAAGGCGGAGAAGGCCCGCCAGGCCGAGGAGGCCGCCAGCCGTGCCGCCGAGCGCGCCGAGGTGAAGCAGGCCGCCCCGCAGAAGACCTACAGCGACACCCTGGACGGCTGGATCCGCGAGTCCCTGGCCATCATGAAGAAGCACGGCATCCCCGGCTCCTACGAGGGCATCCACCGCAACATCATGCGGGAGTCCTCCGGCAACCCGAAGGCGATCAACCTCTGGGACATCAACGCCCAGAACGGCATCCCGTCCAAGGGCCTGCTGCAGGTGATCCCGCCGACGTTCGAGGCCTACCACGTCCCGGGCACCTCGAAGAACATCTACGACCCGGTCGCCAACATCACCGCCGCCTGCAACTACGCGGCCGACAAGTACGGCACCATGGACAACGTCGACAGCGCGTACTGAGGTCGGCGCGGACCTCTTCTCGCGAACCGAAGACGCCGAAGGGCGGCACCCTCCTGACGGGGTGCCGCCCTTCGGAGCCGTACGGCGCGGACTACTTGCGCATGACCTCGGGCTCGTGGCGGCGCAGGAAGCGGGCCACGAAGAAGCCGCAGATCACACCGAGGGCGATCAGCGCGCCCATGTCCATCACCCAGGCACCGACCGTGTGCTCCCACAGCGGGTCCGTGTCGCCGGCCGTCTCCGGCGGGCTGATCTTGTTGAAGTCCAGCGTGGCGCCCGAGGCGGCGACCGCCCAGCGCGACGGCATCAGGAACGAGAACTGGTTGACGCCGATCGAGCCGTGCAGGGCGAACAGGCAGCCGGTGAAGACGACCTGGATGATCGCGAACATCACCAGCAGCGGCATGGTCTTCTCCGCGGTCTTCACCAGCGC
The DNA here is from genome assembly GCF_055585405.1 of Streptomyces sp. NPDC053426. Taxonomy (NCBI): domain Bacteria; kingdom Bacillati; phylum Actinomycetota; class Actinomycetes; order Kitasatosporales; family Streptomycetaceae; genus Streptomyces; species Streptomyces sp. NPDC053426. The sequence goes on along the minus strand of NZ_JBVJKE010000030.1, from coordinate 47,242 downwards.
GGAGATGATCAGGCCGAACATCATCGAGGTGAAGCCGAGCGCCATGATCGGCACGGAGAGCTCCAGCAGCGTGAAGCCGCCGAAGACCAGGCCCTCCTCCGGGATCTCCCGGCTGGAGAAGCCGATCACGCCGACCAGCAGGCCCTGCAGCACGGTGATCATGCCGAGCACGAACACCTTGGACATCAGGTACGCCGAGCGGGACAGGCCGGTGGCGCGCTCCCGCTCGTAGATGACCCGTTCCTTGATCAGCTCACGCACGGAGTTCGCCGCGCCCGCGAAGCAGGCGCCCACCGCGAGTATCAGCAGGACCGTGGTCGCCGTGCCGTTCGGGATGATCCGGCCCGCCGCGTTGGGCGGGTTGGGCAGCAGGCCCTTGTCCGCGTCGATGAGCAGGCTGACCGCGCCGAGGACGGCCGGCAGGATCACCATCAGGGCGAGGAAGCCCTTGTCGGAGATGATCACCGAGAGGTAGCGGCGCACCAGGGTCACGAACTGTGACATCCAGCCCTGCGGCTTCGGTGGCCGCATCGCCTGCATCGGCGGCACCTGTACGGACTGCGGTGCGACCGCGTCGATGTCCGCGGCGTACATCTGGTAGTGCTGCGAGCCCTTCCAGCGGCCCGCCCAGTCGTAGTCGCGGTAGTTCTCGAAGGCGGAGAAGACGTCGGCCCAGGTGTCGTAGCCGAAGAAGTTCAGCGCCTCCTCGGGCGGGCCGAAGTAGGCGACGGAGCCGCCGGGCGCCATCACCAGGAGCTTGTCGCAGATCGCCAGCTCGGCCACCGAGTGCGTGACGACGAGGACCGTACGGCCGTCGTCGGCGAGGCCGCGCAGGAGCTGCATGACGTCGCGGTCCATGCCCGGGTCGAGGCCGGAGGTGGGCTCGTCCAGGAAGATCAGGGACGGCTTGGTGAGCAGCTCCAGGGCGACGGAGACGCGCTTGCGCTGGCCGCCGGACAGGGACGTGACCTTCTTGTCCTTGTGGATGTCCAGCTTGAGCTCGCGCAGCACCTCGTCGATGCGGGACTCGCGCTCGGCGGCCGTGGTGTCGGCGGGGAAGCGGAGCTTGGCCGCGTACTTGAGGGCCTTCTTGACGGTCAGCTCCTTGTGCAGGATGTCGTCCTGCGGGACCAGACCGATGCGCTGGCGCAGCTCGGCGAACTGCTTGTAGAGGTTCCGGTTGTCGTAGAGGACCTCGCCCTGGTTGGCCGGGCGGTAGCCGGTGAGCGCCTTGAGCAGGGTCGACTTGCCGGATCCTGACGGGCCGATGACCGCGATCAGCGACTTCTCGGGGACGCCGAAGGAGACGTCCTTGAGGATCTGCTTGCCGCCGTCGACGGTGACCGTCAGGTGGCGGGCGGAGAAGGACACCTCACCGGTGTCGACGAACTCCTCGAGCCGGTCGCCGACGATCCGGAACGTCGAGTGACCGACGCCCACGATGTCGGTGGGGCCGAGCAGTTGGGCGCCGCCCTTGGCGATCGGCTGGCCGTTGACGTACGTGCCGTTGTGCGAGCCGAGGTCGCGGATCTCCATGCGGCCGTCGGGCGTCGAGTGGAACTCGGCGTGGTTGCGGGAGACCTGGAGGTCGGAGACGACCAGGTCGTTCTCCAGGGCGCGGCCGATGCGCATCACGCGGCCGAGGGAGAACTGGTGGAACGTGGTGGGGCTGCGGTCGCCGTAGACCGGCGGCGCGCCCGCGCCGCCGCCGGGACCCTGCTGCTGCGGGATGTGCGGCGCGGACTGCTGCGGTGCCGGCTGCTGCGGCTGCTGCCAGCCGGGCTGCTGGGCGGGCTGCTGCTGCGGCGGCGCCTGCTGGGACCAGCCGGGGTTCGCGCCCTGGGCGGCGTACGGCTGCTGCGGCTGCGCCTGCGGCGTGGCGGCCGGGGCCGCGGCACCGGCGCCTGCGCCGGACAGCGTCACGCGCGGGCCGTCGGTCGCGTTGCCCAGGTTCAGCACCGTGTCGGAGCCGAGCTCCAGGTGGTGGATCCGCTGCCCCTGCACGAACGTGCCGTTGGTGCTGCCGTGGTCCTCGATGACCCAACTGCGCCCGTTGAAGCTGATCGTGGCGTGACGCCAGGAGACCCTGGCGTCGTCCAGCACGACGTCCCCCTGCGGATCGCGTCCGAGGGTGTATGCCCTGGACGGATCGAGCGTCCAGGTCCGTCCGTTTGATTCCAGTACGAGTTCCGGCACTCCATGCCCCACTGAGTTGTCCCCCGAATTTCCCCCGTCGCAGGGAGTCTAGGGATGGCGAACATCGGGGGGAACTATTTCAGGCTCGGCCCTCTGACCGAAAGTCGGCCCTGTCACGAGCGCGCACCAAGGTGTTCACCGGCTTTCGTCAACGGGGGTTGAAATCGGCCCGGAGAGTGGTAAACCACGCGAGAGGGACATGTGCGGCCGTCACGCCGCGTCGCGGATCGGGGGGCCTGCCATGGGTGCTGCCACGGGCAGCGGAGGAGCGGAGCACGGTGCGCGCGTGCCGTGGGGCGATGTGGTGATGTCCGCGGTCGCCGCGGTGAGCTGGGCGCTGATCGGGATGACGGGGACGGCGGCGCTCGGGCTGCGTCTGCTGGACGCGGACGCGGCCGGTTCGCTGGGTCCGATGACCGCCGCGGTGGTGGCTCTGGGGGCGGGCGGTTCGGTCACGCCGTCCGGTGACGTGTCCGCCTTCGGGCTGTCGGGGGCGGAGGCCGGCACGGCCGTGGAGGTCACGCCGCTGGGTGTGAGTCTGGTGGGCGCGCTGCTGCTGTCGTACTTCTTCCTGCGGTCCTTGCGGGCGGCGGGAGTCGTGGTCTCCGGCGCCGAACTCCTCGCGCGTGCGGGCGCGGTGGTCGCGCTGTTCGTGGCGATGACGGGCGGGCTGGTCTGGGCGGGGCACGACGTCATCACCATCGACGGGGGCTCGCTGGACCTCGACGACCTGCCGGGGGTGGGTGGTGGCGGGGTCGAGATCCCGGGGCTGGGCGATGTCGGGGGTCTGCTGCCGGACCGGGTGGGTGATCTCGTCGACGCGGAGGCGGCGGTGGGGTTCGCCGTCGACACGGTGCCGACGCTGCTCGGTGGCCTCGGCTGGGCGGCCGGCGTCCTGCTCGTCGCGCTGCTGGCGTCCCGCCGCACTCCCCTGCCGGACGGCTGGGACGCCGTGCACCGTGTCGTACGGCCGGCGGTGTCCGCCCTCGTCGCGGTGGGGCTGGTGGCGGTGGCGGCGGGGCTCGCTGCGGCGGGGTACGCGGCGATCGGCGACGACCATCCCCGGCGGATCGCGGGGGCGGCGCTGCTGGGGGCGCCGAACGGGGTGTGGATCGGCGTACCGCTCGGCCTGTTCGTGCCGTGGGACGGGCGGGCGAGCGGAGCGCTGCTCGGGGTGCTGCCGCACCCCGTGGACGATCTGCTGCGGGCCGGCTCGGACCGGTCCGTCACGCTGGGGCGGCTGGCGGAGTTCGACGGGCGGGTGTGGCTGCTGGCGGTGGCCGCCGCGCTGATGATGCTGCTGGCGGGGGTGCTGACGGGCGTGCGCACGCCGGTCGGGGAGGCGGCTGATCGCGGAGCGGCCGGTTTCGCGGGGCGGTGTGCGCTGCGGCTGGGTGCCGCTACGGCGCTGACCCTGCCGTTGCTGGCCTGGCTGACGGAGGTGTCGGCGAACGCCTCGCTGTCCGTGCTGGGCTTCGACGCGTTCGGCGCCGGCATCGAGCTGCGCGGCAGGCTCGGCACGGCGCTCCTGCTGGGCGCGGTGTGGGGCACGGGTGCGGGCGCGACGGGTGCGCTGCTGGCCTGGGCGAGCGGGGCGGCGGGGGTGCGGGCGGCGCCGTTGGCACGGGGTGACATGAAGGCGGGCGGTGGGTGGCGGGCGGTGGGTGGCGTCGAGGGCGCGGACGGGTCACCGGCCCCCGGGCCGTACGAGCCGGGGGTTCCTTACCGGGCCCCCGACCCGGACACCAATCCGTATTTGCGGGTGGGGCGGGAGCCGCGGGGGTCTCAGGAGTCGGGGACGCGGGAAGAACCGTGGGGGCCGCCGGGAGCACCGCACGGGGCACGGGAAGCCGGGGCGCCGGGGCCGTGGGGGTCACCGCCGCGAGGACCGCACGGGGAGCGGGAGGCCGGGACGGAGGAGCCACGGAGGCCGTCGGCGCGAGGGCCGCGGGAAGCGCACCGGGAGCAGGAGCCGCGGGAGGCGGGGCCGCGCGGGTCGCGGGAGGCCGGGGCGCGGGAGCCGGAGGATGCGGTGCCTGCGGCGGGTGGGGTGTCGGGGGATGGTGAGCCGCAGGTGGCCGGGGATTCCGAGGGGAGCGGCGATGTCTACGGGGCGCCCACCGTGATCGGGCCGGTCGAGCCGAACCGGCGGGGAACCGGGGCGCGGGGGCGGTCGCCGTCGTGGCCGGACGAGCCTCCGCCGCCTCCGCCGCCCCCTCCCCCGGCGCCCCGGAAGCCGGACCGTACGTAAGCTCCGGGACACCCCGGTGACGGGCCGTGTTCATTGTCCGGCTGGCGGACCTCGGAGGCGCGAGGCACTGGGTGCCGGATACGGTGGGAACACCATGAGCGCATCGCAGACCACCGACGTTCCCACCCTCCTTGTCAAGATCTTCGGCAAGGACCGGCCGGGCATCACGGCCGGCCTCTTCGACACCCTCGCCGCCTACTCGGTCGACGTGGTCGACATCGAGCAGGTCGTCACCCGTGGCCGCATCGTGCTCTGCGCGCTCGTGACCGAGCCGCCCAAGGGGCTGGAAGGGGATCTGCGGGCGACCGTCCACAGCTGGGCGGAGTCGATGAAGATGCAGGCGGAGATCATCTCCGGCAAGGGCGACAACCGTCCGCGCGGGCTCGGCCGCTCCCTGGTCACCGTGCTGGGACACCCCCTCACCTCGGAGGCGACGGCGGCGATCGCCGCGCGGATCACCAAGGCCGGCGGCAACATCGACCGCATCTTCCGGCTCGCCAAGTACCCGGTGACCGCCGTGGAGTTCGCGGTGTCCGGCGTGGAGACGGAACCGCTGCGGACCGCGCTGGTGACCGACGCGGCGCGGCTCGGGGTCGACGTGGCCGTGGTCGGGGCGGGGCTGTACCGGCGGGCGCAGCGCCTGGTCGTCATGGACGTGGACTCCACGCTCATCCAGGACGAGGTGATCGAGCTCTTCGCCGCGCACGCCGGCTGCGAGGACGAGGTCGCCGAGGTGACGGCGGCCGCGATGCGCGGGGAACTGGACTTCGAGCAGTCGCTGCACGCGCGTGTGGCGCTGTTGGAGGGGCTGGACGCCTCCGTGGTGGACAAGGTCCGCAGCGAGGTGCGGCTGACGCCGGGCGCCCGCACCCTGATCCGTACGCTGAAACGTCTCGGCTACCAAGTGGGCGTGGTCTCGGGTGGGTTCACCCAGGTCACGGATGATCTGAAGGAGCGGCTGGGGCTGGACTTCGCCCAGGCCAACACCCTGGAGATCGTCGACGGGAAGCTGACGGGCAAGGTCACCGGCGAGATCGTGGACCGGGCGGGCAAGGCCCGGCTGCTGCGCCGGTTCGCCGCCGAGGCGGGTGTGCCGCTGTCGCAGACGGTGGCGATCGGTGACGGTGCGAACGATCTCGACATGCTGAACGCGGCGGGGCTCGGTGTCGCCTTCAACGCCAAGCCGGTGGTGCGCGAGGCCGCGCACACGGCGGTGAACTTCCCCTTCCTGGACACGGTCCTGTACCTGCTCGGCGTCACCCGCGAAGAGGTCGAGGCGGCGGACACGCTCGACGTGGGCTGAGCCGCCCGGACCGGGGCACAGCCCGGCGACGGGCGGGCCCGGCACCGACGGACGCCGGGTGCCGGGCCCCTGCCGTGCCGGGTGTCACTCGGTGGGCGCCCAGTAGTCGACCAGCGTGCCGACGCCGGGCTCGAGGGACTTCCAGGAACCGGTGAAGGACAGGACGGCGAAGGCGGCGGCCGGGTAGCCGAGCCGGCTCATGCGCTCGCGGGCGTCGCCCTCCGCCGCGCCGGCCAGGATGTCGGCGAGTCCCTGGACGCCCGGGTTGTGGCCGACCAGGAGGACGTTCTGCGCGTCGTCGGGGGTCTCGTTGAGCAGGGCGATCAGCTCGCCGGGCGAGGCATCGTAGACCCGCTCCTCGTAGACGGTCTTCGGCCGCTCGGGGAACTCGTGGACCGCGAGCTTCCAGGTCTCGCGGGTCCGGACCGCGGTGGAGCACAGGGCCAGGTCGAAGGCGATACCGGTGTCGGCGAGCTTGCGCCCGGCGACGGCGGCATCCATGCGGCCCCGCTCGGCGAGTGGGCGCTCGTGGTCGGAGACCGGGGGCCAGTCGGCTTTCGCATGCCGGAAAAGGACAATCCTGCGGGGTTCTGCGACGCTCATGTGACCCAGCTTCGCATGAAACAGGCCATGGGGCGCAGGGAGTTGACCGGCGCTTCCGGGGGTGTTCAGCGGGCTATGAGCTGCTGTGCGCGCTCGACGAGGTGGGTGAGCGCGGGATCGCCGACGGCTGCGTGGGCGTCGGCGGGGTTGAGGACCAGGGTGAGCAGGGCGACGAAGGCGAGGGTGGGCAGGGCCAGGGCCCACCACGGCAGCCGGGTGTCGACGGCGCCCCGGGGGGCCGGGTGGGGCCGGGTGTGCGTGCGCGCCGGCATGGGGGCCTCCGCTCTTCGAATGGTCCGTGGCCCGCGTCTCGCGGCCACATCTCGAAGGTACGGATTCCTGGGGTCCCAACCCATCCGGTGACCCACCCACTTGACCCTGAGCCTGGCCCCCTAGGGGATGGTGGTGCCAGCACCACCATGGGGCGTCATGGGGCGAGGACGGTCGCGATCACGCCGATGACGATGAAGATGGCGAAGAACGCGCCGAAGACGAGCAGCATCTTCTTCTGGCCGTTCTGTGGATTGGGGTCGAGGACTGGCATGCGGCAAGTCTCGCACCTCGGTCGCCTGCGGCGGGCTTCGGGGGGCGTGTGGCGTGGGTGGCCTGGTGGCCGGGGTCTTCGGGTGCGGCGGTTTCGTCGAGCGGGCCGTGCGGGGGGTCTGGTCGTGGGGCGGTCGTTTTTCGCCCCCGCCGCCCCTTCCCGTCCCGTCCCTGGGGGCTTCGCCCCCAGACCCCCTTCGCGCAGTTCCCCGCGCCCCTGTATGGCCGGACCCCCTTCGCGCCCACGCGGCGGAGCCGCACATCGGCACAGCCCCGCACCCCTGTATGGCCGGACCCCCTTCGCGCCCACGCGGCGGAGCCGCACATCGGCACAGCCCCGCGCCCCTGTATGGCCGGACCCCCTTCGCGCCCACGCGGCGGAGCCGCACATCGGCACAGCCCCGCGCCCCTATGGGGCAGGGGGCGTTGCCTCGTCCTCCACCGTGCGGGGGCGGCCTGCCAGGACGCCCACGATCATCTGCGGGATCATCAGGGCGGCCATCAGTGCGATGGGCAGGCCCCAGCCGCCGCTGTGCTGGTAGAGGACGCCCACCAGGAGCGGGCCGGGGATGGAGATCAGGTAGCCGGTGCTCTGGGCGAAGGCCGACAGCTGGGCCACGCCCGCGCCGGTCCTGGCGCGCATCCCGACCATGGTGAGCGCCAGCGGGAAGGCGCAGTTCGCGATGCCCAGCAGCAGCGCCCAGACCCAGGCGCCGGCGGCTGGCGCGAAGTACAGGCCCGCGTATCCGACGAGGCCGCTGACGCCCAGCGCGAGCACGATCGGGCCCTGGTGGGGCAGCCGGGTGGCGAGGCGCGGGATGACGAAGGCCAGCGGGACGCCCATCACCATGATGACCGCGAGGAGCAGCCCGGCCGTGCCCGCGGGGACGCCCGCGTCCCGGAAGATCTGCGCCATCCAGCCCATGGTGATGTAGGCGGCGGTGGCCTGGAGCCCGAAGAAGACGGCCAGCGCCCAGGCGGTACGGCTGCGGGTGATGCGCAGCCGTACCGGCGCCTCGGCGGGAGTGTCCCGTCCGGCACGCGCCCCGTCGTGCTCCGGTTCCCGTGCCCGTACGAAGGGGATCCACGGCAGTACGGCGGCCGCCGCCAGGGCCGCCCACAGGGCGAGGCCCGTCCGCCAGTTCCCGCCCAGCGCGTCGGTCAGCGGCACGGTCACGGCCGCCGCCGTGGCGGTGCCCATGGCGAGGGCCATGGAGTACAGGCCGGTCATGGAGCCGACCCGGTCGGGGAACCAGCGCTTGACGATGACCGGCATCAGGACGTTGCTGACGGCGATGCCCATCAGCGCCAGCGCGCTGGTGGCCAGGAACGCCGCCGTGCCGCCCACGTACGGGCGTATCAGCAGGCCGGCGCCGATGGCGACCATGCCGGCGCAGACCACCGCGCCCGCGCCGAACCTGCGGGCCAGCCGTGGCGCGGTGACGCCGAAGACGGCGAAGCACAGCGGGGGCACGGAGGTGAGCAGTCCGGCCACGCTCCCGCTCATGCCGAGCCCGTCGCGGACCTCCTCCAGCAGCGCGCCCAGGCTGGTGATGGCGGGACGGAGGTTGAGCGCGGCCAGCACGATGCCGACGACGAGCAGTCGCGTCCGCCACGCGCGCGCGGCCCCGGTCCCGGCGACGGTCCGGACTCCGGACGCGGCCGACGTGCGTACGGTCGTGGACGTGGTCGTCCGGTTTTCCTCACTAGCCATGAACCCCATCATAGAATCATAGGATGATTGGTTGTCCATGCCGTGGCCGCCGCACGGCGACCCTGTCGTGCGAAGGTGTGTCATGCCGTTGAGCCATCCCCGTCGTTCGGCCCTGTCCGAGCAGGTCATCGCCGCCCTGCGCGCCCAGATCACCTCGGGCGAGTGGCCGGTCGGCGCACGCATCCCCACCGAGCCGGAACTGGTGGAGCAACTGGGGGTGGCCCGCAACACGGTCCGCGAGGCCGTCCGCGCGCTGGCGCACAACGGGCTGCTGGACATCCGCCAGGGCTCCGGCACGTACGTGGTGGCCACCAGCGAGCTGGCCGGCGTGATGCACCGCCGTTTCGCCGACGCCGACCCCCGGCACATCGCCGAGCTGCGTTCGACCCTGGAGTCGGCCGCCGCGCGGCTGGCCGCCGAGCGGCGTACGGAGAAGGACCTCAAGCAGATCGACACCCTGCTGCTGCGCCGGGAGGAGGCCTGGGAGTCGGGTGAGGCGGAGGCGTTCGTGGCGGCGGACGCCACGTTCCACCTGGCGGTCGTGGCCGCCTCGCACAACGACGTGATGACCGCGATGTACGCGGACCTGAGCGAGGTGCTGCGGGACTGGCTGCGCGGCGACGTGGGCGCGGGCATGACCCCGGAGATGCACATGGACCACGGCCGGCTGGTGGACGCGATCCGCGCGGGTGACGCGGCGACGGCGGCCGAGGAGGCCGCCGCCTATCCGTTCGTGTGCCGCCCGGGACTGTTCGGCCCGCCCTCCGTCGGCTGATCTCCGTCGGCTGACTTCCGCCGGGCGGGTCGGACCGACGTGAGGGCCCGCACCCCGTGCGGGGTGCGGGCCCTCGGCAAGGCGTCCGGTCAGGCGCCGATGGCGTGCAGACCGCCGTCCACGTGGACGATCTCGCCCGTGGTCTTCGGGAACCAGTCGCTCAGCAGGGCGACGACGCCCCGGCCGGCCGGCTCCGGGTCCTTCAGGTCCCACTCCAGCGGGGAGCGGTTGTCCCACACGGAGGCCAGCTCGCCGAAGCCCGGGATGGACTTGGCGGCCATGGAGCCGAGCGGGCCCGCGGAGACCAGGTTGCAGCGGATGTTCTGCTTGCCCAGGTCCCGGGCCATGTAGCGGCTGGTGGCCTCCAGGGCGGCCTTGGCGGGGCCCATCCAGTCGTACTGCGGCCAGGCGAACTGGGCGTCGAAGGTGAGGCCGACGACCGCGCCGCCGTTCTGCATCAGCGGCAGGCAGGCCATGGTCAGCGACTTCAGGGAGAACGCCGAGACGTGCATGGCCGTGGCGACCGACTCGAACGGCGTGTTGAGGAAGTTGCCGCCGAGCGCGTCCTGCGGCGCGAAGCCGATGGAGTGCACGACGCCGTCGAGGCCGCCGAACTCCTCGCCGACCACGTCGGCCAGCCGGCCCAGGTGCTCGTCGTTGGTGACGTCGAGCTCGATGACCTTGGCGGGCTTGGGGAGCTTCTTGGCGATGCGCTCGGTCAGGGTGGGCCGCGGGAACGCGGTGAGGATGACCTCGGCGCCCTGCTCCTGGGCCAGCTTGGCGGCGTGGAAGGCGATGGACGCCTCCGTCAGCACACCGGTGATCAGGACGCGCTTGCCCTCGAGAATTCCGCTCATGTCGTTCAGTGACCCATTCCCAGTCCGCCGTCAACAGGGATGACGGCTCCAGTGATGTACGAGGCGTCGTCCGAGGCGAGGAACCGCACCGCGGCGGCGATCTCCTCCGGCTTCGCGTACCGGCCGAGCGGCACCTGCGACACGATGTTCGCCCGCTGGTCGTCGGTGAGCACCTTGGTCATGTCGGTGTCGACGAAGCCGGGCGCGACGACGTTGAAGGTGATGTTGCGCGAGCCCAGCTCACGGGCGAGGGAGCGCGCGAAACCGACCAGGCCGGCCTTGGAGGCGGCGTAGTTCGCCTGCCCCGCGGAGCCGAGCAGTCCGACCACCGAGGAGATCAGCACGACGCGGCCCTTCTTGGCGCGCAGCATGCCGCGGTTGGCGCGCTTGACGACCCGGAAGGTGCCGGTGAGGTTGGTGTCGACGACCGAGGTGAAGTCCTCCTCGGACATGCGCATCAGGAGCTGGTCCTTGGTGACACCGGCGTTGGCCACGAGCACCTCGACGGGGCCGTGCGCCTCCTCGATCTCCTTGTAGGCCTGCTCCACCTGCTCGGGGTCGGTGATGTCGCACCGGACCGCCAGGACACCCTGCTCCGTGAGCACCCGGGGCGGCTCACCGGAACGGTACGTGATCGCGACCTTGTCGCCCGCCTCCGCGAAGACGCCGGCAATGGCGAGGCCGATACCCCGGTTTCCACCGGTGACGAGAACCGAGCGGCTCATCGGGTCACCCTTTCAATAGCGGTCTGGTACAGCGAAAACCTATCGGTACCGGTGCCGATCCGAGCGATCGGCCACCCACAGCACCTTCGCACCGCCTCTGTCGGGTCCCTACAGAAAGCCACGCCGTCCGGTCACGGGCGCGCGGGGCTCTCCCGTGCTTCCCTCACCCGGGTGGCGGCGCGGGGCCGGACGCGCGGGAGCGCTCCCGCCGGACCGGACGGTCCGATGGGAGCGCTCCCGTGACGCTTCGGCTCAGTACACGTGGCGGGTGTACCACGTCCCGCTGTCGAAGAAGAAGTGGTCCACGGCGAGCTTGTGCCCGCCGCTGTAGTGGGCGTACGCCACGGCCTGCTCGCCGGGTCCGCCGTCGCCCAGGCTCGTGCTCAGGCAGGTGCCGGGGTTGATGACGTAGGTGCTGAAGCCGCCCCGCAGCGGGAACTCCACGTTGATGTGCTGCGCGCGGTGGTTGCAGGCCGTCAGCCCGCCCGTCCTGTCCAGGGGCTCGTCGGCGACCGCGGCGGGGGTGGACAGGGCCGTGAGAAGACCGGCGGTCGCGGCCGCCAGGGCGGCCACACGACGCATACGCATACGCACTCCTTGAGTCGGGCCGTCCGAACGATTGTCCGGACCGGCGCTCCCGAACGTACGGCGGCTCCGCGCACGGACAGTGACGGAACCTCTGCCAGTCGGTGAACAGCCGTGGTTCCAGAGGAAGTTGGGGAATCCCGGACGCGAGTGGCACACCGCGGCGGCCGTCCGTCACGTTCCCCGGGGGCGCCCGTGGTTCACTGCTGGCGGATGAGCACATCTCGCGATGGTGAGAAGGGGAGGCCGCTCGTGGCCCATGAGGTCGATCAGTCGTTTCTGGCGCTGCCGCTGAGGGCCCTCGCCGACGCCGCGCTCGCACGCGCGCGGGCGCTCGGGGCGGAGCACGCGGACTTCCGCCTGGAGCGGGTGCGCAGCGCGTCCTGGCGGCTGAGGGACGCCAAGCCGGCCGGGTCGTCGGACACCACCGACCTCGGCTACGCGGTGCGCGTGGTGCACGGCGGGACCTGGGGGTTCGCGTCCGGGGTGGATCTGACCCTGGACGCCGCCGCCAAGGTCGCCTCGCAGGCCGTGGCGATGGCGAAACTGTCCGCACAGGTGATCCGGGCGGCCGGGTCGGACGAAAGGGTGGAGCTGGCCGACGAGCCGGTGCACTCCGAGAAGACCTGGGTGTCGTCGTACGAGATCGATCCGTTCGCCGTGCCCGACGAGGAGAAGGCCGGGCTGCTGGCCGAGTGGAGCGCGCGGCTGCTGGCGGCGAACGGGGTGGACCACGTCGACGCCTCGCTGCTCACCGTGCACGAGAACAAGTTCTACGCCGACACCGCCGGGACCGTGACCACGCAGCAGCGGGTGCGGCTGCACCCGGTCTTCACGGCCGTGTCCGTCGACGACTCCAGCGGTGAGTTCGACTCCATGCGGACCATCGCGCCGCCCGTCGGGCGCGGCTGGGAGTACCTGACGGGCACCGGCTGGGACTGGGACGACGAGCTGGGGCGGATCCCGGAGCTGCTCGCGGAGAAGATGCGGGCGCCGAGCGTCGAGGCGGGGCTGTACGACCTGGTGGTGGACCCGTCCAACCTGTGGCTGACCATCCACGAGTCCATCGGGCACGCCACCGAGCTGGACCGCGCGCTCGGCTACGAGGCGGCGTACGCCGGGACCTCGTTCGCCACCTTCGACCTGATCGACAAGCTGCGGTACGGCTCCGAGCTGATGAACGTCACCGGTGACCGCACCGCCGAGCACGGGCTCGCCACCGTCGGCTACGACGACGAGGGCGTCGAGGCGCAGTCCTGGGACCTGGTGAAGGACGGCACGCTGGTCGGCTACCAGCTCGACCGGCGGATCGCGAAGCTGACCGGGTTCGAGCGGTCCAACGGGTGCGCGTTCGCGGACTCCCCCGGCCATGTGCCGGTGCAGCGCATGGCCAACGTGTCGCTGCGGCCCGATCCGGCCGGGATGTCGACGGAGGACCTGATCGGGGGCGTGGACCGGGGCATCTACGTCGTCGGGGACCGGTCGTGGTCGATCGACATGCAGCGGTACAACTTCCAGTTCACCGGGCAGCGCTTCTACCGGATCGAGAACGGGCGGCTCGCGGGGCAGCTCCGGGACGTCGCCTACCAGGCCACGACCACGGACTTCTGGGGTTCCATGGCGGCGGTCGGCGGCCCGCAGACGTACGTCCTGGGCGGTGCCTTCAACTGCGGCAAGGCCCAGCCGGGGCAGGTCGCGGCGGTCTCGCACGGCTGCCCGTCCGCCCTGTTCAAGGGAGTCAACATCCTCAACACCACGCAGGAGGCCGGGCGATGAGCGCGCGTTCCAGCAAGCCGTACGAGATCGTCGAGCGCGCTCTCGAACTGTCCCGGGCCGACGGCTGTGTCGTGATCGCCGACGAGCACTCGACCGCCAATCTGCGCTGGGCGGGCAACGCGCTCACCACGAACGGTGTCACGCGCGGGCGCACGCTCACCGTGATCGCCACGGTGGACGGCGCGCGGGGCACGGCCTCCGGGGTGGTGTCCCGGTCCGCGGTGACCGTGGACGAGCTGGAGCCGCTGGTGCGGGCCGCCGAGGCCGCCGCGCGGGGCGCGGGTCCGGCCGAGGACGCGCAGCCGCTGGTCACGGGGGTGGCCCCGTCGCCCGAGTTCACGGAGGCGCCCGCCGAGACCTCCTCCGCCGTGTTCGCGGACTTCGCCCCGGCGCTGGGCGAGGCGTTCGCACGCGCGCGTGCCGGCGGCCGGGAGCTGTACGGCTTCGCCAACCACGAGCTGGTCTCCAGCTACCTCGGCACGTCGACGGGGCTGCGGCTGCGGCACGACCAGCCGAACGGGACCCTGGAGCTGAACGCCAAGTCGCCGGACCGTACGCGGTCGGCGTGGGCGGGGCGCTCCACGCGGGACTTCAAGGACGTCGACCCGGCGGCGCTCGACGCCGAGCTGGCCGTACGGCTGGGCTGGGCCGAGCGGCGCCTGGAGCTGCCCGCGGGCCGGTACGAGACGCTGCTGCCGCCGACCGCGGTGGCGGACCTGCTGATCTACCAGTTCTGGTCGGCGTCGGGGCGGGACGCGGCCGAGGGGCGCACGGTGTTCTCCAAGCCGGGCGGCGGCACCCGGGTCGGCGAGCGGCTGACCGGGCTGCCGCTGACCCTGCGCAGCGACCCCGACGAGCCGGGCCTGGAGTCGGCGCCGTTCGTGATCGCGCACTCCTCCGGCGGCGACCAGTCGGTGTTCGACAACGGGCTGCCGCTGTCGGCGACGGAGTGGATCCGCGAGGGCGAGCTGAGGCACCTGACCACCAGCCGGCACGGTGCGGATCTGACCGGGCTGCCGACCGCGCCCGGGATCGACAACCTGATCCTGGACGGGGGCGACGACCGCTCCCTCGAGGAGATGGTCGCGGCCACCGAGCGGGGGCTGCTGCTGACCTGCCTGTGGTACATCCGCGAGGTCGACCCGGCGACGCTGCTGCTCACCGGCCTGACCCGGGACGGCGTCTACCTCGTCGAGAACGGCGAGGTCACCGGTGAGGTGAACAACTTCCGGTTCAACGAGTCGCCGGTGGACCTGCTCGGCCGGGCGGCCGAGGCGGGCCGTACGGAGAAGACGCTGCCCAGGGAGTGGGGCGACTGGTTCACCAGGGCGGCGATGCCCGCGCTGCGCGTCCCCGATTTCAACATGAGCTCTGTCAGCCAGGGCGTATAACCTCGTAGGCGTTCACAACCGGCCGTCACCCGACCGGCCGAAGATCATCGAGGAGACACGAGAACCGTGACGGACATCGTCGACGAGCTGAAGTGGCGCGGGCTGTTCGCCCAGTCCACTGACGAGGACGCTTTGCGCAAGGCGCTCGCGGACGGTCCCGTCACGTTCTATTGCGGCTTCGACCCGACCGCGCCGTCGCTGCACGTGGGACATCTGGTGCAGGTGCTCACCCTGCGCCGGCTCCAGCAGGCCGGTCACCGGCCGCTGGCGCTGGTCGGCGGCGCCACGGGACAGATCGGCGACCCGCGCCCGACCGCCGAGCGCACGCTGAACCCGCCGGAGACCGTCGCCGGCTGGGTCGAGCGGCTGCGCGGCCAGATCGAGCCCTTCCTCGCCTTCGAGGGCGAGAACGCGGCCCGGATGGTCAACAACCTCGACTGGACGCAGAACCTCTCCGCGATCGAGTTCCTGCGGGACATCGGCAAGCACTTCCGCGTCAACAAGATGCTGACGAAGGACTCGGTCGCCCGGCGCCTCGAGTCCTCCGAGGGCATCAGCTACACGGAGTTCAGCTACCAGCTCCTGCAGGCGATGGACTTCCTCCAGCTGTACCGGCGCCACGGCTGCACGATGCAGCAGGGCGGCAGCGACCAGTGGGGCAACCTCACGGCCGGCCTGGACCTGCTGCACCGGCTGGAGCCGGAGGCCACCGTCCACGCCTACGCCACGCCGCTGATGACGAAGGCGGACGGCACCAAGTTCGGCAAGACCGAGGGCGGCGCCGTCTGGCTCGACCCGGAGATGACGACGCCGTACGCGTTCTACCAGTTCTGGCTGAACACGGACGACCGGGACATCTCGGGCTACATGCGGATCCTGTCCTTCAGGTCCCGCGAGGAGCTGGAGGAGCTGGAGCGGCAGACGGAGGAGCGTCCGCAGGCCCGCGCAGCGCAGCGCGCGCTGGCCGAGGAGCTGACGACGCTGGTGCACGGCGCGGACCAGACGGCCGCCGTGATCGCCGCGTCCAAGGCCCTCTTCGGCCAGGGCGAGCTGACCGGGCTGGACGACCGCACGCTGGCGGCGGCGCTCTCCGAGGTGCCGCACGTCAAGGTGACCGGGCTGGGACCGGTGGTCGACCTGTTCGCCGAGGTCGGCCTGGTGCCGAGCAAGTCGGCCGCGCGGCGCACGGTGAAGGAGGGCGGCGCCTACGTGAACAACGTCAAGGTCACCGCCGAGGACGCCGTCCCCGCCGAGGAGGACCTGCTGCACGGGCGCTGGCTGGTGCTGCGCCGGGGCAAGAAGAACCTGGCGGCGGTGGAGGTCACGGCCGGCTGAGCCGACGGGATGGCGCGGGGCGGTTTCCGGTATGCGCCGGAGGCCGCCCCTTCGTCGTACGCCGGGGACCGCCTCGCCGTACGCCGCCGTCGCCGTATGCGCCGGGTCAGACCCGCTGCCGCTCGTGCTTCCTGCGCTGCATCGCGGTGTACACCATCTCCGCGAGCAGGACGACGACGATCGCCGCGCCCAGCTGGAAGATGTGCCGGCCCCAGTCGATGCCCCGCGTCTCCTCGATCCCGAAGCCCCGCGCCATGGCGTTGCCCACGATGGCGCCGATCATGCCGCAGATGGTGGCCAGCCACAGCGGGATGTGCTGTTTGCCGGGGATCACCGCCTTGGCGATCAGACCGAGCACGAATCCCACGATGATCGCCCACAACCAGCCCATGGCTGCCTCCTCGTACGGCTTGACGCGAGCATTACGGCCAGTGTCGGCCGAGACGCGGTACGCCGCATGTCGGACATGCCGTACGCGCCGCGGGGTGGGGTGACCCGCTCTCGTGACCCGGCAGGGCGCGGCGTAACGTGGACATGTCCGGACCCGGTGTCACGGAACGGGGCGGCGGCCGGTCAGGTACGGGGAAGGTCCGATGCGGGCGGATGGTGGAATGTGATGCGGAAGCAGCATGGCGGCGGCAACGCCCAGGTGTTCCGGATCACCGGTGCCCGGACGGGCCTCCAGGAGGACGTACGGGGGCGGCAGCGCCGGTATGTGATCTCGATGGTCGTCCGTACGATCTCGGTCATCCTCGCGGCGACGCTGTGGAACGTGGAGCGGCACGTCGCGATCGTGGCGCTGGTGCTCGGGGCGGTCCTGCCGTACATCGCGGTGGTGATCGCCAACGCCGGGCGCGAGAACGCGCCGTCCCTGCCGTCGACCTTCGTGACGACGCCGATGAAGCCGATGATCGCGCCGCCGCGGACGAATGACGGTCCCGCGGAATCCGATGCGGAAGATGTGGCGTCACAGGCCGCTCCGGGCGCACGAACGGAGCGGCCCGAGGGGTCGTGAGGACCGGGGCGTGAGCGCGGACCGCGGGAAGCGGAAGGCACTTCCCCGCCAAGCTCAAGAAAAGCTCAGATCAATCATGTTGTTCCGGTGCCGGGGGCGGGGTGACCCGTGACATACTTCGTACGCGCTCCGCATCCCCCGTCGGAGCGACGGACCGACGCCGGGCAGCTCCCCCCGTGGCTGCTCGGCGTCGCCTTTTTCGGGCGGGTTAGGGTCAGGGTGTGATGCTTCCTGATCCCGAGACGCCGGTCTGTTCCGCCAAGGGTTGCCGTGCGGCCGCGGTCCACGTACTGGCGTGGAACAACCCGAAGGTTCATACGCCCGAGCGGCGGAAGACGTGGCTCGCCTGCGAGGAGCACCGGGAGCATTTGTCCCAGTTCCTGGGGGTCCGGGGGTTCCTGAAGGAGGTCGTTCCTCTGGAGGAGTGGGAAGCGCGGGGCGTTTGAGCGCTCCTTCAGGGAGTCACGGCTAGCCCCCGATAGCCGACATCGGCCTGTCCGGCTGGACGAAGGTCGGGTCGTCCAGGCCCGCTCCCGCCTTCTTGCCCCACATCGCCAGCTTCCAGATGCGGGCGATCTCCTCGTCGGGGGCGCCGGAGCGGAGGGCCGCGCGCAGGTCGGTCTCCTCGGTGGCGAACAGGCAGGTGCGTATCTGCCCGTCGGCCGTCAGGCGGGTGCGGTCGCAGGCCGCGCAGAAGGGGCGGGTGACGGAGGCGATGACGCCGACGCGGTGCGGGCCGCCGTCGACCAGCCAGCGCTCGGCCGGTGCGGAGCCGCGCGCCTCGTCGCCCTCGGGGGTCAGCTCGAAGCGGGTGCGCAGGGAGGTCAGGATGTCCCCGGCGGTGATCATGCCCTCGCGCTTCCAGCCGTGCTGGGCGTCCAGGGGCATCTGCTCGATGAAGCGCAGCTCGTAGTCGTGCTCCACGGCCCAGGCGAGGAGGTCGGGGGCCTCGTCGTCGTTGAGCCCCGGCATCAGGACCGAGTTGACCTTCACCGGGGTCAGTCCGGCCTCGCGGGCCGCGTGGAGGCCGTCGAGGACGTCCTGGTGGCGGTCGCGGCGGGTGAGGGTCTTGAAGACGTCCGGGCGGAGCGTGTCCAGGGAGACGTTGACCCGGTCCAGGCCCGCCTCCTTCAGGGCGGGCGCGATGCGCCTCAGCCCGATACCGTTGGTGGTGAGGGACATCTGCGGGCGTGTTTCCAGGGCGGCGACGCGCTCGACGATGCCGACCAGGCCGGGACGGAGCAGCGGCTCGCCGCCGGTGAAGCGGACCTCCTCGATGCCGAGGGAGGAGACGGCGATGTCGACGAGGCGGACGATCTCGTCGTCGGTGAGCAGGTCGGGCTTGGCCAGCCACCGCAGACCCTCCTCGGGCATGCAGTAGGTGCAGCGCAGATTGCACCGGTCGGTCAGCGAGACCCTCAGATCGGTGGCGACTCGGCCGTAGGTGTCGATGAGCACGTGGGCCCCCTCCCTCTACACGGATCACTCGTGCCCGGTCATCTGTGAGCCTACGTGACGCCACCGACAACCCACAGCGACCCGATGCGACGAGGGACGAACGGCCGCGTCGTAGGGACCTACAGGGGTCCCTGTGACGCGGCCGTCGCGCGGTGTGCGGATCGGCGGGCGGATCAGTGGGCGCCGGTGCCGGTCAGGGACCGGACCTCCAGCTCCGCGTACTTCTTGGCGTCGGGCTCCTCCTTCGACAGGACGGTGCCGAGCCAGCCCATCAGGAAGCCGAACGGGATGGAGATGAGGCCCGGGTTCTGCAGCGGGAACCAGGCGAAGTCGACGTCCGGGAACATCGCGTTCGGGGAGCCCGAGACGACGGGCGAGAACAGCACCAGGCCGACGGCGACGACGAGACCGCCGTAGATCGACCACAGGGCGCCCTGGGTGGTGAACCGCTTCCAGAACAGGCTGTAGAGGATGGTCGGCAGGTTGGCGGAGGCGGCGACCGCGAAGGCCAGCGCGACCAGGCCGGCCACGTTGAGGTCGCGGGCGAGGGTGCCCAGCGCGATGGAGACGATGCCGATGAGGACGGTCGACCAGCGGGCCGCCTTCATCTCCTCCTTCTCGGTGGCCTTCCCCTTGCGGATGACGTTGGCGTAGATGTCGTGCGCGAAGGAGGACGACGAGGCGAGGGTGAGTCCGGCGACCACGGCGAGGATCGTCGCGAAGGCGACCGCCGAGATGGTGGCGAGCAGGATCGCGCCCCAGGCCGAGTCGACGCCGCCCAGGTGCAGGGCGAGCAGCGGGGCCGCCGTGTTGCCGGACGCGTTGGAGGCGATGATCTCGTCCTGTGAGATCAGCGCGGCGGCGCCGAAGCCGAGGGCGATGGTCATCAGGTAGAAGCCGCCGATGATGCCGATGGCCCAGTTCACGGACTTACGGGCGGCCTTGGCGTTGGGCACCGTGTAGAAGCGGATCAGGATGTGCGGCAGGCCGGCGGTGCCGAGCACCAGGGCGATACCCAGGGAGATGAAGTCCAGCTTGGTGGTGCCGTCGACGCCGTACTTCAGGCCGGGCTCCAGGAACGCCTCACCCTTGCCGCTGTTCTCGGCGGCGCTGCCCAGCAGGTCGGAGATGTTGAAGTTGAACTTCAGCAGCACCAGGAAGGTGATGAGGATCGTGCCGCCGATGAGCAGCACGGCCTTGATCATCTGGACCCAGGTGGTGCCCTTCATGCCGCCGATGGAGACGTACACGATCATCAGCACGCCGACCATGGCCACGATGAGGATCTTGCCGGCGTCGGAGGTGATGCCGAGCAGCAGCGAGACGAGGATGCCCGCGCCCGCCATCTGGGCCAGCAGGTAGAAGATCGACACGACGATGGTCGAGGTGCCGGCGGCGGTGCGCACCGGGCGCTGGCGCATGCGGTAGGCGAGGACGTCGCCCATGGTGTAGCGGCCGGAGTTGCGCAGCGGCTCGGCGACCAGCAGCAGGGCCACCAGCCAGGCGACCAGGAAGCCGATCGAGTACAGGAAGCCGTCGTAGCCGAAGAGGGCGATGGCGCCCGCGATGCCGAGGAAGGAAGCCGCCGACATGTAGTCGCCGGAGACCGCGAGCCCGTTCTGGAAGGCGCTGAACTGGCGTCCGCCCGCGTAGAAGTCGGCGGCGTCCTTGGTCTGCCGGCCCGCCCAGACGGTGATGCCGAGGGTCGCGAGGACGAACAGCACGAACAAGGTGATGATCAGCGCGCGGTGTTCGCTCGCCTCGTTCGCGGCGAGGGTGACGTGGGTGATCGAGGGGCTCATGCGCCGCCCTCCATACGGTTCTTGATGGCCTCGGCCTTGGGGTCGAGCTTGGTGGCGGCGTGCCGGGAGTACCACCACGCGATGAGGAACGTGGTGACGAACTGCAGGACGCCGAAGACGAAGGCGACGTTGATGTTGCCGAACAGCTTCGCGCCCATGAAGTCGCCCGCGTAGCTGGAGAGCAGGACGTACAGCAGGTACCAGATGATGAACGCGACGGTCAGCGGGAAGGCGAAGGAGCGGTGGGAGCGGCGCAGTTCACCGAACTCAGCGCTCTCCTGCACCTCGGTGAACTCCTCGGGGGTGGGGAGTTTGCGTTGTTCTGTCGAGGGGGGCGGTGCTTCGGCGGCCACGGGGTCTCCTCGCGGTGCGGTTCGGTTCGGGCGGGGACGAAAGGCGAGTGTCCTCGCGCTTCCTGCCCAAGGGCACGGCGCCACGCGAGGGCCGGTTCAACTCTCCGCCGTTCTTTTCCGGTGGCGTTTTCCGAAGACGTTGCCGGCGAAACATTGCTGGCCAGCGAGAGCGCGGGATAGCTTCACCCTGCACCACCCCGTCATGTACCTGCCCGAGCACCACCCGTGCCTCGGGCCGGTTTCGTTTCCGGATGATGTGGAGACCCCATGGCTCATCTGCGTTCCAGACGCCGGCTCGCCCTCGCCGTGCCCGTCGTGCTCTCCCTGACCGCCTCGCTCGGTTTCCTGCCGGCGGCGGCCTCGGCGGCACCCCGGGCGGTGTCGGCCGAGCGGGCGACGGACGCGCCCGCCCTGGCGTACGTCGTCAACACCAGGACGGACCGCCGCACGATCGCGTCGGTGGAGCGGGCGATCGCCGCGGCCGGCGGGAAGGTCGTGGTCACGTACGACAGGATCGGCGTGATCGTCGTCCACTCGGCGAACCCGGACTTCGGTGAGGAGATCCGCGCGGCGCGCGGGGTCCAGTCGGCCGGCGCCACCCGCACCGCGCCGCTGACCCGCGCCGGGACGACGGACGAGGGCGCCGCCGACTTCATGACGGCCGCCGAGGCCGCGCGGACGGAGGCCGTCTCCGCGCGGACCCCCGGCAGCGAGCCGCTCGAGGCCGACCAGTGGGACCTGCGGGCGATCGGCGCCGACAAGGCCGCGAAGATCGACGACGGCAGCCGCAGGGTGACCGTCGCCGTGATCGACACCGGTGTCGACGACACCCACCCGGACCTCGCCCCGAACTTCTCCGCCTCCCAGTCGGCCAACTGCGTCGGCGGCAAGGCGGACACCAGCGAGGGCGCCTGGCGGCCGTACACGGCCGACGACTACCACGGCACCCATGTGGCCGGTGAGATCGCCGCGGCCCGCAACGGCATCGGGGTCGCCGGTGTGGCGCCGGGCGTCAAGGTGGCCGGCATCAAGGTCAGCGACCCGGACAACGGCCTCTTCTACCCGGAGAACGTCGTCTGCGCGTTCGTGTTCGCCGCCGACCACGGCGTGGAGATCACGAACAACAGCTACTACGTCGACCCGTGGCTCTACAACTGCGTGGACGACCCGGACCAGAAGGCGATCGTCGACGCGGTCGACCGGGCCCAGCTCTACGCCCAGCGCAAGGGCACGCTGCACCTCGCCTCGGCCGGCAACTCCAACCACGACCTGGCCTCCGACGCGATCGTCGACGACTCCAGCCCCGACGACTCCACGCCGGTGACGCGCACCATCGACCCGAGCGAGTGCTTCGACGTGCCGACCCAGCTTCCGGGCATCGTCACCGTCAGCGCGACGGGTGTGCAGAACCTCAAGTCGTACTACTCCACGTACGGCAAGGGCGTCGTCGACGTCGCCGCGCCGGGCGGCGACCGCAAGTACCAGATCCCGGACACCCCGTCGCGGAACGGCCGCATCCTGTCCACCATGCCGAACGGCGAGTACGCCTGGCTGCAGGGCACCTCGATGGCCTCGCCGCACGCCGCCGGTGTCGCCGCGCTGCTGAAGTCCAAGCACCCGTGGGCCTCCCCCGCCCAGTTGCAGGCGCTGCTGAAGGCCCAGGCGGACAACCCGGGCTGCCCGGACTCCTACGACCAGGACGGCGACGGCGCGCAGGACGCGACCTGCGAGGGCGGCAGCCGGGTCAACGGCTTCTACGGCTTCGGCATCGTCGACGCGCTGCGCGCCGTCAGGTGACCCGCGTCGCCCCGCACTTCCCGCCCGCCCGTCCGACCGCACTCGTGAACGAACTGGAGACTTCATGACCGCGTCCCACCCGCGTCACCGCCGCGCGCTCGCCATCCCGGCCGGGATGGCCATGGCGACGGCACTCGCCTTCCTGCCGAACACCGCGGCCACGGCCGCCCCGGCCGACACGGCGCCGGCCGCGGCCCCCGCCGACGCGACCCCGCTCAGCTACGTGGTCAACGTCCGGGGCGGGCACGGCACGTCGGCGCACGTGAAGAAGGCGATCGGCAAGGCCGGCGGGACCATCGTGACGTCGTACGACAAGATCGGCGTCATCGTCGTCCACTCCTCGGACGCCGACTTCGCGAAGACCATCCGCAAGGTGCGCGGAGTGCAGTCGGCCGGTGCCACCCGCACCGCGCCGCTGCCGTCGGCGGCCACCACGGACATGGGCACCCCGAAGGCGCTCAGCGCCTCCGAGATCGCCCGGGCCGAGTCGGCGGCGGCCGAGGGCCAGGACCCGCTCCAGGGTCTGCAGTGGGACCTGCCCGCCATCAAGGCGGACAAGGCGCACGAGAAGTCGCTGGGCAGTTCGAAGGTCACCGTCGCCGTCATCGACACCGGCGTCGACGACACCCACCCGGACATCGCGCCCAACTTCGACCGGGACGCGTCGGTCAACTGCGTGTCGGGCAAGCCGGACACCAGCGACGGCGCCTGGCGGCCGAGCGCGGAGGAGAGCCCGCACGGCACGCATGTCGCCGGTGAGATCGCCGCCGCGAAGAACGGCGTCGGCATGACCGGTGTCGCGCCGGGCGTGAAGGTGTCGGGCATCAAGGTGTCCAACCCGGACGGCTTCTTCTACACCGAGGCCGTGGTGTGCGGCTTCGTGTGGGCGGCCGAGCACGGGGTCGACGTCACCAACAACAGCTATTACACCGACCCCTGGTACTTCAACTGCACGGACGACCCGGACCAGAAGGCGCTCGTCGAGGCCGTCACCCGGGCGTCGCGGTACGCGGAGCGCAAGGGCGCGGTGAACGTGGCCGCGGCCGGCAACGAGAACTACGACCTCGCGTCCGACGAGATCACCGACCCGGTCTCCCCCAACGACTCCACCCCGTCGGACCGGGTGATCGACCCGTCCGAGTGCTACGACATCCCGACCCAGCTCCCGGGTGTGGTGACGGTCGCGGCGACCGGCGCGAAGGGGCTGAAGTCGTCGTTCTCCAACTACGGCCGGGGTGTCGTCGACATCGCCGCGCCGGGCGGTGACTCGACGGC
Source organism: Streptomyces sp. NPDC053426 (assembly GCF_055585405.1). NCBI lineage: Bacteria > Bacillati > Actinomycetota > Actinomycetes > Kitasatosporales > Streptomycetaceae > Streptomyces > Streptomyces sp. NPDC053426. The sequence goes on along the minus strand of NZ_JBVJKE010000030.1, from coordinate 23,488 downwards.
GTACCAGAAGCCGGAGCCGCCCGCCACCAGCGGTCTGATCCTGGGCACGCTGCCCGGCGGGTCGTGGGGCTACATGGCGGGTACGTCGATGGCGTCCCCGCATGTCGCGGGCGTCGCCGCGCTGATCAAGTCGACGCACCCGCACGCCTCGCCGGCGCTGGTCAAGGCCCTGCTGTACGCGGAGGCCGACGCCACCGCGTGCACGGACCCGTACGACATCGACGGCGACGGCAAGGTCGACGCGGTGTGCGAGGGCCCGAAGAACCGCAACGGCTTCTACGGCTGGGGCATGACCGACGCGCTGGACGCGGTGACGCGGTAGTCGCCGGTCCTGCGGGAACCGTGTGAGAGGGGCCGGGCGATCGCGCCCGGCCCCTCTCGCGGCATGGTCCGGCGTCTTTCGCGGCATAGTGCGGTCATGACTGATCTCGCGTCCGTGTGGTCCGCCCTGGGCGGCGATCCCGCCCTCCTCCAGCGCGTGTCGGCCGTCGAACGGCCCGGTGTGCTGGATGCCCGGCTGCCGGTGCGGGAACTGGCGCGCGCCTGTGTGGGCGCGTGCGCGCTGGCCGCCGCCGAGCTGGGGGCGCGGCGGACGGGCGGCGGCGAGGTGCCGGCGGTGCGGGTGGACGACGGGGCGGTGGCCACGGCGTTCGTCAGCGAACGGCATCTGCTGGTCGGGGGGCGGGCCCCGGAGACGTTCGCCCCGCTGTCGCGGTTCTGGCGCACGGCCGACGGGTGGGTGCGCACGCACGCCAACTACCCGCACCACCGGGCCCGGCTGCTGGCCGCGCTGGGCGTGCCGGAGGACCCGGACGCGGTGGCGGCGGCGCTCGCGGAGCGCTCCGCGCGGGAGGTGGAGGAGGCGGTGTACGCGGCAGGGGGGCTCGCCGTCGCCCTGCGGACGCCCGAGGAGTGGGCGGCGCACGCGCAGGGCGTGGAGGTGGCCGGGCGCCCCCTGGTGGAGCGCGAGCGGCTGGATTCGGCCCCCGCGCGGGTGTTCGCTCCGGTGGGCCGGGATCCGCTGCTGCCCGCGGCGGGGCTGCGGGTGCTGGATCTCACGCGGGTGATCGCGGGGCCGGTCGCCACCCGTACGCTCGCGCTGCTGGGGGCGGACGTGTTGCGCGTGGACGCGCCGGGGCTGCCCGAAATCGCCGACCAGCACGCCGACACGGGGTTCGGGAAGCGGTCGGCGCTGCTGGATCTCTCGGTCGGCCGGGATGTGTTCGAGGAGTTGCTCGCGGCGGCGGACGTGGTGGTGACGGGGTATCGGCCGGGGGCTCTGGATCGTTTCGGGCTGACGCCCCGGGCGCTGGCGGAGCGGCGGCCGGGGGTGGTGGTGGCGCAGTTGTCGGCGTGGGGGGCGTACGGGCCGTGGGGGGATCGGCGGGGGTTCGACAGTCTGGTGCAGGTGGCGACGGGGGTCGCGGCGGTCGAAGGGTCTTCGGCGGGGCGGCCGGGGGTGCTGCCGGCGCAGGCGCTCGACCATGGCACGGGGTACTTGTTGGCGGCGGGGGTGTTGCGGGCGATCGGTGAGCAGGGGGAGGGGGGCGGGAGCAGGGTTGTGCGGGTGGCGTTGGCGCGGACGGCCGGGTGGTTGCTGGAGGGGCGTGGAGACGTCGGCGTTCCTGGTGACGTGCCCGTCGGGCAGTGGCTCGCGGAGCGGGACAGTCCGCTGGGGCGGCTGCGGTACGCCCTGTCGCCGGTGGTGTTCGAGGGCGGGCCGCGCGACTGGGCGCGGGGGCCGGGGTGTTGGGGAGCCGATTCGGCTCGGTGGGTCTGAGGGACCGCGCGGGGTTTCACTCGCCGGCGCCGGCGGGGTGCCGCCGCGCCCACCCGTGCCGCCCCAGCGGCACGACTGCCCGCGGCTACGCCGGCAGCCGCCGGAGGGTGGGCACCTGCCCAGCGGTGCAGCTGCCCGTAGCCACGCCAACAGTCGCCGGAGGGTGGGCGCCGGCCCAGCAGCACGACCACCCGTAGCCACGCCAACAACCGCCGGAAGACGGGCGCCGGCCCAGCGGCACGACCACCCGTAGCCACGCCAACAACCGCCGGAAGACGGGCACCGCCCCAGCGGCACGACTGCCCGCGGCTACGCCGGCAGCCGCCGGAGGGTGGGCGTCGGCCCAGCGGTGCGGCTGCCCGTGACTGGGGCGGCGCGGTTGCCCGTAGCTGCGGTGGGGCGGTTGCCGTGGGCGCGGGGTTGCCCGCTTCTGTGGGGTCTTGTGAAGATCCTGGGGTGAGTTTGATGAGAACCAGGGTCGGGGTGGACAGTGCGCGGAGGAGCGGGCGGGGGCGGGCCGTCGCCGTGCTCGTGTTGGTGGCGCTCGGGGCGGTGATACCGCTGCTCGGGCCCTCGGCCGCGTTGCGGGGGACCGGGGAGGCCGATGCGCCCGGTACCGGGGGGATCGGCCTGTTGCGGGCGGTGTTGTTCGCGGCGTTGTCCATACCCGTCGGCGAGTTGTTCGTGCGGCGGCTGGCGCGTTCCGTGCCCGGTGCTCCGCCCGCCGTGCCCCGCAGTTGGTCGACCGTGGCGAACTCCGTCGGTTTCGTGGCCGCCCTCGGACTGGCCTCCGTGGTGGCCACCGGCAACCTGGTGCCCGGCGGCCTCGCCGACATCGACGTCGGCGGTCTCTACGACTCCAGGGACGGAAAACTCGCCCTCCTGGAGGTCAACGCCTTCCTCGCGGCGGCCCTGTGCGCGGCGTCCGGCCGTCCCGGCACCCAGGTGTGGCCGCTGGCCGCGGTGATGGCCGCGGAGGCGCTGCGCGCGCATCCGGTGACCGAGTACAGCCCGCTCATCGGCTCCGGGCTGACCCTGGTGCACCTGGTCTGCGCGTCGCTCTGGGTGGGCGGTCTGCTGCACGCGCTGCGCACCCTGCGGCTGTGGCGGGGAGCGGAGGCGGGCGCCGCGCTGCTGGGGCGCTACGCGCGCGTGGCGGCCGTGCTGCTCGTCGCCGTCACCGCGACGGGCGTGTGCAGTTCGCTGCGCCGGATGCCGCCGGAGACGATCCTGGAGCAGTTGACGGACACGGCGTACGGGCGGGTCCTGCTCGCCAAGGTGATCCTGATGGCCGGGGTCGCCGTCCTCGCCCTGTGGGCCCGGATCCGGCTGGCCCGCGCGCGGGATCCGCTGACCGCCCGCTCCCCCGCGCGGGCGGAGGTGTACGCGCTCGGCGTGGTGGTCGCGGTGTCGGGACTGCTGACGGCGCTTCCGGTGCCGATCCGCTGGTGAACGGGGATGCGCGACCCGTACGGGCATTCCCGGTGTCCGGGGGTGCGGGCCGCGCGGAGGGGCCTGACGGACGGCGGTGTCGGTCCCGGCCCGTATCCTCGTGAACCATGCTCGATGACCTCACGACCGCAGCGTCCTCCCCCACCGTGTGGCCGGCCGCGTATCCGCAGGGATACGCGGTCGTCGACGTGGAGACCACGGGGCTGGCCCGGGACGACCGCATCATCTCCGCGGCCGTCTACCGGCTGGACGCGCGCGGCGAGGTCGAGGACCACTGGTACACGGTGGTCAACCCGGAGCGGGACCCGGGCCCGGTGTGGATACACGGTCTGACGAGCGACGTACTGGATGGGGCGCCCCTCTTCCAGGACATCGCCGCGGAGTTCGCGGCCCGGCTGGAGGGCCGGGTGCTGGTCGCGCACAACGCGGTCTTCGACTGGCAGATGATCGCCCGGGAGTACGCCCGCGCGCGGAGCGAGGCACCGGTGAAGCAGCGGCTGTGCACCATCGCCCTCTCCAAGGAGCTGAAGCTTCCGCTACCCAACCACAAGCTGGAGTCGCTCGCCGCGCACTTCGGTGTCGTACAGCGGCGGGCGCACCACGCGCTGGACGACGCGCGGGTGCTGGCGGAGGCGTTCCGGCCCAGCCTGCGGGCCGCGGCGGCGGGCGGCGTACGGCTGCCGCTGCACGAGTGCCTGCCGCTGACCGAGTGGACGGACCGTCCCTGCACCGGGCAGCAGGCGGGCCCCGGCGGCTACCGGCCGACCAGTTGGCGCCCGTCCCGCAAGCGGCCCGCGTGCCCGTACCCCAATCCGGGTCGGTACGAGCCGGGCGGGCGGCTCAAGCAGGGCATGCGGGTGGCGTTCTCCGGGGACACCTCGGTCGAGCGGGACCTGCTGGAGGACCGCGCGACGGAGGCGGGCCTGCATGTCGCCGGCAGCCTGTCCCGGCTCACCAGCCTCCTCGTCACCAACGATCCGGACTCGGGCACGTCCAAGGTGGTCAAGGCCCGGCAGTACGGCACCCCGGTCGTCGACGAGGCCGCGTTCGGCCAGCTCCTCGGGGACGTCGAAGCCGCGCCGGAAGGCTGACCGGGGCGCCGGGCACGACCGTACGGACGGGTGATTGGCGGGCGACTCGCCCGCCGCCCGCTCGCCCGCGCCGGGCCGACGGCCCACCCTGTGGCCCATGGCGACATGCGAAGTCTGCGGCAACAGCTACGGAATGACCTTCGAGGTGCACGCGCAGGGCGCGGTGCACGTCTTCGACTGCTTCTCCTGTGCGATCCACCGCATGGCCCCGATCTGCGAGCACTGCAGGGTGCAGATCATCGGCCAGGGCGTCGAGGCCGACGGTCACTGGTACTGCGGCGCCCACTGCGCCCGTGCGGAGGGAAAGGCGGGGATCGTCGACAAGGTGTGAGGACGTACCCGCCTCAATGCACCCCGCGACCGAGTTGTACGGTCGTGGGGTGTACCGCTTCTTGTCGTCCCGCCAATGGGTGATCATCACACTGGTCGCCCTGCTCCTCATCCCCACGATGATCTGGCTGGGCTTCTGGCAGATGGACCGCTACGGGGAGCGCGACGCCCGGAACCGGCTGGTCGCCGACGCGCTGGCCGCCGATCCGGTGCCGGTGGAGCGGCTCGCCGCGCCGGGGGACGCCGTGACGCGCGCCGAGCGGTACCGCACCGTGACCGCCGAGGGGCGCTTCGACACCGATGACGAGGTCGTCGTCCGCCGCCGTACCAACGCCGACGACCGGGTCGGCTTCCACGTCCTGACCCCCTTCGTCCTCGACGACGGCAAGGTCCTGCTGGTCAACCGGGGCTGGATCCCCGCGGAGGCGGGCCAGACCGCGTTCCCCGAGGTTCCCGCGCCGCCGCGCGGCGAGGTCACCATCAAGGGCCGGCTGATGCCCGACGAGACGACCGAGGCGAGCGGCATCAAGGACCTCGAAGGGCTGCCGGACCGGCAGATCATGCTGATCAACAGCGAGCGGGAGGCGGAGCGCCTCGGCGCCCAGGTGCTCGGCGGCTATGTGGCGCAGACGGCGCCCGAGCCGAAGGACGGCACCCCGGAGCGGCTCGGGGACCCCGGCAAGGAGAACTCCGCGCTGAACTACGCGTACGCCGTCCAGTGGTGGCTGTTCGCCGCGGCCGTGCCGGTCGGCTGGTTCGTGCTGGTCCGCCGCGAGGCCCGGGAGCGGTCCCGCGCGGCGGCCGAGGCGGCGGACACCGAGGAGACGGAACCGGCGGCGGTGTAGCGGACCCCGTCGGGGACACGCGCCGGGGACACGCTCCAGGAACACGCGCCGTAGCCGGGAATGACCGTTCCGTGCTGTGACCTGCGCTCCTCTCCCGGTTCGGGCCGGTCTGTGCGAGAGTGACGCGGCGCACCGGACGGGCCGTGCGCGCGGCCCTCCCCGAGGGCACCCAGCACACCGAGGACGGTGATGCATGGCCGACGGCGCCATGACCGCGACGTTCCTCGCCGTGATCGGCGGGGCGTCGCTGCTCGCCGTCACCGCGCGGCGGCTGCGGCCGAGCGAGCGGCTGCCCTCGCTGGAGGGCTGGGCACTGGCCGACCGGAGCCTCGGCGCCGGCTGGACCTGGCTGCTGCTCGGCGGGACGGTCTACACGGCGTACACCTTCACCGCCGTACCGGGTCTGGCGTACGGCAACGGGGCGCCCGCCTTCTTCGCGGTGCCGTACACGGTGATCGTCTGCCCGCTCGCGTTCGTGCTGCTGAGCCGGTTGTGGAGCGTGGCCCGGCGGCACGGCTACATCACCGCCGCCGACTTCGTGCGCGGCCGGTACGGGTCGCCGCCGCTGGCCCTGGTGGTCGCGCTGACCGGGATCCTGGCGACGATGCCGTACCTGGCTCTGCAGCTCCTCGGCATCCGCGCGGTGCTCACCGCGGGCGGGCTGTATCCGCACGGGGCGACCGGGGACCTGGTGATGGTGGCGGTGTTCGCGGGTCTCGCGGTGGCCACCTACCGGCACGGGCTGCGGGCGCCCACGGTGATCTCGGCGCTGAAGGCGGTGGCGGTGTTCGTCTCGCTCACCGCCGTCTGCTGGCTGGTGCTGCGGCGCTTCGGCGGGCCCGGCGCGGTCTTCGACGGGGCGGCGCGCGCACTCGGCGGCACGGACACGGCCCACTCCCCGCTGCTGCTGACGCCCGGACAACAGCCCGCGTACGCCACGCTCGCGCTCGGCTCCGCGCTGGCCCTGCTGATGTACCCGCACGTGCTCACCGCCGGGTTCGCCGCCGACGGGACGCGCACCCTGCGCAAGGTGTCGGCGGGGCTGCCCGCCTGGACGGCGCTGCTGGCGCTCTTCGGGTTCCTCGGCATCGCGGCCCTGGCGGCCGGGGTGCGGGCCCCCGAGGGCGGTGCCGAGGCGGCGGTGCCGATGCTGGTCGACCGGCTGATGCCGGGCCCGCTGGCCGGGCTGGTGTTCGGTTCGATCGTGGTGGGCGCGCTGGTGCCGGCGGCGGTGATGTCGATCGCGGCGGCGACCAGCTTCGTACGGAACGTGTACGTCGAGTACGTCCATCCGACGGCCACGCCGAAGCGGCAGGTGCGGGTCGCCAAGGCGGTGTCGCTGACCGCGAAGCTCGGGGCGGTGGCGTTCGTGTTCGGGCTGCGCGACCAGGACGCCATCAACCTCCAGCTGCTCGGCGGGGTGTGGATCCTGCAGATCTTCCCGGCGGTGGCGGTCGGCCTGTACACGCGGTGGCTGCATCCGCGGGCGCTGCTCGCCGGATGGACCGTGGGCATGGTCGCCGGGACGTGTCTGGTGGTGCGCGAGGGGTTCTCCTCGATCGTGCCGCTCGGCCCCGGTAACGGGCCGCTGGAGATCTACGCCGGGGTCGCCGCCCTGCTGCTCAACCTGACCGTCGCGGTGGCCTGCACCGCCGCCCTCGCCCGCCTCGGCGTCCCGCGCGGCGCCGACGCCACCGACCTGCCGTCCCGCCTGATGGCCGGGCGGCGTCCACAGACGGGAGCGGACAACCCGTGAGACGCAGACAGCACCCCCGGACCACCCTGTCACCGGCCCCGGCCCCGTCGGCACCGGTGCCGGTGCCGGTGCCGGTGCCGACGGGGCCGCTCGGGCCCGCCGTCACCGGACCGGACGACGTGGAGCGGGAGGCCGGTGTCGCCCGCCTCTTCGAGCTGCACTACTCCTCGATGCTGCGGCTCGCCGTGCTGCTCGGCGCGGACGACCCGGAGAACGTGGTGGCCGAGGCGTACTACCAGATCTACCGCAAGTGGCGGCGGCTGAAGGACATGACCGCGGCGGAGGCGTATCTGCGCTCCACCGTCTGCGATCTGACCCGGACGCGGACGGGCCACCTCCAGGTCGCCCGCCGGCACGAGGAGCGTCCGGCGGCCCCGGCGGACGAGACCGTGGCCTCCGCCGAGAACACCGCGCTGCTCCGCGACGACCAGCGGGTGCTGATCGACGCGCTCCAGCACCTTCCGGCCCGGCAGCGCGAGGCGCTGGTGCTGCGCCACTGGCTCGGGCTGAAGGAGAGTGAGATAGCCGACGCGATGGGCATCTCCCGTGGTTCCGTCAAGACGCACACCTCGCGCGGCATCTCCGCGCTGACCCAGGCGATGGAGGCCCGGCGATGACGCATCGAGATGCGACTCCGTCGCGTGGCACCGGCCCGGACCGCACCGGCCGCCCCCGGGCCGAACCGCCCCGCCCGCCGGACGCGGAGCGCACCGAACGGGAACTGCGCGACGCCCTCCAGGCCCTGGCCGGCGGGGTGCTGCCCGACCCCGACGCCTACCGCACCGCGCGCGGCGAGTGGCTGCGCCGCGAACGCCGGCGGCGGCTCGTCCTCGCCGTGCTCGTCGCCGTCGTCTTCGCGCTGGCCACGCTGATCGGCCTGTGGGTGCTCAACCAGGCCCCCTCGGACCCCGGCGTCATCTTCTCCGGCGACGGCGCGGCGGCGGCCGACGGTCCGTCACTCCCCCGGCTCCGCCCCTGATTGCCGCCCCCGATGGCCGGGAACCCGCACCCCGTGCACCGTATCGAGGACTACGCGCTCATCGGCGACGAACAGACCGCTGCCCTGGTGGGCGCGGACGGCTCGGTCGACTGGCTCTGTCTGCCCCGCTTCGACTCGGCGGCCTGCTTCGCGCGGCTGCTCGGGGACGAGGACAACGGGCACTGGCGCATCGCCCCCGCCGGCGCGGACCGGTGCGCCCGCCGCTCCTACCGCGAGGACACACTCGTCCTGGACACCGAGTGGGAGACCCCCGAGGGGGCGGTGCTGGTCACCGACCTGATGCCGCAGCGCCACCGCGCGCCGGACCTGGTGCGGATCGTGCAGGGCGTACGGGGTGAGGTGACCGTGCGCAGCACGCTGCGGCTGCGCTTCGACTACGGCTCGGTCGTGCCGTGGGTGCGCCGGGCGGACGGCCACCGGGTGGCGGTGGCCGGGCCGGACTCGGCGTGGCTGCGCAGCGTCCCGGAGGTGGACACCTGGGGCGAGGACATGAGCACCCTCTCGGAGTTCACGGTGAAGGAGGGCGAGCGGGTCGCGTTCGTGCTCACCTGGCACCCCTCCCACGAGCCGCGGCCCCCGCTGGTCGCCCCGTACTCCTCGCTGCGGCACAGCGTGAAGGACTGGCGCGCCTGGGCGGCGCGGTGCCGTTACGACGGCCCGCACCGGGACGCGGTCGTCCGCTCGCTGATCACGCTCAAGGCGCTCACCTACCGTCCCACCGGCGGCATCGTCGCCGCTCCCACCACGTCGCTGCCGGAGGAGCCGGGCGGGGTGCGCAACTGGGACTACCGCTTCTGCTGGCTGCGCGACTCCACGCTGACCCTGAAGGCGCTGCTGGCCGCCGGGTTCCAGGAGGAGGCGGAGGCCTGGCGCAACTGGCTGCTCCGCGCGGTCGCGGGCGATCCGGCGGACCTGCAGATCATGTACGGCCTCGCGGGCGAGCGGCGGCTGCCGGAGTTCGAACTGCCGTGGCTGTCCGGCTTCGGCGGCGCCACGCCGGTACGGGTCGGCAACGACGCGGTGAACCAGCTCCAGCTCGATGTGTACGGAGAGGTCGTGGACTCCCTGGCGCTGGCCCGGCGTTCGGGACTGTCCGCGCAGCCGGACGTGTGGGCGATGCAGGCGGTGCTGCTGGACTTCCTGCGCACGGCGTGGCGCCAGCCGGACGAGGGGCTGTGGGAGGTGCGGAGCGGCCGGCGCCACTTCGTGCACTCCAAGGTGATGGTGTGGGTGGCCGCCGACCGCGCGGTGCGCGCCCTGGAGGAGTTCCCGGATCTCGAGGGTGACCTGGACGGCTGGCGGGAGCTGCGCGACGAGGTGCACCGGGAGGTGTGCGAGAAGGGATACGACCCCGCGCGGAACACGTTCACGCAGTCGTACGGCTCGCGCGAACTCGACGCCGCGCTGCTGCTGATCCCCCGGGTGGGTTTCCTGCCGCCCGACGACCCCCGGGTGCTCGGCACCATCGACGCGGTCCGCGCGGAGCTGGAGCAGGACGGGTTGGTACGCCGCTACACGCCGGACGCGACGGCCGTCGACGGGCTGCCCGGCGGGGAGGGTACGTTCCTGGTCTGTTCGTTCTGGCTCGCGGACGCCCTGCACATGACCGGCAGGACGAAGGAGGCGCGCACGCTGTTCGAACGGCTGATGGGGCTCGCCAACGACGTGGGTCTGCTGGCGGAGGAGTACGACCCGGTGAGCGGGCGGCTGCTGGGCAACTTCCCGCAGGCGTTCAGCCACATCGGCCTGGTGAACACCGCTCTCGCCCTGTTCGGGGACGAGGGGGCAGGATAGGGCCATGGATCTTGGACTGAAGGACCGGGTGTACGTCGTCACCGGGGCGACCCGCGGGCTGGGCAACGCCTCCGCGCGGGAGCTCGTCGCCGACGGCGCGAAGGTGGTCGTCACGGGGCGGGAGGAGGAGTCCGTCGCTCAGGCGGCGTCCGCGCTGGGGCCGGACGCGGTCGGGGTGGCCGTCGACAACGCCGACCCCGAGGCGCCGGCGCGGCTGATCGCCACCGCGCGGGAGCGGTTCGGGCGCTTCGACGGCATCCTCGTCAGCGTGGGCGGGCCGCCGCCGGGGTTCGTCGCCGACACCACCGACGAGCAGTGGCGGGCCGCGTTCGAGTCGGTGTTCCTGGGTGCGGTGCGGATGGCGCGGGCGGCCGCGGCGGAGCTGGGTGAGGGGGGTGTCATCGGGTTCGTGCTGTCGGGGTCGGTGCACGAGCCGATTCCCGGGCTGACCATTTCCAACGGGCTGCGGCCGGGGCTGGCCGGGTTCGCGAAGTCGCTGGCGGACGAGTTGGGGCCGCGGGGGATTCGGGTGGTGGGGCTGCTGCCGGGGCGTATCGATACGGACCGGGTGCGGGAGTTGGACTCGTTGTCGGCGGATCCGGAGGCTACGCGGCGGGCTGCGGAGTCTCGGATTCCGTTGCGGCGGTACGGGACGCCGGGGGAATTCGGCCGTACGGCCGCGTTTTTGTTGTCGCCGGCGGCTTCTTATCTGTCGGGGGTGATGGTGCCGGTGGACGGGGGGTTCCGGCACGGGTTCTGACGCCGGGGCTGGTTGGTGGGTGCGCTGTGCCGGTGCGGGGCGGGGGGGTCGCGCGGCCCGGCGCTTACGGGGTGCCTCCCCCACTCTCGGCTTCGCTCGAGCGGGAGGTACCCCCACCGCCCACCCGTGCCGCCCTGGGGGTACCTCCCAGGCCTTTGAGGCACTGGGGGAGGCACGACTGCCCGCAGTTGGGTGGCAGAGGTGCCCGCAGTTGGGTGGCTAGGTGACTCGTTCCGGGTGGTGTTTTACGGATTGCAGGCGGGCCTCCGTGGGGAGGGTGGAGTGGCCTGTGGAGGTTCGGGCGTGGGTGAGGGGGCCCTTCGCCAGGGCTTGCAGGGCTGTCGCCGGGTCGATGTGGGGTCGCAGGTAGAGGAGCATGCGGGTTTGGGGGGTGTTTCTGTGGCCGGCGAGGAGGACGTGGGCCCGGTCCACGCCGTCCAGGTGGCTCGCCTCCTCGGCCAGGGCCTGTTCCAGGGCCCTTCCGCGCAGTGACGCGCCCTCGTCGTCGCCGGTGTCGAGCAGTACCTCGGCCGGTCGGCGCCGGCGCAGCACCGCGAGCAGCCACCACAGGGAGAGCAGGACCAGGACGGCGAGAACGGCGATGACGACCGGCCACCACCAGCCTTCGTCCCGCCACCGGGTCCGCTCGGCCTCGTCCAGCAGCACGTCGTGCCGCCCGTCGTGCGGCCACCAGGAGGGCGCCGGCGCGCCCAGCCCGATCGCCAGCACGGACCCGCCGAGGACGACCAGCACCAGCCCCGTGATCCCGAGCAGCACCCGGTTGACGCCCTTGAGCATCGTTACCGCCCCTTCTGTCCGGGCCGCCGTACGCGCAGCGACAGCGAGGGCGGCCGGGCCAGGCCGAGGCCGGCCACGGCGTCGTCGAGCGTCGCGGTCAAGTCGGTCCGTACGTCGTCCAGTTCACGGAAGTGCGACACCACGCGGACGTCCGCGCGGGCGCGTTTCACCCTGACCCGCACCGACCGCACACCGGCCACCTCCAGGGCCCGGTCCCGCAGCACCGTCGCGGCGGCGTCCCGGTGCAGTGCCGCGCGGACGTCGGGATCCACGGGACGCATCAGGAGCAGGGCGCGCAGGCCGGGGGTCAGGGCGAGCAGCAGCAGCCAGAGTCCGAGGGCGGTGGCGACCCCGGCGCCGGTCAGCACCCAGATGTCGTCCAGGGGCCGTTCGGCGAGCTGCCGGGCCAGTTCCCGGCGCCAGCCCAGCGCGGCACGGTGGGCCCGCACCGCGACGACGTCGTACAGGAACGCGCCCGTGACCACCAGGGTCAGCAGCGCGACCAGGCCCGCGGGGACCCTGCGGACCGACCAGAAGCGCCGGTGCCCGCCGGAGCCGCCGGGCACCTCCGCGGGCGGCGGGTCCTTCTCCAGGACCGTGCCCTCGGGTCCGCTCATCGCGTCCTCCCCCGGGCCGCTTCCGGCGCGGCCGTCAGGTGCAGCCGTTCGACCAGGACGACGACCTCCGGTACGTGCATCCCCGCCAGGGAGTGCACCCGGTCGACCACCTGGCGCCGCACCCGCGCGCACCGGCCGCCGATGTCACCGGGGTAGCCGAGTTCGATGTGCACCCGGACCCGGGCGGCCTCGTGGCGCACCACCACCGTGGCGTGCGGCGGGGCGGCGCCCGGCGGCAGGGGGCCGGCCGCCTCGCGGGCCGCCTGCGAGGCGATCTTCGCGACCACCCGGTCGGCGATCCTGGTCGCCCCGCGCTCACCCGGCGCGACGGCGGCCGGGCCCCGGCCGGGTTCGACGACCGTGCTCACCGCCGTCACCGCCGCCGTTCGTCACGGGACCGGAAGAAGTCACCGAGTTCCAGGTCCCCCTCGAGGAACCGCCCGACGACGAACCCGACGGCGCCCAGCGCCGCCACCAGCAAGAACGCCCCGAATCCGCCGAAGTATCCGGCGAAGCCCAACGCCATGCCGGCGATCATGCCGACCACGGCCATGTTCATGGTGTGCTCCTCCGCTCACCGAGCCTCACTGAAGGCGGGTCTCCGGCTCCTCTTCCTCCTCTTCGGGCAGCTTCACGTCGCTCACCGCGATGTTGACCTCGACCACCTCCAGTCCGGTCATCCGCTCGACCGCCGCGATGACGTTCTCCCGTACGGCCCTGGCGACGTCGGCGATGGACACGCCGTAGTCGACGACGATCTCCAGGTCGAGCGCGGTCTGCAACTCGCCCACCTCGGCCTTCACGCCGCGCGTCACCGACTTCGAGCCGCCGGGCACCCGGTCGCGTACGGCGCCGAAGGTCCGTGACAGGCCGCTGCCCATGGCGTGCACGCCGAGCACGTCCCGCGCGGCCAGGCCCGCGATCTTCTCCACGACACCGTCGGCGATGGTGGTACGGCCGCGGGTCGCCGGGTCGCCGCCGCCGCGCCGGGTTCCCTGGCCCTTGCGGGGGGTGGTCTCCAAAAGGTTCTTCTCCGGGTCGGGGGCCCGTACCGGGCCTCCCTCGGTCATGTCGGTCATCGCCGTGCGTCCCTTCGGTCGTCCTCCACCGACCACGGTATGCGTGGTTGTCCGGTACCGCGCCCGAGATGCGTCAGGCTGGAGGAATGACGGCAGACCGATGGGCTCATGCGGTGCGGCGGCAGGTGGGGCTGGGCAGGATCCTGGCCCTGGGAGGGCCGCGCGACGGCGCGTGGATCGCGGAGCGGGCGGCGGAGGCGGTGCTGCGGCGCGCGGTGGTACGGGATGTGCCGGGCGTACGCCTGGACGGTGTACGGATCGGGCTCGCCGATCCGGAGGGGGTGACGGGCGAGCCGGTCGTGCCGGCTCCGCCGGGGGCGATGCCGCCGGGGGCGTTGCGGCTGACCGTCGAGTTCGCGGCCACCGCGGGGCGGCCGGTGCCGGTGACCGCGTCGCGGCTGCGGGAGGTGCTGGCGGAAGTGGTGGTGGAGCGGATCGGGCTGGCCGTCGTGGAGGTGGATCTGCGGGTGGTGGAGCTGTTGGATGCGGAGCCGGTGCCGGTCGCGGAACCGGCACCGGGTGAGTCGGCGACGGACGAGTCGGCGGGCCCCGGTGACTCGGAGACGGACCGGGTCGCGGCCGCGGCAGCCGCCGTGGCGGGGGTGAGTCGGCTGACGGGGGTGCTGGGGCGGGCGGTTCACCTGACCGAGCAGCGGGGCGGCGCCGGTCCGTCCCGCCGCCACGCGCGCGTGGACCTCGCGGTCGCGGCGGACGCCCGCCCTCTGGATGTGACCCTGGGGGTCCGTTCGGCGGTGACCGAATCGCTCCCGGATCGTCCCACCGTGGCTGTACTGATCACGGCGGTCGACTGACCGTCGGGAGGTCGCGCGACCCGGCGCTTGCGGGGTGCCGTCGCGCCCACCCGTGCCGCCCCAGCGGCACGACTGCCCGCGGGAACGGCGGCAGGCGGCTGCCTGCGGGAACGGCGGGGCGGGTGCTCGCGGGAACGGCGGGACGGCACGGCTACCCGCGGGAACGGCGGGACGGCACGGCTACCCGCGGGAACGGCGGGACGGCACGGCTACCCGCGGGAACGCGGCATGCGGCGGGATGGGGGTTATTCGCCGAGGCCGGCCAGGTCGCGTAGGCGGCGGGACTGGGCGGCTCGTTCCGCGGCGCGCTGGTCGTCGTAGGTGCGGGACTGGGCGCCTCGGAGCAGGGACTTGGTTTCGATGACGGCGTCCCGGGGGGCGGCCAGCAGGGCCGCGGCGAGGTCCCGGGTCGCCGCGTCCAGGTCGGCCGCGGGCACGGCGAGGTTGGCCAGGCCGGTGTTCACGGACTCCTCGGCCGTGACGAAGCGCCCGGTCGCGCAGATCTCCAGCGCGCGGGCGTATCCGACGAGGCCGACCAGCGGATGCGTACCGGTCAGGTCGGGGACGAGACCGAGGCTGGTCTCGCGCATGGCGAACTGCACGTCGTCCGCGACGACGCGCAGGTCACAGGCGAGGGCGAGCTGGAAACCGGCCCCGATGGCGTGTCCCTGGACAGCCGCGATCGACACGATGTCGCTGCGCCGCCACCAGGTGAACGCCTCCTGGTACTCGGCGATGGTCGCGTCCAGCGTGGCGTCGTCGCGACGCGCCAGGTCGATGAACGACGGCTCGCCCTCGATCCCCTCGGGCGTGAACATCTGCCGGTCGAGCCCGGCGGAGAAGGACTTGCCCTCCCCGCGCAGCACCACGACCCGGACGGAGCCGGGCAGCAGCCGGCCCGCCTCGGTCAGCGCCCGCCACAGAGCGGGGCTCTGCACGTTGCGCTTGGCCGGGTTGGTCAGCGTCACCGTGGCGATCGCGTCGTCGACGGTGAGCCGTACGCCGTCCTTGTCGAGTACGGGACCGAGGTCCTGGGCGGACGAAGCCATGGGGCGCCTCCGATGGGTGCGGTCGACCTAAGTGACTGCACAGTAACCACCCGGCCGGTCAGTCGGCCGACCGGGTGGTCACCATCGGGTCCCCGGGGCGCCCGGGATCAGGCCGAAGGGGCCCTTTTGCCCCGTGTCGCCCCGCCACGCCCTCGCAGCGTGACGCCCGATTCGCTGAGCATGCGGTGCACGAAGCCATACGAGCGGCCGGTCTCCTCGGCCAACGCCCGGATGCTCGCACCGGCGTCGTACTTCTTCTTCAGGTCTGCCGCGAGCTTGTCGCGCGCGGCGCCGGTCACCCGGCTGCCCTTCTTCAGAGTCTCGGCCACCCGTGCCTCCTCATGGGAAGTGCGCTCTGGTCTCCTCATGATCACCCCTCCGGGCCTTCATGGCCACCCATTCGGCAAGGTCGATGAGACAAGGTTGTGACGACGGGAGCGCATCCCCACATACGGAATGAGAGATTCCGCGGTGTGCCGACGGCACCTCCGAACGAGTTCTTCCGTGAAGTACCAGGTCAGAAAGGTGCGACGGCCGAGCCCCGGTTCACCGGGAACTCGGCCGCGAAATCCGTGTAGGACACACCTCGGGATGAGGAGATCTCACACGAATGATGGATCACCGATGGGCCGAATGATCCATACGCAGTGGATCACACCTTCGATCAACCCCGGCTGACGTCCCCCGGGCGAATCGCTCAGGCGAGGGCGACCAGATCCGCGTAGTCGGCGCCCCACAGGTCCTCGACGCCGTCCGGCAGCAGGATGATCCGCTCCGGCTGGAGCGCCTCGACGGCGCCCTCGTCGTGGGTGACGAGGACGACCGCGCCCTTGTACGTGCGCAGCGCGCCGAGGATCTCCTCGCGGCTGGCCGGGTCGAGGTTGTTGGTCGGCTCGTCGAGGAGCAGCACGTTGGCCGAGGAGACCACGAGCGTCGCCAGCGCGAGACGGGTCTTCTCGCCGCCGGAGAGGACACCGGCCGGCTTGTCCACGTCGTCGCCGGAGAACAGGAACGAGCCGAGCGTCTTGCGGACGTCGACGAGGTCCAGGTCGGGGGCGGCGGAGCGCATGTTCTCCAGGACCGTGCGCTCCGGGTCGAGGGTCTCGTGCTCCTGCGCGTAGTAGCCGAGCTTGAGGCCGTGGCCCTCGATGACCTGGCCGGTGTCGGGCTTCTCGGCGCCGCCGAGGAGGCGGAGCAGGGTGGTCTTGCCCGCGCCGTTGAGGCCGAGGATGACGACGCGGGAGCCCTTGTCGATGGCCAGGTCGACGTCGGTGAAGATCTCCAGCGAGCCGTAGGACTTCGACAGTCCCTCCGCCATGAGCGGGGTCTTGCCGCACGGGGACGGCTCGGGGAAGCGCAGCTTGGCGACCTTGTCGGACTTCCGCTCGGCCTCCAGGCCGGACAGCAGCTTGTCCGCCCTGCGGGCCATGTTCTGCGCGGCGACGGTCTTGGTGGCCTTGGCGCGCATCTTGTCGGCCTGCGAGTGCAGCGCGGCCGCCTTCTTCTCGGCGTTCTGCCGCTCGCGCTTGCGGCGCTTCTCGTCCGCCTCGCGCTGCTGCTGGTAGAGCTTCCAGCCCATGTTGTAGACGTCGATCTGGGCACGGTTGGCGTCCAGGTAGAACACCTTGTTGACGACCGTCTCGACCAGGTCGACGTCGTGGGAGATCACGATGAAGCCGCCGCGGTAGGTCTTGAGGTAGTCGCGCAGCCAGACGATCGAGTCGGCGTCGAGGTGGTTGGTCGGCTCGTCGAGGAGCAGGGTGTCGGCGTCGGAGAACAGGATCCTGGCGAGCTCGACGCGGCGGCGCTGACCGCCGGAGAGGGTGTGCAGGGGCTGGCCGAGCACGCGGTCGGGCAGGTTGAGCGCGGCGGCGATGGTGGCGGCCTCGGCCTCGGCGGCGTATCCGCCCTTGGTGAGGAACTCGGTCTCCTGGCGCTCGTACTGCTTGAGCGCCTTCTCGCGGGTGGCGCCCTGGCCGTTGGCGATGCGCTGCTCGTTCTCGCGCATCTTGCGGATCAGTACGTCGAGGCCGCGGGCGGAGAGGATGCGGTCGCGGGCGAGGACGTCGAGGTCGCCGGTGCGGGGGTCCTGGGGCAGGTAGCCGACCTCGCCGGAGCGGGTGACGGTGCCGCCGGCGGGGATGCCCTCGCCGGCGAGGACCTTGGTGAGGGTGGTCTTGCCCGCGCCGTTGCGGCCGACGAGACCGATGCGGTCGCCCTTGGCGACGCGGAAGGTGGCGCTTTCGATGAGGACGCGGGCACCGGCGCGCAGCTCGATGCCGGAGGCGGAGATCACGGACAGACTCCAGGGCAGGTATGGGGTGGCGGTGGGCGGCTGAGGACGTTCCCGCCGTCTAATGCGCGAGGAGAATGGCCATGCGAGCCATTCTAACGGGGCCGCGCAACCGCTTTTCCTGGGCGCGGGTGTACCCGGTGGTCTCCGGGGCCGGTGCCGGAGCAGTGGTGCGCGGACGCGCGGCGGCGCGGGGCGACGGCGTGGTGATGCCGGGCACGAAGGGGCCTGTCAGGGCGTTCGACGCGGCGGTGAGGCGTGCGGCGCCCGGCCGGTGGTGCGCGTCGGCGTCCTTCACGCCGACGCGCGCCACCGGCACGTGGTGGGCCGGAGCGCGGAGATCCTGAGGCCCACGGGGGACCGGGATCACAGCCCCGGGGCGGCGGCCCGAAACCCGGCGTCCCGGTCCCGCCACCGGGCGGGCCCCGGCGGACGACGGGAGCCGGGGGCGCGCCCGGGCGCTGCGGGCCGCTGGGCGGCGGGCGGTGTCAGCCGCCCGTGTGGACCTGGAAGGCGGCGCGGCGGACCGCCTTGGCCAGGGCCGGGTCGGGGTGGGCTGCGGCCAGGGCGACCAGGACCTGGACGGTGCGCGGGTGGCCGACGGCGCGCACCTCGGTGAGCAGCGCGGGGACGGTCGGCTGGACCGCGGACTCCAGATGGCGCACCAGCAGCGGGGCCTCGCCGTGGTCGGCGACGGCGGCCGCGGTGTCCACCCACAGCCAGGTGGCCTCCTCGCGGGTGAGGACCTCGTGGGCGTCCTCGGGGTCGGCGCCGTCGTGCTCGGCGAGCCACAGCAGGGCGTACGGCCGCAGCGTCGGCTCGTCGAGCACGGCGCGGACCTCGGGCTCGGCGGGGGCGCCGACCACGCGCAGCGCCTCGAAGGCGAGGCCGCGCAGCAGGGCGTCCTCGCCCCGGGCGGCGTCGATCAGCTCCGTGACGGCGCTGCCGACCGGCCGGGCGGCGAGCCAGGCGCGGTATTCGGCGCGGGCCGCGTTGGGGCGCAGCTGAGCGCAGCCGCGCAGCATGTCCTCGGCGCCCTGCTCGATGTTCCCGGCGGGGCTCTGCGCGGCGACGCAGATCTGCTCCAGCTTGACCCACACCGCCCAGCTCCCGAGCGGGGTGAGCGTGGCCTGCCCGTCGCCGTAGGTGAGGGCCCCGACGGAGGCGAGGGCGCGCAGCGCCCAGTCGAGCAGCGGCTCGAGCGGGGCGTCGGCGTCGGCGGGCACGGCGGGCGCGGGCCGGGGCCGCTGGAGCGGCACCCTGGGTCCGAGCTCGGTCCCGGGCCCGGACCGGGCCCCGGCGGCTCCGGCCGTGCGGACCCGCGGCGCGTCGGGACGGGCCGCGTCGGCCCCGGAGGCGTCGGGCTGCGGAGCGTAGTCGACCTCGCAGCGTTCCGTGCGGAGTTCCGTCACCCGCTGCTGGAGCAGGTCGAGGAGCTGGGGCACGGGGACCGGGCCGGCGGAGAGCTGGAGGAAGGAGAGGACCTGCGGCATGGCCGTGACGACCTCGGCGACGGCGGCGGCCTCGTACTCCTCGGGTTCCGGGTGGGCGAGCGACCAGGCGTCGCAGAGGGCGACCCAGCCGCGCAGCACGGCGCTGTCGTCGCGGTTCCAGGCGCGCAGCCGCCAGCCGGGGCGGGCGCTGTCGCCGTGCACCTCGATGAGGCCGGCCAGCCGGGCGGTGTCCCAGTCGGCGCGGACCTGAGCGGGGGTCAGGTCCAGGGCACGGGCCGCCCGTTCGGCGGTCGCGTCGGAGAGGGTGGCCTTGCCGTCGGCGGTGGCGCTGTCCCCGCCGGGGCCGAGGGCGGCGTCGGCCCAGCGGGCGACGCGGGCCGCGGCGGCCAGACCGGAGCGCGCCATTCTGGCCAGCTCCGCCGGGGCCGGCGTGCCCTCCGGAGGGCGTGGCGCGGGGCGGCGCGGACGCCGCTGGTTCATCGCTGTGGGGGCGGCGGCCAGGGGTCGCGGGCGGACGATTCGGAGCCTGGAGTCGCGCGGGATACGGGACGTCACGAGTGCAGTCTTCCTGTTGACGGTCCGAAAACCCAAACGGAATGCCGACGGCGGCGCCGGGACGGCCGGTGCCCCGGCCCCGGATGCGGTCGGGGGAGGGATTCAGGCCACTGGTACGGCCCTAAACGGAATCCTCGGCACCGGCTGTCCGGCACTCCCTCCGCGCGGTCACATCAGGGGGGTGAGGAAGCGCCGCAGCGCCTCTTCGCAGGCCTCCGGGTCGGCGTTCCACATCGCGCCGTGCGGGGCTCCCCTGACGGTGTGCAGGGCGATGGTGTCGGGGTGGTCGGCGGCGAGGCGGCGGGAGAACCGCCAGGGCGCCACCGTGTCGTCGGGGCCGTGGAAGATCTGCGTGGGGACCGCGATCCGGTCCAGGTGGAGGGCGCCGGGCCTGCGGTCGCCGTACAGACCGGTGCGTCCCTGGGCGGCGCGGACCGCGAGCGGCAGCAGCGCGCCCGGGGTGTGCCGGGCCGCGGCGAGGGCGCGCAGGGTCGCCTCCCAGCTGAGCACCGGGGAGTCCAGGACGAGACCGGCCACGCGTGCGCGCACCTCGGAGCGGGCGGCGGCGCGCAGCGCCATGGTCGCGCCGGTGGACCAGCCGTACAGGACGACCCGCCGGGCGCCGGAGTCCACGGCGTGGTGGAGCACCGCGTCGAGATCGCGCCACTCGGTCTCGCCGAGGTGGTTGAGGCCGTCCGGGGAGCGCGGCGCGCCGGGGTCGCCCCGGTACGCGGGGGCGAGCACCGGGAAGCGGTGGCGGTGCAGGAACTCCATGAGGTTCATGGTGTGTTCCCGGGTGGTGCCGAGGCCGTGGACGGCGATCACCCAGGTGTCCCGGGCGCCCGGCACGAACCATGCGGGCAGGGGTCCGAGTTCGCCGGGGACGTCGAGGTCGGTGTGGTCCAGGCCGAGGGCGCCGCCCGGGTCGCCGACGTACAGGTTCGGGGTGAGCCTGGCCCGGTCGCCGGGCTCCGGGGTGCCGTACGTGACGCGTTCGAGGCGGCGTACGACGGTGTCGGCGGAGTCCGGGGGGTCGGGCAGTACGGGGCCGACGACCGCGTGGAAGCCGTCACCGGTGAGGCCGTGGCGTCCGGGGCGGAGTGTGGCGAAGTCCCTGGTGAGGGTGATCCGGCCGGCGGCGGTGGCGTGGACGGTGAGTCCGGGTTCGGTGGGGAGGGGGCCGCCGGGGGGCATTCTGAGCGCGGCGTCGCTGGCGAGCCGGCCGGCGGCCACCGCGGTGGCGGCGGCCCCTATCACGGCGGTGACGGCTGCGGCCGTCGCTCTGGCAGTGCGCACGTTCTCCAGTGTCATGTCGGGACGGGTACCCGGCCAGTGGGCGCCGCACGGTCGGGCTGCGCCCGTGCTTTTCCGGTCGTGGGGTGCCGTCGTGCGGGGGTGGGTTTTTCGCCCCCGCCGCCCCTTCCCGTCCCGTCCCCGGGGGCTGTGCCCCCGGACCCCCTTGTCCTCAAACGCCGGACGGGCTGGGAGTGCCGGACGGGCCGGACGGGCTGGGAGGGCCGGACGGGCTGGGAGGGCCGGACGGGCTGGGAGGTTGTCCGTAGTCCCGTAGGCGGTCGCCCACCTCCGTCAGTTGCTCCGGGGTCAGCAGGTGGGGGGACAGGCCGGGGACCGATGACGCGGTGAGCCAGAGGTGGCACATCCATTCCAGTTGGGCCGTGCGGTCGTAGGCCTGGGTGAGGGTCGTGCCGTGGGTGACGGTGCCGTGGTTCCGCAGGAGGCAGCCGGTGCGGCCGTCGAGGGCGCGGAGCATGTTCTCGGCCAGTTCGTCCGTGCCGTACGTGGCGTAGCGGGCGACCCGGACGGGTCCGCCGAGTGCCGCCGCCATGTAGTGGATCAGCGGCAGCTCGTCGACGAGCGTGGAGACGGCCGTGGCGTGCACGGCGTGCGTGTGCACGACGGCGCGCGCGCCGGTGGTGCGGTAGACGGCCAGGTGCATGGGCAGCTCGCTGGTGGGGGCGAGCGTGCCGAGGACCTGCCGGCCGGTGAGGTCGACGCCGGTCACGTCGTCCGGCGTCAGCCGGTCGTACGGCACTCCCGACGGTGTGACGAGGACGGTCCCGCCGACCCGTACCGAGACGTTTCCGGAGGTGCCGACGACGAGTCCGTCGGCGACGGTCCGGCGCGCGGTCCCGACGAGTTCCGTCCAGGCGCGCGCCTCCTCCTCGCGCACGCCCCGGATGCCCCCTGCTTCCCGCCCGTCCCCTGGCTGCTCAGTCATGCCGCGATCCTGCCAGGCGGCCATCCGGCGGAGGACCCACCACCTCTTACGGTCACCACGATGCCCGTTCCAGTTCATCTTCCGTTCACCCTGGTTACCTACGTTCGACCAGCCAATGACCTCGAACGATTGCCTGGGTAAATGGAAAACTTCTCGCTGATCCTCGCGATTGTGGTGGTAACCGCACTCGCGTTCGATTTCACGAACGGTTTCCACGACACCGCGAACGCGATGGCAACGACCATTTCGACCGGTGCACTCAAGCCCAAGGTCGCGGTGGCCATGTCCGCCGTACTGAACCTTGTGGGCGCCTTCCTCTCGGTGGAGGTCGCCAACACGATCTCCAAAGGACTCGTCGACGAGTCCGGCATCCGTCCCGAGGTCATCTTCGCCGCGTTGGTCGGTGCGATCCTCTGGAACCTCCTGACCTGGCTGGTCGGTCTGCCGTCCAGCTCCTCGCACGCCCTCATGGGCGGTCTGATCGGCGCCGCCGTCGCCTCCGCCGGCTTCGGCTCGGTCCACGGCGACGTCCTCGTCACCAAGGTCCTGATCCCCGCGATCGCCGCCCCGCTGGTGGCCGGCCTCGCCGCGATGTTCGCCACCCGGCTGACCTACCGCCTGGGCCGGAAGGCCGACGGCAAGGCCTCCGAGAAGGGCTACCGCGCCGGGCAGATCGCCTCCGCCGGCCTGGTCTCCCTGGCCCACGGCACCAACGACGCCCAGAAGACGATGGGCATCATCACCCTCGCCCTGGTCGCCGGCGGCTCGCTCGCCCCCGACTCCGACCCGCCCATGTGGGTCATCCTCTCCGCGGGCATCGCCATCGCGATGGGCACCTACCTCGGCGGCTGGCGCATCATCCGCACCATGGGCAAGGGCCTGACCGACCTCCAGCCGCAGCAGGGCTTCGCCGCCCAGACCAGCGCCGCGACGGTCATCCTGGCCTCCTCGCACCTCGGCTTCTCCCTCTCCACCACGCATTCCGTTTCCGGTTCCGTGATGGGCGCGGGCCTGGGCCGCAAGGGCGGTGTCGTCCGCTGGTCGACGGCCACCCGGATGTTCATCGCCTGGGGCCTGACCCTGCCGGCGGCGGCCCTGGTCGCGGCGCTCGCCGAGTGGGTCTGCGGCTTCGGCGACTGGGGCACCGCCCTCGTGGCCGTCTTCCTGGTCGTCTCCAGCGCCGCCATCTGGAAGATCTCCCGGCGCGAGGTCGTCGACCACACCAACGTCAACGACCACGACGGCGCCGACGAGGAGCCGGCAGGCGTGGTCACCACGGCCATGGCCGCGGTCACCCCTCCCCCGGCGGGCACGGTGACCGAGGACCTCTCGGCCACGATCTCGGCCCCGGCCCCCACCGACCCGGCGGTCCCGCCGGCCAAGACGACCGTCTGACCGCGACCCGGTACGAAGGAAGAAGAGCACCATGAAGATCGACTGGGCGGCCCTCGGTTCCGTCTTCGGCGTCAGCCTCGTGGTCACCGTGGCCCTGGTGGGCCTGTTCACCCTCGGCATCAACGGCCTGTCCCGCCGCGAGCGGGCCGCCGCGCAGGGCGAGTCCGCGGCCCTGGCGGTCAGCGCCGCCTACGCCTGCTTCGCGGCGTGCGCGGCGGCGGTGGGCTACGGGATCTACCTGATCATGGCCTGATCACGGGCCACACCCGTGGGAAGCGGGGGGGGGGGGGGGGGGGGGGGGGGGGAAGCCCCACCCCCCACCCCCCCCCCCCCCCCCCCCCACCAACCCCCCCCCCCCCCCCCCCACAACACCCCACCCCCCACCAACC